>NZ_JMIR01000015.1 GCF_000714935.1 Tumebacillus flagellatus
GCGGCGAACTGTTTGACCACGCCTGCAATCGCCTGCGGGATCAATCCAAACTGCTTGATCACGTGGGCGGCTGCCTTCGGGATCGCGCCGAACTGCTTCACGGCGTCGGCAATCGCTTTCGGGATCAGCTCAAACTGCTTGATTACCTGGGCCACCGCTTTCGGAATCAATCCAAAGTCGAGCACCGCCTGGGCGATCAGCTTGCCGATCTCGCCAAACTGCACCTGCACTTTGAGCCCGATGTTGCCCACCAAGCCAAACGTGGCGGAAACTTGCGCCGCCAGTTTCGCCGCCAGCGCAAACTCCAAACTCACTCGCCCGGCCAGCTTCGCCGCCATGCCGATCTGCATTCCGACCTGCGCCGCAATTTTGGCAGCCAGCGACAGTTCCGCTCCGATCGTCGCGGCGAATTTCGCCGTCAGCCCGAACCCTGCCGCAATCTGCGCGGTGATCTTCGCAGCAATCGACAACTCTTGCGTCACTTTCGCCGCATAGTTCGCCGTCGTGTTGAACTCCAACGCCACGCTGACAGCGCTTTTGACAGTGCGGCTGAACTCCATCACAACCGCGGTCGCAATCTTGGTCACTTTGCAGTACTCCGCCACCACCGACTCAGCGATCTTGGTCGTCTTGCACAGCTCTTTGACGGTTTCGGATGCGATTTTGGGCAGTTTGTCGAATTCCTTGACGGTCGTCGCAATCTGCTTGGGCAACTTGTCAAATTCCTTGACCGCCTTCGCCGCTTCATCTGTCACACGGCCAAACCCGTCAACCATCTCCAGAACGTCCTCGACCATCAAATCCATATAGCCCGTCGCCAATTCCATGTACTGTCGAATAAACACCATGGAATCCTCAACGCTCTTCAATAAAAAATCATCCATCGCCCAACCTCCTTTCCTTGGGAAATGCTCAGCCTAAAAAAAGAGACCGCCCCTATCCAGGGCGGCTCTCTTTTTGATCAGCCTCTTCGAACAATTCGAGGGCGGCCACCCTCATGTATGCCGGCCAGCGCTGCGACTCCTCAAACGAGATGTGCCGCTGCGCCAACGCCAGGCATTGCACAAAGGCAGGGGATTTTTTCAGGGCTTCGATTTTGGCCCTTAGGCGTTTCCCTCACCGTCGCCGTTCAGCTTTTCAAACAGCTTCTTGATCTTGGTGTAGTCCTTGCCTTTGAAGCCGGCGAGGAAATCACGGACGCCTTCGTAATTGCGGAAGCGCGGCGGTTCCATGCCGTCCACTTTCACGATGGTGCGCACGATCAGGCAGCTTTGGAAGATGACGGCGCCCGCGCCGTTCGGTTCAAACACGCCGCCGAGTTGACCCGCGACGATCATCTCGTCGGAACCGATCATCTCGCGCATCTCGACAAGTCGGCCGTCCGAGAGGCGGACTTGGTTGAACGGAAGTTCTTGCGAGGTCGGAACCGGCACGGAGACCGGTGCGTCCGGGGTGGTTTCGACGACGACTTGCGGGTTGAATTCTTGTGCTTGCATGGGGTGAGCCCTCCTTGAATTGTGTAGAGTTTAGATCAAACCGATTGAAAAAAAACGATTAGCCGCGCAGACGCTTGTTGCAAGCGCCCTTGAACTCTTCCTTGATTTCGTCCGCCGCGTTCGCCGCGTCCGATTTGTACCCGAACAGCACGGTGTCCGGATACACCCACACTTCGTTTTGGCCGTCAAAGTGTTTGACGGTTTCCACGACACGCACGCGCGGGGTCGATTTGCCCGCCAGCAGCGCATCGTCGATCGTTTGGAAGAATTCAGCCACTTGGCCGTCCACTTTGCCGAGTTTGAAGTCCAGCTCCCAGCCTTTGTAGATGACTTGGTGATGTTCGCCGATGTTGCCGAGCGGGTTGCGCGCTTTCACTTCGTGCTTTTGGTTTTTCGAGAAGCCGTCCACCTCGATGGTCATGACACCACGGTCGGTGTACAGCTCAATTTTCGCGGAAGAACCAAGGATACGGTCTTTAGACATGGGTAGGTCACTCCTTCTGGAATTTTAGATGAGATTAGGACTGCTTGGTGATGACGACGCCGGTCCCGATTTGGGTGCGGAAGATCATGAAGCGGTTCACGTTGAGCAGTTTGACGCCGTAATCGCAGATCAGGCGGTTTTGCGCGATGCTCGACGCCGGGTTGTTGGAAGCATCGCAGACGACTTTGTAGTCGGCGATCATCTGATCCGCCGGGGAGATCGGAGCTTTCATCGGTTGCAAGAGGTTGTCCACACAGTGGTAGACTTGGCGCATCAGGTCATCGGTGATCGGCTGATCCACGAATTGACCGCCCACTTGGGAGACCAGTTGGTTGATGTAGTCCTGCATGCGGCGCACGTGGATTTGCGATTGCGCTTCTTCTTGCGAGAGCGTGAAGGAACCGCGGATGCCGATTTGGCCGGCCGGGGTTTGCACGCCGATCGCGTTGACGCGCGCTTGTACCATCGCGACCAGTTCGGACGGGCCGATGTTTTGGTTCGGATCGGTGCCGAGGATGCCCGATACTTTTTTGTTGCCGGTGGAGAGGTGCGGTTGGAGTCCGGCGAGCACGCCTGCAAAATAGCCGACCGGCGAGACGGTCAGCGTGGTGCCCGTTGCGGAATCGCTGATGTGCACCCACGGGAACACGGCGATCGCACGATCCGTGTCCTGCGGCTTGGTCAAGTTCCCCAGAGACGACACGGACGTTGCGCGCGGGAACGTGATCAGCGCAATGCGCGGAAGACCGCCGTTTTGCGTGATCCCTTCGGCGTTTTCAATCAGCGCTTGGTTGATGTCGTCATCGCCTTGCTCTGCCGCCAAGATCAAGTTGATCGGCGCGGAATCGAGCGCGTGCAGACCGGTTTTGGTCGTGCCGGAAGCGGAGCCTTTGTAGTCGGCCGCTTTCGCATCCGCACCGTCGGTGCCGCCTGCGAGGTAGTAGGTGTCAAACTTCGGCTGATCGGCCGCGTCGGTTGCAAGAATCTCCATCTCCGCCAACTGCGAAGCTCCCTTCTCGCCAAAAACGGACGAGGCAAGCAAGGTCCCGGCGATCGGCGCAGCCGGTTTGACCAACAGGACGTTGTCCCAAGATTCAAACTCGCTGCCGTATTGCAGTTCAACTTTGATCGTGCCGGACTTGGTGCCCGCCGAGATCGCAGCGGAGAGCGCGTTGCCCCAAGTGCCCGGGGTTTTGGCTTTAAGCGTGAGGACGGCGGTGCCTTCCGCATCTTGGACCTCGACTTGGGCTTGTGCAGCCGGAGCGGTCGAAGAAGAGACGCGAACCACGTAGACGTTCGCGTTGCCTTGCTTGAAGATCCCGCGTGCGGTCAGGGTGCCGGTCAAAGCGAATTCCGGGTCGACGTCACCGAATTTTTTGACGAGGTCCGGATACGAAGTCACCAGCGTCGGGGTGTTCAGCGGACCGCGGGAGAACGTGCCGACGAGACCGATGTTGCCGGTCGGGGCGGAAGCGCTGCCTTCAGCGGTCGGAACTTCGAGGAAGTACTGATCGTCCAGGATCAAGTTGTTGAGGTTCTGTACAAATTGCATCGTCTTCAACACTCCTTATAAGTTGGATTCCAGATCGCTGTCTTCGGACAGCGACAGTTTTTTGAGCAGATAGACGGTTTCGGCGTCGAGCACGCGGACAGAGACGTTGAACGTCATGTCGCGCTGATGCGCGCCGGCGTCGCTCGGCGGGGCGTTGTATTGCCCGAAGTACGTGAATGTCACAATGTCCACCAGCGGATTGCCGGTGTTCAGACGCGTGTTGGTGTTCAGCGCCTGTTCGATCTTCCACCCGATCCGGCTCAATTCGTCAGCCGTTGCGGTGACCAAGGTAAGCCGGAGTTCGTACGTTTTGCGCTGCTTCTCCCGATAGATCGTGGCGGTGGTATCATCGGCGTTTTTCACCGTGGCGAACACGGTGTTGACGCTTCCGATGTACGTGCCCCGCTCCCGCACAGGGTAGACGAAGAGACAGGGCAAGTTTGTTTCCACCGACGTCACGTTCGGGTCGGGCCAGCTTTGGCTGACCGTGACCACTCCCATCGGGGTCGTGAGCGTGCGCAACGTCTGCGTGATCGACTGCAAGGGGTCCGTTTGTTGAACGGTCATTCTGTTCCCTCCTTTCAGCAGTCCGTTTCACGGCTCCGCGTGTTAAAACTACATGCAACTCACCTCCTTCAAATCAAAAGCCGCCAGTCGGATGCTCTGGCGGCTTTTCAAAAAAGCGTGGGTGGTGTGGGGTTGTGGTGGTTTTGGTGCTTTGCCTTGATTGGCTTACTAACATAGTAGCACGGCCTAAGGAAACTAACCTGTCCCGTTACTGCCAAATTTCTGCCAATTGATTTCAGAAAAAAACCGCCGGCTTCCACGGCGGTTTTTCATGCTCTCTATGATCAAACAGCTTCCTTATACACGGCGACTCCCATCGCCAACGCCAATTTCAGAAACGCTCTCGCTTTCACCCGGTAGTACTTGCGTTCGCTGAGGTTCAATTCGCCGAACACAATGTAGTCCAGCGCATCGTCATCTTCCAAATACCGCATCTTCACGATTTGCTTCTCCACGTCGTTAAGCATCTCCACCGCCGCCCAAACGCTCTCGACCAGCTCGCGGCGGCGGCGTTCTTCGTCGACGTTCTTCTGCGCGATGCTTTCCGTGCTGCTGTGAAACGTGTTCGTAACGCTTGACGGCGTGAGGCTGTAGCGTGCGGTCGTGCGGGTTTCGTGTCCGGGATGGTAGCCGATCTGCATATACAGTCGGCAAGATTCCAAAATTCCCTCCACGCGGGCGCGGGTTTTCTTGGGTTCAATGTTCAAATCGTCCAGGGTCTGCTTCATCGTCAACCACTCTCCTCAAGTTCACAGCTTTCGTCCTAACGAAATCCGTTAATTTATCGTACTCACATCATAATAACGCTTCCCGTTAGTGTCAAGATGTAATATACTAGGAGACAGAAAAGGAGGGGGTCTGCACATGACCACGGTCGCAAAGCGCATTCGCGACCTTCGCAAGCAGAAGGGCTGGACGCAGAAAGACCTGGCCCAGAAAAGCCACGTTTCCCCGCAAGTCGTCTCCAACTGGGAGCGGGAGTATTCGACGCCGGATACGGACGACATCGCAAACCTCGCGCAAGCTTTTGACGTGCCGGCCGACTTTCTGTTGCTCGGACGCATGCCCGAGCCCGCGGCCGGGGCGGACGACCCGATCGCGAAGCATCTCGCGCCGGAGGAGCTCGCCGTGTTGCAAGAGATGAGACGGCACGAAGGGTTTCGGGCTTTTTTCCATGACTTGTCGGTTGCACCGCAGGACAAGCTGCGCAAGTTGATTCGCATGTGGGACATCATCAAGGAAGATCTTGAGAACGACGATGACGAGGAGCCTGATTCCTAACGTGAAATTCGCAAAACTCGTACCCGGCTGCCGTGTGCCGTCGATGATGGAAGACCGCGCCAACCATCTACTGACCCGATTTGATTTCAAATACCCGGACCAGATCGACATCCGTGAAATCTGCGACTACTACAAAATCAAGATCCGCGCTTCCACAGAGCCAGACCTGACGTTTTCGGTCTGCACGGGTTTTCGCAAGGGATACATCTACATTCAGAAGGGCGTCGACTACCTGCAGTTCAAGGAACTCTGCGGCGAAGAGTTTGCGCATCTCTACCTGCACACGATCTCGCAGACCGAGACGACCAAACACCTGCACGCCAAGCAAGAGCGCCAAGCCAAGGATTTCTCCACCTACCTCTACATGCCGCTGCAAATGATGGAGGAAGTCCTGCTGTCCTACGACCAAGCGGTCGACATCTCCCAGTTGGCGGAGGAATTTCTGGTCTCCGAGGAATTTGTGTATTACCGTCTCTCCCTGCTCTTCCCGGATCGCGTCGATGCCATCGCCCGCGCGAAGGGCCGGTTTGGATATGTGCAATGGTTGGAATGAAAGCACGCGAGACAGTCGCGTGCTTTTTTTCGCAAAAAACTATATATTCAAACTAAACAACCAGACAAGGGGGAACTCTGAGATGCTGAACAAATGGCTTGCTCCCTTCCAAGCGGAAGCCTCGGGCGAAGCGGCCCTGAACCATGCCCGCGTGATCTCCACCCACCACCGCATCCAAGCCTCGCCGGGCTATCGCGAGGCGGCGCAGTATTGCGTCAACCGCCTGCGCGAGTACGGCCTCGACGCCGAGATCGTCAGCTACCCGGCCACGCCGGACGTCTACTTCGGAAACTCCCGCTCGTTTCGGGAGTGGCGCTGCCAAGAAGCGGAACTCCAACTGCTTCACCCGGTGTCCAAGCGTCTTGCGCGCTATACCGAAATGGAGCTTTCCGTCATCCAGCGCAGCACCGCCACGCCGCCCGAGGGCGTGACGGCCGAACTCGTGCTGGTGGAGAACGCGGTGGAAGAAGCGGGCTATCAAGGCATCGACGTGCGCGGCAAACTCGTCCTCGCGCGCGGCTCGCAGATGCGCATCCACCAACTCGCCGTCGAGAAATTCGGCGCGCTCGGGATTGTGACCGACAACATGACGGCGTTTCCGCCCTTGCGCACGCGCGAGGATTTGGCGGACGCCGTGCAGTACACGTCGTTTTGGTGGTATGACGAGTCGCTGACGTCGTTTGGATTCGCCGTCTCCCCCCGCGTCGGCGACGAACTGCGCGCCCTTTGCAAAAAAGGCCCTGTCACCGTCCGGGCTCGCGTCGAAGCACAACTTCTGGAAGGGCAGATCGAGAACGTGGAAGCGTTCATCCCGGGCGAGACCGACGAAGAAGTCCTCCTCGTCTCGCACCTCTGCCACCCGAAACCGGGCGGCAACGACAACGCGTCCGGGCCGAGCGTCTTGCTGGAAACCGCCCGCACGCTGCAGCGGCTGATCCGGGAAGGGCGGGTGGCAAAGCCGCGGCGGGGGATTCGTTTTTTGCTGATGCCGGAATTTACGGGGACGCATGCGCACATCAACCACCGCCAAGAACGGCTGGCGCGGACAGTGGCGGCGCTCAACCTCGACATGGTCGGCGCCGATCCGGCGAAAAGCGGGGGGCCGTTGACCGTCGTGAAATCGTCGCGTTCGCTTCCTTCTTATACCGCCGAGTTGGCGTACGGGATCTGGGAGCTGGCGGCGGAAGATTGCCGCGATTTTAACCGCACGTTCGGGTATTCGCTGACGAACCACTTGCTGACGCCGTTCTCGCCGGGCAGCGACCATTACATCCTCGCCGACCCGACGGTGGGCATTCCCTGTCCGATGATGATCACGTGGCCGGATAAGTTTTACCATACGTCGTTTGACACGGTCGACAACTTGAGCCCGCAGATGATGGGACGGGTCGCGTCCACGGCGGCGGCGTACTTGTATTGGGTGTCCAACGCCGAACTGCCGGACCTCCTCGCGCTCGCGTCCCGCATGGCGGCAAACTTGGCGCAAGAGTTGGAAGTGCAAGTTCGAAGCGTGCGCGAAGGGTTGATTGAAGGCGCGCTCGCGGCCGAGCGCCTGCTGTGGCTGAAGGACTGCAAGATCGCCGACCTTCGCTCCTTGCAGCGCCTCGTCCTTGCAGAGGACGAAGAGCGATTCCAAAGCGACCTCGCAAAAAAAATCACCTTCGTCGAAGCGGTCTGCGAGCACTTTGCCGCCGAGTTGGAAAGCCTGTTGCAAGCGTCCGCGCAGACGCTGGCGGAAGTTGCGGCGACGACGGCGGAAGCGGCCGACCCGCTCTTGCAGAAAGTGTTCCGTCGACGCGGGATCGGGCCGCTCGACCTGAACGGCTTTCTGCGGCAGTTGACGCCGGAGGAGCGGGAGGCGTGGGTGCGCGCGCAAGACGACGCGCTTCACGACACCGGCGTTTTTGTTCAATATTATATGGACGGCAAGCGCACGCTCGCGGAAATACTCAAGCTTGCGGAGCTGGAAACGGATAAGAAGGACGTCCCGTTCTCGCTGGCGTTTATTCGACTGCTGCAACGCCTCGATCTGATCGAGGAAGTCACAGCTGAATAACTAAAAAAAGCCAACACCACGCTCGTGGATGTTGGCTTTTCATGTCCAAAACGCCGTGGGCGCTGGCTTTTCACTTACCAGGTGTCGTGAAGTTGGCTGTTGCCTCCCGAAGAACAGGCCGTGGGCGCTGGTTCCTTTTTTACAAACTCGCGGTGGCAAGGACTGCGATGACCGCCCCCGCGAGCGACGCGATCATGTTGACCGCATCGTTGTTCATCCATTTCTCTCCGCGCAAGTAGCTGGTCTTCGTGCTGCAATGCGTTGCGGCTTCGACATCCTTGCCGCAGACGACGCAGCGCCGCATCCATTGCCACTTCGCGCCGATCACCGAATCGGTCAACGACCCGATCGTGCCCGCGACGAGGCCGGTCCACAACAACCACCCAAACGACACGTGCAGCGCCGCACTGCCGCTGCCCAAGGAAAACAGCCACGCGCACAGCCCGATAAACAACCCGCCCGCCATCGTCGCCAGCGTACCCGCAAGCGAGATGCCGCCGGACGTGCCGGTCGGGACTTTTTTCAATGTGAGGATCGAGCGCGGTTCCGACGACGAGAGCCCGCCGATTTCCGTCGCCCACGTGTCGGCGTTCACCGTCGCGAGCACGCCGACAAACGCCGCCCACCAGAGAAAGTGCGGGAACAGCGCGTTCAGCAAACAGAGAATCACCGCGATGCCTCCGTTGGCAAACACTTGTCCGGCGTCGCGGCGTCCGGTTTTTTCATACGTGGATTCGGCGGCGGACTTCGCTTTCTGCTTACACTTCGAGAGCAACGACGACGAAACGAAAAACGCGATCAACGTCCCGAACCACGCCAAACTCCCGACGGCGTACAGCACAGTCCCCGCGATCACCGCCGCCGCAAAGCCGCTCGCCGACAACGAGCGCTTCCAGTACGCAAGCCCGGCGATCACGGCGGCCCCGAGCAAACCGATGATCCAACTGGAGAGAGTCATGTTTCAACCTCCTGTCATTTGCCTCTGCTTCCTCTACTTTACCATACTTTCCTCTTGACAGCTTTCGACAGTCGGGACGACAATAAGGAGAGATAAAATCCATTTTGGGAGGGACTCCCTGTGACGGTCCTTTGGGTGATGTTGGCTGCCGCGTTGTGCAGTTTCCTAAGCGTCGCGCTGTTCCGCAAGATCGCGATCCGCTACGGCTACGTGGACAAGCCCAACGCACGAAAGAAACAAAAAGAACCGCTCCCGATGCTGGGCGGACTCGGCATGATCGTGGTGTTCGTTCTGTTCGTGAGCTTTTTCATCTACCGCTACGGCGATACTCCGGACGATGACTTGACCCTCTGGGGCATCCTCGCCGGGATCGGCGTGCTCGTGCTCGTCGGGTTTCTCGACGACTACTTCAAGACGCGGGGCAAGGACTTCCCCGCCCTGCCGAAATTTATCGGCCAAATCGTCGCCACCTACTGCTTGATTCTGTCGGGCACGGTCGTGCACGGCGTGAACATTCCGTTTGGCGACATCGGGTACGTCACGTTCCACCCGATTCTCGGTCAAATCCTCACCGTCCTCTGGGTGGTCGGCGTGATCAACGCGTTCAACTTCCTCGACGGCATCGACGGTTTGGCGGGCGGGGTCGCGGCCATTGCGGGCGGCACGCTGCTGGTCGTCACGCTCTTGATGGGACAAACCACTACGGCGCTGTTGACCGCGACGCTGGTCGGCACGACGCTTGGCTATCTGCGTCACAACTTCTTCCCCGCCAAGATCATCATGGGCGACACCGGCTCGATGTTCCTCGGCTACATGCTCGCCGCGATCTCGATTCTCGGCGCGTTCAAGTCGATCACCATCGCCTCCGTCCTCGTTCCGGTCGTGGCGCTGGGCCTGCCGATTTTTGACGCGTTCTATGTGACGATCCGCCGCGCGATCAACGGCAAACCGATCTACTCGCCGGACCGCACGCACGCCCATCACCGTTTGATGGACCGCGGTCTGAACCAAAAGCAAGCGGTTGTGTTCCTGTACTTGATCGCAACGTGCCTCGGGCTTTCGTCCTTGGTGCTGACCTTGATTTAAACAATCGGATGCCAAGATGCCGTCGCCCTCGGGCGGCGGTTTCTTTTTTTCAGAGCGGGTGTAACATTTTGGAAGGTCCCCCCCACTAATAGCCAGAAGGGGGTTCGATTTCACATGAAACCAAAAAAGAGAAGTTGGCTGCACTTGCAGCTTGGCATGCTCTATTTCCGCATGCGCCGCCGTCTGCAATGGACGTTCTCGCGCGTGCGATACACTTCTGAACAAGTACAAACTCCGTGGGAAAAAACACCCTACCGGCATGTGGCGTTTACGCACCGCACGCTGTTGCTGCGCAAACTTCGCCATGTCGACATGTGGCTCCAGCACAACAAAGTCCACAACCTCACCCTCGCCATTCCCCGCTTGAACGGGCTCGTCCTGCGGCCTGGCGACACGATGAGCTATTGGAAGTTGATCGGCAATCCCACGAAAGCGAAAGGGTATCTGCCGGGCATGGTGCTTCATGAAGGCGGGTTCCGTGCGGAGACGGGCGGCGGGCTGTGCCAGTTGTCGAACTTGATCTACTGGATGACGCTGCATACGCCGCTGACGGTGACGGAGCGGTATCGGCACCAGTACGATGTGTTTCCCGACTCCAACCGCACGCAGCCGTTTGGCAGCGGCGCGACGTGCGCGTACAATTATGTGGATTTGCAGATTCGCAATGACACGGAGCGGACGTACGTGTTGCATCTTTTTTTGACGGAGACGCACTTGGTCGGCGAATGGCGGACGGAAGAGCCGCAAACGGAGCGGTACGAGGTGTTTGAGCGGGAGCATGCGTTTCGGCAGGAAGCGTGGGGCGGATACACGCGGCACAACCAGATCTGGCGAAGAGTGTTGGGCGAAGACGGCGAAGAGCGGCGGCAGGAATTTGTGACGGAGAACCATGCGATCATGATGTATGCGCCGTTGTTGCCGGAAGCGGCGGCCGGCGGAAATTGAAGAGGCTTTTCGAGGAGGCCCTGCATGGGGTATGATGGAGACAGAAGCAAAGGAGGGAGAACCCATGTCATTTGACGTTTTAAAGTACGTTTCGGAGGCAAAAGAAGAGTTGGACAGAACGCTTGCCTGCAAGCATACCGCGTTTGACGACTTATATCCGTACATGATGGAGCAACAGACATTCTTTTGGTATAAGCGTCATGCGGCGTGGGCGGGTCTCTTGATGGCGGTTCGGATTGCGGAAGGTGCGGAGGCGGATTGGAAACACCTGTTCAACGCAAAGCAAGAAGCGATGATCACCGCGCGCGTACTGGACAAAAAGGTGCTCGACGAATGGCTGGAAGTGACGGAAGACAGCGAGCAAGGAATCGTCGAGTAATTCATGAAATACCACAAGAAAGGGGACGGCGCTTAGGCGCTTGTCCCCTTTTTTTCGTAGTGGGCCGCGGGTTGCACATTCCGGGCGGCTTCCGTTTTCGTTTCCGGGTCGGTCTGCTCGTGAAGGAGCAGGGTCATCGACACGGCCCACGCAAGCGGGTTGTTTGGGTTCGGTTGCCCCGTGCCGCCGATGTAGAGTTCAGGCATGTTGCCGTGGTTGGCGTCGAGCAGGGCGGCGGTTTTTTTCCAGTAGTGCCGGACTTTTTGACGGTCGCCCAGTTGTGCGTAGCAGAGGCCGAGCCACGGGAAGCCGAAGCACCACTCGGCTTCGCTGCCTTCGTTGTAGTAGCGGTCGCCGGCGTAGCGGATCACGCCGTGCGTGCGCTCCAGTTTTTGCGTGACATCGCCGAGAATGCGCAGCGCGGTGGCGCGGTTGACGACTTCGTAGGGGTAGATCAGCGAGAGCAGCGCCAGGTCGGTTTCTTTGGTGGCGCTTTCTCGCGGGAGGAGTTGTTTGAGCGTCTCCTCGCCGCGGGCAATCCATTCCTGCGGAACGTTGACGAGCAGCGAAACCGCTTTGAGCCCGGCGACGCACGCGCCGACGGAAGACGCGTGAAGTTCGACGTACTCTTCCCAGATGCCGTTGTCCGGTTCTTGCCAGTACTGGAGACAGCCGAGGTAGTAGACGAGTTTTTGCACGATGTCTTGGTCGCGCCGGTCGCGGAGGAGGCGCTTTCCATGGCGGACGCCCTGGCCGAGCCCCCAGAGGAACAGGCCGATGGAGTCGTTTTGGGCATGGCCCCACGGATCGGGCACTTCGCGGAGGTCTACCGAATAACGGGCGTGGATGTATTCATATTGAAGCACCGGTTTCTGGCGGGTGTGGATGTCGATCTTCCACTCGTACTGGCGAAACAAGTCCAGCAAGGCATGATACGCGGCTTCATACCGTCCGCAGTCGGTGTGCAAGTACGGGAGCACGGTGTAGGCGATATCACGAATCCAAACGTAGGAATAGTCGTTGGAGGGGCTGGCGACATAGGCCCCATTGGGCAGGCGCATCGCCTCCAACAAGTCATGCAGAGCTTTCATGGGGTCATCTCTCCCTTCTACGACCATTCTTGACGGGGTTTGGGGTGGATAACCTCATGATAAGCGGCAGAGGGCGGATTGGTGCCTGTACGAGATCAGGTTGATCTGCCTAGTTCGTCAAAGACTGAATCGGCGCCGGGATGCGTCCGCCGCGCTGCATGAATTTCGCAGAAGAAAACGGACTGACTTCCAAGATCGGGGTGCGGCCGAGCAAGCCGCCGAATTCCACGTGATCGCCGACGCTTGCGCCGGGAACGGGAATGACGCGGACGGCGGTCGTTTTTTTGTTGATCATGCCGATCGCCATCTCGTCGGCGATCAGCGCGGAGAGCGTTTCAGCCGGAGTGCTGCCCGGCACGGCGATCATGTCGAGGCCGACGGAGCAGACGGCGGTCATCGCTTCGAGTTTGGCGAGGGAGAGCGCGCCTGCTTCGATGGCGGCGATCATGCCGTTGTCTTCGCTGACCGGGATGAACGCCCCGGACAAGCCGCCTGCGGAAGTGGTCGCCATCGCGCCGCCTTTTTTGACGGCGTCGTTGAGCAGGGCGAGTGCGGCGGTCGTGCCGTGCGCGCCGCAATGTTCAAGGCCCATGCATTCCAAAATTTCCGCCACGCTGTCTCCGATGGCGTTCGTCGGCGCAAGCGAGAGGTCGACGATGCCAAACGGTACTTGGAGGCGTTCGGCGGCGATGCGGCCGACGAGATGTCCGGCGCGGGTGATCTTGAATGCGGTGCGCTTGATGATTTCGGAGATCTCGTCAAATGTGGCGTCGGGGTGGTTTTTCAGCGCGGCGAGCACGACGCCGGGGCCGCTGACTCCGACATGCACGACCACTTCCGGTTCGCTCGGTCCGTGAAACGCGCCTGCCATGAACGGGTTGTCCTCGACGGGGTTGCAGAACACGACGAGTTTGGCGGCGCCGATGCCGAAGCGCTCTCCCGTTTTCTCCGCCGTTTCGCGGATGATGCGTCCCATCAACTCGACGGCGTCCATGTTGATGCCGGCGCGGGTGGACGCGACGGAGACGGACGCACAGACGCGCTCCGTGACGGAGAGCGCTTCCGGCAGCGCTTGGATCAGGGCGTGGTCGGCGTTTGTAAACCCTTTGTGCACGAGTGCGGAGAAGCCTCCGACGAAATCCACACCCAAGTCTTTGGCGATCTGATCGAGACGGACGGCGATTTGCACGTACTCCTCGGAGGAGAAACCGGGCAACGCCAGCGCGACCGGCGTGATCGACAGGCGTTTGTTGACGATGGGAATGCCCAGTTCCTGCTCGATGGTTTGGCAGGTTTGGACGTGGCGGCCGGCGTAGCGGGTGATTTTTTTCGTCAGTTCGTCGAGCGTGGCTTGCAGGGAGTCGCGGCGGCAATCGGCGATGTGGATGCCCATCGTCACCGTGCGGATGTCCAGGTTTTCCATCTGAATCATCGCGAGCGTTTCGAGGATCTCTTGGTTGCTGTAGGACATATTGACCTCTCCTGTCTGGTTGGTGCTGGTTGGTGCTGGTTGGTGCTGGTTGATGCCGGGTAATGCTTCGTGAACTAGATGCGGTGCATGACGTGGAAGATTTCTTCGCTTTGCAAGGTGATTTGCAGATTCTGCTCGGTTCCGATCTCGGCGAGTTTGCTTTGCAGATCCTTGAGGGTGTGTGCGGCTTGGGCGAGATCGACGACCATGATCATGGTGAAAAACTCGTTCATGACAGTCTGCCGAATGTCCACGATGTTCAGCTTGTACTCGGCAAGTGCGGCGCTGACCGTTGCGATGATCCCGATGCGGTCGATGCCGACGACGGTGACGATCCCCTGTTTGCGTTGCTGGTTTGTGTTGTTCATGTTGCGTCCCCTCCATTGGGAAAAAATAAAAAAGCCCATTTCTCAACACGAGAAATGGACAGAGTCATTGGAAAAAAACATCCCTTGCCTGACTCTGTCCTTTTGCCTGAGAGTTTCACAGATACACCATCTGTTTGCCCCTTCGGCGCCCGCACGATACGGGTCTCTCCAGAGTGTCGTCCACGTACGGTTGTTGATTCCCGCAGCTTCATCCGACGGATATGAACTTAGTACTACAGTATCAAAAAACTGAGGAATGTCAATTGGGGCATGCCATCCCGTGGTGCTCAAAAAGAAAACTGCCCGCCTCCGAGGAGACGGGCGGTTTCTTTTTTCAACCCGTTCGAGCCACGAGGTTGGTCTCCACCTGCACCTGCACCCGCCCGTAGATCATATCCACCTGCGTCTCCCGGTACTGATCCGGCGTGCCGATGTCCGACCAGTATCCCTCGCCCACGCAGCCGTAGAGCGGAAGTCCCTGCTCCAGCACCTGCGGGAAGAGCTGTTTGCTGAAATCGTACTCTTGACCTTGCTCGAAGAAAGTCAAAATCTCCGGCTCCAGCACATATATTCCGGTGTTCACGGTGTGGCTGAACACTTCGTCCCGACTCGGTTTCTCTTGAAACCGGACGATGCGTCCGAACTCGTCGGTGGTGACGACGCCAAAGCGTGTAGGGTCGTCCACTTCGGTGAGCACCATCGTGCCGAGCGCTTCCCTCTCTCTGTGGAAGCGGATCGCATTCGTCAAGTCGAAGTCGGTCAGCGCGTCGCCGCTGATCACCAAAAACGTCTCATCGAGGAAGTCGGAGGCGTTTTTCACACTGCCCGCTGTCCCGAGCGGAGTGTGCTCTTCGAAGTAGTGCAGACGCACTCCATGCGCAGAACCGTCGCCGAAGTGCTGCTTGATCACGTCCGGCAAGTATTGCAAAGTGACGGCGATGTCGGTGATGCCGTGGCGCTTGAGCAAGTCCACAATATACTCCATACACGGCCGCTCCAACAACGGCACCATCGGCTTTGGCATTCGGTTCGTCAACGGTTGCAGGCGGGTTCCCTTGCCGCCGGCCATGATCACAGCTTTCATGCGGGTCTGCTCCTCCTCGATGTTCGTTTTTTCCGAAAAAAACAACTGTCACATCCGGTAGCTGTTGGACCGCCGCTCTCCCTGCAGACGGCCTCCCTCACATATTCTCTTCTCTCTACTCCAAGGCCGCCGCCGCTTCCAGCACGTGCGGCACCCGGACTTCCAATCCCAACACCCTGCGATACACCGCAATCGTCTGCTCTGCGATCGCATGCCAGTTGTAGCGGTCGATCTCTTCCAACGCCGTTCTCGCCAGACGTTCTCCATACGCCGGGTCGCGCAATAAATCCCGCACTTGCAACGAGAGCGAATACGCGTCGTCGGCGTACATCTTCAGCCCGTTGTGCCCGTGCTGCACGACATCACCAAGCCCGCCGACGTCCGACACGACCACCGGCGTGTTCGCCGCCATCGCTTCCAGCGCCACGATGCCAAACGGCTCGTACAGGCTCGGAAAAACGGCCGCATCCGCTTCTTGGAACAGCGTGTTGCGCTCTTCGTCCGAGATGAATCCCGTAAAACGCACCCGATCCGCGATCCCCATCGCGCGGGCTTGTTCTTGGAGGGACTCCATCGCCGGGCCTTTGCCCGCGATGACAAACCGCGCGTTCGGGAATTCGTCGAGGATCATCGGGACGGCGTTCAACAGCGTGTGCACGCCCTTCTCCCGCACCAGACGTCCGACGAACATCACCAAGCGCTCGCCTTCTCGGGCAAAAACACACTTGCCTCCCTCCGCCGTCCCGACTGGTTGCAACAGCTCCGGGTCGACGCCGTTCGGGATCACGTCGAGCTTGTCCGATGGCAGTTCAAACACCTGCTCCGCTTCCCGCTTCATGTACGTCGAGCAGAGGATCACGCGCTTTGATTCGTACGTCAGCTTCCACTCCAATTCGTGGATATAGCGCTGCAAGTCCGTATGAATGCCGTGGTTGCGCCCGTGCTCCGTCGCGTGGATCGTCGAGACCAACGGGGTGCCCGTTTGTTTTTTTAGAGATTCGGCGGCGTACGAAACCAGCCAGTCGTGCGCGTGAATCAAGTCGAATGTCAGGCCCGCGTCGAGCAATCCCTGCACGGTGTCGATCATCATCAAGTTGAGCTGGAACGCCCAGTGCACAAACTCCGCTCCGTCCGGTTTCAACACGTGCGCGCGGTGCACATGCACGCCCTCGACCACTTCTTCATAGGGAGCCCCTTCCGCTTCCGTGGTTACGACGTGCACGTCCCAGCCGTTTTTCACCAAGTAGCGGGTGAGATCGTAGACGTGGCGCGACAGACCGCCGACGGTCATCGGCGGGAACTCCCACGAGAGGACGAGCACGCGCGGACGCGCAGCCGGAGCGAAACGGCGACGTTCATGGCGGGAACGGTACGCTTCGAAATTTATTTCCGGGAAAATATTGTCGTGGCATTCGACCTTCGCGAGCCACATCTCGTTGATGTTGCCTTTGCAGAGCATCCCGTCCAGCGCGTCAAAGCGGTTGACGTGGTGCTTGGTGCGTTTGACGGCGTATTCGACCATCGTTTTGTTGTCCATGATGAACGCCCAGTCGCTGCATTGCGCCAACATCAACTCGCGCGCCGCTTGGTTCAAGGCGCGGCGTTGCAGCTCCGACGGCTGCGGGAAGGAGTCGGCGAGGTCGATCATGCGGCGTTCCATACGGTGCAGCGCCGGATAGATCCAGTCGTTTTCTCCGCGCAGCCAAACATCCGCATACCCGCCTCTCCCCCACGACGACATCGGCAGACGGCACACTTGGAAATCCGGGTAGAGCCCGAGATATTCGGACGGCGTGATCGTTTGCACGGTCGTCTGGTCGAAGTGCAGTTTGCGCAACAGCATGTCCAGCCAGATCGGGCCCTCGTACCACCAGTGGCCGAGCAATTCCGCGTCGTAGGGCGCGACGATGATCGGTCGGCGGCCCATGTGCGCGGACGCATGCTCGATTTGCCGCTCCCGATTGAACAGGAAGTTGCCGGCGTGTTCGGCAGCTTTTTCTCGCGCCCATTGCGGGTTGTACGGTTCCTTCTCGCCTGTTTTGCCCGTGATGCGGAAATACTTGACGCCGGTGCTGATGCGGATGCCGTCCGGATGGATGTAGTCGCGCACGTCTTCAAACGGCAAGTCGAAGCCGATGTCACGGTAGTATTCGCGGTAGTTGAAATCGCCGGGGTAGCCTTCTTGGGTGCTCCAAACTTGATTGGACGACTCCATGTCGCGCGGGAACGCCGCCACGCCGTGCGGAGTCAACACCGGAGAACAGGTGCCAAACACCGGAGCCGGTTCGACGGTCGTCACGCCGTGCGCGTCGGTGAAGAAAAAGCGCAGGCCGACTTCTTTTAAGAGCGCGTCGAGTTCCGGCACGTATCCGCACTCCGGCAGCCAGATGCCTTGCGGAGCACGGCCGAAGTGGCGGGTGTGCAAGTCGACAGCCGTTTGCAGTTGCGCGCGGATCGCTTCCTCCGTCATCACGTTCGGGAGGAAAGCATGCGTGGCGGCACACGTGATGATCTCCAGCTTCCCGAGGTCTTGCAGTTCACGAAACGCGGTGATCAAGTTGCCGTGATAGCGCAGGTAGAACTCGCGCAGGGTGGTGAAGCGGTTCAGGTATTTGAACGCGAGACCGTTGAACTGCGGGTCTTGCGCTTCGGTGCGCAGGACTTCTTTTTCCGCGAGTTCAATCAGCTTCGTGATGTGTTTGAGGTAGCGCTTTTGCAAAAGCGGGTCGGTCAACATCGACAGCAAAGTCGGCGTGATCGACATGGTGACGCGGAATTCCACGCCGTCGGCGAGCAGTCCTTGGTAGACCTGCAAGAGCGGGATGTAGGTCTCGGTGATCGCTTCGAACAGCCAGCGCTCTTCCAAGTACGCCTCGCTTTCCGGGTGACGGACGAACGGCAAGTGGGCGTGCAGGACGAGTGCGAGGTAGCCTTTTACCATTAGAGCTTGTCTCCTTCCCCGGAAGCTTGCGTTTCCGTGAGGTTGTAGCCGGTGAACTGGTCGTGCCACGGTTCTTGGTGCAAGGCGGACGGCGCGAGTTCGGCGTCCTTGGCGCGCAGGAAGTCCGGCGTTTCTTGGTGCAGGGTGCCGAATTTCAGCTGCGGCTCTTCGCTCCCCGGTTTGGGGAGCGGCGGAGTCTCGACGATGTTCGAGCGCAGGATCGCGAACGGTTGTCCGGTGATCGTCTGCGTGCAGAAGTCGATCTGATAACGGCGGCCCGGCGTGACGCCGTGGATGTACCAGCTTTCGGCGCGCGGGTTGACGTCGATGCGGATCGTGTGATGCGCGTTCGAGCCGTTGAAGTGCAGGTCGGTGACGTCGTGAACCAGCAGGCAGAACGGCAGTTGGTTCCAGTCGGCGCGGAAGTGCTCTTGGATCAGGTGTTTGCGCGATTCGTTGACCTCCCAGTAGGCGAACAGCGTGCGCGGTTCTTTGACCATCGCGACGAGGCGGTTCAGCCCGTGATTGCGGTGCCACGTTTCGTCGACGAGCGAAGCGTCACGAAGGGACAGGTCGATGAGCGGAGTGTCGAGGTGGAGCGCGACTTGGGTCGGAGTCCGTTTTTCAGACGAAGGCGAAGTTTCCTGAGAAACGGCGACTTCCTCAGAAACCACAGCTTCCTCAGAAACCACAGCTTCCTCGGAAACCACAGCTTCCTCGGAACCTAGCGCTTCCTCAGAAGCCGATGCCTCTACACCCGGTGCTCTTTCTCCATGCTCCTGTACCGTCGGCTCCTGCTCTTCTTCCAGCGTAGAGCGTGTCACGGCGATTTCGGCGATGCCGGCTTGTTCCATAAATTTAGCCAAACGATATCTGAACTTCCCGCGGGACATGCGGTACGCCCGAGCCACTTCGGACTGCATCTCGCCCGCTTGGAGTCGTTGAATGATCTCCATCCACATTGCGTGTTCTTGGTTTCCGTTCATGTTTTCCTCCAGCGTGAAAGTTCTCTTGGTAGTGCTAAGTTTCGCGCCTTCTCACCCGATTCCTTTCTGACAAAAATCACGCCCTCCGCCTCCACCAGACAGCGCTCGACACGTGAATCCGCTCCCATCTCCAGCCATTTCCAACTCCCCTCGCATTCCCTGTCGAATCCGCACGAGAAAAAGAGAAACTTTCTCCCATTCGACACGAAAAAAATCATCCATCAAATGCTTCGCGTTCCATGATCTCGTTAAAACACCCGCCGATGTTTGTCATTTGGTCATAAACCGCCGGGTAAGCCTCGATGAAATTCTCGTTTCCATCGCCGACGGCACGGAGGTCCATGACTCCAAAACTCCGTTTGACCGGCGAATCGATCGCCGGAAGATTGAGCTTGGCGTTTGTGGACAGATCGTCAGTGGGTATATTTAAAAATGAATCGAACGAACTAGTTCCTATTTCCTAAAAAAAAACAGATGAAAACGTCCAAAACAGCAAAAAAAGGTAAAATATCCCGATTTTCTGTTAAAATTTTAAACAAATTACTATTGTTATACCAATTTCTATTTTCATAAAATAATTACATAGATTGGAAATCATAGAATTAGGAGATGATCATTATGAAAAAATTTGCGACTCTGTTTTCTGCACTGGCTTTGACGGTTATGTTGGTTCCGACGGCCTCTTCCGCCAGCGTCAGCACCGAAGACATCAAGATGGAAAGCGAACCGAATGACACCATGTCCAGCGCGACACGTATTGACTCCGTCAGCCAACGCATGGGCACGATCAGCACGGCTGACGATGTCGACTGGTACTTCTTGACGATCGGCTCTTTGCAAACCTCGCCGACCGCAACGTTCACGTTGAGCAACATTCCGAGCGGCAAGGACTACGACCTCATGGTATACGATCAAAACAACAAACTGGTCGGCATATCGACGAACGCCGGCAATACCGATGAAACGGTCAAATTTCCGATCGTCCCCGGTGCCACATATTACGCGAAAGTGTACTCGTATTCCGGATACAGCGCTTCTTCCTACTACCTCTTGTCCCTCAACTACAATTGATCCTGTCTGACCATAGACGTCCTCTCCCCCGGGAGAGGACGTCTAAGCGTGTAGACAAATTACCGAAATCGTGAACCTTCTACAAAACAACGTCACAGAGTGGATGGTGGGCCCAGAGGGATATGAACCCCGCTCGGCCCCGTCACTTTTTTCAAAAAACCCTTATCGCCAATGCGTCCCCCAGCAGGTCAGCTCCAACTCGAACTCGTTGCAGAAGTCCGGTGAGACCGGCACCACGCGCACGTTGGCGTTCGAGCGCCTCCACACTTCCATGCGGTCGGGGTACACGCCCTCATACAGATACTCCCCCGTCAAAAACTCCGTCACCGGACGCAACTCCAACTTCCAGATGCCGCCGTGTCCGTCCGACCCCACCGCTTCCACACGCACGTCCGCATGCCAGATACATCCGAGCCGGATGCTCGCTTGCACCCGTGTGCCGTCTTCATGCGGCTGGAGTTTGATCTCTTGCACATACACGTTGTCCCAGGAATTGCGCACGAATTTTTTATACGCGCCGACCCGCTGTGCCACTTCCAGCCGATTCGCGGCAAAACGTCGGCCCCGCTCCGCCACCGGCACGTACGCGTTGCGCCAATACTCGCCGACCATCCGTGCTGTGCTGAATTCCGGAGTGATCGAGCGGATCGAGTGTTTCATCACTGCGACCCACTCGCAGGGCACGCCGTCGTCGTCCCGTTCGTAGTACAGCGGCGCGATTTCCCCTTCCAGCACGTTGTACAGCGTTTCGCCGTCGACCCAGTCTTGGTAACCGCGCCCGCCGTCCGTTTTTCCTTCAATGCCCCAACCGTTTTCGCCGTTGTACCCCTCATCCCACCAACCGTCGAGCACCGAGCAGTTCGGCACGCCGTTGATGGCGGCTTTGATCCCGGAAGTGCCGCTCGCTTCCATCGGCTTGACGGGCGTGTTCAGCCACACGTCCACGCCCTGCACCAAGTGACGGCCGATGTTCATGTCGTAGTTCTCCACGAGGAAGACCTTGCCCCGGAAGCTCTCCATCTTCGACACTTCCACGATGCGCCGGATCAAGTCTTGCCCCGGCCCGTCAGCCGGATGCGCTTTGCCGGCAAAAACGAACGCAACCGGCCGCTCCGGATGATGGACGATCCGCTCCAGCCGCTCCAAGTCTTGAAACAGCAGATACGCCCGCTTATACGTCGCAAAGCGGCGGGCGAACCCGATCGTCAGCACGTCTTGCAGATTCGGCAGCGACAACCGGTCGGTCATGCGCTGCTTCGCCGCTTGGTGTGCCTCCCAGATCTTCTCGTCGGGAATCTGTTCCACTTTCGTCCACGTCTCCGGGTTCGCCACTTCGCGTGTCCAATTGTAGACGAGATGCTGGTCGTACAGCTCGCGCAGCTCCGGAGACAGCCACGTCTCCGTGTGCACGCCGTTGGTCACCGCATCGACCGGAACGTCTTGCGGCGGGATGTCCGGGCTCCATTTATGAAAAAGCTCCTTGGTCACTTCCGCATGCAATTTCGATACGCCGTTGACCTTCGAGGAGGTCTGCACGGCGAGGCGGGTCATGTTGAATTTGTCGTTGTGGCGGCCGAGACCGAGGATGTTGTCGCGATCCGACCCCAGTTGCCAGAAGTAATCGCCCAAGTAGCGGTCCATCAGCTCAAAACTGAACTGGTCGTGCCCCGCCGGAACCGGCGTGTGCGTGGTAAACACCGTGCTCGCTTTCACCGCTTCGAGCGCGGTTTCAAACGGAAACCCTTCCGCCGAATACTCGCGAATGCGCTCCAGCGCGAGAAACGCAACATGCCCTTCGTTCATGTGCCAGACGTCCGGCTCAAACCCCACCGCCCGCAGCACGCGCACGCCGCCGATGCCGAGGATGATCTCGTGAGCGATGCGCGTCTCTTGGTCGCCTCCGTAGAGGCGGTCGGTCAAGCGGCGGTCGTGATCATTGTTCCGGTCGTTGTCCGCGTCCATGAGATAGACCGGCACGTTGCCCGCATTCGCTTGCCAGACACGCAGGTGCACGATGCGTTTGCCGATCGGCACGTCGACGAACAACGGCTGCCCGTAAGCATCGAGCACCGGCTGAACGGGCAACTCTTCCGGGTTCATCGGCGGATACAGCGCTTCTTGCGCGCCGTCCTCCTGAATGCGCTGTTGAAAATACCCCCGGCGATACAGCACTCCGACCCCGACCAGCGGAAGTCCCAAATCGTTGGCGGCTTTCACATGATCGCCCGCCAAGATGCCCAGACCTCCGGAATAGATCGGCAGGGACTCGCTCAAGCCAAACTCCGCAGAAAAATACGCAACTTTCGGTTGCAATCGGCTCACCTCTCCACTCTTTATAAGAAAGACTATGTGAAACCGATTGCACTTTGAAGTCATTTTTCTCGACAAAAAAAAGCAACCGTCCCGCACGCGGTCTGTGCAGGACGGTTCCTTTTTGGGCGATGTATTATTTTTTGACGACGGCATGTCCGCCGAACTCGTTGCGCAGAGCGGCGACGACTTTGCCGTGGAAGGTGTCGTCTTCCAGCGAACGATAGCGCATGAACAGCGACATCGCGATGACCGGCGCGTTCGCTTGCAGTTCCAGCGCGGTTTCGACGGTCCATTTGCCTTCGCCGGACGACTGCATCACGCCGCGCAGACCTTCGAGTTTCGGGTCTTTGGAGAACGCGCGCTCGGTGAGGTCCATCAGCCAAGAGCGGATGACGGAGCCGTTTGCCCAGACGCGGGCGACGTCTTCGTAGTTGTAGTCGTACTTGGACTTCTCAAGCACTTCAAAGCCCTCGGCGATCGCTTGCATCATGCCGTACTCGATGCCGTTGTGCACCATCTTGAGGAAGTGGCCCGCGCCGACTTCGCCCGCGTAGAGGTAGCCTTTTTCCACGGAGAGGTCGCGGAAGAGCGGTTCGATCGTCGGGAACACGTCCGCGTTGCCGCCGATCATGAAGCAGGCGCCGTGGCGCGCGCCTTCCGTGCCGCCGGACGTGCCGACATCGTAGTAGTAGATGCGGTGTTGACCGAGGCGTTCGCCGCGCTCGACCGATTCTTTGTAGTGCGAGTTGCCGCCTTCGATGACGATGTCGCCTTCGGAGAGCAGCGGGGTCAGCGTTTCCAGCACGTTGTCGACGATGTTGTGCGGAACCATCACCCAGACGATGCGCGGCGTTTCGAGTTTTTGGACGAGGTCTTCGATGCTGTCCGCCGGGATGGCGTTCGCGTTGTAGCCTTGCAGTTCTTTCGCCGCTTGAGCGTTCACGTCGTAGCCGACGACGCTGTGGTTGTGGTCGAGCAGGTTTTGCGCCAAGTTGTAGCCCATCTTGCCAAGACCGATCAGTCCGAGCTTCATGTTCTGGTCACTCCTCGTTGTGTGTTCTGTCTCTGTTTTTTCAGGGGTGCAGCGGGGGTTAGCTGAATTGCAACAGCAAGACGCGCGCCGGAGCCGCTTCCGTCTCCAGCACTTTGATCGGTGCGCCGCACAGGAAGTAGTCGCCCGCCTGGACGTCGGCGAGGCGCAGTCCTTCCATGATTACGATGTTCGATTGGAACAGCGTTTTGTGCGTCGGGTGGCCCGTCTGTGCGCGTTCGATGCCCAGCGCGTCGATGCCGACGCCGCGAATGCCTCGCTCCACCAAGTATTCGGCTCCATCGACGGCGAGATATACAAATTCGAGGTTGAAGACGCTCTCGGCGGAGTTTTTGGTTTTCAAAAGCAGGAATTCGCCCTGCTGGATGTTTTGGGTTTCGAGGTCGGCGCGGGAGATGCCGCCCTCCACGTGCGTCATGTCGAGCACGCGGCAGGGGCCGACCAGCGTTTCCACCGGAATGACTTCCATCGTGCCGCCGCCGGGCACCATGTGCAACGGCGAGTCGATGTGCGTTCCGCAGTGCACGTCCATGTCGAGACGCGATTCGCGGGCGGTTGCCGTGTCGAAATCCTGCACGACGGAGATGTTCGGCTGCTTGGCCGGTTTGTCCTTGTAGACGGGCATGCCGTTGAAGATCGGCATGGACACGTCAAACACTTTGTAGTGGGTGGGGATCATGCGGGCTGATTACCTCCTTGAAAAAACGCCGTCCTGCATCTGCGCCGGCAGCGTGAACGCTTCCTTCTCGTTGACATACCACCATTGCGTGTTGTCTTCGGAGAGCAGGTAGTTGACCGCTTTCGGACCCCAGGTGCCGGCTTGGTACTCGTGCAGGGGCACGAGGTTTTTGTCCCAGGCGCGGCGGATCGGGTCGACGAATTTCCACGCGAGCGACACTTCATCCCAGCGGGTGAAGAACGTGGAGTCGCCGTGGATGGCGTCGTTGATCAGGCGTTCGTACGCTTCCGGCGAGCCGCCTTCGATTTCGCAGTTGTTGCAGAAGTCCATCGCGATCGTGACGACTTCGTCGTCGGTGCCGGGTTTTTTGGCGTTCAGATAGAGCGTCATGCCTTCCGACGGGTTGATGTTGATGACGAGCAAGTTCGGTCCGATGTTGCCGCCGTGGTGGAAGTTGTTCAGGGTCGGCACTTCTTTGAACTGGATGACGATTTCGGTGGTTTTCTTCGGCATGCGCTTGCCGGTGCGGATGAAAAACGGCACGCCCGACCAGCGGAAGTTGTTCACGAAGAGCTTCGCCGCCACAAACGTCTCCGTGTCGGAGTCCGGTGCCACATTCGGTTCGTCGCGGTAGCCGAGCACCGGTTGGTTTTTCATCTGGCCGGCGGAGTATTGGCCGCGGACGACGTATTGCGAAACTTCGTCCTCTCCGTAGCGGCGCAGCGAGCGCAGAACTTTGACTTTCTCGTCGCGGATCGCTTCCGTCTCGAACTTGGAGGGCGGTTCCATGCAAACCATCATGAGCATTTGCAGCATGTGGTTTTGCACCATGTCGCGCAGCGCGCCGGAGTGTTCGTAGTAGGAAGCGCGGTCCTCGACGCCGAGCGTTTCGCTGGCGGTGATTTGCACGTTGTCGATGTAGCGGTTGTTCCACACCGGTTCAAAGAGCATGTTGGTGAAGCGCAGAATTTCGATGTTCTGCACCATCTCTTTGCCGAGATAGTGGTCGATGCGGTAGACCTCTTCTTCCTTGAACGATTGCGAGATCACTTCGTTGAGCGCTTGGGCGGATTCGAGGTCCTTGCCAAACGGCTTCTCGATGATCAGTCGTTTCCAGCCTTGGTTCTGGGTCAGCCCGCCGAGGCGGAGGTTGGTCGCCACGGTGCCGAACAACTCCGGAGCGAGCGACAGGTAGAACAGGCGGTTCGACGACCCGTCCATCAGTTTCTCACGGCCGTCGACGACGGTTTTCAGTTTTCCGTATGTATCCGATTTGGTGACATCGATGGCGACATAGTCGATGGAGTTGATGAAGTTTTGCCACTGCTGTCCTTCTTGGATAGACAAGCGGCTGTTTTCACGAATCGCCTCCTGCACCATCTGGCGAAAATCGGCGGTGTCCATTTCCGAACGACCGACGCCGACGACGGCGAATTGTTCATGAATCAACCCGTCGCGCACCAACGCGTAGAGGGCGGGAAACAACTTGCGTTTCGCAAGGTCGCCCGTCGCTCCAAACAAGACCATCACAAACGGCTGCTTACTCTCTCGCATACTCTAGACGCACTCCCATCAGCCTGTTTTTACAAGTCCGAAAACACAACATCTACTAGTATAGCTTATTTTTTCCCTGATCTCCTGCCAAAAATGTACAAAATCGTCGAATGGAGAGGAAAAATTTTTGAGGCTGCTTCGGGAATGCGTTGTCCATGAGAAAAAGACACCTGCGACGGGGGCGGGTGTCTTATCTCACGACTTCCAGGCTGCCGTGCGGATGTCGAAATCCGAGTGGAGCGGCGGCACGACATCGCGGTACGTCTGCGGGCCTTTTTCCGAATAGCTTTCATATTCGATAAACCCGACGCGCAGAAAACGGAACTTCTTGAGCATCCATTCATAGAACGAGCTGTCATGCGTGGAGATGATGAATTGGCGGCGCGTGTTCGACGGGTCCTGCAACAGGTTGCGGATCAGGTCGATCAACGCCAGGACATTGAGATCATCCATGCTCTGCACCGGGTCGTCGAGCGCGATCAGTTGCAACGGCGACCATTGTTGTTGCAACGCCATCGCGAGGAAAAACGACAAGGCCACCGCGTTGACTTGCGCGGAACTGAAAATGTAGGAAGGGTTGGCTTCCACAAGTTCGCCGCTCTGCTCCCCTGTCAAGACGGTCAGGAACAGATGGTTGAGGTTGCGTTTTTTCACGGTGTCGTGATCGAGTTCGCAAAACAACGGGTGCGAATTGAGTTTCAGGAAAATCGAGCGCATCGTGGAAAACAGCCCTTCCATCACTTCGTTGTTCATCTTCGCGACAGCCTCCGGAACTTTGTTGCGCACAGACTTCACCACTTCAATTCGCTCCGTCAGTTCGCCAACACGGGATTCCACCGCTTGGAGTCGGGCTTGCAAGGCTTGTTCTTGCTGCAAAAGTTGCCGGTAGCGACGCAGTGCAGAAACGGTTTCCAACTGATGCAAAAGGGAATCGACCTGTATCATGCGGGAAATCAAATCGGTTTGGCGGGCTTGGTACTCCTGTTCGGCTCCCTCCAACAGCAACGACGCCGCTTCCGCTTCCTTCGGGTGTAAGGCAAGTGCTTGCAAGGATTCCTTCAGCGCGTGGCGGATTTCTTTCGCTTGCAGGACAGTTTGCTTGCAAGATTCGCAGGACTCGCGCCACGTGTTCCGTTCCTCTGCCGCCAAATCGACCCATTGCTGACGGGTTTGCCGGAGCTGCTGTTGGATTTCCTCCCCAAGATCCGCTCCTGTCGCTTGAAGTCCGAGGGATTGCGCGCGGTGTTGAAAATCGGCCAAGGACTGTTCCAACTCGGACAGTTCCGCTTGTTCAAGATTCGCCGTCTGTTGCTGGCGTTTCATCTCGCTCTGGCTTTGCAGAAGTTGTGCCTGCCAACTTTCCAGTTCCTTGGCAAACTGCCCGTATTGCGTTTGAAAAAACGCCTCCGCCGCTTCCCATTCCGCTTGAACCGTTTGCAAGCGGTGCGCCGCTTGATCCAACCGCTCTTGAAATTGCATCAGCTGCGGGTCTACTTGTTCCTGTTGGTGTTGGACATGGGCGAGGATGTGCGCGGCGGTGATTCCCGATGTTCCGCAGGCGGGACATGCCTGGAGATCTTGGTGCCCGTTGACATGATCCCGCAAAGAGATGAGCAACCTGTTGTACTGCTCTTGCACGGACCGGTAGGCTGTCAGCGCGGACTGCGCGTCCTCCCTCCCGCAGTGCGCTTGCTTCCGCAACCTCTGCAACTGAATCGATTGCATGGCGGCTTGCTCCATGCTTTGCACAAGAGCCGCGAATCGTTTCCATGGAGCCCACGCCGATTCGGCGCGAAGATCGTCCACGACCGTCCTCCGCAAGTGAGCGAGCCATTCGATGCGAGCGGCTGGCTCAGGCGAGAGTCCTGCTTTTTTCAACAAGTTGAAGACGTGTTCGGCTGTCGCTTGTTCTTCTCGCAAATCTTGGACGGACTGCTCTCGTATTGCCCTGTTCTGCACCAGCTCCGCCTGGCGGTTGCCGTTTTTTTCATACTCCGGCACGCGCTGTTGCAGCCATTCCAATTTTCGCAGTCGGGTGTCGAGTTCCTCAAGGCTCTGGTATCGTTTGAGTTCTTGCAGGTTCGCTTCATAGACAGGCTTCCGTTCCTGCCACTCGTTGTACGCCTGACGTGCCCGCGTGAGTTTGACCTGAACTCCCTGCAACTTCTCTTGCTCCTGTTGCAGAGCCCGCCGTTCTTCGTGAATTCGTTCGACAGAAAGGTCTTCCACCGCTGAAAGTTGGCTCTGTTCCGGAAGGACATCCGCGACCAAGGAAGCGAGTTCCGCAAGTTGCGGTTGAAGCGCTCGGTGTTCCGCCAGCAACGATTGCTTTTGAGCTTCCAAATCACCCAGCCTGCGTTCCATTACCTTTTTCGCTTCTTGAAACAAGTTCCGGTATCGATTGTTGTAAGGCTCCGTCCCAAACACCATGGACACATTCTCGTACCGCTCGCTTTCCTTCATGCCGCGTAGAAACCGGTTCATCCGTTCTTGGCTCAACAGATGGGTCAGAAAAAGCCCCTTCCCCACATCTGTCATCACCTCTTGCCAACCGCGATGCACCAACAGGTCGCGAAGTTGAACTTCCGCCTCTTCGCCTGTATAAGACACTTCGTCCACGGTCAGCACCAAGCTGCTTTTTTCCGCGTCGGTCGTGTCAGTGGGCTTGGCGGTGCCCGTCCGCGTCAAAACCACGACCTGCCCGTCTTCCATGCCTGCCTCCAGGCGCACTCGGGGGTTGCGGGCTTGATGAAACTTGTTGCCGACATAGCGGTATTGCTTGCGTTCCTGCGTCTCTTCCTCCTCGTAGCGAAACAGTTTCCCTGTCAGCGCCCACTCGATCGCATCGAAAAAAGACGTCTTGCCGTGCCCGTTCGGTCCGTACAGCACCAGCACATCGGCATCTTGAAAGGAAAACGAAAACGTCTCGCCAAACCCGCGAAACGCCTCGATCTCAATCGCTTGCAAGCGCATCTTCCACACCTCCCGTCATCGGCTCTCCCAACAAGCGCAACAACCCTTGCACATCGGCTGCACCGTTTGCAAAAAAATCCGGTGTCAGCTTCGCCGCAGCCCGCTCCTCCACCGTTTCTTGCAACCTCCGCAAAAAGTGTCCCTCTTGAAACCACGCTTCCGGCGATCGAGCACCCGCACGATGCAACCCGTTGCCAAACGGGAGCCGTTCCAACAGACGGTCGGGATGCTGAAGATCAGCGCGGGTCAGCACGTAGATGCGAAACCCGACACGGTTGTTTTCGATCTGTTTGCGAAGCTCCGTCGAGACCCGGTCTGCATCCACAACCAGCAGTAGGTACAAATCATGGCGCAACGCGTCCAGTTCCACCGGCAGATGGTTCCGCACTTTATAGCCGAGTTGATGGGCCGCTCGTTGCCAATTGTGCCAAAGTTCGGCCTCCTTCTCATAACACGAAACGGCGAACAGTTGTTGAGGCGAGCCATACACCGCTTGAATATGGCGG
Organism: Tumebacillus flagellatus; assembly: GCF_000714935.1. GTDB lineage: Bacteria > Bacillota > Bacilli > Tumebacillales > Tumebacillaceae > Tumebacillus > Tumebacillus flagellatus. The sequence continues at coordinate 29,446 of NZ_JMIR01000015.1, forward strand.
TATATCAGGCGATCCAGCAACACCAAATTCGTCCTGCTTTGAAAAAAATCATGCAATTCGTTCAACAGCTTCTTGACCCGCGGTCGCATCATCTGGCGAACTTGCTCCACCAACTCCGCCCGATCAGACACCTGATGCGGTCCCATCGGTTCGGTGTCCAAGGACTCCGATGGGACGATCAGGGGTTTGCTTGGAAGGGAAACGAGTCGAGCAGAGAGATGACGTTGTACTGCTTGGGAGTCTCGCTTTGGCTTTGCACCGCTTCCAACTGGTCGAGCACATCCAAGATGTGATCGCGCACGCGGATGTAGGCGACGCTTTGCGCCCCGTCCGCCACGTCGAGTATTCCGCTGTGATCGCCCGGCAACGGGACACTGTCCCGCCAGAACGAGTGAACCACGTGCGGAAGCGCCGACGTACGTTCCACGATCTCATCGGTCTGCCCGTAGCAGAACCGGAACCGCACGTTCTCCAACGCGGAATTGTCCTTATGCTTCGTCCACAATCGGATCGTATCGTCCAAAAACTTGCCGTTCGGACGCAATTCTTGGATCTGCTGATTGTGGTTCGCCCATTCCAACAGTTTGTTGTACTGTGCCAACGCAGCCCCGTTAAATGGAGTGGCAAGCGAGATGTAGCCGCCCACCCGCAACGGGACGTTGGCTTCCATCTCCTGCAACAGATAATGAATGCCGACCAAACCGCCCATGCTGTGTCCAATTAGAACCACTTTGTCATAATCGCGGTACTCGCGCGAATCGAGTTCAAACTTCAACTCCGCCGCCAATGTCGCGATATCGGTCACGTTCTCCCGACTGACTTTCAGTTCGCGCTTAAACAAGCGCAGCACGCCGGTCACCCCGCCGATCAATCCGTTGACGAGATGCGCGGTATCAAAACGGGCGAGGGCGACATCAACACCTCGCAAATGCGGGTCTTGCAAGAGCAACTCTTTCCACGGCTCCCATGTTTCCGGCGCGCCGAGACCGTGGATCAACACAGCCAGAATTCTGCCTTTGCCCGTCTCCTCTCGACGGGATGTGTGCAATCGCAAACTCATGGCAGTCCCTCCTTTTTTCAGATTCTTGTCTCTTTTAACAGGTTTCCTTTCCTTACACACGCTTAAACTCCCCCAACAAAAAAAGCCCCCGCACGCCACAGCGCAACGGAGACTTTTTTTACACCTAGTAAGGAAAAAACTACTCTTTCACCGCACCGGACGTCAACCCGGAGACGATGCGGCGTTGGAAGATCAGCACCATGACGACCAGCGGCACGGTGACGACGATCGAAGCGGCGGAGATTTCCGCCCACGGGATCGTAAACTGCCCTTGGAACATCGCAATCCCGACCGGAACGGTCTTCATCGATTCTTCCGTGTTGATCGTCAGCGCGAACAGGAACTCGTTCCACGCCGCGATGAACACGAGGATCGCCGTGGTGAACACGCCCGGCATCGCCAGCGGCAGGAAGACTTTGGTCAGCGTCTGCCAGATCGAAGCGCCGTCCATCTTCGCCGCTTCCGCCAAATCGAGCGGCAACTTGCGGAAGAAGATCGTCAAGTTCCACACCGCCAGCGGCAGGGCGAACGTCGTGTACGGAATGATCAGACCGAGCCACGAGTTCGTCAGCCCCACCGATTGCAAGAACATGAAGATCGGCGAGATCGTCGCGATCTGCGGGAACATCGAGACGGCGAGCACGATGCCGAGGATCACCGTCTTGCCTTTGAAGTTCAGCCACGCGATCGCGTAGGAAGCAAACACCGACACGACGATCGCGTACACGGTGGTCAGCGTTGCGACGGCCAGCGAATTCCAGAGATACGTGCCAAACGGCCGCTCCGTGAACACGAGGTTGTAGTTGTTGAACGTCGGTTCCTTGATCGCGATGGAAAACGCGCTCTCACCGAACAGCTCGCCCGGCGGTTTGAAGGAAGCCAGCATCTGCCACAGAAACGGGAACATGACGGCGAACAGGAACAAAATCAGGAATACGTAAAACAGCGGCCCGGCTTTTTTCTGCATCGTCCTTCCCCCCTACTTCCCGCTGTTTTCGCCGATCAAATCGGCGCCGAGGATTTTGATATAGCCCATCGAGATCAGCGCGACGCAGAGGAAGACGAGGACAGACAGCGCGGAGCCCGCGCCGAAGTTCATCTGAGCAAACATCGTCTTGTACGCGTAGATCGAAATCGTCTCCGTGGAGTTGGCAGGGCCGCCGCCGGTCAGCACATACACGAGGTCGAACACGCGGAACGCGTCCAAAGTTCGGAACAACAGCGCAACCAAAATCGAGGTTTTGAGCATCGGCAACGTGATGCGGAAAAACTGCTGGCGTTTCGTCGCCCCGTCCACTTCCGCCGCTTCGTACAGCGACTCCGGAATCGTCTGGAGCCCCGCAAACAGGAGCAGCGCCATGAACGGCGTGGTCTTCCACACGTCGGCGAAGATCGTGGAGAACATCGCGCCCCACTTCGTCGTCAGCAGCACGCCCGGATCGGAGATCAATCCGATCTTCCAGAACACGTGCGCCAAGATGCCGTTTTGCCCGTCGTACATGAATTTCCACATGAGCGCCGAGATGACCGTCGGGATCGCCCACGGGATCAAGACGGCGGCGCGCACCAATCCGCGTCCGATAAACTGCTTGTTGATCAACACGGCAATCCAGAGTCCGAGCACCAGTTCACAGACGACGGAGAGGACGGTGAACAGCACGGTGTTGCCAAGCGACGCCCACATCCGGGAGTCGGTGAGATATTGCTTGTAATACGCCAAGCCCACGAAGTTCGGCTCGATGACCGAGCCCTCCAGCCCGCGCACGATGCCGAGCACGTTTTCCGTTTTCAGCTGTTTGTCGTTGGAAAGCGCGAGGACTTTTTTCTCCGCGTCTTGGAGCGTGTCTTTGAGTTTCTGCGCTTGGACTTGCTCTGCGTCGAGAAACTTCACGTCGTCCGGGACGGGCTGCATGTTGTTCAGCAGGTCGTCCACTTGGGTGTAGCGGTCGGTAAATTTCGGGTCTTGGTTCAACTCTTTGTCCACCGCCAGAACCGATTGCAGAACTGCGTCCAGTTCTCCTGCGGCGGGGGCTTCGACTTGTTTCTTCTCGTTGGCGATGTTCGACTTCAGAAGCGGCAGCCCGTTGGCGTACCGTTCCATATCGATCCCGTACGCGCTGTGAATTTGCGACTTGGTCGGGTCGTTGAGCCGCACGTCGTAGAGCGAGATCCAGAACGAGCGGACGACCGGCCAAATCGCGATCACGAGGATGATCAGCAGCGCAGGGAACACCATCAGATAGCCGGCTTGTTTCTCCGACATCCGGCGTTTGCTTTTTGCCATGTTCTCTCACCACTTCCACATACCATGAATGCTCCTCCGTTATTCGCAGAGGAGCACCCAGGCTGTTTAGGATCTAGTTTTACTTCACGACTTCCTTCATCTTGGCATCCATGTTTTGAACCGCTTCTTCCGCGGTCTCTTGGCCTGCGATCGCTTTGGAGATCTCGATTTGCATGATGTCGGAGATCTTCGGATATTGCGGCGAAGTCGGGCGCGGCACCGCTTTGGAGATCCCGTTGACGAAGTCCTTGTTCGCAAACAGCGGAGACGCTTTTTGCACGTCGGCGTCGTCGTATTCCGGGAGCAGGGTCGGGGCGGAACCGCCGTCGACCGCGGTGATTTTTTGACCTTCTTTGCCGGTCAGGTACTTCAGGAACTCCCACGCTTCCTTCGGATGCTTGGAGTTCTTGTTGATGCCGGACAGCCAGCCGCCGAGCGTCGCCGCGGAGCCTGCGTCGCCTGCCGGAAGCGGAGCGAGCGCGACTTTGCCGGCGATCTTCGATTGCTTGGTGTCATTCGCCGCGGCGAACTGGTACGGCCAGTTGCGGATGAACGCCGATTGGCCTTCTTGGAACGCGGTCGCCGATTCGGTTTCGGTGAACGTGGTGATGTTCGACGGTACGAAGTCGGATTTGACCACTTCGATCATCTTCTTCAGACCTTTGACGGTGCCCGGGTTGTTGATGACAACTTGGCCTTTGTCGTCGAGGATCTTGCCGCCGTACGCAGCCGCGAACTCGACGAAGTTGCAGACGAGTCCTTCGTATTGCTTCGCTTGCATCAAGTAGCCGAATTGGGTGCCGCCTTGGCCCTTGGTCGCTTTGGCTTGCGCGATCAAGTCATCCCACGTCTTCGGAACTTCTTTGACGAGGTCGGTGCGGTAGAACAGCAGACCGGTATCGATAAACTTCGGCATCGTCCATTGTTGGCCGTTGAAGTTGCCGGCTTGGACAGCGCCTTGGATGTAGTCGTTCATGTTGATGCTGTCTTGCTGAATGAAGCGGTCGAGAGGCAGCAGATAGCCCGCTTGCGCAAACTCTGCCGGCCAGATGACGTCGAGGTCGAACACGTCGATCTCGGACGATTTGGCGGAGAACATCGTCACGTACTGGTCGTGCGATTGGCCGGTGTCAGACGGCATTTCGCGCAGTTCGACTTGGATGTTCGGATGGGTTTTGTTGAATTCCTCGACGATGTGGTTCGAGGCGGCGGTGGTGTCTTTGCCGCGTGCAAAAACCAATTTGACCTTCTCATCCTTGGAGCCGGTGTCTGTGGATTTGTTGTTGTCGGCGGTGTTATTGCTCGAGCAACCTACCATCGTGACTGCCATCATCGTGACAAGACCTGCCGTAGTGACCTTCTTCCAGCCTTTCATTGGATCACATGTCCCCTCTCATTTCTCTGTTTTCTGCTCCTATCGTTGCGTTGCAGTTGGTTCCTACCAGATAGATATGCAAACGATTTCACGCTTTTTCCACCCAAATCATACTATCCGTTCTTCTGAATTGTCAAGCAATTAGTAAGTAGATTACAGCTAAGCAGTAAGTATTGTATTTTTATTAAGCGGCATACTCGTTTACAATTCCCAAGCACAGCCCCCGAAAAGTGACCTCTGGAAAGACATGCAAAAACAAGGTAAGATTTTAAGTATTACCTGGGGTAAGGGAGATGTCGGCCATGAAAGCTACGGCAACGAATCTGTGGAACAAAATCGAGGAGCTGCAAGCGCAGTTTGCGGTGGACCGCGAACTGGCGAACACGTTCGGCAAACTCGTGGAGGAACAAAGCGATTGGGACTCGTTTCGCATCAACCCGCTGCGCTTTGCGGCCCGTCACGGGCTGGACGCCACGCAGACGGTCAACCTGTTCATCTACGGAACCAAAGCCGGCCTGTTCGAGTTGGATTGGAACTTGATTTGCCCGATGTGCGGCTGTGTCGAGCACACGTATGATTCGCTGAACCAAATCGCGATGGGCGACACGTTTTACTGCACGCTGTGCGACGAGCATATCGAAACGGAGCTCGACAACTTCGTGGAAGTCTCCTTCAACCTCTCTCCGCAAGTTCGGGAGTTGGACATCCATCCGTTTGCCGATCAAGACTCGTACTTCCGGTACTTCTTCTCGCAGAACTTCGTCCGCCCGCAAGCGTTTGTCGATTACCTCCTGCATCAATCGATCAAACAATTTGCCCCCCTCCCGCCGAACGGCTCTGTAACGTTGACGATCAACGGGAAACCGGGCGAGCATTACCGCTTGATTTCCCTCGACAAACATTCGGTCGCCACCGTTCAATTCACCGACGAAGTCCGTACCGCGCTGCACACGGTGGACCTGCAAGCCGGGTCGAACGGACTGCGCCCCACGGAAATCGAAATCGGTTCCGGTCCGCTGGAGATCCGCGTCACCAACCAAGACGCGCAGGAGACGGCGTTTGCGCTGATGCTTTCCGATTGGGAGCACCTCTCGTCGCTTTTGAATTGCGAAGCGGGCAACTCCTTGATGGAAGTCAAACCGTTTCTCTCCGGCAAGATGCTCTTGAACAACCAGAAATTCCGTGAGAGCTTCCTCGTGGAGAACTTGCCCAACGGCATGAACCTGAAGATCTCCAACTTGACGATCCTCTTCACCGATCTCAAAGGCTCCACCTCTCTCTACGAAAAAACGGGCGACGTCGAAGCGTACCGCCTCGTCCAAGACCACTTCCGCCTCTTGACCGACGTGGTGTCGCAACATGACGGGGCGACCGTCAAGACGATGGGCGACGCGATCATGGCGTCGTTCTCCACGCCGGGCGACGCGGTGACGGCGGCGCTCGCGATGGTGCGGGAGATGAAGGCGCTCAACGACTCCATCGTCGATCTCGACACGACGCTGGAGTTGAAGATCGGCTTGCACACGGGACCTGCGCTGGCGGTCAAAGCGAACGAGACGATCGACTTCTTTGGACAAACAGTCAACCTCGCCGCCCGCGTGCAAGGACAGGCGGAAGCGGGCGAAGTGTGGATTTCCGAAGCCATTCAATCCGACCCCGCCGTCCAAGACGTGCTCGCGGCAAACGGCTGCCGCGCGGAGAAGCACACCGTGACGCTCAAGGGCGTCAACTCGCCTTCGACCATCTACCGCTGCGTCACCGCCTGATGTGCATCCAGCATAAAAAACGCAACAAAAAAGGAGCCTGTTGTCCAACAGGCTCCTTTTTTCATCTCTCGCTGCCCTCTTTCGGTTCGAAAATGAACCCGGTTCCGCGCACGGTCGAGATGGTATAACGGCTGTGATGCAGTTTTTTGCGAATGCGGTAGACGAGCGAGCTCAGTTCGTCGTTGCCCACGTCCGGCACGCCGTGCTCATCGAGGGCGCGCTCCGGCCACACGGTCCGCTTGATCGTTTCAAACGAGACGAGCGACCCGGCGTGTTCGTAGAGCATGAGGAACAGACGCCACTCCTTGTCGGACATCGTGACGCAATCTGCGCCGACCCAAGCCACGCGTTTTTCGCGGTCGATGCGCAAGTCGGAGATGTCGTCGATCGGCAACGCGTTCAAATCGAGTTCGAGCGTCATCTCCGTCAGTTCATAAGAAAAACGCAACGACACCATACCGCCCGCAAGCCGGATGATATCGAGGTTTTGCAACTCGTAGGGAACGTGCGCTTCAAGCTTGCGGTCGCCGATGTAGGTGCCGGTCTTTGAGCCGAGGTCTTGCAACACTGCCTTGCCGTTTACGTTTTGGATGCTCAGATGGCGGCGCGAGACAAACACGTTCTGAAACGCGATGTCCGGCACCTCATGCTGGGTCGCGCGGCCGACCACGGTTTCGTCCGCTTCCAAGAGCAGGCACGAACCGGCGTGATAGGGCTCTCCCTTTTCAACATAGAGACAGGCAAAAGGTACCACCGAGATTCTCCTCTCATATCTCGTACAAACCTTCAAGCACATCTTAACTGAAAATGGGAGTTGAGGCTAGTGGGGCAGCCCTTGTGCCTCTTGAAAAAGCGTCCGCATCTTCGACCCGAGCAGGTGACTTCCCCCTCGTCCCTGCACGTTTTCCACCAAAAGCGTCAGCAGCAGATGCGGGCTCTCGATGTCGTACGCGACGAACCAGCCCAGTTCTTTGCCTGTCGTGTTTTGCGCCTGCTTCAACTCGGCGGTGCCGGTTTTCCCGGCGAGTTGCAAACCGTCGATCTTGGCACCGTGGCCCGTGCCGTTCGGGTTGTCGATCACGTGCACCATGTCGGAGGTGAGCAAGTTGGCGGTTTCGGGCGTGAGGGCGCGGGATTTCCAGACCGTTTTGGCGGCGACGGCTGCATGGGCTCCCTTTTCTTCCTTTAATATTTGCGGAGCGAGGATGTCGCCTCCGTTGGTGAACGCGGTGTAGGCAGCGGCGACGTGCAGCGGGCTCATCAGCACTTCACCCTGCCCGTAGCCGGAATCCGCCAATTGGATGTCGCGGGTCGGACCTTGGCCGTCGTTGGAGAGTGTGGGCGTGTCGACCGGATACGGAAACGGCAGTTTTTCACCGAAGCCGAACTTCGCCGCTTCCGTGGTGAAGCGTTGCGCGCCCATCTTGAGCGCGGTTTGGGCGAAATAGATGTTGTCGGAAGCGATCAACGCTTTTTCCAGATCGACGGACTTGTAGGTGTCCGAGACGCGGGTAACGTAGTAGCCGCCCCAAGCGGCGTCGGCTTGCCACTTGAGACCGGAAATCTCGTGCACGTCCTGCGGCGTGATCGTCCGGGTGTCGAGCGCCATCGCGGCGGTGAGCGGTTTGAACGCCGAGCCCGGCGGGTAGACATCGGCGAAGCGGTTTTGGAACGGATGGTTCGGGTCGTCGTTCCACGCCTTCCACTGCTCATCCGAAACGCCGTGCGCCATCTCGTTGGGGTCGAAACTCGGCGTGGAGACCATCGCCAGCACTTCGCCTGTCAGCGGGTGGAGAGCGACGCCGGCGCCGGATTCGTGCTGGAGTTGTTCGTAGACGTTTTGTTGAAGCTTGGCGTCGAGGGTCAGTTGGATCGCGTCGCCGTTGATCGGTTTTTTCTCGGCGACCGTCTGCCGGACTTTTCCTTCGGCGTTGACGATGTCGATGCGCCCGCCGTCTCGTCCGCTCAAGCGGTCGTTGAGCAGGTTTTCGAGACCGGTTTTGCCTTGGCCGTCGTCTCCCGTGTAGCCGATCAGATGCGCGGCGGCGTTGGCGAGCGGATAGGCGCGGACTTTTTGCGGTTGGGTGGTCACGCCGGGGAGGGCGGTCAGCTTCTTCACGAGCGTGTCGGTTTTCGGCAGGGTTTTGACCGGGACGAACGTGTCGGGACGCACCCAAGAGGCGTGGAGTTTGTCTTCGATGCTTTGCTTGTTCATATGTAAAAGCGTTGCCATCTGCGGGAGCGTGGCGTCGGTTATGTCTTGCGGAACGAGGCCGATGCTGAATTGTTCTTCGTTGATCGCCAAGCCTGCGCCGTTGCGGTCGAAGAGTTGCCCGCGTTCGGCGTGCAGCACTTGGGCGCGGACTTTCTCGCCCGGTTTCAAGTCCGGGAAGAGCAGCGACGGCGTCCATTGAATCATCCAATGGCGGCCTTCTTTGACGGCGGAAGCGGTTTCCGTGGACTCGACCGGACCGGCGAGCGAATCCATCCGGAGGTGGAACGTGAAGGAGGCGTCCTTCATCGAGAGCAGGCTGGCTTGCAGGTTTTTGGCTTCAATCCCGTCGTAGATCGACGTGTAGCGGGTGGTAAACTGCTCTTCGGTCATCGACTGTTTGGAGTCGGAAGAGAGGGCTTGGTACATCGCGGCGTACTGCCCGGTTTGCCAGTTTTGGAGGAAGCTCTGAACGGCTGCTTGTTCGGAGTCTCCGGTGACGGCGTAGACGGTGCCGGCGGAGCCGGCGGTCAAGACGAGAGCGAGGAGGAGCCAGATTCGTTTTTTCCGGGGCTTTTTGGTTTTGGTCACGGGGTGTCACTCCCTTCTCCTTGGCCGAAGAGTTTCAGGGGTTCGTTCTTGGCTTGGGTCAGTTGATCTTGCGTGATATCGCCGTTCTTATACATCGCGTCCAGCACGTGGTTGCGGCGTTCGATGGCGTTCGGGACGTTCTCCGGAATCCACGGGTTCAGCGCCGACGGGGCGTTGGGGAGTCCGGCGAGCAGAGCGGATTCGGCGAGGGTGAGTTTTTTCAAGTCTTGCCCCTTGCCGAAGTACGTGTCGGCGGCGGCACGGATGCCGGTTGCGCCGTTGCCGAAGTAGACGTTGTTGAGATACATCGTGAGGATGTCGTCTTTGCTGTAGTTGTGTTCGAGTTCGAATGCGAGCACGATCTCGTTGAGTTTGCGGGTCATGGTGCGGTCTTGCGAGAGATAGACGCTGCGGGCCAGTTGCTGGGTCAAGGTGCTTGCGCCCTCCGCGGCGCTCCTCGTGGTGACATCGTTGTACACCGCCCGCCCGATGCCGTAGAGATCGAGCCCGCCGTGTTCATAAAAACGGACGTCCTCCACATCAAGGATCGCCATCTTGAGCGAGTTGGGGATGTCTTGCAGTGCGGCTTGATTTTCCGGAATGGTCTGTGTATGTTCGTGATTTTCCATCATGGATTTGGCATGTTCTTGCAGGGTGCACCCCACCAACAGGATCAACACGGCTCCCAGAGCCAGTCCCCGCAGCAGTTTGCGTATCATAACACTCACCTCATGAAAAGTGTACGGCTGGGAGAGTGTGGATACCATGATAGCGGAGTATCAAGTTTCTGATAAAAAACGAAAAGCGCAAGGCGTACAGGAGGTGTACGTCCTTGCTCTTTTTACAGGGCGGCGGTTTCGGGAGTCGGAGTTCCCGTCTTCCTGCGAACCGCAAAACTGCAGACGAAGAGCAGGACGGCCCCCGCCAGAAAATAGGGTTTGTACCCCCAGCGCTCCAGCACCCATCCGATCACAATATACGAAAGCGGAACCACAACCGCGTATAAAGTTGATCGAATTTCATAGACGGCGGGCAATTCCGGCAACGGAGTCGCCAACTGCAAGAGCGTTCCCGTCGTGTTCATCATAAACATCACAAACAGAGTCAAAAACACCATGCACACCAACAGCACATACAGGTTCTCGACGAAAACCGGCACGAGCAAAGCCAAGACGATGCCCGCAATCGAAATGTTCAAATAGCGTTTGTAGTGCTCTTTGACTTTGAGCGCATACGCGCCGTACACACCGAGCAAGGAGCCTCCCGACAAACAGATTTTGATCAGCGTGGACCCGAGACTTCCATGACCTTCCTTGAGCAAAAACGGTCCGTTGATTCCGGCGAACACGATGTTGATCAATACGCCGATCGAGATGCAGTACAAAATCGTCTGGTTGCCACCGATCATCCGAATCGTAACCACCCAATGATCGGAGAAAAACTTCATTTTTTTCTTCGCAGGAGCAGCCGGGGCTTCCGGACGCTCGTCTCCGGTGAGACGTGTCAAGTATCTGACCAAGAGACCCCCTCCGCAGCTCACCGCCGCATAGAACACAAAAAACACCGAGATGTTGCGGGCTGTAAACAGATAACTCACCAACGGCGCCAAAATCATCGACACGTTCAAGAAGATGCTGCTCACAGAATTCGCCTTGAACAGATACTCCTTGTCCACCAGACGCGGGATGATCGAGGACGCAAACGAAGTCCGCATCTCTTGCAAGATCGCAAACAGGATGGAACAAACGAAGTAAAACAAGATGGAATCCCCCCAAAACAGGGAGCCCAAAACAGCCAACAGTGAAACGACGGTCACGGTAAAACTCATGCTGGAGACGACCTTGAACGGAGAGAACGGTTTGCAGACCGGCACCAAATAAAACATCAAAATCCGTGACCCCGCCACCGTGGTCGCCGTTAGAAAGCCCGAATACAAAGCGGAATTTGAAATCTGATAGATCACCAACAAAAACGTAAAACTCATCGAAGAAGCGAGAAAGTCCTGTACTTTCGTCCCCAAGAGATAGAGGGCGAAGTTTTTGTTCATTCCAATCACACGCTTTCTTGGCAAGGAATGCAAATTCTACTGTCTACCTTCTTCTGGATACAAAAGGAAATCCCTTGCCGTCCCATGCAAAAAAACTCCCTCTGCAGAACAGAGAGAGTTCGCGTTCGTTGCTTTTTTTCCCACTTGCCTTACACAAACCGCCGATGGCTCTTCTTCCCGTCGAACGTAAACACCACCGCCCGGTTATCCAGCATGGTTTCGAGATGCGTCGTCCGGCCCCAGAGGTTGTAGACGTGGGGGAGGGTTTTTTCGAGGTATTTGACGTCGAGTTCTTGGCCTTCGAATTGGTGCTTGAGGTAGAGCTCGCCGTTTTTCAAGTAGTCGCCGTCATGCACCAACAGCACCGGGAACCCGCCGTTCACCCGCGAGGCGCACAGCTGGTCGCGCACTTTCTCCCAGTCCTTCTCCATCACCTTCCACTCGTCGCCTTGCTTCCCGTACAAGTACAAATCCATCTCCTCAACCAAGTCCCGGGTCAAGTAATTCCGCAAAAACGAGCTGTCCGAGTCGTACTCCCGAATCTCCCACATCCGCTCCCGTCCATACCGCTTCTCGATATCTTCCCAGATCTTCAGCCCCACATGGTACGGGTTCAACGACGTCCGGGACGGCATGATGACGCCCGCGTTCATCTTGGCAAACTCGATCGTCTCGCCCTCATCCAAGTCCAACTCGCGCATGATCCGCAAGTGCCAGTACGTCGCCCAGCCTTCGTTCATGATCTTCGTCTCGATCTGCGGCCAGAAGTACAGCATCTCCTCGCGCATGATCGTGAGGATATCCCGCTGCCACTCCGGCATCCCTTTGGCGTTTTGCAAGATGAACAACAGCAGATCTTTCTCCGGGTGCGCCGGAAAGCGGGGGGCGGGTTTGGGCTCCTCCTTTTTCTTCTCCGTCCACTCAAACACGTCGGCGTACGGATCGGGCGCGGTCGCCGGTTCGATCGGCCCTTCATTTTGGCGCGCTCGCAGCTTGCGTCCCACATACGTCGGGTCGATGTGCTCTTGGATCGCCAGCACCGAGTCGATAAACTCCTCCACCGCCAGCTTCCCGTGCTCTCCCTCGTACTGGCGAATCCGCTCCGCCGACGCCGCCATCGAGTCGACCATGTAGCGCGACGTGTTGGCAAAGCGGCTGTTGTTTTTGAAAAAGTCACAGTGCCCCAACACGTGCGCCACGATCAACTTGTTCTGCAACAGCGTATTGCCGTCCAGCAAAAACGCGTAGCACGGGTCGGAGTTGATGACGAGCTCGTAGATTTTTGACAAGCCGAAGTCATATTGCATCTTCATTTTGTGGAAGGATTTTCCGAAAGACCAATGGCTGAACCGTGTCGGCATCCCGTACGCCCCGAACGTGTAGATGATCTCGCTCGGGCAAACCTCATAGCGCATGTCGTAAAAATCCAGTCCAAAGTCGCGGGCGAGCATCGTAATCTCCTCAATCGCGGCTTCCAACTGCTGCATCTCGTCGTTCGTCATGCCAATCCTCCTCTCTCAAAAAAAAAGGGAAGGGCCCCTACGAGGCCCGAATCTTGTCCTTGGCGGTGAAGAAGTGGCAGAGGGCTTTGTACACTTCACTTTTTTCCCGAATGATCGAGTACTTGAACTTCTCGTCTTGGATGTTCTTGTACGCGTTCATGAGGCTTGAAGAACGGTTATACTGATTGACTTCCCCATACCCAAAAATATTCGACACCTCCATCAACTGCTTGATCAGCTTGATGCACTTGTCGTTGTCGCTGGTCAAGTTGTCGCCGTCGGAGAAGTGGAACGGGTAGATGTTGTAGCGGTCGGGGTTGTACTTGGAGTTGACCAGGTCGAGCGCCAACTTGTACGCGCTGGAACAGATCGTCCCGCCGCTCTCTCCCTTGGTGAAAAACTCGTGCTCCGTCACCAGTTTCGCTTCCGTGTGGTGCGCGATGAACTGGATGTCCACATGCTCGTACTTCGTTTTGAGAAACCGCGTCATCCAAAAAAAGAAACTGCGCGCGATGTACTTCTCAAACTGCCCCATCGACCCGGAGGTGTCCATCATCGCCAGCACCACCGCTTGCGAGTGCGGGGTCTGGATCTCCTCCCACGTTTTGTAGCGCAGGTCGTCGTTGGTGATGTTGTGCAGCCCCGGATTGCCCGCCAACGAATTGCGGCGGATCGCTTCGATGAGCGTGCGTTTCTTGTCGATGTTGCCGGCGAGTCCTTTTTTGCGGATGTCGTTGAAGCGCACGTCGGTCGTCGTCACTTCGTCGTGCTGCTTGCGTTGCAGGTTTGGCAGCTCCAAGTCGGCAAACAGCATGTTTTCGATCTCTTGAAGCGACACTTCCGCTTCGTAATAATCGATGCCCGGCTGCTCCCCCGCCCCTTCGCCTTTGCCGGGGCCTGCCGCTTGTTTGGCGGACGGGTCTTTGCCGAGCACGTCGCCGACTTGCGAATCGCCGTCGCCTTGGCCGCCGTGCTGGCCTTTGCCGTAGTTGTAGCGGAACCGATACTCGTCAAGCGAGCGGATCGGCACTTTGACGATCTGCCGCCCGTCGTGCATGATCAAGCTCTCTTCCGTGACGAGATCGGCCAAGTTCTTCTTGATCGCTTCCCGGACTTTCTCTTGGTGGCGCTGTTGGTCCTGCTCCCCCTTGCGATGGAGCGACCAGTCTTCGCGCGACAGGATGAAGGACGGTCGATGGATCATCGCGGCTCCTCCTTTCTTCTTTTGGAAAAAGGGACAGGCATTCTCCTCCTGTCCCTCGGCGTGCGTATTAACGATTCAAGAGGCTGCCGGTGTAGCGCAACAGCTCGTTGGCGCAGACCGGGCAATAGCCGTGTTCGTCGATCAGGCGCGAGGTCACTTCGTTGATCTTGCGCAATTGTTGCGCATCCGGTGTCTTGGACGAGGTCGTGATCTTGACGACGTCCTTGAGGTCGGCAAACAACTTCTTCTCGATCGCTTCCCGCAAGCGTTCGTGGGAGTTGTATTCAAACTTTCTGCCTTTGCGGGCGTAGGTGGAGATGCGGATGAGGATCTCTTCGCGGAACGCTTTTTTCGCGTTCTCGGAGATGCCGATCTGCTCTTCGATGGAGCGCATCAGCTTTTCATCCGGATCGACTTCTTCCCCGGTGATCGGGTCTTTAATTTTCTGCCAGTTGCAGTACGCTTCGACGTTGTCGAGGTAGTTTTCCAGCAGGGTTTTCGCCGACTCCTCGTAGGAGTAGACGAACGCTTTCTGAACTTCTTTTTTCGCCTCTTCGTCGTACTCTTTGCGGGCGATGCCGATGTAGTTCATCAGGCGCTCTTTGTCTTCCTTGGTGATCGACGCGTGCTGATCGAGTCCTTCCTTGATCGCGCGCAGCACATCGAGCGCGTTGATGCAGTTGGTGTCGCGGCGGATGAGGGCGGACGAAATGCGGTTGATGACATAGCGCGGGTCGACTCCGAACATCCCTTCATCCGGGGACTCCGTGCGCAGTTCTTGAATGTCTTTGTCTTTGAATCCCTCGACGGTGGCCCCGTCGTAGAGCTTGAGTTTTTTCAACAAGTCGACGCCGTTCTTCTTGGATTCCTTGAGGCGGGTGAGGATCGAGAAAAACGACGCGGTCTTCAGCGCGTGCGGCGCGATGTGCACGTGGCGCATGTCGGACTGCTTGACGAGCTTCTCGTAGATCTTCACTTCCTCGGAAACTTTCAAGTTGTACGGAATCGGCATGACGATCATCCGCGATTGGAGCGCTTCGTTCTTCTTGTTGGCGATGAACGATTTGTACTCCGTTTCATTGGTGTGGGCGACGATCATTTCATCCGCCGAGATCAGCGCGAAACGACCGGCTTTGAAGTTGCCTTCCTGGGTCAGCGAGAGCAAGTGCCAGAGGAATTTCTCGTCGCACTTCAGCATCTCTTGAAATTCCATCAGACCGCGGTTGGCTTTGTTCAGCTCCCCGTCGAAGCGGTAGGCGCGCGGGTCGGACTCCGAACCGAACTCGGCGATCGTCGAGAAGTCGATCGAGCCGGTCAGGTCGGCGATGTCCTGCGATTTCGGGTCGGACGGCGAGAACGTGCCCACGCCGACGCGCTCGTCTTCGGAGAGCAAGATGCGCTCGACCGGAACGCTCTCGATCTGGCCGCCCCACTCCGTTTGCAGGCGCATCCGGCAGTGCGGGCAGAGGTTGCCCTCGATGCGCACGCCGATCTCTTTCTCAAAGTCTCCGCGCAACTCATCCGGGATCAGATGCAGCGGCTCTTCATGCATCGGGCAGCCTTTGATCGCGTACAGGGCGCCGTCTTCCGTGCGCGAGTAACGCTCCAAGCCTTTTTTCAACATCGTGACGAGTGTCGATTTGCCGCCGGAGACCGGCCCCATCAGGAGCAGAATCCGCTTGCGGACGTCCAATCGGCGGGCCGCCGAGTGGAAGTACTCTTCGACCAAACGCTCGATGGAGTCATTCAACCCAAACAGTTCATTGCTGAAAAACAAGTACTCTTTGCGCCCGGCTTCGTCGGTCTTGATCCCCGCCGATGCGATCATGTCATAAATTCGGGAGTGTGAAGTCTGGGCGACTTTGGGGTTGCTGCGAACGACCTCCAGGTAGTCGAGAAAAGTCCCCTCCCACCGAAGCTTTTCCTCTTGAGCCCGGTAAGCGGTTAAACGGTTCAGGAAATCCATGTGTCATCATCCCCCTTTTTCGTACGGGCCCGTGCCCAAGCTTGACGCCGGGTGCCTGAGTTTCTTCATCTTATTCGGACAGTGGCTTGCCCTAGACCTTGGGAGAGAATATTGATTTAAAATTCTGAAACTTTTGTTTCGTGTCGATGTGGAGTGAATATTGTCCTGATCGTATTTTATAGATATGCGGATGGCTGTCATCTGTTGCATACCGTCGAAATTGAAAACCCTTACAAGCTGTGCTATACTAATTTCATATGCCCAAACCTACTTTATAGCAAATGAAGGTGATGTTGTTGCGCAAAAGCAAAACCAGCTTGATCTTCCAAGCAGCCATCGATGTGTTTTCGGAGAAGGGCTTTGACAAAGCGACGATGGATGACATCGCGGCGCGCGCGAACGTCGCCAAAGGCACGATCTACTACCATTTCAAAAGCAAGGAAGAGCTGTTCCTGTTCTTGGTGGAGGAAGGCATGGAGTTGCTTCGCGAAGGCGTGGAGTCAAAGTTGATCGATGACATGACGCCGCGCGAGAAGATCGAATTGATTCTGCGCGAACAGATCGCTTTCTTTGGTCAATACCGCGATTTCTGCGTCATCTTGCTTCGGGAATCCTGGGGGGCGGAAGACCGTCAACTCGAATTCCGCAAGATGCTTCGTTCTTATATGTCTGTCATCGAGAAAATCGTCCAAGAAGGCATTGCAGACGGTTCGTTCCACGACGTCACCGCCGAGAACGCCTCGTCCGCGCTGTTCGGCATGGGCGCGATCGCTTCGCTGCACATCCTGCTTGGCAAGGGCGAGTACAACGAAGAAGGCCTGTTCGCCGATCTCAAACAGTTGGCGCTTGGCGGCCTGCTGAAATAACCCCTTTTCAAAAAAGAAAGTCTCTGCTCCCGGTCGAGGAGCAGAGACTTTTTTGTGCCCGGCATGGGGGCTTGTGAACTTATCCTGCCAGCACGTCTTTGTCATGCAGGTCGCCGACTTTGAGCGTGCGGCGGGTGGTGAGAACTTGCAGAATCAACACGACGACGGTGATGCCGCCGAGGATCAGCATGTCTTTTTGCACCAGCGCTTGGTCGCCTGTCGCGATGATCGCGCGCAGCCCTTCGATGCCGTACGACATCGGCAGGAACGGGTGAATCGCTTTGAAGAAGTCCGGTACCATCTCGATCGGGAACGTGCCCGCCGACGAGGTCAGCTGCAGGATCAAGATCAAGATCGCCAAGAAGCGACCCGCCCCGGAGCCGAGGCGCGCGATCAAGAACCCGATGATCGCAATCGATTCAAACGAGAGCAAGATCATGATCGCGTAGAACTCGACGGGATGCAGCACTTGCAAGCCGAGTCCCTTCGTCAGCACAAGGCCGGAGACGACGGTGGACGCAATCCCGACCGCGCCGAGCGTGAAGAACTTCCCGAGCACAAACGACGTGGTGGAGACCGGAGCCATCACCCAACGGTATTCCTTCCACGAGAGCATGAAGAACAGCACGACCGCTCCGACCCACAGAGAAAGCGGGATGAAGTACGACGCAAAGCCCATGCCGTACGTGGAAACCGGGTGAATCGGCTTGGAGTCCACTTCCACCGGGTTGGACATCGCGTCCGCTTTGGCGTCCGGATTCTTGACTGTGGAGTCCTTGGTGGCGTCCGTCAGTTTGCCCGCCAGTTCCCGGTTTCCGTCTGCCACTTGTTTCGTGCCGTCCGACAATTGCTTGGACCCGTCCGCGAGCTGCGCCGTGCCGGTCGCCAGTTGCGCGTTGCCGTCTGCCACATCGCGGGAGCCGGTCGCCAGTTGCGCGTTGCCGTCTGCCACTTGTTTCGCGCCGACGGCGAGGTCACCCGATTTCTGTGCCAGCGTCGACGTGCCCGTTTTCAAGTCGGTAATGCCCTTCGCGAGATCGACCGCTCCGGTTTGCAATTGCTTGGAGCCGTCCGCGACTTTGTTCGCGCCGGCGATCAATTGCGCTTGCCCGTCAACGACTTGGCCGATGCCGGCGGTTGCTTGATCGAGACCCGATTTGGACGCGCCGACTTGAGCGGCGGTGCTTCCGAGGTTGGAGGAGACGCCGCCGATTTTTTTCATCGCGCCGACGTAGCGCGGGTCGCTTGCGAACCCGTACTGCTTGGCAAGCGAATCCAGCAAGCTCAGCGCCGAATCGTTCGCGCCGGTGAGGTTGCCCGATGCGTCAACCGTGCCGAGTGCGCCTTGCATCTGTTGCAGTCCGCCTTGCAGTTGAGCCGTTTGCTCCCCTGCCGAGGTGAGACCGGATTGGATTTTTTTCAGACCGTCGTTGGCACTTTGCAGGCCCGGAGCCAGTTGCGCCGCGCCTTGCGAAAGCTGCCCGAGGCCCGATTGCAGCGAGTTTGCTCCCGACTGGAGCTTCGCCGCTCCGCCGTCCGCTTGTTGCAGGGCTTCATGCATCTGCTGGTTGCCGCTGGCGACTTGCGCGCTGCCCGTCGACGCTTTCGCTGCGCCGTCGGCAACTTGCTTTGCGCCGTCCGCCAATTTCGCCGCTCCGCTGTGCGCATCGTTGATGCCGTCATTCAGCTTGACAGCGCCGTCGTGCGTTTGGCCCGCGCCGTCCGCCAAC
Source organism: Tumebacillus flagellatus (assembly GCF_000714935.1). Taxonomy (GTDB): domain Bacteria; phylum Bacillota; class Bacilli; order Tumebacillales; family Tumebacillaceae; genus Tumebacillus; species Tumebacillus flagellatus. The sequence goes on from NZ_JMIR01000015.1 coordinate 48,049, forward strand.
TTGTTCGCGCCGTCGGCCGCTTTGGAGAGACCGTCGCCCGCGTCGCCGATGATGTCGAAGATTCCTTTGATGTACTCCTTGGAGAACTTGTTGCCGACTTCCTCGCGCAGAGACGTCTCCAAGCGCTTCGAGATCGTGGAGGCGATGTAGTTTTTGCCTTCGTTTTGCGTGAATTGAATCACGGCGTGTTTCGGGTTGTCGCCCGTGACGGAGAGCGCGTCTTCGGTGAACGTCGAAGGGATCGTGACTTTCAAATAATAACCCTCGCCCTCCAAGCCCCGATTCGCTTCCTCCTCCGAGACGACTTTCCAACCGACGGCGTGGTCTTTGACCAGTTCGTCGACCAAGTCTTGGCCGTACGCGACATGCTTGCCGTCTTTCGTCCCGCCTTGGTCGAGGTTGACCAGCGCGACCGGATATTGCTCCATCTGGTTGTACGGGTCCCAAAACGCGTAGAGATACAATCCGCTGTACAAAAGCGGGATGATGATCCCGACCACCATCGCGGCCCGGCCCAGACGCGAGCGCAGCAAACGGCGCATCTCCGTCCGGAAAATCCAGAACGTGTTCATTTCGTTTTCACCTCTCCATCAGGCAACGAGAGAACCAAGTCGCAACGCTCCGCCACTTGCGAGAGCACCGTGGTCAAGAGGACAACATGCCCGTCCTCCGCCAACGCCCGCAAATCGCGGTACGCCGCTTCCCATTCCTCGTTGGTCAAGCCGCTCTCCGGCTCGTCGATCAACACGACGTCCGGGCGATGCACCAACGCCGAGACCAAACCGACGCGAAATTGCTCGATGCGCCCGACGTCCTTGATTCTGTATGTGCAAACTTCCTGCAGGCCGTACTTCATGACGAGTTCCTTCACCCGCGCTTTGGCGTTTCGCACGCCGAACAACCGCGCTTGGAACACCAGCGCCTCTTGGACCGTCAACGTATCAAACATCGGCGAGAGGTCCTGAATCGGGCCGACTCCGGCGCGCTTTTTGTCCGGTTGTTTGCCGTCGACCAACACCTGTCCGCTGTCCGGACGCAGATGCCCGGATGCCAACAAGAGCAGCGACGACTTCCCCGTGCGGGACGGACCGTACACCGCACCCATCTGCCCGCTCTCCAACGTGAAGGTTAAATTCTGATAGAGACGTTTGCGCTTGTCGCGCAACTCCACGCCTTGAAATTGTACCGTTGCCACAGGAAATCCCTCCTTTCGTTCCTATACTTACGAATAAACTGACCACTTAGTACAAAATCTCACTTCGATCATTCTACCAACGCACTGACACGCTGTCAACACTAATTCAGCCATAAAAAAAGAGCCCGTCACCGGGCCCTCTTCTTGCTGTGCAAAACTTACAGCACGATGCCGCGTTCCTTGAGGTTGCTTTCCATCGCGCGCTTCATCTGCTCCAGCGAATGAATCGCTTTTTGCAGATCGCCTTGTTCCTTATAGATGTCGCCGAGCATCGAGTACGACTTCGCGATTTCACGCGGGAGGTCGGCGATCTCGAAGATTTTGACCGATTGCTCCATGAAGTCGACCGCTTCGGCAAATTGCTTTTGCTCTTTGCGAATCGTCGAGTAGGTGCGGTAGACGAAGCCGCGCTCCAAAGAGTCTTCCGCCAAGAGTTTCAGCGCTTCGTCGCAGTGAGTGGACGCTTGGGCGTAATCGCCGTTGCCAAGGTAGATGCGAGCCATCTCGCCGTGCGTGTGCGCGACTTTCTCGGTGTAGCCGTACTCTTGGTATTCCACCAAGCAAGCGGACAGCGTTTGCAGCGCTTCGTCGGCGTTTCCTTCTTCGCCCTTGACGATGCCGAAGTTTTCCTTCACTTCGATGGCGAGCTTGATGTTTTTCAAGCCGCGGTACAGCGAAATCGAGTGTTGCGCGTATTCGCTCGCCCGGTCGAAATCGCCCTGTTCGCGGAACGATTCGCCGAGGCGGCGGTAGAGGTCGGCGATTTTTTGGAACGATGCGGTCGCTTCCAAATAGGTGTGCGCGCGTTCATACGCATGCAGCGCATCTTTTTTCTCGCCGAGGTAGCCGTAGACTTTGCCGAGTTGACGCAAAATTTCCGCGGCGAGGAACGGGTCGTGATCTTCCACTTTCGCCATCAAATCGAGCGCTTTCTGCCAATGGTAGATCGCCAGCGGGTAGTTGTGGCGCTTCTCCTCGACGTAGCCGAGTTGTTTCAGGGCGAGCACTTGCATGTAGACGTCCTTGCGGGTCGTCGCCGAAGAGAGCACTTTGTCAAACCCGTCCAGCGCTTCGTCGAGTTTGCCGTCTTCCAGCAAACACTCCGCGAGGTCGAATTGAATTTCCGCCGAGTGCAGTTGCGGAACGGAATCTTCCATCAGGCCTTCCAGAATCGGAACGGCGCGTTGGAATTCACCCGCTTCCATCATCGAGCGCGCGACTTTATAAGTGGCGATTTGCTCGATTTGCATCTGCATGTCGGTGAGGAAGTATTCGATCGGGGTTTCTAACTTTTCGGCAATCGCCTGCAGAAGTTTATGAGACGGGTTTGCTTTATCGGCCTCAATCTGCGAAATCATGGACGGTGTGACCATGCCTGCGCCGAGGTCGCTCTGGGTCAAGCCTTTTTGAATGCGCAATTCCTTTATCTTTTGTCCAAGAGTTGCTGGCATCACAATCTCTCCTCTCGATGTGGATCAATCATACACTATCTCTTTCAGTTAGAAGTTAATTAAAAAGGTCCCTTTACCCGATCATTATTAACTCACTTAATTCATTGTATACCTCAGTAGAGTTCCGTAGACCGAACTTTTTATGACTTCACGTGCGGCAATTCGTCACGTACAAACATCAAAAGGTCAGCAAGCGTCCCCTTGTGGGTAAACGGCAGTTGTTTTTCCCCTTCCTTGAGGCAATCGGTGACCAAGTACGTTTGCATGCCAAGAGTGCCTGCGATCAGATCCTCGAAGGCATCGTTCCCGATCATCATACAGTTTTCGGGGGACACTCCGAGTTTCTGTACGATCTCCGCATAGTAATTTGGATTCGGTTTGCAGAAATGGCTGTTCTCGTACGTGGTGACAAATTCAAAGGGGATGTCTTGGACGTTCGCCCAGCGCATGCGGTGCTCCGTCGCCGCGCGCGGGAACAGCGGGTTGGTCGCCAAGACGACGCGGTAGCCTTTTGCCACCGCCGCTTCGCAGATCTCGCGAGCGAGGGCGTTCGGCTGAGACAGTTCGATCAACTCGCCAAACTCGCCGGCATAGAAATCTTCCACGACCGGCCAGAAGTCCTCTTCCAAACCGCCGACCGCTGCTACGAAATGCTGCTTAAACGCTTGCTCGTTGGTCAATTCCGGGTCGTTGTTGCGCACCATGTGTTCCGTCGATTTCATCAATTGTGCCAAAAACGTTTCCGGCGGTAGCAGATGCGCCACGTGCGGCACGAGCTTTTTGAAATAGCCGCGCGTGAAATGATCGTTGTCCATCGGAAGCAGAGTGCCGTCCAAGTCGAACAACAGCGTGTTGAGAGTTTGCATGGAATTCGCCTCTTTCTCGATCGGAATCGATTTGGGTCGGAGCTTAGATCAAATTCGGGAACCCTTGTTGGCGCAGCGCTTCATACACCACAATCGCCACGGAGTTCGAGAGGTTGAGCGAACGGGCGTCCGGCAAGAGCGGGATGCGAATCGCCGTCTCCAGATTAGCTTTTACCAACTCTTCGGGCAGGCCTTTGGTTTCCTTGCCAAACACGAAGAAGTCATCAGGACCGTATGTAAAATCCGTATAGGATTTCTCCGCTTTTGTCGTCGCATAAAAAAAGCGTCCTTGCGGGTACTTCGCGCGCAGCTCCTCAAAGCTGTCGTGATAATGCAGATCCAACAGGTGCCAATAATCGAGCCCCGCCCGCTTCAACTGTTTGTCGTCGACCGAAAAACCGAGCGGACGCACCAGATGCAGCGTGATTCCGGTACAAGAGCAGGTGCGGGAAATGTTGCCGGTGTTTGCCGGGATCTCCGGTTCAACCAAAACGATGTGCATGGCGACGTCCTCCTTTTTCAAAAACCTTACCAAAAACCGATTGAAAAAAGTAATGCTCTAAGTCTCTAGCATACAAAAAGGAACAGCCTGCCGCAACTAGACAGGTTGTTCCTCGAATATTCCCACAACTGTATGATCTTGCACTTTTCCTACTTTCCTAGGAAATATGCTTGAGCTTTTGCAGCTGCACCGTTTCGTAATCGAGTATCTTCGCTTCTTCTTGGACGCGGAGCAAATCATCTGTGTCCAAACGCAGGAACGCCTCGACACACTCGCGGCAAAATTGTGTGTCAACATGGCGGGCGATCTCTTCGCGGGCGTGCTCGATCGACTGCGCCTTGCGGTACGGCCGGTCGGACGTGATCGCGTCAAACGTGTCCGCGACGGCGAAGATGCGGGCGAGCAGCGGAATCTCCTCGCCAACGAGCTTGTGCGGATACCCGCGGCCGTCCATCCGCTCATGATGGTGCAGCACCACATCGGTGCCTTCCTTCAGAAAGTCGATGTTCTTGACCATCAGATAGCCCATCTGCGGATGTTCGCGCATGATCGTCCATTCGTCGTCTGTCAGCGCTCCCGGTTTCTTGAGGATCGCATCGGGGACGGCGATCTTGCCGATGTCGTGCAAGAGAGCGCCCCATTCGAGCTGTTGCAAGAGGCGATGTTGAAGTCCCATCTCACGGCCGATCAGGACCGAGTAGCGAACGACGCGCTTGCTGTGCCCGTTCGTTTCGTCATCCTTCGCCGCGACTGCGTTCGCCAACGATTCCAGCGACGTATGGTACGAGCGGACGATCCGACGGTTGTTTTCCCGCGAACGATGCAGCACCAGCCCGAAGATCATGCCCAAAAGTCCGAACACGATCAATTCGAAGATGAAGAGCGTTCCGCGAGCGGTTCCATTGATGAAGATATCTGCAGTTTCCACCAGTGCCCCGACCCAAAAGCCGACGCTTCCATACATCCACCTGGAGGCGAACACAAGAGACCCTCCCCTCTATTGATGAGTGTAACTCACTTCGGAATTTCCACTTTTTACATTCGACATCTGTGTCAAAAACCCTCTATAACTTTTGTCTAGATTGTCCGCACGCTAAAACTGATCCGCGATATGGAAGAACGCATATCTCGTGCGCGGCGTCCACGCGTACGAATCGCGGTACGTCCAGAAACGGCGGTGCGACGCCACTGTGTGCGCGTTGACGTACGGCTGACCCGCATAATCGAAATCGGTCACGACGGTGTTGTGCTGCCAGCGGCCGTCTCCGTCCCAGTCGTAGCAAATCACGTCGCCGATCTTCAATTGACGGGGATCGCCGACTTCTTGAGCGTGCAAGATGCGCGACAGAGCGAGTTTCAGCGAATGCGCCACCGCCCACGAGTAACTCCAATTGTGTGTCCGCACATCGTACCACCAGCCGTTCGACCGCGAGCCTCCGGTCACGAGCGGCATGCCGCCCGCGTAGAGCACTTGCGAAATGAAGTTCGTGCAGTCGTTGCCCTTCATTTCTTTGAAAACAGGATTGAACTTGTTCCACCAGAGTTCGGCATATCGAAACGCCCGCACGCGGTCGTACCGTCCGCGCAAAGAGCGTTCCGGAAACTCCGGCGCATCGGACAAAGCGTCCACCGACGCCAGCGCAGCGCCCGCCTCTTCTTCTTCCGGGCGGAAGTTCGCGGAGCTCCCTTCGCGGATCGTCTCGTCTTGGAGCACGCGCCACTTGCCCCCGAACATCAACAGCGTCATGCGGTGTCTGACCGCTCGTTCTTCGTGTTGAAGTTCACGGCCTTGTTCATAATAAAAACGGACATGTTCCGCAGCGTCGACCACGGCGAGCTCGCCTTCCTTTTGCCAAGAAGCCCCGTGGATTTTTAAGGAGGTTTTCGCTTTGCGAAACTTCACGCCTTCGCGCTCGGCGGACGCGTCGCGCATCAAGCGCACTTCTTGCCACGAGTGGCAATCCGCCGGCGTGCCCGCCAAGAAATGCAACAGCGTCTCTTCATCGCCGGTCAGCCATGCCCGGTTTTTTTCCCGAAAAAACGCTTCCACTGTTTGGAACCATTCCCGTTGCACCATCTACGACTCCCCCTCCCTCCTGCTCGTTCTACATGTTATATGCGGGGCAGAAGTCCATTTTGCTCGGAATTTGAATCATTTTTGACAAAAGGGTTCCCATGCGTTAGAGACGCGTGATATACTATGTAATGAAACAGGGTTTCACCGTACGAAACACTAAGAAAGACCTCCGAAGGGAGTTGAGGGTTGTGGCTGAACAGGAAAAAGGCACGGTGCGCGCCGTCGAGCGAGCGCTGGACATCTTGCTGTGCTTCGCCGGCAGCGATGCGGAACTCGGGCTTTCCGACATTTCGAAGCGCCTCGGGTTGCATAAGAGCACAGTGCACCGATTGTTGGCCTCCCTCGAAAGCAAGGGGTTCATTCGTCGGCACAGTTCGACCGAGAAGTACCGCTTGGGTTGGAGCATTCTCGAATTGGTCAGCAACGTCTACCAATCGGATGCGCTCTCTTCGATCGTTCTGCCGGAGATGACGCGTCTGCGCGATCAGATCGGCGAGACGATTTCGCTCTATGTCCGCTCGGGAACGGAACGCATCCGCATCCAAGCGGTGGAGAGCAACCAACCGGTGCGACGCGTGGCGAATATCGGCATGCGCTTGCCCTTGCATGTCGGAGCGTCCGGCAAAGTCTTGCTCGCGTTCTCCAAGGACTCGTACGAAGAACTGGTGCGCGATTGCTGTCCGAACGACATCAACCGCATGGAGTTCTTGCAGAGTTTGGTCACCACGCGATCCCAAGGATACGCGATCTCCATTGAAGAGCGCGAACCGGGTGCAGCAGCGGTTGCGGCGCCGATTTTCTCCCGCCAAGGAGATGTCATCGCAGCGCTTTCCGTTTCCGGGCCTGTGGATCGTTTCACCCCTGACATGCTCAATGTACATATTGAAGCGGTCAGGCGTTCGGCGGACATTATGACCAAGATGCTCGCCCACTAGCAGATTATTTCTAGTTTGTTTTTCCTGCACCTCTAACCTTCCTTTTTGGAGAGGCTAGATTGCAGAGACTGATTATAGGTTTCATAGGAGGTTTTTCTGATGGCTAAGAACCTGACTCAGAAAATCATTGAAGCACATCTCGTTTCCGGCGAGATGGTAGCTGGCAAGGAAATCGCAATCCGCATCGACCAAACGCTCACCCAAGACGCGACCGGTACGATGGCATACCTGCAGTTCGAAGCGATGGGCGTTCCGCAAGTAAAAACGGAACTCTCCGTTTCCTACGTTGACCACAACACCCTGCAATCCGGCTTCGAAAACGCGGACGACCACCGCTTCCTGCAAACTGTTGCAGCGAAACACGGCATCCACTTCTCCCGTCCGGGCAACGGCATCTGCCACCAAGTTCACCTGGAGCGTTTCGCGAAGCCGGGCAAAACCCTGCTCGGTTCCGACTCCCACACCCCGACCGCAGGCGGCATGGGCTCGCTGGCAATGGGCGCAGGCGGCTTGGACATCGCAGTTGCAATGGCTGGCGGCGCGTTCTACCTGAACATGCCGAAAGTTGTCAAAGTTGAACTGAAGGGCAAACTCAAGCCGTGGACCGCTGCGAAGGACATCATCCTCGAAGTCCTCCGTCACCTGACCGTTAAGGGCGGCGTGGGCCGCGTCATCGAGTACACCGGCGAAGGCGTTGCATCGCTGTCCGTTCCGGAGCGCGCAACCATCACCAACATGGGTGCTGAACTCGGCGCGACCACCTCGATCTTCCCGTCCGACGAAGCAACCCGCATCTACCTCGAAAAGCAAGGCCGCGGCGAAGACTTCGCTCCGCTGGCTGCTGACGCAGACGCAACCTACGACGAAGAGCTGATCATCGACCTGAACACCCTCGAACCGAACATCGCGCAACCGCACTCCCCGGACAACGTTGTCGCTGTGAAGGAACTCGCTTCCAAGCGCATCCCGGTTCAACAAGTTGCAGTCGGTTCCTGCACCAACTCTTCCTACGTTGACTTGATGCGTCTGGCGGAAGTCCTCAAGGGCCGCACCGTTCACCCGAACGTGTCCCTCGTCGTCTCCCCGGGCTCCAAGCAAGTCTTCGAAATGATCGCGCGCAACGGCGCACTGGCTGACATCCTCGCAGCAGGCGCTCGTCTGCTTGAGTCCGCTTGCGGTCCGTGCATCGGTATGGGTCAAGCACCGTCCTCCGGCGCTGTCTCCGTCCGTTCCTTCAACCGTAACTTCGAAGGCCGTTCCGGCACCGCGGATGCGTCCGTTTACCTCGCATCCGTTGAAACCTGCGCGGCTGCTGCCGTTCTCGGCTACATCGCAGACCCGAACGAACTCGGCGAATTCCCGGCGATCGACCTCCCGGAAAAATACCTCGTCGACGACCGCCTCGTGCTCGCTCCGGCTGAAAACCCGGCTGACGTTGAAGTCGTTCGCGGCCCGAACATCAAGCCGCTTCCGGTGAACACCGCGCTGGCTGACGTCCTGACCGCTCCGGTTTCCCTGAAAGTCGGCGACAACATCACCACCGACCACATCATGCCGGCTGGTGCAAAAGTTCTGCCGCTGCGTTCCAACATCCCGGCGATCTCCGAGCACGTGTACGTGCGCGTTGACCCGCAATTCCCGGCTCGCGCGAAAGAACTCGGCAAGTCCGTGATCATCGGCGGCCACAACTACGGCCAAGGTTCTTCCCGTGAACACGCAGCGCTCGCTCCGATGTACCTCGGCGTAAAAGCTGTCATCGTGAAGTCCTACGCTCGTATCCACCGTGCGAACCTGATCAACTTCGGTCTGCTCCCGCTCACCTTCGTGAACGAGAACGATTACGACACCATCGCGCAAGGCGACGAAATCGCAATCGACAACCTGACCGAACAAATCAAAGCAGGCAACGAGATCACCGTGAAGAACGTAACCAAAGGCACCACCTTCACCGTGACCCACGACCTGACCGGCCGTCAAATCGACATCATCCTCGCCGGCGGTCTGCTCAACTACACCAAACAACAAGCAATCTAATTGTTTGATGGTTTGACCCGGCTTTGCAAACACTAAGGGGGGGCTCATGCTCTCCCCTTCCTTTTGTCCTCCAATTGTTTTTTTACAGTCTTCTTCCGATACTTAGATGAGGTGACACCATGGAAAAGAAAACGATCGTCGTTATGGAAGGCGACCAAACCGGTCAAGAACTGCTCGAAGAGGGCCTGCGCGTCCTCGACCCGTCCGTCACGGGCATTGACGTCGAATTCCTCCGCTTCGACCTGTCGCTGGAAAACCGCCGCGCGACCAAAAACCAAGTCGTGCATGACGCAGCAGCAGCGATGAAAGAACACGGCTTCGGCTACAAAGCAGCCACCATCACCCCGGAAATCGCAGGCGACGTCGGCTCTCCGAACGCAATCCTGCGCAAAGGCATCGACGGCACCGTCATCGTCCGCACCGGCCGCCGCATCCCGGGCATCAACCCGGTTGCAGGCATCAACGCTCCGATCTCCGTCATCCGCATGGCGGTCGACGACGCGTACGGCGCGAAAGAATGGCGTGAAGGCGACGGCCTCGAAGAGTACGCGTACCGCACCGAGAAGATCTCCCGCAAAGTGTGCCGCGGTGTTGCGGAATACGCGTTCCAACAAGCGCAGAAAATGAACGCCAAAGTCTTCGGCGGCCCGAAATACACCGTTTCCCCGGTCTACGAAGGCATGCTCAAAGAAGAAATGGACCAAGCGGCGAAAAAATACGCAGGCGTAAAGTACGACCCGCAACTGATCGACGCAACTTACGCGCTGCTCATGAACACCACCGGCGAACCGCTTGTCATCCCGGCTCTGAACCGCGACGGCGACTGCCTCTCCGACCTCGTGCTGCAAATGTACGGCACGATCGCAGGCTCCGAATCGATCCTGCTCTCGTTTGACGAAAAAACCGGCAACGTGCAAACCGTGATGGCAGAAGCCCCGCACGGCACCGCACCGGGCCTGTTTGGCAAAAACGTCGCCAACCCGATGGCGATGATCCTCGCGGCTGCTTCCATGCTGACTTTCTTCGGCGACAAGGACGCAGACATCGCGGCGCGCGCGATCTACGAATCCACCCTCGAAGCGATCGTAGACGGCACCCGCACGGCTGACCTCGGCGGCTCTTCTTCGACCACCGATTTCACCGACGAAGTCATCCGCCGCATCCGCACCAAACTCGAAGTGTGGAAGTCTCTCGCGTAAACGGAATTTTTTGGTATACTAGAGAAACAGCAGGCTCCGTCCTTGCGGCGGTGCCTGCTGTTTTCTATTTAGATCTCGATCAACGCACGAGGGGGAGCACTAGTTATGGCAGATCCGCGCATTGAACAACTGGCAACAAATTTGATTGAATATTCCTGCTCGCTGCAACCGGGCGAGAAAATTTTGATCGAAGCGTATGACGGAGAGATCGAACTGACCAACGCGCTCGTCCGCAAAGCGTACGCCGTCGGCGGCCTTCCGTTTGTGAAAAACGCCATGGCGCGCACCCAGCGCGAATTGCTCAAAGGGCTGACCGAAGAGCAAGTCCAACTGATGGCTGAAAACGACCAAGCATTCATGGAGCAAATGGACGCGTACGTTTGCGTCGGGTACCTGCACAACACCAATGAAACCAAAGGCATACCCGCTGAGAAGCTGAACCTCCACTCGTCGAAATACCTCGTGCCGGTGCACATGGAGACCCGCGTTAAGAAAAAGTGGGTGATCTGCCGCGTTCCGAACGCATCGATGGCGCAAGCGGCGAACTCGTCGACGGAAGAGTTTGAAGAGTTTTTCTACAACGTTTGCACGCTCGACTACGCCAAGATGTCGCGCGCGATGCAACCGCTCAAGGAACTGATGGACCGCACCGACCGCGTCCGCATCATCTCGCCGGGCACCGACTTGACGTTCTCGATCAAGGACATCAATACGTTGAAAGCGGACGGCAAGCGCAACATCCCGGACGGCGAATGCTTCACCGCCCCGGTCAAAGACTCGGTCAACGGCGTGATTCAATACAACACTCCGTCTCCGAACCGCGGTTTCACCTTCAACAACGTCCGTCTCGTCTTCAAGGACGGCAAGATCGTCGAAGCGACCGCCAACGACACCGAGAAGCTCAATGAAATCTTCGACACCGACGAAGGCGCGCGCTATGTCGGCGAATTCGCGATCGGCTTCAACCCGTACATCCTCGAACCGATGGCAGACATCCTGTTTGACGAGAAGATCGCCGGTTCCCTGCACTTCACGCCGGGCGCCGCGTACGAAGCGGCCGACAACGGCAACCGTTCCGCCGTGCACTGGGATCTCGTCTTGATCCAACGCCCGGAATACGGCGGCGGCGAAATCTGGTTTGACGACGTGCTGATCCGCAAGGACGGCCTGTTCGTGCTGCCGGAACTGGAAGCCCTGAACCCGGAAAACCTGAAATAACTCCCTTGTCACTGCTCTTCCCTCCCCACGCATAGTATGGCAGTGGAGGTGATCTCCTGTGGCAGATGACAACAAAAACACCAGCAAGCCGGGCACCAAACCGGGCGACGTGTTCAAACACTTCTGGGGCGAAATGACCAAACCGCCGAAGTGGATGAAAGACGCGTCCAAACCATCTTCCGGAAAAGGCAAGGATGACGGAAAAAAGAATGAGGCTGGCGCTTCCACGCCCAAGAAGCGTCAGCCTCCTTCTTGGTGGTCTTGGTCCACCTCCGACGGCGTCCCGCAAAAACGCACCCCCTCGAAGAAAACATCCCGCATCGAATCCGCACCCGAACCTGCTCCCGCTCCCGCTCCCTCTACTTCCAAATCCAACGCTCCCAACAAAGCGAAATCCAAGTCCAAATCATCCCCCCGCACACCCGTCGGCCACGGCAAAAGCGATCTCGGTCGCGACCATGACGATTCCCTGAGCACCGTCCATTCGATCATCCGTCGGCACGGATTTTCTCCCGCAGTGCTCAAAGCGTACGGCTTGACGGCGACCAAGTGCGAACCGTTCGGTCCCGTCTTGCGCCTGCGCACCCCCAAAGGCCTGATCGCCCTAAAAAAAACGGAACTGACACCCAAGCAGGTGCAGTTCCTTCATCAGTCGTTTCTCTATTTGGAAGAGCGCAAGTTCACGCGCTTCGCTCCGTTTCTCCTCTCCACCGAAGGCTTGCCGTACGTGCAAGTCGGCGGCGACATGTATTACGCCACGCAATGGGTGCGCGGACAGGAAGTCGATTTCCGTTCGCGGCCCCAATTGGCGTTGACCGCGAGGACGCTTGCCGAGTTTCACGAAGCGTCGCGCGGGTTTGAGCCCAAGGGCTACGCCCCGGCGATGCTCTTCGACCTCGCCGACCGCTTCCAAGACCGCCGCGACGAACTCGTACTCTGGAAAAAGCGCGCCAAAGTGAAAAGCCGTCCCGACCTCCTCGATCAAAAATTCCTCGCGCTCGTCGACCCGTACATCAAACAGTGCGACGAAGCGCTCTCGATCCTCAAGCGCCCCGCCGTCCGGGCGCACTTGCTTCACGAAGAAGACGATCCGCCGCTGTGCCACCTCGACTTGACGCCGTACAACATGGTCTACACCACGAACGGGCAAATCTGCTTGATCGACCTCGATTTCGCCGCGTTCGGCCCGCGCACGCTCGACCTCGCGCATCTGGTGCGCCGCGCGCTGCAACGGGCGGAGTGGGAGGAAGACGTGATGCGGCATGTGTTGGTCAACTACAACGCCGTGCGGCTGTTGACGGTGCAGGAGTATGTCATGCTCTACGCGCTGCTCGTGTTCCCGCATCGGTTCTGGCGGATATCCTACCAGCATTACGAGATCGGGCACGACCCGCACCATCTGGGGTATTACGAGTTGGCGGAAGCGGAAGAAGAGCAACGCCAAGCGTTTTTGAAAAACTTCGGGCAGCAGGTGGAGCGGATGAGGCGGTGACGGGGCTTGGGCGAGGGCGTTTTTTAGAAACCGTACACGCTCATCCCGCCGTCCACCAGCAGAACTTGGCCTGTCACGTAGTTTGACGCGTCCGACGCGAGGAACACAGTCGGGCCGACGAGGTCCGGCAGTTCGCCGACGCGCTTCATCGGCGTGCGGTCGAGGATTTCACCGAGGTATTGCGGATCGTTCAGCAGTTTTTCGGTCAGCGGGGTTTTGAAATACCACGGGCCGATCGCGTTGACGCGGATGCCGTACTGCGCCCACTCCAGAGACAGGATGCGGGTCATGTGCATCAGCGCCGCTTTGCTCGCGCCGTAGACAACGCCGGTGCGCAGTGCCACCGCTCCGCCGACCGACGCGATGTTGATGATTCGCCCGCCTCCGGACTCTTTCATTTCCTTGGCGGCCGCTTGGGACAGCAGGAACGCCGACTTCAAGTTCGTCTGCATGATCGTCTCCCACTCGTCTTCCGTCACATCGAGCGCTTTGGAGCGGATGTTCATGCCCGCGTTGTTGACGAGGATGTCGAGGGAGCCCGCTTGATCGACGACGGAGCGCACGATGCGTTCGACGTCGTCTTTTTTTGTCAGGTCGGCGGTGACCGTGTAGGCGCGGCGGCCGAGCTTGCGGATTTCGGCCGCCACTTCTTCCAAGTCGGATGGTGTGCGGGCAACGATCGCGACGTTGGCACCCGCTTCCGCCAGCCCGATCGCCAACGCACGGCCGATGCCGCGGCCGGCGCCTGTGACGAGCGCGGTTTTGTCGGTCAGATCAAAGGACGGGAGGTACATGGGGCAGGTCTCCTTTTACTTGTCGTCTGGTTTTGCTTTCGGTGGTTCGTACGTTTCTTCCGAGCAGACTTTGATGCCGTTGCGCTCAAGCAGCGCGGCGGTGACGCCGTGGCCGGGGCGCTTGCCCTTGGTGAACGTGCCGTCGTAGATCAGCGCGGAGCCGCACGACGGGCTGCGCTCTTTGAGAATCGCTTCCTTGGCGCCGACGAGCTTCGCCATGCGCAGCGCTTCTTGTGCCCCGCGCACAAATTCTGCGGTCACGTCCGCCCCGCTTTCGGTGAGCACTTTGGCGTTGCCGTCCAACACGTCTTCGCCGGTTCCGCCGACGATTTGCGCGGGCGGACGCGGTGTGGACAAGCCGCCCAACTGCTCCGGACAGACAAAAACAGCCTCACCGTTCTCGACCATCTTCACAAACGGGTCGACAGCGTTGCTTCCGCCGTCATAGCGGCAATGGCACCCGACGAGGCAGGCAGAAATCAGTTTCATTGTAGACATCCTCCTACTCGACCGCCCACGCCATCTCTTGCTTGGCTTCCGGGTGCTCTTCGCGCTCGTAGGCGTTTCTGACAGCGTCACGAGCGGCGTCGGGGTCGATTTTTTTCAGCGCCCATGCGATGGTGCCGCGAATCTCCGGGCGTTCGTCCTTCGCCAAGAGTTCGAGCAGGCGCGGGAGGGCTCGCTTCTCCCGCATGTTGCCAAGCGCGATGATCGCGTTTCGTTGCATCACCTTCGCCCCGCGCCACGCCGCCGCCGAGTTGCCGTACTCGCGGCGGAACTGCTTGTTGGAGAGGTCGAGCAAATGCATCAGGTCGGGGAACGCAAACTCCGGCTCGGGATCAAACTCGACCGTCGTGCCAAACGCCGCTTCCCGGTTTTTCGGGCAGACCACTTGGCAGGTGTCGCAGCCCCACAACCGCCGCCCCAGTTTCGAGCGGTACTCCTCCGGGATCAACCCTTTCATCTGCGTGATGTAAGAGAGGCACTTGCTGGAGTCGGTCATGAACGGGTTGACCAATGCTTTGGTCGGGCAGGCTTTCAAACACAGGTCGGGGCAGTCGCCGCACTGCGGAGGAGGTGACGGAACATTGGGTTCAATGTTCACGTCGGTAACCAATTGCCCGAGAAATACCCACGATCCGTGCTTCTCCGTGATGATCGAGCAGTTTTTGCCGAGCCAGCCGATCCCGCAGCGCTGGGCGACGGCGCGGTCGACGAGCGGGCCGGTGTCGACGGTGTTGTAGATTTCAATCGGGCGGCCGACGAGCTCTTGGAGGCGGGCTCCGAGGAGTTCGAGTTTTTGCTTTAAGACCAGATGGTAGTCCATCCCCCACGCGTAGACCGACATCTGCCCGCGCAGCCCTTCCGGTTTTTTCGCGCCTTGGGTTTGTTCGGTGCGGTAGGCGAGGGCAATCGCGATGATCGACTTGGCGTTCGGCCAGGTCAGGCGCGGGTCGATGCGCTCCTCGATCACCGGATGCTCAAAGCCGGACTCGTGTCCGTGTTCGCGGTACATCTGCAAGTGCTCCATCGTCTCTTGAAACGGGTCGGCGGTCGTCACGCCGATGCCGTCGATGCCGAGTTCTTCGGCGAGGCGCTGGATGGCGGCGTTGTCGATTTCGTAGTGTGTCATCTCGCACCCCTCCTGCTAGCGCGGGACGGCTCCTCGTGCCAGTTCGTCACAGCGTTCGTTCCACTTGTTGCCGGCGTGGCCTTTGACTTTGTGCCACGTGATTTTATGCTGGCGGAAGAGTTTGAGGAGCTCCATCCATTGTTCTTTGTTGGAAACCGGTTCTTTTTTGGAGTTGACCCATCCGTTTTTTTCCCAATTTACATACCATCTTCCCTTGAAGCAGTTGATCACATACGCACTGTCGCTGTACACGTCGACTTTGCACGGGTACTTCAGCAGTTTGAGCGCTTCGATCACCGCTTGCAACTCCATCTGGTTGTTCGTGGTGGTCTTCTCGCCGCCGGAGATTTCCTTCAGGTGCTCCCCGTACATCAGCACCGCGCCCCACCCGCCGGGGCCGGGGTTGCCGGAGCAAGCTCCGTCGGTGTAGATCGTCACTTCTCTCATGATTTCGCTCATTGTGCATCCTCCGTGCGCGCGCCCAATCCCCGCAAGACAAAGCGGGTGCGCTGGGCGATCTCCGTTTCCAAATCGGGCGGCCACGACTCCATCAGCGGCTGGAAGCCGGACGAGTGCAAGGGGTAGATCATCACCGCCATCGTCTGCACCAGCGCATGATCGAGCGAGTCGATGTCAAACAGCCCCTGCTCCGTGGCGGCGCGAATCTCCTCGCGCAACCGCTGCCAAAACGACAGCGTGTGGGGGAGAATCGTTTTCAACCGTTCCGCGCCGAGCATGATCTCCAGCATGAGGATCCGCGTGACTTCCGGGTCCGTCCGCATCGCGATCAGAAACTCCCGAATCAAAAATTTCAGCCGATCGACCGGATTCTCCAACCGCTCCATCACCGCATACCGCATCTCGTCAGGGAAAAAATTCCGCAACACGGCGTCGAGCAATTTCTCCTTGCCCCCAAAATGATAGGAGACAAGGGCCACATTGGCCCCTGCCTCTTCGCAAATTTGGCGAATGCTGGTCGCCGAATATCCTTTTTCGGCAAACAATTTTTTCGCCGCCGCTAGAATTCGGGCTTTTACATCTTCATTCATCTATGCCACAACCTTTGTCTCCGATACGTGTTTGCGCTTGGCGAGCGCACTGTGAACCGCCACCCCGATCATCGAGAGAAGCAGCGTGACCACCGTGATCACCAAGATCTTCTGCACCGCGTCACCCGTGCCGCTTCCGCCGAACAGCGAGTTCATGTACGCAAGCGACGCGTACGTCGCCGGGAACCAATCCCCGATCTGCTGGAACGCGGACGAAAGCAATTCGCGCGGCGTCATCACGCCGGACGTCACCAACTGCAACGACAGCGCGACGATATTCAACATCATGCCCGCTTCTCCAAACAGGAACAAAAACATCTGCGCCGTGGAGACGAACGCAAGCAACGTGAGCAAGAGCAAGCCGAACACTTCCCCGTACCCTTCGACCGGCATCACGCCGAACGCCTTCAACGTCAACACGGAACTGGTCGTGACCACGAGCGTCGCCGCAAGATTAAGCAGTTGGCGGGCTGCAAAGCGTTTCCACGGCGTCGTCTGCTCCCGCAGCGCGGTCGCCGATGCATTCAAGTTCATCGACATCAACATGGCGCCGACGTACGACGCAAGCACCAGCATCATCGGAACCATCTGGTAGGAGAAGTTCGAAATCGGGTTCAGCGCTTGGTATTGACCGTTCACACGGCTCGATACTCCGGCTGCCATCGCCGTCGCTTGCGGCTCGGGGACATGCAGATTTTTCAAAACGCCTTCAACTGCCTGTTTCGTGCTCTCTGTATTCACATTCGCCGTCACGAGGCTCAATACCTGTTGCCCGATGCTTTTCACCAGCTGCGGATTCGATTCGTTGACCAGCACGTCGAGGATGGCTTGCTGTTGGACGTCCTGCACCTTGGCGGTGTAGTCCGCCGGAATGACGATCGCCGCTTTCCAGTCGCGGCTGTTCAGTTTTTCCCGCGCTTCCGTCAGAGACGAGCCTGCTTGCATCTGGAAGGGCAGATTCTTCACCAACTGCTCGGCGACCGTTTGCCCGATTTGCTTGTCTTCGGATACCACTCCGATCTTCAAGTCGTGGATGCGATCAGAGACGCCGTCATACGCGTTCATCCAAACGATGCCAAACGTCAACTGGAAAAACAACAGCAGCACCATGCCGACGATTGTGGTTTTCTGCTGCAAAAAAAGCTTCAACGTGCGTATCATTTCCCGTTCCCCCTTTGATCTCTCGTTCGAAACGAACGTTTAAAACATATGTTTAAAACAACTGTTTAGATTATATTCCGGATTTTTCCTCTGTGTCAACAAAAAAAGAACCGGACGATTTCTCATCTGGTTCTTAGCGCTTGCATCTGAGCAAACGATCAATGGATTTGTTTTTCAAACAGCACGTGCCGTTGGTTCCACTTGGCGATGCGCGAGAGGAAGAACAGGCTCAACAGCAGCACGACGATGCCGAAAATCAACATCGGGAGCGGGCCGAACAGCAGCAGGCCGCTGGCGTTGGAGACGATGAGCAAGACGACGGGGAGCACGACCACGCCGGAGAGGTTCTGCGCGGCTTGGAAGGTCTTCACGCGGGCGGAGATCAAGACGTTGAACAGAATCACGCACAGCGTGATCGTCGGAATCACCCAGAACATCAGCATCAGCCAGTTGGCGTTCGGGATGATCAGCGCGTGGAACGTGTTGTACGTCAAAGCGTCCACGATCACGGCAAACCCGAAGAACGCGCCGAACGACACCGCCAGCGCGGGCAGAAACGCCGACAGCACTTTGCCGACAAACAAATCCAACACCGAGATCGGGGCAAACAGCAAGCTTTCCATCGTCCGCCGCTCCTTCTCCCCGACCATCGAGTTGGCGGCGATCATCGACGTGGTCACCATCGGGATCATCAGGAAAAACGACGGGCACATGAAGTTTAGAATGAAATACACGATCTGCTCGTTGGGCAGCATGTTCGGGTTGACGTTCAAGAGCGCTTGCAGTTGATCGGGCATGTTCGACGTGATCGTATGGTAGAACTTCAAGTTCTTCTCCGTCGTCATGTCCATGCTCTTGCCGAGAAACACGGCGGCAACAGGAAAAATCAAACCGAAAATCAGCGGCAAGATGATCATCGAGATCCAAACTTGCTTGTTCGACGTCATCGAGCGCATGTCTTTGCGGGCGATCGCCCAGACCGCGGCCTTATTCATGCTGCTCCCCCCTCACTTTGAAGTACAGCGCTTCCAAGTCGCGGTTGGTGATCACCGCTTCGTGCACCCACGATTTTTGCAAAATCGCTTGGAGCAACGGCGAGATTCCGTCCTTGTTCGGCAAGCGGAATTCCAACACTTCATCGCCGACGCGGCGCACCGATACGCCGGCGAAGCGGTCGGCATTGATCTGCAACCCCGTCTCGACGCGCAAGACCGTCTCCGTCACATACTTGCTTTCAATCTCGCGGTTCGTGCCCTGCTCGATCACTTTGCCGTACTCCATGAAGATAAACTCGTGGCACACCTCTTGAATCTGATGCAGCACATGCGAGCACAGCAAGATCGTCGTGCCCTCCGTACGGTTCAGTTCGCGGATGTACTTCATGACCAGTTGGATGCCTTCCGGGTCGAGACCGTTGGTCGGCTCGTCGAGGAACAGCAGCTCCGGGCGGTGCAGAAGCGCTTTGGCGAGACCGAGGCGTTTCTTCATCCCGGTCGAGTACGTGCCCGCCAGTTTGTGCATGTGCGCGGTGAGGTCGAACTGCTCCAGCAGTTCGTAGAGGCGCTTCTGGTCGCGCACGCCGTAGAGCTTGGCGAAAAACTCCAAGTTCTGCAAGCCGGTCAATTCGTGGTACATGCCCGCCCCTTCGGTCAAGATCCCGCTCTTGCGGCGGATCGGGTCGCCCTCGACGGCGGGGTTGTGCCCGCCGACGGAAATGCTGCCCGCGTCGGGCAAAATCACGCCGTTGAGCAAGCGGATCATCGTGGTCTTGCCGGAGCCGTTCGGCCCGAGCAAGCCGACGATCTCGCCTCGGCGCACGGTGAAATTCATATCGTCCAGCACTTGCTGTGTGCCGAAACGCTTGGAGACTCCTGAGACTTCGATATAGGGAGAATTCATTGGCAACCTCACCCTTCGAGATTTAGACAATTCTCTAACAATCTAAGACGAGGATATCACAGGATCGGCTGTTACACAAGGGAATTTCGGACACACTATCCCCGAGCCACTCTACTTTCAAAAGGAGGGAGAACGATGGCACTCCTACGCAAGACCGGCATGGCGCTGACGGCGTTGACGTTGGCGGTCGGGTTGACCGGATGCGGCAACCACGCAAACCTTGGGGCTCGTGTGAACAACCTCGACCAACCGAGTGCACGGGATGCCTCGCGCACGAACGTGCAGAGCGCCGGGGTGCAAGTGCGCCAGGACATCGGGCGCAAACTCGATACGATCAACGGCGTCCGCAACTCGACGGTGTTGGTGCAGGGCGGCAACGCGTATGTCGGGATGATCAACATCGGCAAAGAGCATCAGATGGACGCGGCGATGAAATCGGGGGATAACTGGAACGACATGCCGTACGGGACACAGCAAAACCCGAAATCGGCAGCCGGGATGACGGTGCAGCAGATGCAGGCGGAGGGTCTCGACCCGGCGCATACGCATGACGGGCCGTACAGCACGATGAGCGGCAATATCGACGACGCGACGAAGAAAAAAGTCGATGCCATCGTGCGTGCCAACGTCAAGGGCGTACGCAATGTCTACCTCACAGGCAATGTGGATCACGTGCAAAAATTGAGCGGGTACAAACACTACATCTCGCGTGGCGGCAACATGAAGGCGCACCTGCAAGAGTTTAACCAATTCATCCGGCAATCATTTGGCACGAGCACGCCCGAGCAACAAAACCAACAGCTGCAAAACAACGCCCGCATCTCCCCCTCCCAACCCCGATACCCATAAAAAAGAGCGGCACCCCTCCTCCGGGCGTGCCGCTTCTCCATGCATTCGTCCAAAAACCAAAGTACACTCACACATCCGCAAACCCTCAGGAAAGGGCTCGCGAGACTTCACCTCCAACAAGCCCCCAGGGAGAGGCTCACTGGCTTTCACATCGAGCAAACCCGCAGGGAAAGGCTCGCTCCTTACATAAACTTACGCGACTTGTTCGGTGCCGCCGGGCTGTTGTTGCACTTGGAACTCCGACCAAGCCTTCTCGATCACGGCGCGAACTTCGGGGTACGTGACGTGGATGCCGTGGAAATCCGCACGGTCGAGGACGTACTTGACCGCCTCATTAAGTTTCCCCGGCCCGTCAAACGTCGCAAACACGCGCTCGGCATAGTGGAACGCTTCGTTCCCCACCATCCGCAACCATTCCCGCTGTTGCGTCGTGCTGTGCTTCGTGTAATACTCCACCGCTTGCGCCTTCCACTTCTGCAACAACCCAATCGCCACAAACACCGCAATCTGCAACAGCAGCAACAGCGCATCATGCACCACGGTGTTCAACTGCAAATCCATCCTCTCCTCACCCCACCTTCGTCACGTTGACCGTCTGCGTCGAGCCGTCCCATTGCACCGAACAGCCGAGCAGTTCGGCGATCTCCCGCACCGGCACGTACGTCCGGCCGTCGATCAAGCGCCCCAATTCATGCAACGGCTTCCCGTCGAGCAACACGTGCACCGTTTCCGGCTCCAACGCAGTTGCCGGTTCCGCAGAACCCGCAACTTTCGGCTCGACATACACCGCACCGAGAATCCGGCACAGCGCTTTCGCCGCGCCCTCGGCTTGCAGGCGCAGAAACGCTTCACTCGCCAGTTTCTCTTCTTCCGCCGGACACGTGATAAACCCGCCCTCGATCAACACCGCGTCCATCATCGTGTCCCGCAGGACTTGAAAATCCCCGAAGTACACGCCGCGGTTCTTCTGCCCGCTGCTTGCCGCGATGCTTTGCGCGATCAACTCGGCCTTGTGATAGCAGGGCTTGTCCTTCTGCGACGGGTGAATCCACGCCGCCACCCCGAACACATCAGGGTTGCTCCCCGCGTCATAGTGCCACGACACGAACAGATCGGCCGCATACGTGTTCGCCAGCATCGCCCGCGCTTTCAAATCCACGCCGACCGCGACATCCGGCACGCGCTCCGTATCGGTTTCGCGGGTCATCAACACCCGCACGCCCGAGCGCACCAGCGCATCGCGCAACAACAGCGAGACGCGCAAATTCACATCACTTTCCCGAAGATTCTGACCAAGAGCGCCAGAATCGCGCCCGCCATGACCCGGGTCCAGCACCAACAATGCCATGTTCAAACTTCCTCCTTCAATTGTTCTGACTTCAATTCTTCTGACTTTCCATCACCCACTCACTTACTTCCGTGCACAAACGTACTCGTTTCAGGGACAAGATTGCCCACGTAGTTAGAAAAAAATTATCTCGGCTGCAACGGCAGCATCTGTTTCAACACATAGAGGATGCCTTCAGCGGCTCCTTGCGCTTGCAATTTCTGAAACTGCGGATTCACACAATCGGCCAATTCCTCCGGATGCGAGAGAAACCCGCCCTTGATCAACACGGACGGTGCCTCCACCGCGTTCAACACTTTATCCCGCATCTGGAACACGCCCAACGAGATTTGGTTGGTCACGCCCGAGATGCGTTCGCCCAACTGCTCAAAGATCATCATCTGCCACGGATCGGTGCAACGGCTCTCCACCCACAGGGAAAGCCCGCGCACGGTGGGGTCTTCCAGATAATCACAATGCCAAGACACGAACAGATCCGCTTGCTGCGCGTTGGCAAATTCGATTCGGCGCAACGCCGACATCTCCACGTCCTCCTCGCGGGTCATCAGCGCCCGCACGCCTTCCGCCTCCAGCAAGTCCCGCACTTGCAAACAGACAGCGAGGTTGACGTCCTTCTCTACAATGGCTCCCGAGCCAAACCCGTTCTCCCAGCCGCCATGACCGGGGTCGAGTACTACGCGTGGTCTTACGATCAAAACAATTGCCTCCCTTTGTCCCTTGACTGTCTCTTACATAAGAATGGATCAAAAAAAGACGCCATGCCGCTCCACCGATCCCCTGGTGACTGACATGACGTCTGTATGTCTTGGAGTTTCGGTACCCCAAGAATAGCACATATGTTCGCATTACGCAAGAACGTTTGTTCGCATTTGTTCGTGTTTGTTCGCACCTCAGTCGAGCAGAATTTCCATCTGAATCTTGCCGCCCGACGTGTCGATGTTCTTCACCCGATAGACAGGTCCGCCGCCGCTCTTCTCCGAAAGCTTGACGTCCAGCAGATGCTGCTCCGGCTGGATGTGCACCCACTGCGGCCACGGCATGCCTTCCAGCACGCCGAACAGCGTCTTGAGCGGAATCGACCAATCACCGATCTTCGACTCTTCCGCCACCAAGCGCACGTCGCCGTTCGGTTGCACTTCCGGCTTCATCCAGATGCGTATGTCCATCACGCGGCCGAAAAACGTCAGCTTCGAATCCACGCGCAGCAACTTCTGATCAAACCCGAGCTGCACCCCTTGGAGCGGCGTTTCTTTCTGTTGCAGCTGGCGGTCGACAAATTGGTTGATCGACGCCAGCGGCACCGTCGCTTGAATCGGAATGCCGCCGGCGGGCGGCGGACCGTTTGTGAGCCCTTTCGACTCCGAAACTCCCGGAGACGTAATCGAAAACCAGAAGTACATCGCGGCGGCGAGCACCGCCAGCACCAGCGCCGTCAGCACCCAAAACGCCGTCCGCCAAGGATTTGTACGTAGTGCTTCACTTACTCGCAACGCGATGGGAACCGCCTCCTTTCCCCTGTCTGAAAAGTCTCTCCTATTGGACAATCGGGAGAGAATCGGGTAGCATGTGTAGAGAATCGTTCGAATAGAAAGGATGGTTCACGTTGAGACTGAACCGTTTGCGCACCGTAGCGCTCGCGCTTATCTTTGCGGCATTTTTCATCATGTACTTAGGCGTGTTCTCCGCTGCGATCCTCCCCTTCGCGCTGGTGATCGGGACGATCATGATCTTGGTGAGCGTGTTCATCTACTTCCGCGTCGGCGCCATGTCGATGAAGATCCCGACGCTGGAGTGCCCGAACTGCCATCGCATGACGAAAGTGATGGGGATGGAGGACGGGTGCATGTACTGCAACACTCCGATCCGCATCGAAATGGACGACGAAGAGAACCTCTTCGCTGTCCAGAACGGCGAAGTGCCGGTCAAGAAAACCGCCCGCCGCTGAACGGGGGAGACAACTCCCCCTCCACTATGTATACGAAAAAAGACCGGGTCTATTCAGACGCCGGTCTTTTTTCTCGTCCCCGCGCGCCCCAACCCTCGATAGTGTCGGCAAAACTCCGTCAACGCACACGTTCCGCACTTGGGATTGCGGGCGTCGCACACGCGGCGTCCATGCCAGATCAACCAATGATGCGCATCCGACCACTCGCGTTTCGGAATGCGCTTCGTCAATTGCTGTTCGACGACCAACGGATCGTCTCCGGCGGCCAGTCCGATGCGGTTGGAGACGCGAAGCACATGCGTATCGACCGCCATCGCCGGCACGCCGAACGCGTTGGAGAGCACGACGTTCGCCGTCTTGCGCCCGACACCCGGCAATTGCACCAAATCCTCCATTCGATCCGGCACGTCCCCTCCGTGGCGATCCATCAGCAGGCGGCAGGTTTCCAAGATGTTTTTGGCTTTGTTCTTATAGAGACCGATTTCACGAATCTCTTGCTCCAATTGCGCTTGCGTGAGGCTGCCGAGTTCCTCCGGTCCGGGATACTTCGCAAACAGCGGACCCGTGATCTGGTTGACTTTCTTATCGGTCGCCTGCGCCGAGAGAATCGTCGCGACAAGCAGCTCAAACGGATTGCGAAAATCCAACTCGCAATGCGCGTCCGGATAGCATTCGCGCAGCGTATCGAGAATCTTGCGCGTCGGCACGCGCGGCAGAGCCGGGCGTTTCTTCTCTTCCGTCATGCGCCCACCTCTTCAAAAAACCAGCGGTCCTCGACATACTCCCGATCTCTGCGCCGCACCAATTCCTGCGCCAACAACTCGCGCAAAAACGGCAACTGAAAGCGTGCCGAACGCCCTTGCTTAAACTCTTCAAACACAGGCGAGAAGTACAGATAATCGCAGATCGCAACGCTGTACCACGCGTCCGCTTCAATCGATACCCCGTCGTGCTCGGCGTGCAACTCAAATTGATACGCTCCGACTTCCACGGCGCGAATCCGCAAGCCCGACACCTGCAAGCCGCCGATGTAGTGCCCGCGGAATCCATAGCCCTTGCCGACTTGCTCGAAGTAGCCCGGCAACAGCGATTTGCGCAGAACCGACAGCAACTGCGCTCCCGTGATCTCCACGATGCACGTGAGCGACGGCGAAGGAAAGCATGTCAGCAGATCCTGCTGCGTAAACGGCCCCGGCAACAGTCCGTGGTTGAACATCCCGCCGTTGAGCAACGCGACATCCGCCCCCGACAACGCGCGCATTCCGTCGGTCAACAGATGCGCCAGCGGCGAGTTCCCCAGCAAGCGGTGCCCGATCTCCTCCGGCAACTCCACGACGACTTGGCTCAATTCCTCCGCCGCCCGCTCTTGCCACTCGCTCAGCAAGCCGGTCAAGTCCTCGTCCGGAATCAGCTCGCGGTCGCGGGGAATCGCCCCGCCGCTGACGTTTTGCAGCGTGCGCGTCCCTTCGTCCCATTCGATCTCCACATGGCCGTAGAACGCGCCGTAACAGCCCGCTTGACAAATCCACGTGTTGCCGACCAATTCCGGCTCCGGTGTCACTTGGTGCGTGTGCCCGCCGAGGATCAAATCGATGCCCGGCACTTCCTCGGCGATTTGGCGGTCGGCGCCCAAACCGAGATGAGAAAGCAACACGATCAGATCGGCGCCCTGTGCTTGAATCTCCGGCAGCAAGCGTTCAAACGTCGCGCGCGGATGTTCGGCAAACACTCCGTGCATGTTGTAAAAATCAGAAAACGCAACCGTGACGCCAAACACCGCTACCCGCAATCCGCCGCGCTCAAACACCAGATACGGATCAAAAAACGGATACGCCTCGCGCGTTTCTTCATCAAACAAATTCGCAGCCAGCACCGGCGCGCCCGATTCACGCACCAAGTCCGGCCACGAGGTTTTCGGCAAGATCAAACCTTCGTTGTTGCCAAACACCCAGGCGTCATAACCCACCGCCCGCAGCAGCGCGGCGTTGGTGCGGCCGAGCGTCCCTTCCGTCTCCATGCGTTTGCGGTCGGCGTGGTCGCCGATGTCGAACGTGAAAGCGATCTCCTCTTGCGCCGCAACGTCTGCCCGGTGGCGGCGCAGTTGGGTGGCGACTTGCAGATATTCTTCAAAGTGACTGTGCACATCGTTTGTATGGAAAAAGTGGACCTTCACGACGCTTCCCCACTCCCCGCTCCGTTAAATCAACTGCTAGAAATTTGTACCCTCTATCTTACCATAACAAAAAAAGCCGCGCACCTGCGCGGTTTTAGGACTCCGATGAATTGCGCGACCCGTTGTCGTTTTCATCTAGAGACAACGTGGTCACCATCGTCGTATCGCCTTGCGCTTTCTCTTCTTGCGTCGCTTCCCGCTGCAGTTCATCGTCTTCCAGACCGGGTGCGATCGACGGTTCCTCGTGTCGATTATGATCTAACATTGCGGAACACCTCCTCGTTCCTATTATCGTCTGTACGCGAATGCAATATCCGACTCGATTTCGGCAATGATAACAGTGTTCTTCACCGCCACTTAGGATGTTAATTGAGGAAGGGGTTTCCGATATGCCGTTTCTGATTTTGTTTTTGGTATCTTGGGCGGCGTTTTGGAAGTTTGGAGATCTTCGTCAATGGAGAAGACTGCTGCCTGCCGTACTCCTCTCCATGGTGATGAGCTTGACGAGCGATTCGGTCACCGACCATTATCCGTTGTGGACGTATCACGATACGACCGGGTGGATGCCGTATTTGGCGATCCGTCTCATCGACGATTTCGGCGTGTACCCGGTGACCGCCTACTTGTTCTTGCAATACATGCCGTCTCCAAACCGCCAAGTCCGTTACTTTATGACTTGGACGCTTGCCGTCATCCTCTTGGAGACGCTGTTCGTCTTCCAAGGATGGATGGTCCACAAAGATTGGTGGAGCATCGCTTGTTCCTATATCGCCGACTGGTTGATCTTCTTCCTCTTGTACCGATTTACGGTGCTCTTCAACAAATCAGGCTCTCCCGAAGAGCCCTCGCAGTCGAATTCTGCGTCGAACATTGTCGAAGTATTGAAAAAGCACGGGATTGAGATTGATTTTCTTGCGGAATCCGAGACGGCGGAAGTGTTCTTGTTACAAATGCAGCCCGGCACGCAAATTTCGGCGCACACCCACAGCGGGCGCGAAATCAGCGTGCTTTTGCAAGGGCAAGTCGAAGTGTCCGTCGGAGCGGAGCGGAAGGTGTACCGCAGCGGACAAAGCCTCATCATCCAAGGCCAAGTGGTCCACAGCGCCATCAACATCGACAGCCGCGAGCCCGCCTTGGTCTTGTCCATCCTCTTGTCTTCGGGTCTTCGTCAAAAATTGGGGAATCATACGGCTGATCAACTCCTCCTGTCCACCGAACCGTTGCGGCTCTAGAAAAATGACATCGCCTTACATGATATGTGATGACAGTAAAAAGCAGAAGGTCTGGACCTTCTGCTTTGTTTTTTTATTAACCCGCTTTGGGTGCCATCGGAAGCGGCGGATCATCCGCCGCGACTTGGTTGGTACTAGACATCGGAAGCGGATGGTCATCCGCTGCCACCAAAACAGCGCCTGCTGCTGCGATCAGAAGACTGCTCAACACTGCGATCCCCATCCAAACTTTCAGTTTCATCGGAAATTCCTCCCTCAACTTTGGTTTTGGACTGCTTTGCTGCCATACTGCCCGGCCAGATCATCACGACCGACCTGTCGAAAGTACTCGGACACTTTGTGTATCAGCATGATCACTTGATGTTTGACGGTCACACTTTCTCGCAGGTGTGCAGCACGAGTTGCCACCACTTCCAGCTCGGAAGTCCTCCCGAGCGCAAACAGAATCGTGGCCCAACAATCTAAGGAAGTCACTTCTTGGTCGTAGAGTCTGTGTTGGTGGCACAAAGGAAACGCTTGGGTGACGTAGCGCAGGGCAGCATGCCAATCCGACCGACTGATAAAGTATTCGGCGATGGAGAGCAGCGTGTTGACCTGTCCAGCGTGATCTTGGGTCCGTTTTTTGATTTCCAGCGACATTCGCCATGCGGCGACCGCTTCTTCCGTTCGTCCCCAATCCCTCATCAATTCCGCATAATTGTGCCAAGCGCGCGCGAGGTGGAAATAATCTCTGTGCTGCTCCAGCCCGTCACGCGAACTCGTGAGATACCTGAATGATTCTTCGAACCGCTTGAGCGATTTGAGGTTGGTGCCGATCATGAACTCGACGATGCTCGCCCGGTGTGTCTCTCCTAAGCTATGGAACTGTTTGAGAGCTTCCACCGCGTACTGAAGCGCCGATTCGTAGTGCCCCAGTTGGTTTTGCACCATCGAGAGGTTTTGCCAGAGCACCGGCAGATCAAGCGAACCGGGAGTGGTCGGGATCATCCCTTCGACCTCTTGGAGAATTTGCAGCGCGTCTTGGTACATGCCAAGCCGGATGTACACTCGGCCTTTGGAGCGCATCACGCGCAGTTGGGTGACAGAATCGGCGGTGCCGTCTTGCGCTTCCAACCACCAGTGATACCAAGAGAGTGCGAGCCAGAAATGTTGGACTTTCTCCAACAGCTCGGCGATGCGAAGACCTAGAGGGAAGTCGTTGGTCTGCCGTACGAGCTTCTCCCAATCGGCGATCACGTCGCCGATCATTTCGAGAGCTTCTTCCGGTTGAGACTCCACCAATGGCTCCAGCTTCTGCAGTTCTTGGTGCAACTCTTCAATCGTCCGAACAGGTACGGTTGACTCCACGCTGTTTCCTCCTCCTCTTCTCAAAGTGGTTCTGTGACTCTTACTATAGGACGACGTCACGTAGACTTCAATAGATATTCTAAAACTATTAATTTATACGACGAAGGTTCTTAGGTTTCGCTTACATTCGACAAATCATCCGACAAAAAAGACACCGTCACGCACTTGGACGGTGTCTCGAAATTCCTCAACTTGCTTTAGGCTTGCACGGTGGAAAACGCCAACTGATACAGCGGAGCCAGCGTCCGGAACGTCTCCGTCGCCTTCGCCGTGAACGCTTCCGGCGACAGTTGAATCGCTTCGTCGCGGGGGATTTTGATGCCGATCATCACTTCGCCGTTCTTCTGATTCGCCAGTCGACGGGCGATGCGCTCATAATCCTCCTGCTCCATTTCCGACATGACCATCCCGCTTGGGTTCATGTGGTCCGGGTACCAGAGATAATGGTTCGGAATCTGTTTTTTGATCTCGTCCAAATTCTCGATCATCTGCTCGGCGAACACGCCCTTCATGGGAGATTCGTAGATGAGGCCGAACTGGACGAACGCGTGCGTTTGCCACGCGCCGATCTGAAAGTGCGGGTACATCTTATACCCTTTTTTGTTCTTGCTCCACGCCACCCAGGAGTCGTGCGGCGGGTTGGTGGTGCGGCGGGCGTGCTTGGCGACATGAGCGAACATCTCGTCGCCGGTCAACTCCGACAGAATCGGGACAAAGTCTTCGCCCAGTTGGGTCAGTTTGACGCGCAAATGGGCAATCAACGCCTCCATGCGCGGCTCCAACCCCTCGATGGCGAACAGGTCAAAGTCTTGAGGTTCAAAGCCGGTAAACTTCATGGTGTCACTCCTTCGGTGTGCTGGATCTGCTTGCCTCGGCTCAATAGCCTTTCTTCGTGTCGATGACGTTGATCATCTCGCCGGCGCCAGTGGTGAAGACGCGCAAGTTGTGCTGGAAGATCTCTTGCGCCCGCTCCATGTACTTCGGCGAGCGGGAAGACAAGTGCGGCGTGACCACGACGTTGTCCAAACCCCAGAACGGATGCGATTGCGGCAGCGGTTCTTCGACAAAAACATCCAAGCCCGCCCCGCGGATTTTCTGTTCACGCAGCGCTTGCAGCAGCGCGTCTTCGTCGACCACTTGCCCGCGGGCGATGTTGATCAGAACGGCCGATTCCTTCATCAGCCCGATTTCGCGCGCGCCGATCATGCCCTTGGTTTGTTCGGTAAGCGGAACGATGACGACGACGTAGTCACTGCGCTTCAACACTTCGTCGAGGCCGTCGGCGTCAAACATCTCGTCGACGCCCTCCACTTCCCGCTTGCTCGCCGTCATGCCGAGGACGTGCATGTCGAACGCTTTGGCTTTGCGGGCGATCTCGGAGCCGATCGCTCCCGCGCCGATGATGCCAAGCGTCTGGCCCGCCAGTTCGTCGATGCGGATCGTGCGGTCCCAGAGCTGTTTCGTTTGGTTTTGATAGAGGGTGACGAAGCGGCGGGAGAACATCAAGATCATCCCGAGCGTGTATTCGGACATCGGGCCTTTGTGGATGCCCTTGGCGTTGGTGACGAGGATGTTCTGCTCGTCGATCTCCGGGAACGGCATCAGTTCAAGGCCGGCGGAGATCACCATGATCCATTTGAGGTTCGTGCAGCGCTTGATGTGCTCCGGGGTGAGGTCTTCACCGTATGTAATCAGAATCTCAGCGTCCGGCAAGTCTTGGAACGCTGCTTCGATGTTTTGGAAAACGCGAACGTCGAGGTCGGGGGCGATTTCCCGAATCGCCGCCAAGTGGCGGTCGCTGACGGGACAGGTGGTGAGCAGAACCACGGAGTTCATCTCCTTTGTGTGTTACATTTTCTCTTCATTCTATCAGTTTTTTGAGTTCTTGGTAGATCGCCAGAAGTTCCGGGTACGGCATGCGGACGAGTCCGCTGGAAGAGGGCGCGACGAAATCGAGCACGCCGTCGACGGTGGACTGAGGTTGCACGCCCCAGAGGATGTTTTTCCGCAACGCGTATTGTTCGTAGACGCCCTTGCCGACGAAGCAGGCGATCTTCGGGCGGTATGTCCGCAGTTTTTCCGCCAGCAACTTCCGTCCTTCGGCGTACTCGTCCTTGGTGATCTCGTCGGCGCGGCGCGTCGGGCGGGCGACGATGTTGGTGAAGCCGTATCCGACGGAGAGCAGATCATGGTCTTCCGTCGGGCTCATGCGCCGCTCGGTCAGCCCCGCTTCGTGGAGCAGCTTCCAAAAGCGGTTGTTCTTGCCTGCGTAATTATGCCCGACTTCGCCTGAGCGAAGCGAAGGGTTGTAGCCGATAAATAAGATTTGCAAATCTGGAGCCAAAGAGTCAGGAATCATGAAATGCCTCCTCACGACTCAAAAATAACACACTTTGTTTGCCGAGCCAAACGAACATCGTTCTTTACGAACACCGTTCGTTCGTGGTATAACAGTCACATGAACGAACACCGTTCGTCAATCTGGAAGGGAGTGTATCACATGTCGACCTTATCGAAACAGAAACGCATTGCCATCATCGGCGCAGGTCCCGGCGGGCTGATGTTGGCTTTGCTTTTGCAACGCCGCGGGCTTCAACCTGTCGTGTACGAACGGGCGCCCCATGACCTGAACGCTGAGAGCGGGGGATCGTTGGACATTCACGAAGAATCCGGGCAGAAAGCCCTCCGAGATGCAGGATTGTACGAGAAGTTTTCGGAACTTGCCCGTTATGGGGATCAAGATTTCCGTGTCTTGGACAATAGCGGAACCTTTTACATTGACGAGACCGCTGACGACGAAAACCCTGGGGACCGCCCGGAAATCGACCGCGGCATCCTGAGCAAGTTGATCCTCGAGTCCCTCGACACCTCTTGCATTCGGTACGGACATCAACTGGAAGAAGCGGTGCCGCTCGACAACGGGTCGACGCAATTGAGGTTTGCCAACGGGGCTGTCGAGGAAGTCGATTTACTGGTGGGAGCAGACGGCGCGTTCTCCCGTGTTCGCGCCTTGCTCTCCGACACCGAAGTCGAATACAGTGGAGTTACGATGGTGGAGCTGCACATTCCAGAGGCGGCTAAAACGCATCCCGATCTCGCGGAATTCAACAAGCGCGGAAAGATGTTCGCCATGGGAGATCACAAATGCATCATCGGACAACTCAACGGAGACGGACGCATTCGGGTCTATGTCAGCTTGCAGGTACAGCAAGATTGGCTGGAGACTTGCGGCATCCCATTTGATCAACCGACCGAAGCCAAACGCCGTCTGTTGGACTTGTTCCACGACTGGGACGAACGAGTGAAAAACTACATCCGCTGTGCGGAAGACACGATTTTGCCGCGACGAATCTACATGCTTCCGATCGGCTATACGTGGGAACGCCGTCCGGGCGTGACGCTGATCGGAGACGCGGCTCACCTCATGTCGCCGTTTGCGGGCGAAGGCGTGAACCTCGCCCTGCTCGATGCGGCGGAGCTGGCGAATGCGATCCACGAACAGAAAACGATCGCCGAGGCAGTCGCTTCTTATGAGCAGAACATGTACGCATACTCGTCCGAGAAAGCCCGTCAGTCAGATGAGAGCCTCAGACTGTGCTTCTCCGACAATGCCGCCGCAAAACTCAGCGAGATGATGTCTCAATTTGAAGAAACGCCGCCGATTGTCGAAGGTCCGGCCGACGTGTTATAAGGAAGTATGATGAATACCAACCGTACCGTTGTAAGTCGCCGATCACGACCGGCGAAGGAGCCGCTCAGTCATGAGTTGATCGTACAAACTGCCTACCGCTTACTCAAGGACGAAGGCATGTCGGGAATGAGTATGCGCAAAGTGGCCAAAGCGCTGGATACGGGGCCTTCCTCCCTGTACGTCTACGTCAAAAATCTGCAAGAATTAAGCGCGTTCGTGCTCGATCACGGGATGGGTGAATTGCGCTATCCCGATGGCGCAGGAGTACCTTGGCAGGAGCGGTTGTTTGACGTATTGACCGCGTATCTGCACTTGTTGTTTGAGCATCCCGGCCTCGCGGAGTTAGCTCTCACCACTCTCCCGATGGGAGAACACTCGCTTCGGTTGACCGAGACGATTCTCTCCGCCTTGGCGGAGGGAGGCATCCGCACGACGGCTGCGGCCTGGGGAGTGGACTTGATTCTGTTCTACGTCTCCTCTGTTGCCTTTGAACATGTCTCTTGGAAAAAACAAGGCACCGACCAGTTGGCCTCCATCAAAGCCTCTTACCAGTCCGCCGATCCCGCCCGATATCCGCAGATTACGGCGCTGGGAGAAACCCTGTTCTCCGGAGACACGTCGACACAGGATCGTTTTCGCTGGGGACTTCAGGTGATTCTACAGGGAATTTTGCAGACACAAAACGAAAAAGGAGCAGAGCATCATGAACGACAAAACGGTTCATAATGCCCGTCACTTCTGCAAACACTACCGTCACAGGCTTTTTTTGAAGGAGGATGGACCGTTATGAACCGCGCGGAAACTGTATTCAACAACCCTGCATTTGAAGAGCAAGGAGTCGGCAAAGTGAACAATTTCACCGGAGCCGACTTGACCACCAACACATACTACTTCCGTCCGGGACAAGCCATGAACTACCAAGGCACCCGTCCGGGCGATCAAGTGTATGTCTGTCTCTCCGGCTCCGGCCAGTTCCACCTCAACAACGGCACCGAAGAAGTGGTCGATGTGGCACCCGGCTCGATCATGTACGTCCCGACGGGCGTTTCCTGCCGCATCGTCAACAGCGGGGCGGGCGAGATGATCTGCACCGAAGTCTGCCATCCGCAGCAGTAATTGAATCAAACGCATGTCCGATGCGAAAAAACCGACGCCCTTCGCTTGAAGGGGTCGGTTTTTGATGTCGCGGGTTAGGCGAGGTATTTTTTCAAGATGTTCGGGAGGTCGACCCGGAACTTCGAGTTGGCAAACACCTCGTCGCATCCGGCTTCCGTTGCCGCTTCGTGAGCCTCCACATCCACGTGAGGTCCGTAAGCGAGCACAGGAATTCCGGCTGCTTTCGCTTTGGCGACCGCTTCTTTCCAACCCGGTTGCACAGCCGTCAGATCCAAGATGATCAACGACGGGTGAATGTCCAGCTTCTCCTCCAGTTCCTCATTCGACGACACAAGAGTCACAAGCCCGCCCATCGTGCTTGCCACTTCACCGATTCTCGTCGAGAACATCAGGTTGGTGACCAGCCCCAAGACCGTTTTAATCGCTTTAGCTTCCATGTGCACTCTCCTTTCTTCCTCCGAAGATATGGTAACACTCTTAGACTAGACTATACGAAGGGCAGATGCAAGTCTGTTACCCGTCGATT
Organism: Tumebacillus flagellatus; assembly: GCF_000714935.1. Lineage (GTDB taxonomy): Bacteria > Bacillota > Bacilli > Tumebacillales > Tumebacillaceae > Tumebacillus > Tumebacillus flagellatus. The sequence goes on from NZ_JMIR01000015.1 coordinate 81,781, forward strand.
ACAACGCGCATTCTTCGATTTCAAAGCCCAAGTCGGAAATCATGCCCCAGTCTGCCGTCGGTTCTTGCCCTTGCGTGGTCAGATAGTCGCCGACGAAGATCGAGTTTGCCGCGTACAGGCCGAGCGATTGCAGAGAGCGCAAGTTGATTTCGCGGCCGCCGGAGAGACGGATCTCCTTGGTCGGGTTGACGAAGCGGAACATCGCGACCGCTTTCAGGCATTTGCGCGGGTTGAGGTGTTGGACGCCCTCCAGCGGCGTGCCGTCGATCGAGTTCAAGAAGTTGACCGGGATGGAGTCGACGTCGAGCGCTTTGATGGAGAACGCCACGTTGACAAGTTCTTGCTCCGATTCGCCCATGCCCATGATCACGCCGGAGCACGGCGACATGCCGGACGCTTTGACTTTTTGCACGGTGTCGACGCGGTCGTCGTAGGTGTGCGTGGAGCAGATGTTCTCATAGTTCGATTGGTCGGTGTTCAAGTTGTGGTTGTAGCGGTGCACGCCCGCGTCGGCGAGTTTGCCCGCGTGCGTTTCGCTGAGGAAGCCGAGGCAGGCGCAAATCTTCAGTTGGGTGGTTTCGCGGATTTCTTTGATCGCTTCGATCACGCCGTCCAGTTCGTTGTCGGACGGGCGGCGGCCCGATGCGACGATGCAGTACGTGCCCGCTTTGCGGTTAATCGCTTCTCGGGCGCCGGCGAGGATCGATTCTTTGTTGAGCATCGCGTATTTTTCCACCGGTGTATTGGCGACGATCGATTGCGAGCAGTAGCCGCAGTCTTCCGGGCAGAGGCCGGACTTGGCGTTGATGATCATGTTCAATTTGACTTTGTTGCCGTAGTAGTGCTTGCGGATGATGTAAGCGGCGTGCATGATGTCGAGCAGGTCTTCGTCCGGCGCTTGCAGCAGCGCGAGCGCTTCTTCCTTGGTGAGTTGGTGGCCTGCGAGCACTCCATGCGCGAGTTCGCGGTAGTTGATTTGGGTGGTTGTGGTCATGGTTTTTGGACTCCTCTCAATTTAGAACGAATGATGGTGTGTCGGCGATCAATCTCCGCCGAAGAGAAACCGCGCCAGCCGGTCGATGTCGACACGGCGCTCGACCGTTTCGCGGATGAGTTCGGGAGTTGGCGCGTCGCCGAGCCACGGGACGGCTCCGAGAATCGGGACTCCTGCGTATTCCTCGATGTACGCGGCGTTGAACGGCTCGCTCATTTCGGCATCCGGTCGCCCGCCGCCGGAGAGAATCACGCCGACGACGCGCAGGCCGCACTGTTCGGCGAAGCGGACGGTGAGCACGGTGTGGTTGACGGTGCCAAGTCCGGCGCGTGCGATGATCAGAACGGGATCGCCCAGTTCGCGGGCGAGGTCGACGACGCGGGTGTCGGACGTGAGCGGGACGGCGATTCCCCCCGCGCCTTCGATCAGCCAGTGGTCGTGCAGCGGTTTGATTTCCTCAAACTTGGAAAGCAAGTCGCGGCGGAAGAGATTCACGCCCGCGCGCTCAGCCGCCAAGCGCGGAGCGAGCGGTTCCGCGAACGCCCAGCCGCAAATCTGCTCGGGGGTGTCGGGAAGCAGGCCGAGCGTTTTCAGCCGCATCGCGTCGCCCGCCGGGTCGTGCGCCAATTCGCCGGACTGCATCGGCTTCCAGCAGCCCGCATCCAGACCTCGCTCGCGCAAAGCATGCGCGATGCCGCCGGTGATCAGCGTTTTGCCGACCCCCGTGTCGGTGGCGGTGATGAACAGAGACATGTCTCTCGCCTCCTCTTGATGATGGTAAAAAAGAAACTTTCCCTCATGGGCTTCTACAGCGCGTGTGTGGAGAGCGCTTGGCGCGCGTTCGTGAAGGCATCTGTGATGGTGCCGACGTCTTCATCCGTATGCGCCGCCGTGAGCGTCAGGCGAATACGGGACGTGCCTGCTGGCACGGTGGGCGGGCGGATGGCGGGAGCGAACACGCCTTGGGCCTCCAGTTCGCGGGCGAACGCGACCGCACGGTCTGCTTCGCCCAGCACGACGCCGAGAATCGGGGTCTCGCCCGGCAACACGTCAAAGCCCGCCGCCAGCATTTCGTTTCGCAAACGCGTTGCCCGGCGCAACAAGCTCTCGCGGCGCTCCGGTTCGCTTTGCACGATCTGCAACGCCGCCAAGACCGCGCCGATCACAGCCGGACTCTGCGCCGTGGAAAAAATGAACGGTCGCGCCCGGTTGATCAGAAACTCGATCATCTCCCGACTCCCCGCGATGTACCCGCCCTCGGCACCCAGCGCTTTCGACATCGTGCCCATCTGCACCGCCACGCGATGTTGACAGCCGAAGTGATCGGCCGTGCCCGCGCCCTTGGCGCCCAAAACGCCCGTGGCGTGTGCATCGTCGACCATCACGTCCGCGCCCCAGCGCTCCGCAAGATCGCAGATGTCAGGCAACGGCGCGATGTCTCCGTCCATCGAGAAGACACCGTCCGTGACGATCAAGATCCGGCGATACCGTCCCTGAGAACCGCGCGTAGAGTCCCCTTCATCAAGGGCGGTAGCTCCGGTGAGCTCCTCACGTGTGGACATGCTCCCTTCACGCGCCGAAGATACTTTTTTTTCAAGATCATCGAGGTCGCAATGCTCATACACCTGCACCTCCGCACGGGAGAGGCGTGCGCCGTCGATCAGGCTGGCGTGGTTGAGGCGGTCGCTCAGAATCAAATCTCCCGCCCCGACCAGCGCGGTCAGCGCGGCGACGTTCGCCATGTACCCGGTGTTGAACAGCACCGCCGCCTCCGTGCCTTTAAACGCCGCCAACTCGCGCTCCAGACTCTCGTGCAACGCCGTGTTGCCCGTCGTCAACCGCGACCCGCCCGACCCCGTGCCGAAGCGGCGGATCGCTTCCATCGCCGTCTCCTGCAACAGCGGATGATCCGCCAAGCCCAGATAATTGTTCGACGCGCACATCAGCATCTCGCGCCCTTCCACCCGCACCGTCCGCGACGACGCGCTTTCCATCCGCCGCAAACTCCGATACAGCCCCGCCTCGCGAATGCCCTCCAACTCGCGCTTAAAGTCCATACGGCAACTTCTCCGAACGCACGCGCACGCCGCGCTCCGTGATGTCCGCAATCGCTTCATACAGGATGTCGATCATCGCGTCCAACTCTTCCACCGTCGAAGCCAGCGGCGGCATGAACACCACCACGTTGCCGAGCGGACGGATGATCATGCCCAACTCGCAGGCGCGGCGGGAGACGATCAGCCCGATCTTATCCCCGAACTCATACTCTTCCTTCGTCTCGCGGTCCCGCACCAACTCAATTCCGATCATCAACCCGCGCTGGCGAATATCCCCGACATGCTTCAACTCGCGGAACTTCTCCAACTTGGCCGCCGCATGCTCCGATTTCAAAGCCACGTTGCGCACCAAGTCGTTTTTTTCAAAAAGCTCAAAGTTCGCCAGCGCCGCCGCACACCCCAACTGGTTCCCGGCAAACGAATGCCCGTGGAAAAACGTCTTCGCGCTCTCGTAACTCCCGAGAAACGCGTCGTACACCTCATCGGTCGTCACCGTCGCCGCCACCGGCAGATAGCCGCCGGTCAAGCCTTTGCCCATGCACATGATGTCGGGCGACACGCCGTCGTACTCGCAGGCGAACATCTTGCCCGTGCGGCCGAACCCCGTGGCAACTTCGTCGCAGATCATCAGCACGTCATGCTTCGTACACAACTCGCGCAGGCGGGCGAGAAACCCGTGCGGCATCGTGATGATGCCGGACGCTCCTTGGACGATCGGTTCAATGATGAACCCGGCGATCTCGGAACTTTTCTCTTCCAATAATTGTTCCACTTGCTGCAGGCAGGCGAACGCGCAAGTCGACAGCTCTTCTCCCAGCGGGCAGCGGTAGCAGTACGGATACTCCACGCGGTAGGACTGGAACAACAGTTTCGAGTACGCTTTGTGGTAGAGGTCGATCGCCCCGACGGAAACGGCGCCGATCGTGTCTCCGTGGTACGCGTTGTTCATCGTGACGAACGCCTGCTTCTCCGGCCGGCCCCGATGCTGCCAATATTGGAACGCCATCTTGATGGCGATCTCCACCGACGTGGCGCCGGAGTCGGAATAGAAGACTTTTTCCAAACCGGGCGGTGTCAAGTTGGCGATTCTCTCCGCGACCAAGATCGCCGGGACGTTCGCCATGCCGAGAATCGTCGAGTGCGCGATCTTGCCCAGTTGCGCCGTGATCGCGTCATTCAACTCCGGCACGTTGTGCCCGTGCACGTTCAGCCAGATCGACGAAACGCCGTCGTAAAACTCGCGGCCCGTCACGTCGCGCAACTTCACGCCGTCACCCGACTCGATGATCACAGGCAGGTCTTCGTTGTACCCCTGCATTTGCGTAAACGAATTCCACAGATGCTTGCGGCTCTTCTCTGCCAACTCTTGATACTCATACGTCATGACGCTTCTTCTCCTCTCTTCTCAGCAACACCGGCGTCTGCAACGCCGTTTCATATTCCTCGACAGTCGAAATCCCTCTGACAAAAAACACCCTGCCTCCAAGCGGGCTCCCCCGCTCTTTCAAAAACGGAATCCGCACATACCCGTGCCGCTTCGACGCCACGTATCCTGTGACATAGCCAGGATCGTCCGACCAGCAAAGTTCGGCGACCGTGCCCGGCGTCTGCACCACTTTCGTCGCCAGCGCCAACGCTTCCGCCACGCGCTCGTTGGCGATCCCGAGGTGCCGCACTTCGTCTTGCCAAGCGGGCAACTCGTCCGGATGCCAGTCGATGCGCGACACGCGAACTCCGCGCGCCGGGTCGCTTTCCAGCCGCTCGCCCGTGTCGGCGTCCATCACGATCGCCCCGCGCATCGCGCCGCCGTCCGGAGCCGGTCCTTGCGCAAGCCACGCAACCGCACGCAACGCCGCCTCGCGGGAAATCCCCGCTTCCGCCAAAATCTCAACGGCAACGCTGCGGCCCTCTTCCAGATCGCGCACGTCGCGCTTGGAAATCGGCAGCGCCGACAGACTCCGCACGGCTTCCTGCGGCACGCGCTCCACCGTTACGCAGAGAAAGTCGGGCTCTCCCTTCTCGTGCAGGAGCGCGCGCCGGACGAGCTCTTGCACCCGGAACTCCACTTCGGAAGGAGGCACCAAGCGCTCTCCGCCGGAGATATGCGAGCCGCCCGCTTCATGCGGCCCGCCCGCCGCCGCCCGCATTCGCACACTAAACCATTCCATGCGTTTCCCAACCTCCGTTCGTTTGTCAACCAAACAAAGCACAAGGTTAACAATCGCTTTTCCAAGTGTACCACGCCTTGCCAAACAAAAAAAGAGTGTGCCGCTTCATGCGACACACTCTTACTTTTTACTCTTTGCAATCCTTCCGCCGTTCCCTCGGTTGATCCGGACTGTCTTCATCGCCCATATGATCGTTCGGCTCGTTCATGCCGGTATCCGCCGAGCCCCATCTGCGGAACAAGCGCGGGAACAGATGGTGCGCGTCGAGAATCACGAACACCAGCAACGAAGACAGCAGACCGCTCAGATACATGCCGGCACCGATCATCAAACCGATCGCCGCCGCCACCCACAGCCCGGCGGCGGTGGTCAAGCCGCGAACGAATCCGCTCTTGTCTTTGATGATCGTGCCCGCCCCGAGAAAACCGACGCCCGCGACGACTTGTGCCGCCACGCGGCCGGGGTCCATCGTCGGACCGATCGTCGGAAACCCGAACTCCGACGCCAACGCATACATGCACGATCCGAGGCAGACCAACGAATACGTGCGAAAGCCAGCGCCCGTCGCACTTCCGGTGTGGGAGGCTTTTAAATTTCGCTCGCGTTCCATCCCCATGATCGCACCGGCAATAAACGCGATGATCAACCGCACCGCGACGATGTCGATCACGGACAACTCTTTCAACAAATCCTGCCAGATGGCCGTCACCCTGCTCCCTCCCTGCCTCTATATTTACAAAATCTTAACAAAACTTCGGATAATGACCTCTATTATACAACCCGCTCTCAGGTCTTTCAATGACATACCTCTATGCATATTCAACAACCTCCCGTTCATCCACCAAAAGTAGTCCCAAAAACAGCCCGCAAAAAAAGCGCCCCGACCCCACCCCCGGTCGAGACGCATCACGTTTCATTTGGAGCGGCGGCGGGTTTTCTCCCATTCCCGCTCCACAAGTTCCATGAATCCATACGGCAACTCCTCTCGATAAGAACGAACCAGCACGATCAGCCGCATCACCAATTCTTGCTCCAGGTCATGCGCGTCTCTCTCGGCTGCTTGGCGCGTGTACTTTTTGATCAAGGGACGAAAGCGTTCCACGATCTCCGCCAGCGCGTCCGAGTCCCCTCTCTTGGCGCGCAGAATCAACGAGCGCAACGATTCGTCTTTCATAACCCCACCAACCTCCCGCTCGTCGCCTGCGCCAGTTTCTCGCGCAGAACGGCCAGCGACGCCCGTTTCAGTTTGTTGATCGCCTGCTGGGAAACTCCCAACTCTTGGGCGGCCTCTGCCTCTGTGCGCTCCTTGACGTACAGGAGGTACAGCACCGTCTGCTGCTTGTGCGTCAACCCCTGAATCGCTTCATGCAACGCCGGGTTGCCGGTCAGATCGACCCATTCCTCCGAACTCTCCACGACCGTTTCCTCAACCGACAGCCCCGGGTCTTCCAAGAGCTCAATGCGCTCCCGGCTGCCCGATTCGTCGCCAAGCGGCGTGTTCAAGATCAGCGCTTCCTGTCTTTCCTTGGCGCGGCACTTGTTCAAGAGGTGCAGAGCTTCATAATGAATGTGCTTGCGGACAAACCCGAGGAAGCGCATTTCAAAGTAGTGTTCGGCGAATCGCCTTTCCAACTCCAAACGGTCCGCTTCGTTGCGGGTTAAAATCACGTTGGTGAACAGCCTGCGGTTCTCTGCGGACTGCAAGAAGCGGTGCAACAACGGATTGCTGAAAAAAGGCACGACGGGCAACTGTGTGTTCGACATGATGCTCCCTCCCTTTTTTCGAACTTTTCCGACGGTAAACGATCTTTTTAAGCAAATAAGTGTCGGTATACCGTCTAAGTTTTTTATTTATATATACGCCCGTCCCCCTGTTCATTCCTGCTCGTCCGCAAGTTTCCCATAAAAAACGCCCAACTTGCGAAAGTTGGGCGTTTTTTCCAAATAGTTGGGACGTTTACAGTTCCGCTTGGATGTAAGTGAAGCGCTGGGCATGCTCGCTTTCGTCGGTCATGATCTCGAAGAGGATGTCGCGCAGCCACGGCAGCAGGGTGTTCACATACATCGAGCGGTAGAGTTCCGCCGCTTCCAATTCGTCTTCAAACGAGGCGCGCACCCCGGCGTTGAATTGCGTGACCGTCGCCCGCTGCGGCTGCGGCACTTGCGGGTTCTGGCCGGTCAAGGTGTGGTAGACGCGGGTCAGCAGGCGCTCGTGTTTGATTTCGTCGTCGAGCGCGTGCTGGATCATTTTTTTCTGAAACGGGGTGGCGGCGAGCGCGTAGAGGGCGCGGTAGTTCAGTTGCGCTTGGCGTTCGTTGAAGATCGCTTTGAGCGTGCTTTGCAAAAACGCGTTCTGGTCGTGAAACGCCGGGGGACGAGGCGGTTGCGCCGGCTGCGGCATGCGCGCCGGGTAGAATCCGTACATGGTCTTTCCCTCCTTTTTCCCTACAGGGTATTCGCCCAGTTCCTCCCGTGACACAAAAAAACTGCCGTGACCGAATCGGGTCAGAGCAGTTTTTCCAAGACGAACGCGATGCCGTCGTTGTCGTTGGTGTCGGTGATGTGGTTGGCGACATTCTTGAGCATCGGGTTGGCGTTGCCCATCGCCACGCCGTAACCGGCGTACTCGATCATTTCCAAGTCGTTATCTTCGTCGCCAAACGCGATGATGTGCTCGCGCTCGATTCCGAGGGAGTCGGCGATCACTTGAAGGCCGGTCGCTTTGTTCACGCCCGCTTTGACGATTTCGATCACGTGCCACGGCGCGCCCCAGAGGCGGTGTTCGATCACGTCGGCGTGAAATTGAGACAAGTGTTCGCGCAGTTCGTGGACGGTTTCTTTCTGCGGGTAGATCAGCACCGACGTCGGGTGGTCTGTGAGCAAGTCCGGAATGTTCCCGATCCCGAGCGGCGAATGTCCGTCGCCCATGAAGCGAATCAAGTTGTCGTCATGCTGTTTCAGATAATAGTCGTCCTTCACTTCCACGATCACGTTCTCCGCTTGGAACTGTTCGCACACTTGCAAGATGCGAAACGCCGTCTCGCGTTCCATCGGGAAGTGGTGGGTCCCCCAAGTGGTATCGTCGGCATGGTGCACGAGCGCTCCGTTGAAGTTGACCATCGGCGTGGTCAAACCCAGTTCGCGGTAGTATTGCACGCTGGAGCGAAACGGCCGGCCTGTGGCGATGCAAACATGATGGCCCTCAACGACCGCGCGTTGCACCGCACGCTTGGTGCGAGGCGAAATTTGCTTCTCCCGGTTCAAAAGCGTGCCGTCCAGATCCAATGCGATCAGTTTTTTGGTCATGGCGTTTCTCCCCTTCCTGAATCGAAGCCTAAATTATCGAGATGATACCTTAGATGTTCGTTTTCTGTCAAGGAATTCCCTTTTGAAAACTTTTTCTGTGTTTCTGCAAAGAAATGTGTCAGATTGAGCGGACTCTCTCATATGAATGGAGTAGACACCTAAATTTCACGATTGGAAGTGTATCAATCTCCCAACTACGGGACATACAGGTAGTATACGATTTTGGAGGCGATATGATGGAAACAGTTGAACGTTGGACCACCCGCTCAGACGCTTGGACGGCGGATGATGACCGAAAGTTAGCAGAAATTGTTCTGCGTCATATACGCGAAGGCAGCACGCAACTCAATGCGTTTGTGGAATCGGCCAACTTGCTGGGCCGTACACCTGCTGCGTGTGGGTATCGGTGGAACGGTGTCGTCCGCAAGCATTACGAAGACGGCATCAAAGAGGCGAAGACCGCCAAGAAAGAGCGCCTCACCATCCGCCAACAAGCCAAACAGCGTCGGGTGTATGGTCCAGACTTGGATGATACGTCGCTCGACGGCATCATCCGCGCTCTGAAAAACCACGAACGCGAATACTTCAATCTGCAGGAGAAATCCCGCCTCTTGGAGCAGAAAGTGATGGAGATGGAAGTGCAGCTCCAACAACTCGCCGAGGAAAACCACTCGCTTCGCACCGGACAAAACCCCTTGAACGAAGACTCTAAAACCCTGCTTGAAATCATGGATCGGGCGCGCAAGATTCTTGAGTTGGAACAACAAGGAACGGAACAGACGGAACATGCGGAATGAGAGAAAAAGAGAGTCCACTCCCGAGGGTGACGGACTCTCTTTTTTTTGGAAAAATAAACGGTTCCTGCAGAAGCGGTACACTGAGAGTTTTCCTCCGAGGCTGACGGACTCTTTTTTGCCCGCGGGTTTGTCAGTTAGCGGGTTTTCAGTTGGTCGTCGTAGAGTCGGACGAACGAGTAGCCCACTTCCGCACGCGTGGCGGGCTTGTCGACGTTGAAGTTCGGGTAGAGCAGGTTGTGCTCCTTGGCGATCGAGACGTAGCCGTCGTACCAGTTGGTTTTCGGGCGGCTTTGCGCGTCTTGGTCGTATTGCGGGCCGAGCATCCGCACGAGGATCGCCATCACTTCCGCCCCCGTGATCTCGCCGAGCGGGTTGTAGGTGGTCGTCGACGTGCCGTAGACGAGCTTGTGCTTCAGCGCGACGGCGATATACGGGTTCGCCCAGCCGTTAACGTCGACGTCGGAGAATTGCTGGGTCGGCGCGCCCACTTCGTCGTCCAAGTGCGCGCCGGAGACGAGGATCTTCGCGAATTGCTCGCGGGTGACCGGCTCCTTCGTGCCGTACGTGCCGTCGGTGTGACCCACCATCACGCCGAGGTTGGCGAGTTTGATGTCATCGGCGTAGTACGGGTGCGAGAACGGCAAGTCCGGGAACGCCGGCGTCCACGTTGCCGATTTCACGGCGTTCTCGTCGTGGAGTTTTTGGAAGACCGTTTTGTTGTTGAGCAGATCGGAGTATGCCATGACGACGCTCTGCGTGGTCATCGCGTTGGCGTCGCCGCCAAGCGTGTACGCAAACCCGCCGTTGTCGGTGCGAAACGACTTCAAGAAGCTGAACAGGTCGCGGCCGTTCTTGGAGTAGCTTTTCGGGTCGATGCCGTAGGAGATCAACGCTTCCAGCACCGTGGCGGCGGAGTCCGGGTTGTCCGTTGCTTCGTTGGAGAAGCCGCCGCTCGGGTTTTGGATGTTTTTGAGGTAGGTCAGGGCTTTTTGGACGGAGGGGTTGGCGGCGTCCAGACCCAGCGCTTTCATGGCGATCAGAGCAAACGCCGTCGTGTCCGGGTTGGAGCCCGTCCCCGCCGACCAGTTAAAACCGCCGTCGGCGTGCTGTTTGGAAAGCAGATAGTCGCGGGCTTTGTCGGCGTTCGGGATCGCGACCCCTGCCGAGTAGAGCGCGAGAATGCCGTAGATGTGCGCGTTCAGCAGGTCTTCCCCGTCGCCGTAGATGGTGTCGGCAAATTTGCCGTCCGGACGTTGCGAGGAGAGCACGGCTTGGACGAAGTCTTTTTTGCCAAACGCGCGCGGGTTTTGGTTTGCGGCGAGCAGACCGAGCAACGTGCTTTCAAAGTCGGTGGTCGCGTCGCTGAGGTTGACGTTGCGGCGGACTTCCGAATCGCGGTACGTGACGCCGTTCGTGCCGTCTGCGTTGCTCCACTTCGACGCGGTCACAGATTCGCCTGCCGCGTAGAGGGCGACGGACGGCCAGCCGACGGTGTAGTGGAACGAGTTTTTCTGCAGGGCGTCATGGAGGTAGTTCAGAGCGCTGTTGCGCTGATCGGCGATCGAGAGGTCGCCCGCGTTGGCGGTCGCGGCAAGCGCCGGTTGCGCGAACAGACTCAGAGCGAGCAGAGAGACAGCGACGGTCTTAGTTGCGGTTTTCATGAGGCGGCACCTCCAAGGGTTGAAGTGGTTGCAGGGTGGTGACAGTTAGTTTTTTTCGGAACCGCCAGAGAATCGGCAGGAAGCGGCGGGTCAGCAAGAGTGCAAAGATGACGTTCGATGCGGCGTGCGAGATGTCGAAGAGCAGCGAAGAGGTGTTGGTGAGCAGCCACGTTTTGAACGTCAACGGGTAGACGGTGGACAGCCATGTCCAGAGATTCAGGATCCAGCCGAAGAGAAAGCCCCATACGAGGCCGAATGCGGCGAGTTCGTAGGAGGTGACGCGCGGGCCGCGCCATTTGCCGAACAGTCCGGCGCTGGCTCCGGCGAGTCCCCACGCGAGCATCTGCCACGGGGTCCAGCCCCCTTCGCCGAAGTAGATGTTCGACACGACGGCAGCGGTGGCGCCGACCATGAAACCCGCGCGCGGGCCGAACACGTAGCCCGCGAGGATGACGAGATACGTCGTCGGCTTGAAGTTCGGGAACGGCGCGAAGATGATCCGCCCGACGACCGCAAACGCCGCGAGAGACGCGATGACGGCAATCTCCTTGGAAGAGACGTGCGAGCGTTCGTAGCGCAAGTAGAAAAGTCCGAGCCCGAGCAGGAGCAAGACGAGCGACGCAACCGACCAGTTCAGGTCGCCGTCGGGCAGAAGCGTGTACGCGACGTAGACGCCGCCGAGGGCGAGGAGGACGAAAAGCCAAGAAAGCAGTCGGCGTTTCATCGGGAGTCCTCCGCGTTGGAAGTCTGTTGCAAGGCAAGATCGTTCGATGCGGAGCCCAATTGCGTGCCGCGCTGCCCCGATGCGCTGGCGGGCGTTTTTTTCAAAAACTCCGCGCCGTCGCGGATGGTGACGAGACCTTCTTGGACGCCGTGGAAGACGCGTGCCGTCTGCGGGGAGTAGAACAGACCGCGCGTAAGCATCTCTTGCGGAGTGCCTTCCGCGACGACGAGACCGTCGTCCAGCAGCAAGACCCGACCGGCGTACTCCGCGGCAAATTCGATGTCGTGCGTGATCAGCACGACGGTCCCGCCGGCCGCCGTGTACGCCGTCAGCCAATCGCCAAGCCGCTCCTTCTGCCCGAAATCAAGCCCCCGCGTCGGCTCGTCCAACAGCAACGCGTGCGGCTGTTGCACCAATACGGTCATCAGCGCCGCCCGTTGCCGCTCTCCCCCGCTGAGGTCCCGCGGGTTGCGTTCCAGATGCGCCAGAAGTCCCAAACTCTCCGCCACATCCCGCAAGACCCGCTCTCCTTCGTCATCTCCGACCGACAGCCCGACCAGCTTCCGCGAAAACTCGCACTCCTCGCGCAACGTCTCGTGGAACAGATAGTCGCTCGGATTCTGCGACAGATAGCCGAGCTTCCCCGCCAACTCCGCGGGATCGACCTCCCGCAAATCCCGTCCGGCAAAAAACACCCTGCCTTCCTCCGGTTTGGCGAGCGCCGCAAAGTGGCGCAACAGCGTACTTTTTCCCGCGCCGTTCGCTCCGAGCAGGGCGGTGAACTGCCCGCGCCCGATCTTCACGCGCAAGCCTTTCAACACGTCCTGCCCCTCGGGATAGCTGAAATGCACGTCCCGCGCTTCCAGCAACACGTCGGCCGGGTCGAGCTTCCCTCCGCCAAACAGGTTTCGCATCACTTGCGAGAGTTTGGAAGAGAGCCCGCGCCGTTGCTTGGGCTCGTCCGACGCAGACGCCGCTTGCATCGCGCCCTCTTCGCGCCGCACGATCTGCCGCGCTTCCTTCACCGTCAACGGGCGCTCTGCACGACCGCCCTCGACAAACAGCTTCGTCACCGGCACGAGCAATTCCGGGCGTTGATCCGCTGCGAAGCGCGCAAACCCGGTCGGCGACCCGTCGTACTCGATCCGCCCTTGATGCAGCGCCACCACGCGGTCGGCAAGGTGAACGACGCGGTCGAGGCGCTGTTCCACCAGCACGACGGTGAGGCCCAGTTCTTCATTGAGCCGCTTCACCAAATCGAGAATCTCTTGCGCCGCTCCGGGGTCGAGTTGCGACGTCGGCTCATCGAGCAAGAGCACGTCCGGTTGCAACGCCATCACCGAAGCGATGGCGACTTTTTGCTTTTCGCCGCCGGAGAGGTCGGCGGTGCGCTTGTGCCGCAACGGGGCAAGATCGAAGAAATTCAGCACCTCCGCCACGCGGCGGCGCATCTCCGCCGGATGCACTTGTGCGTTCTCCAAGCCGAACGCGATTTCGCGCTCCACTTCCGTCATGACCAACTGCTTCTCCGGGTCTTGAAACACCATGCCGACATGCGCGGCGATGCGGCGGTTGCCGAATTCAGAGAGCAACTTCCCCCGAAAGCGCACCTCCCCGCCGACC
>NZ_JMIR01000016.1 GCF_000714935.1 Tumebacillus flagellatus
GGGTAGAGCATCGCCTTGCCAAGGCGAGGGTCGCGGGTTCGAATCCCGTCTTCCGCTCCATTTCATTTGGTGGCATAGCCAAGTGGTAAGGCAAAGGTCTGCAAAACCTTCACTCCCCGGTTCAAATCCGGGTGCCACCTCCAACTGCAACAGCAAGATCGGATGCTAACCATCCGGTTTTTTTTATTGCGATTTTTTATACAAACATGGATTGTCAAAGTTCTTCGATTGTGATATTCTGAATACTGTCCTCGCGGGTGTGGTGGAATGGCAGACACAACAGACTTAAAATCTGTCGGGGTTTCCCCGTGCCGGTTCGAGTCCGGCTACCCGCACCAACCTACTAAGAGCAGTACCATGAGAAAGCACCTCTTCCACGCCTTGGGAGAGGTGCTTTTTTCATTATGGCACGATCTGAACTTTGGTGCCGACCCCCACGCGGGAGGCGAGATTGACGACGTCTTTGTTGTGCATGCGGATGCAGCCGTGCGAGACGTATTTGCCGATCGAAGCCTCGTTGTTGGTGCCGTGGATGCCGTATCCTTTTCTGGAGAGACCCATCCAGTAGTCGCCGTAGACGGTGCGCGGGCCGCCGGGGCGACGGCCGGGGTTGGGTACTTTGCTGACGATCGTGAACGAGCCGGTCGGTGTGCGCGTGGCGATTTTGCCGACACCGATAGGGTAGGTGCGCACGACTTTGCCGTTGGAAAGCAAGCTCAATTGGCGCTTGGAGAGTGAGATGCGGATGGAGTTCGCCATGCGGGCTGCCCCCTTTTTGCACAGCGTATGCGCGTTTGCCTGCGGGCGGAACCTATGCTACAATTTGGAAAGACTATCAAGAGAGGGCGGATTTTCCAGTGCCGAAATTGGGAGCCAACGTTTCGATTGCCAAACACGGACTGCTCGCAGCCGTTCAAGAGTCGATCGGCTACGAAGCGGACACTTATATGATCTACACCCGTTCCAACCGCGGCGGCAAAGCGCGCGACATCACGCTGTTCAACCGCGAGAAAGCGTACGAGTTGATGAAGGAACACAACTTGAGCGATCCGGTCGTGCACGCGCCGTACCTGATCAACCTCGCATCCAATAAGGAAGAGACGTTCGAGTACGGCGTGAACACGCTGCGTGAAGACATTGAGCGGACCACCTACTTGGGCATCAAGCACCTCGTCTTCCATCCGGGCTCGCATACGGGCTCCGGCATCGAATACGGCGTGAAGCGCATCGCCGAAGGTCTCGACCTCGTGTTGACCGGCGACGAGACGGTCAACGTCTGCTTGGAGCTGATGGCGGGTGACGGGTCGAAAGTCGGGTCGAACTTTGAAGAGTTGGCGGAGATCATTTCGCTTGTCAAACACAAGGACAAGCTCGGCGTCTGTTTGGACACCTGCCACCTCTACTCGGCAGGCTACGACATTGTCAACGATTTTGACAGCGTCATGCAGCGGTTTGACGACATCGTCGGTCTCGACCGCTTGAAAGTGTGGCACATCAACGACTCCAAGACCGAGTTCAACTCGCGCAAGGACCGCCACGCCAACATCGGAGAAGGCTCGATCGGAGGCGACGCCATCAAACGGATCGTCCACCATGAACTCGCCAAGGATCTCCCGCTGATCTTGGAAACACCGGAAGGAAAGTACAAAGAAGAGATCGCGTTTTTGCGCGGCTGATCTCTTGCAACGCTTCAAGAAATGGACCTGCCCCTGCGGCGGGTCTTTTACTTTTCTGCCATCTATTGCTCAGACTGCAAGACTTCGCGCCCACAAACAATACTCACGTGGGTTTGAATCTTGTATCTGAGGTGATAGAGATGAACAATCGGAAGAACAAACGCATGGCTTTGGCACTTGTCGCCCTGTTCACCTTAATGCCGCTGCCGGGCGCCATCAACGCGATGGCGTCGGACCAAGAGGCGCTTCCCGCCGCCGGGTATTCGGCTGTTCCGCGCGCGGGCGTCGTGATCAACGGCGTCACCAAGACGGCGATCTCCCCGGTGTTGGTCAAGGGTCTCTACTATGTGCCGTTTAAAGATATCGCGCACATCTTGGACTACGACTCCATCTCCTACAACCAAAAAACCAAAACGTATGCCGCGACGGACGGGTCCGTCACCGTGCGCGTCTCCATTGGCGGCACCCATGCGATGAAAGGGGACGAGCGCGTCAACATCCACGCGCCGCAGTTCCTGAACGGCACCGCCTATCTCTCCCTCGATGCGGTGAGTTCCGTGTTCAACGTTTTTGCGTACTTCAACGCACCGGACGGGTCGGTTCGCATCCAGATGCCGGCGACCCGCTACAAAGTGCTTGCCGGCGATTCGTTGTTCAAGATCGCCCAGGCGCATCACACGACGGCCACGGCGGTACGCGCAGCCAACGGCTTGAAAACCGACGAAATCATGCCGGGTCAAATCTTGACGCTCCCGGCGGAAGTGCTCAAGCGCGAGATGGAGCCGACCAGCGCGACTCCGGCGCAGCAGGACCCGTCGGTGATCGTCGACCCGAACGCCCAAGACCCGTCGCAAACGCAAACGGCAACGCCGACTGCGACCCAATCCGCGACGGCAGCCAAAAAAGCCCAAGCGATCATCGCACTCGGCAAGAAATACATGGGCGTGCCGTACAAATTCGGGGCAAATTCCAATGATGCGCCGCGCTTGATGGACTGCTCGTCGTTCATGCAGTACATCTTCGGCCAAAACGGCATCACCTTGCCGCGCGACTCCCGCCAGCAATCGGCGTTGGGGACCCGCGTGACGAAAACGCAGCTGCAACCGGGCGACCTGATGTTCTTCAAGTATCCGGAACGCTATTCGGACGGTCGGGTCGGGCACGTCGGGGTGTACATGGGCAACAACCAGATTCTGCACACCATCCCGCGCACCGGCGTCACCGTTTCGAAGTTCACCGGCTACTGGTCGACAAACTTCCTGTACGGCAAACGGGTGATTCGTTAAAAGAATTCTAGAGTATTCGTCAAATGGCGTTGCCAAGCCCTCCAACCCTGTGCTATAATTTCGTTTGTGACATCAAGGCGGTCCGCTGTTCGGTGACCTTTTATGGCCCGTGATATGAACGCCTGCAGGGAGGAGGTAATACCATGAACCAAAACCTTTTGGCTCAAATCACTGCGGAACAAATCCGCTCGGATATCCCGGCTTTCAAAGCAGGCGACACCGTTCGCGTGCACGTTAAAGTCAAAGAGGGTAACCGTGAACGTATCCAGGTCTTCGAAGGCGTTGTGATCAAGCGTCGTGGCGGTGGCATCTCTGCTACCTACACCGTTCGTAAGGTCTCCTACGGCGTCGGCGTAGAGCGTACTTTCCCGCTCCACTCCCCGAAGATCGAGAAGATCGAAGTGATGCGCCGTGGCCGCGTACGTCGTGCGAAACTGTACTACCTGCGCAACCTCACCGGTAAAGCTGCGCGTATCCGCGAAATCCGCTAATTTCAGCAAAGACCAGGGACTTGTATTCGCTACAAGTCCCTTCTTTGTATCTGTCACTGGGCAGGAGGGCACGCTATATGAGCGAGAGAGTCCAAGAGACGTCGGCCGGAACTCCCGGCAAGAAACGAAACGAGTCGTGGGAGTGGATCAAGTCCCTCGTCATCGCGTTCGTCTTGGCGCTGATCATTCGTCAATTCCTGTTCGCCATCTTCATGGTGGACGGACAGTCGATGGTGCCGACCTTGCAAGACCGGGAACGGCTGGTCGTCAACAAGTTGGTCTATCACTTACATAAGCCTGAGTACAACGACATCGTCGTCTTCAAATACCCCTCCGACGAAACCAAGGACTTTATCAAGCGTGTCATCGGCCTGCCGGGAGACCGGATTGAAGTGCGGGATTTCAAAGTCTTCCGCAACGGGCAGGAGCTCGACGAACCGTACATCGCCGAACCGACCGCCCCGAACGGCAACGTGTACACCGTCCCGGACGGCACGATTTTCGTGATGGGCGACAACCGCAACAACTCCAAGGACAGCCGGGACCCGCAAGTCGGCTATGTCAAGGATCAGGAGATCATCGGACGAGCCGAGTTCGTCTGGTGGCCGTTCGCAGACATCCGCAACATCTAATGACAGCAAGGGAGGACGATTCATGACCATTCAATGGTTCCCCGGCCATATGGCAAAAGCACGCCGGGAAGTCACCGAGAAGCTGAAACTGGTCGACATCGTCATGGAATTGGTGGACGCACGGCTCCCGCTTTCGAGCCGCAATCCGATGATGGACGAAATTGTGCAGCACAAACCCCGTCTGGTGCTTTTGAACAAAGCGGACCTCGCCGATCCGCGCGTCACCGACCAATGGGTGAAGTATTTCCGCGCACAGGGGCTTGACGCGCTGCCGATCAACGCGATCAAGGGCGAAGGTCTGCCCAAGGCCGCAGCGGAAGCGAAGCGTCTGTTTGCTCCGAAGCTCGAAGCGATGGCGAAGAAGGGTATCCGCCCGCGCGCAACCCGCGCGATGATCTTGGGCATCCCGAACGTCGGCAAGTCGTCGCTGATCAACCGCATGGCGAAGAAAACCATTGCCAAGACCGGCGACCGACCGGGCGTTACGCAAGATCAACAATGGATCAAAGTCGGCAAGGACTTCGAACTGCTCGACACGCCGGGGATTCTTTGGCCGAAGTTTGAAGACCAGAGAGTCGGCTTGCGACTCGCCGCCACCGGCGCGATCAAGGAGGAAATCCTCGACACCGAACCGGTTGCTATCTACATTGTACAACTGATGAACGAGCGGTATCGCGGCGTTTTGGAAAGTCGCTACAACCTCGAATCGCTTCCGGACGATCCGCGGGAAGCGATTGAGACGATTGGACGCAAGCGCGGCTTCCTGCGCCAAGGCAACGTCGTGGACATGGAAGCGACGTGGAAACTCTTGATCCGCGAGTTTCGAGGCGGGCAGTTCGGACGCCTCTCGCTGGAGAGCCCGAGCGAACTGGAAGCGGAAGAAGCAGTGGAAACCGAGGAAGAGATTCAGCAAGAAGCGGCAGTGCCGGAAGAAACCACCGTGGAGTAACACGGTGGTTTTTTGCTTGGATCTACAGGATTCGACTGGCGGGCTGGCGAATGGAATAGGGATAGAAACAGAGGGGAGTCTGCCCATGCCGCGCAAATCGATTGACTTTCAAACCATGACCGTGGGAGACGTGCGGGACTGGCTTGCCAACAACACCCCCACCTCCCGTCAGATCAAAACCATCCAAAGCGACGAGCGCGCCGGAGTTCGCAAATTGATCGAAACCTACCTCCGGGAACAAAAACGCCTCGCCGACGCAGCACTGTTTCGCGAACGCATGTGGAGCTATGAGCGCATGTCCCGGGAAGCAGGATATGAACGGATCGCCGGGATCGACGAAGCCGGACGCGGCCCGCTGGCAGGACCCGTCGTGGCGGCGGCGGTGATCTTGCCCGACGGCATCGACTTGCCGGGGCTGAACGATTCGAAACAAGTGAAGGAAGACGTCCGCGAACGACTCTACGACCTGATCCGTGCGGGTGCGGTGGCGTATGGAGTCGGCATCGTGGATGTGGACTATATAGATGAACATAACATTCTGCAAGGAACGTTTGAAGCGGCTCGCCGAGCGTTGGCGGCGATGGAACAACAGTTTGCCGTCGCGCCGGACTATTTGTTGACCGACTGCTTGAAGATTCCCGGCGTGAAACAGCCGTATGAAGCGATTGTGAAGGGAGACGCCTCGTCGTTTTCCATCGCCGCCGCTTCGATCCTCGCCAAAGTGACGCGAGACCGCTTGATGGTCGACTATGCCGCTCAGTATCCGCAGTACGGATTCGAGCGCAACAAAGGATACGGAAGCCCCGACCACATGGCGGCGTTGGAAGAGCACGGACCGTGCCCGCTGCATCGCACGTCGTTTGCCCCGGTTGGCAAGAAACTGCAAGTGCAGGGGTCGCTGTTTGAAGAGTTTGAGATGAAGTTGTAGTCAAAGGAGGAGAACGGGATGCGCATCACCACCGGGCAGATGGCGAAGATCGTCATGCAGACGCTCCAAGGAGCCAAGGACGCAGGCGGACAACTGGAACTGAAGGTCGGAACCGTCGTGCGGGCGACACTGATGGAGTTTTTGGGAAACAGCAAATCGGACGCATGGCTGATGATCGGCAACACCAAGGTGCGGGCGCAAGTGGAGGCGCACTTGCAACCGGGCGATCAACTTGACCTCTTGGTGACAGGAGAGCAGATGCGCGGCGCGATGGAGTTGAAACTGGTCGGGCAACCGGTGCGCGGGGACGGGGGGAAGACCCTGCAGATGGATCTTGCCGCGATCTTGAACGCGTTGCAGCTTCCGGACGGAGACGAGATGAAAGCGGTGGTGCAGGAGTTTGTGTCGCGAAATCTGCCGCTCAACACGGACACGTTGAAGCAGGCGGGGCAAGTGTTGAAGTCGCTTGGCACCGCTGCGACCCCCGCGCAAGTTGCCACGCTTGGCAAGATGGCGGAGCTGGGCATCCCGATCTCGCCCGCGACTTTTCAAGCGCTGGACGCCCTCGACAACGGGCCGAAACTGCATGAACTGCTGACCCACATCGGCAACGCGCTGGACGCTCTGCTTCCCGATACGGAAGAGTCATCCGCACCCGCGAACGCCTCGACACAACCGCAAACGCCCGCTTCTCAAACCTCTCTCTCGGAGAAAATGAACTCATCCGCCGCGCAGACGGCAGGGGGAGCAGCGCCGAACACGCAAGCCTCCGCTTCTGCAACAGAACCGGCAGCAGGGGCGGTGCCGAACACACAAATCTCCCGTCCCGAAACGCAAGCGGCAGGAGGCTCTGCATCCAAAGCTCAGCCTTCCGCACCTGCAACGGCGGCGGACTCCCAGCAAGCTCCGTCGGCGCGAACCGCTCCCGCTGCCGGTGAATCCGCGACCGTTGCAGGCTTAGCAAACACCGCACCGGAGTCTTCCGCCGACCACTCATCCGGAGGGCGACCCGTTTCTTTTTTCCCGGAAAATAAGATGATTCGACCGCTCCCGACACCGTCCGGCGGCAATGCTGTCGAAGCCAAACTTCCGCTTTCCGACTCTGCTCAAGACGCTTTGAAGCAGTTGGCGAAAGCGGTGCGCGACCTCGCGTCTGACCCCGATGCCACCGCAGATTCCTTGCGCGACAAAGCCAAGCAACTCGGTCTCGCGCTGGAAGAGCGTCTCGGCGCGGCCCTGCGCCGTCTGCCGTCCGACAGCGACGCGCCCGCCGTGCATGACGCGCTACAGAATGCGTTGGGGAGTTTGGAGAGCGAAACGCAAGGCCCAAGCCTCAAGGAAGCGCTCCTCAACGTGCAACGTTCCGCCGCCGACCTCGCCGCTGCCGGGCACGCTGCCCTCACGGACGATGTGAGCACGCTGCTCAACAATTTGACCGGACAGCAACTGATGAACACGCCGGGGCAGACGCCGCAAAGGTCAGACCTTTTCTACCAATTCACCGCCGTGCCGATGCAAATGAACGGACGGGAGCAGACGGTGGAGTTGCATGTCATGTCGCGCAAGGGGCCGGGGCAGAAAAGCCTCGACCCGTCGAACTGCTATGTGCTGTTCTGTCTCGACATGCCCAACTTGGGCGAGTTGGACATTCACTTGCATATCGTCGACCGCGTAGTCGGCGTGCGCTTTGTTTCGCAAGACAAAGAAGCGGTGCACATCGAAGCGGCCGACCAACGAGACTTGCGTGACAAGTTGCAGAGTGTCGGCTTCCACCTCGGCGTGTTGAAAGTGGAAGAAAAACAACCTCCGCAGGACGGCAAAAAACTTCCGCTGTTGCCGCCGCTGTTGACGCAGAGCCGTTTGGATTTGCGAATGTAAGGGCAAGAAGGAGGAGGGACGCATGGCTCCAGACGACAAAAAACCGACGCCGCCGAAGAAAGCCGTCGCCTTGCAGTACGACAGCGAGCGCGATACCGCTCCGCGCATCGTCGCTTCGGGGCGGGGGGCAGTGGCGGAGAACATCTTGAACCTCGCGCAAGACGCCGGGGTGCCGATGCACGAAGACCGTGCGCTCGTCGAAACCCTTCTCGCGTTTGAAATCGGCAAAGAAATCCCCGCCGAACTCTACCAAGTCGTGGCGGAAGTCCTCGCTTTCGTGCAACGCCTTGACAAGCGGGAACGTTGACAAGTTTCCAGCCCCCCAAAAAACAACTTCCTACACAACTTCATACACAACTGAATAGAGGTGCCTCCCCATGACCAACCGACGACCCGAAACCCGCAAACAACTCGACCCGCGCGAGCAAACCGATGTTCGCAAGCAGCTCGCCGCTCGTGCGCATCACGGCTCTCGCAATCAGCCCGACCTCCGCAAGCAACTCGGAGATTTCGGCGAAGGCGTAGCTTCCGAATACCTCCTTCGCGGCGGCTACACCATTCTCGCCCGCAATTGGCGGCGGCGGGGAGGAGAGTTGGACATCGTGGCGACCGACGGCAGGGCGTTGGTGTTCGTCGAAGTCCGCACCCGCTCGACCCGCCATTTCGGCACCGCCGAAGAGTCGGTGGATTGGCGCAAACAGCGCCAAGTACGGAAGATGGCCTCCTGCTTTCTCTACGAAGGAGAAGCGGGGGAGAACGGGTATCGGGACATCCGCTTTGATGTCGTGACCGTCTATGTGGATCGTGACTCCGGAGAAGTCCGGAGCATCCGGCACCTCCCGCATGCGTTTTAGCCCAAAACCGCAAAAAAGACCGTGTTCCGCGCAGGAACCCGGTCTTTTTTGCGTGGTGGCTTTGACTTACTGCTTTTTCGCAAGTCCTTTGCCTTTGACATCGAACTCGTAGGAGCTTCCCTTGACCGCTTTCATCGACAGCTTGCCGTTGCCGTCCGCCGTGATCTTCATCGAGCCGGCTTTCTCCTTCGTTACGATCCGGTCTTCGGTGGTGGTGATACCGTCCGCATCGGTCGTTCTGACGATGATCACGCCTTGATCCGTGTCGCCCGCCAATTGACCTGCGTAGACTTGGACAAGTTGGCCGCCCTCTTGCTTTTGCCACATGTTGGTGATCGTCACGTCTTCCGAATGGAACGGCGGCGTGAACGAATCGAGAATGCCGGTCGGCAGTTGCTCGTGGTTGACCGGCTTGAGCGACGTGTCGGTCGATTTCGGAGCCGGTTTCGCGGCGTTTTCTTTCAACTTCGCGTAGTTGTCTTCAATCGCTTGCTTGGCGAGCGGAAGCGAGTCCATCGGAGCGCGGGAAGTTGCGCTCGCCGCAACCGCGGTGATGCCGAGTGCCAACACACCGAGCCCGAGCAACACCGCGACGCGCGAAGACTTTTTCTGCGTTTGTTTTTTCGAGGCTTGTTTCTTCAT
Source organism: Tumebacillus flagellatus (assembly GCF_000714935.1). Taxonomy (GTDB): domain Bacteria; phylum Bacillota; class Bacilli; order Tumebacillales; family Tumebacillaceae; genus Tumebacillus; species Tumebacillus flagellatus. Next base: position 9,337 of record NZ_JMIR01000016.1, read on the forward strand.
TGGATTGTCCCTCCTTCAGCGGTGGATTAAGCGCCGGTGCCCCAAGAAATGTCGGTCGACCAACGGACGGAACTTGCGGTGCGGGAATCGGAGTTGACTGCGTTGTACAACTGGGTCCAGCCTGCAGACGGGGTGTTGTCCGTGCCGCTGCAAGTGCCGGCACAAGCGTTATACTGTGTCATCGCGCCGGAGAACGTGATCTTGCCTTGGGAGTCGTTCAGATAGCCCCAGAGCGAGATTTGTTGCCACTGGGTGGCGTTCGTGCCGGTCGTGTTGTAGATTTCCGGAAGAGCAAAGCCTGCCGGAACCCCCCACGTCACGTAGTAGACATCGCCTTGCGTCCATCCGTTGTTGCAGGTTCCGCCTTGCGATTTCGGGCAGCCGCCGGCATCGCCGTAGTTATAGAGCCCGTATTGATGCGAGCCGTTGTAGCCGTTTGCCCACGCTTTGGTGGTCGAAGCGCTGTTCCAGGAAGTTTCCATGTCGCAGCCGCCTGCAGCGGAGATCCAGTTGGAGTATCCTTGGCTGGACAGCCAAGAGTTTGCGTTGTTCACCGCGACCGCCAGAGCGGCGCCGTGAGCGGACGTTACATAGGAACCGTAGTTGGAAGTGCCTGCGACGATGCGAACCGTGGACGGGTTGGAGCCCGTGCAGGTGTAGAAGCCCTTCGCGTAGTTTTCAACCGCGGAGGTGACGCCCGCCATGGAGATAAACCCGTTGCCGAACGTGGACATGCCTTGCACGCCGCCGGAGACGAGCGGTTGCCCGAAGTCGAGGACGACGATGTTGTCGTACGTCAGACCCGCGTTCTTGTCTTTCGTACCGAGGGAGCACCCCATGTTGTAGAACGTGTTGGTGTCCGTGTACGTGACATAATGACTGAGCGTGGAGGGCGGTGCGGATGCGGCAAACGATGCGTTCGCAAACCAAGGCGCGAACAAGAAGGCAAAAAGAGAAAAAATAACGAATGCTGCGGTCTTGCTGTTAAACCATTTACGCATGCTTGATACACCTTCCTTTCAATGTAATGGAAATGAATGTTTATGTAGTCATGTTACTAGATATTAGTTAATGTCGTCAACTAGATTTCATAAACCGTATTAAAAATAAATATCAAAACAAAATACTCTCCCCGTAAGAAAAAAGACCCCATCTGCACCGATGGAGTCCCGTCTGCCAACCTATTTTGTTTGTCTGTTTGCGAGCTCGCCGCCCGGCCGCAAGCGGGCCATGAGAATCTCATCCACAAACCGCCCCTGCGAAAAGTTCGCCCCGACTTTACGCCCCTCAACGACGAAGCCCACGCGTTCATACAGCTGCTGCGCCCGCGGGTTGTGGGACAGCACGCCGAGCTCCAACCGCTCCAAGCGCAACCAATTGTCGGCGAGGTCGATCACTTTTTTCAGCATCGCCGTGCCGACCCCTTGCCCGTGCGCGGCGGTGTCAACGAACAAGTAGAGGTATCCGATGTGCGCGCGCCGCCCTTGGAATACCGACAGCCCGATATGTCCGACCACGCGCCCGTCGATCTCCGCAACAAACTGATGGCTGTTAGGTTGCGGCTTTGCAAACTGCTCTTGCACCGTCTCCAGCCGCATGCTCGGTGTATACAGCACATACGGCAACACGTCATCCTGCAACCCGATCTCCCAAATTCGCTCCGCATCGCTCGCCCGCACAGGCCGAATGTGAATCTTGTTGTCCATCACGTCACGTCCTCCCCGAATCTTTCCTCTCTCATACATTCTACAGGAGTTTGGACAACAGTGGAATTCCCAACAAGTTCTGTAGTATACTACTAGGGATAAGACAAGTAGGGGGCTAACTCTCAATGGCAACAACTCTTATAGCAATTGGTACCTTTATTGTAGGTCTGGTGTTGGGCGCGCTCGGCGGCGTCTACTACCTGCGCAACAAGATGCAGAACATGACGATGTCCGACTCGGAGATCGCAGCGATGGCGAAGGGCATGGGCATGAACCTTAACCAGAAGCAATTGGCACAGATTCAGCGCCGCATGAAGAACGCGCAATCCAACCAATCCAAGACCAAAGCCAACGCCAAGAAACAACCGACCAAATCTCCGAAAAAATAAAGCAAAACGGCATGCCTGCGCCTGTGCAGACATGCCGTTTTTTCATTCCTCATATAGATAGGGGAAAGGAGGGATGCTCGGATGAAAATCGGGTCCCCGCTGTGGAAGTTCAAGACGCGCCTGCGCCGCAATCCGCGGCTGCTGCTCGCCCCGCTCCTCTTGCTGCTCGTGCTCTTGCTCGGCAGTTTCGCTGTCAAAGCTGCCCACGGCCTCGCCGCAGCCGCCGCGATGCTCTGGATCACCGTGGGCGTTGCCGTCGGTTTTTTGCTCGGACGCATCACCACACCCAAACCTTTTCCACGCAAAAAAACTCGCTAGTCACACGCCCAGCGAGTTTTTGGATACGGTTTGCTGTTGGTCTTTCAGATACTCCTGCAAAGGCACGATGCGGTAGCCGTCGCGCGCAAGATCGTCCAAGATGCGCGGCAGAGACTTCACGGTCAGCGTTCGGTCGAGTTCGCCGTCGTGAGCGAGCAAGATCCCGCCGTGTCGTTCGTGAATCAGCTTTATCACACGCTGTTCCACTTGTTCCGGCGTGGTCGTCGTGTGGTTTTCCACGCAGACGTTCCAGAGGATCAACTGCTTGTCCAACTGTTCGGTGGAGTTGAGAATCGCGGGCGACACATTGCCGCGCGGCGGGCGGAAGAAGTGGGGGACGGGAAAGCTCGGGCCGAGTACAGAGGTCAGTGCGGCATCGCCGCCTTGCAATTCCGCCGTGACGCCGCCCGGTTTCATCGTTTCCAAGTGCGGGTGAGTCAGGGTATGGTTGGCGATGGTGTGACCGTCTTGTTCAATTTGCTTGACCAAATCCGGATGTTCCAACGCGTTTTTGCCAACGATAAAAAACGTCGCTTGCAGGTGGCGTTTTTTCAGCATATCCAAAATCTTCGGGGTAAAGCGCGGGTCGGGCCCGTCGTCAAACGTCAGCGTGACCGTCTGAGGGGGAACGACCGAGACGGTCGGTTCCACAGCCGCCACCGCTTTGGGGTGAGCAGGGAGCAGAACGACCACAGGAAGCAGCGCAGACAACAACAAGAACCATTTGCGCATGAGGCATTCTCCTCTCTCTGGCACTCAAATCTTCTTCCTTAGAATACGACTTTTCGGGGAGTCTCCGCAACGCACAAATCTTGTTAAGCCGACCGTTCGTTTCATCCTCTCACAAAGTCGGATGGCGGTCCAACGAACGATACTGCACCGCTTCCGCCACATGCGCTTCTTCCACCGCCGCGCTCCCCGCCAGATCGGCGATCGTCCGCGCCACTTTCAAGACGCGTTCATACGCTCTGGCCGACAGCCCGAGCACGTCAAACGACTTCTCCAACAACGACCGCGCATCTGGCCCCAACTCGCAAAAAAAGCGCGTATCGCTCGACGACATCGAGGCGTTGTAAGGCGAAGTTCGATCGGGAAAACGCTTCGCCTGCACGTCCCGCGCCATCAATACCCGCGCGCCGATGTCGCGGGAGGACGGCTCTTGCGTCTGATTCACGATGTCTTGGTACGTCACGCGCGGCACTTCAATATGCAGATCGATTCGATCCAACAGCGGACCGGAGATTTTGCTTTGGTACTTCGCGATCTGCACCGGCGTGCAGGAGCAGGTCTTGTAATCCGACCCGTAGTACCCGCACGGGCAGGGATTCATCGCCGCCACCAGCAAAAAACGGCTGGGAAACGTATAGGTCGCCTGCGTCCGCGAGATCGTCACCTGCGCGTCTTCGAGCGGTTGGCGCAACATCTCCAACACCGACTTGCGAAACTCCGGCAACTCATCGAGAAACAGCACGCCGCCGTGCGCCAAACTCACTTCGCCAGGTCTTGGAATCGTGCCGCCGCCGATCAAGCCGCCGCTTGAGATCGTGTGGTGCGGCGTGCGAAACGGCCGGGTCTGCATCAAGCCGCCGTTGGCCGTCCGCAAACCCGCCACGCTGTGCACTTGCGTCACTTGAAGCGACTCTCTCGCCGTCAGCGGGGGCAGGATCGTCGGCACCCGCTTCGCCAACATCGTCTTGCCGCTGCCCGGCGGCCCGATCAGGAGGATGTTGTGATTGCCGGCCGCGGCGATCTCGAGCGCCCGTTTCACATGCGGTTGGCCTTTGATCTCGGAAAAATCCTCACGGCCCGACGGGAGGGCAGGTTCTGCCGAATCGTGCGGGCGGACGGGGGGAAGTTCTTTTTTTCCCATGAGCCAGAGCACGACGTCTCGCAGCGATTCGGCACCGATCACTTGCAACCCGCTGACGAGCGCCGCTTCTTGCGCACAGGAAGCGGGGGCGACCAGCGTGTAAAACCCGTGTTCCCGAGCGCCGAGCGCCAGAGATAACAGCCCGCGCACGGAGCGAAGCGTTCCGTCGAGCGCCAATTCGCCGACAAGTGCGACACCGTTGAGCCGTTGCGGGGGAATTTGCTCTTCGGCGACGAGGATGCCGAGCGCCAACCCTAAATCAAAGCCGGAACCCTCCTTGCGCAGATGCGCGGGCGCCAAATTGGCGGTGATGCGTTTCTGTGGAAACTCCAACCCGCAATTGCGCATCGCCGCCCGCACCCGGTCTTTCGCTTCCCGTACCGAGTGTCCCGGCAACCCGACGATCTCAAAACCAGGCAACCCTTGCGCTAAGTCGATTTCCACTTGCACGACGACACCTTGCAAGCCATACAAAGCCAACGTGTTTACTTGTGCATACATGTCTAAACCCCTCCTGCAACTGTGCAACCAGAAGTAAGAGATCCCGAAGGCTCTCTCGTGCAAAGGTCCACCCAAGGGCTTCTCCCGCACACGTATGGAATTTTTCGAGGGTTTTCGTCAAAAAAGAAAAGGGAATTGTACAGAATCGTCGACATCTGCATATGAATAGAAGGGTGAGGGATGAGGAGATTGGCACTGTGGAGATGTGTGACAATATTTCTACGATCCGAAAGAGCTTGTCGCACAAGTGGAGAGTTTCGTTTATAATGGAAGTAGAGTTATTTGTAAAGGAGGTGAAAGGGTTGGAATACGTGTGCCTCGACTGTGGTGGCTTCTTCGAGGGTGACGAAATCCGCCGATCCCAAAACCGATGCGAATCCTGTGAAGGTCTCAAATCGACAGAGGAACAAGGAGAGAGTCATGCTCAACGCGGCCTGTAAAACTGAAGACGAAGAGAAATCGTAAACGCCCCCGACGGTAAAAGTTGGGGGCGTTACGTTTTGTCCGAACGACATATGCTAGAGATACTTCGAAGCAAGGAGGAGGCCCGTCCATGTTCAAAGTCCAGTTGTACAACGATGCCTTCCACCACATGATGCAGCACGACAAGTCGATGGATGGCTTTTATCCGAAAAACAGCGCCATCGTCGAGAAGGAGATGTCGAGCGAGGAGTTTGACAACTTCTGCAAAAAGCACAATCTCGTCCCGTACAAAACCCACTTGCGCAACTACCATCACAACTACATCGCGGGGGATTTCAGCGAGATCTGATCTGTTGGTAGGACGAGAATTTTTTTAACTGCTCCATCAGCTCGTCATGCCAGGTTTGATCACCCATGCCCTTGGCGACGTTGATCAAGTCGAGCACCGAGTCGATCTGTTGCGGCACCACGCGGCGTCCGGTGCGAATCCGTTCATCTTCCGGATATTTGGAGAGCGCGTCTGCCACTTTGCTCTCGCCGACCGCGTCGCGCAACGACGTGACTTTCACGCGGTCCGTCTCGCAGTAGTGGGTGAGCATGATGTAGTCGAACTCCAAATCCGGCACGATGTGGCTCTTGTGACAAGTGGGGCAGACCAGCATCGGGACATCATGCACCAACACGCCGCCTTCCGAGTAGATGCTCCGAAGGAGTGCGACCATCGTCATTCCACAGCAAAAATCCTGTTGGTTCATCGGGCACCACCCTTTCCTGTAACAATAGGTAGACCTTTGTACCAATGTATCATATCGTCCCCCGCGTCACCAGCGGGGGTTTTTCCAGTGAGAGGAGAACTCCGGGGGCTCTTACAGTTCAGACGGCTTCACGAGGTTCTTGAACCCGAACGTCGCTTGCTCGCCCGGCTCTCTGTGGGCAACGAATTCGATCTTGACCACCGACTTGACGTTCAAGCACTCGCTGGACCCGTCGGGGACGAGCAGACGCACGGGGAAGCCTTTCTTGAGCTGCTTGTCGTCTTGTTGGAACAACAGCAAAGCGCTGTCCAGTTCGGAGAGCGGAATCGTCGCTTGAAATTCGTCGCTTGCGTGAAAGATCACGTGTGTGCACTCGCTGAGCGGTTTAACCATTTCGAGGAGCGAAGAAAACGGAGTTCCTTTTCCCGAGAACTGAGGTACAATAGGGTTTACATCCAATTGCGGACCGAGAACACCCTCTGTGAAGTCAGAATATTGCAAGTCGGCTTCACGTGTGACCAGACCGCGCACTTGAACGAGAAACTCGTGAGAAGTAGACATGAGAGGTTCACCTGCCAGTTCGTTTTGTCTTGAGGTGATTGTACAACATTGAAAGAAGGAAAGTCCATGCAACTTTGGAAACGAAACTTGATCGTCCTCTGGTTTGCCAACTTTACCGTCATGGCCGGGATGAGCTTGGTGATGCCCTTTTTGCCTCTCTACATAAAGGACTTGGGCGTCACCGATCCGGAGTCGTTGACCCGCTGGGCGGGATTGGTTTTTTCCGCCACGTTCATGGCTTCGGCGATCTTTGCCCCGATCTGGGGCGCGCTCTCTGACAAAACCGGGCGCAAAGTCATGCTGATCCGCTCCTCGCTTGGCATGGCGATCGTCATGTGCTTGATGGGCTTTACCACGGACGTGACGCAATTGTTCTTCTTGCGCCTCGCGATGGGCGTCGTCTCCGGCTTCATTCCGGCAGCCGTCTCGCTGATGGCGTCCAACACGCCGAAAGAGCATGTCGGCTACGCGCTCGGGACGCTGGCGACCGGCGGCGTTTCCGGTCAGATCATCGGCCCGCTGCTGGGCGGCGTGCTCGCCAACTTCCTCGGGTTCCGCCACGTGTTTCTCGTAACGTCTGGCATGCTCTTGATCGCCACGGGCATCGTGTTCGTGCTCGTGAAGGAAGAGTTCAAGAAACCGGAACCCAAACTGGCAACCGACACTCCGAAAAAAAGCCGCTTGAGCGGACTCGGTGCGGAATTGCGCTCGCTCAAACCCGTTTGGCCGATGTTTGTCGTGGCGTTTTTGATCACGTTCTCGATGATGATGATCGACCCGCTGATGTCGGTGTATGTTTCGCAATTGGCGCCGGCTTCGCAAAACGTCGCGTTGCTCGCCGGAATGGTCACCGCTTCGACGGGCGTTGCGAACATTCTGTTCTCGCCGCGCCTTGGCAGACTGGGCGACCGGATCGGGTACAAGCGCGTGCTGCTGCTTGCACTCTGCGGCGCGGCGCTGATGTACTTGCCGCAAGCGTTCGTCACGGCGCCGTGGCAGTTGATGATCTGCCGCTTCGGGCTCGGGATGTGCATGGGCGGCTTGATGCCGCAAGTGAACTCCCTCCTGCGCTCGGTGGCGCCGCTGGAGATGCAGGGGCGGATCTTCGGCTACAGCACGTCGGCGATGTTTATCGGCAACTTGTGCGGGCCGAACGTCGGCGGGTATATCGGCGGTCACTTCGGCATCTCGACGTTGTTCTTCGTCTCGTGCACGTTCTTGCTGGTCAACGCGATTTGGCTGCGCTTCGTCGTGCCGGACCCGCGCCGGGAATTGGCGCCAACGGCTTGACAAGCGGCGGGCGGAGAGAGAAAGTAAGGGGTGGAGAACTACCCCTTGTGATCGGAGGAAACACCCATGCGTCGTACTTGGACCCTCATCCTCGGAGCAGCCCTGCTCCTCGCCCTGCCCGGCTGTGCTCCCGGAAATCAATCCGGCACTGCCAGTCCCCAACAATCGAACCAGCAAACGCCGGCCACGTTTGACGATTTGTCGAACGCCACCCGTTTGGAGATGATCACCAAGCCGACGTCCGACCTGCCGAAGAACTGGGTCTTCCAAGACCAAGAAGCCAAGGACAAAGCCGCCATCCTCGTACCGGTGCTCAAAAGTGCCGCGAAGATGGACATCAAAGACCCGGTGAAAAGCGCGCCGGTCGTCACGTTTGTCGCGGATACCCCGAACGGCAAGCGCATCGTCAACCTCTTCGAAGACCGTTTCGAATACCACGGCACGTGGTACCAGCTCGACAACGCGCCGGAGAAGACCTACGGACCGATCAAACCGAAATAAGCCGAAATAAGAAAAAACGCCTCTCCACGCGTGTGGGGCGGCGTTTTTTTGCGCGCTGGTCCGTGAGGGAGGCGTTTGGGGGAAGCGTTGCTCCGTGCGGAGAGACGATTTTTTGCACTTTTTTTGCACTCTTGTTTTACGGCAGCTCTTTGAGTTTGGCCGTGATCGGCGCGCGGTCTTTCGGCGCGGGCGTGACTTCCGGGTAGCCGACCGGAATGAGGCCCACGACTTCAGTACCCGGTTCGACGCCGAGGAGCTCGCGGACTTTTTCCGAAAGGCCGGCGGAGGACCAGCCGGTTCCAACGCCTTCGGCGTGCGCCGCGAGCATGAAGTTTTGAAGGAAACAGGAGACGGCCGCGTAATGCTCGTCGCGGTCGACAGGGGTGCTGCCCGGCGTCGAGAGGACGGCGAGCAGGACAGGGGCGCCGCCGAAATTGTTTTTGTGCGGGATCTGCGCGCGGGTTTCCGGGCCGATCCAGAGAATTTCCCACGGTTCTGTCATCCGGTGGTTCGGCGCATAGGCGGCCGCTTGCAGCCACTCCAGCACTTTCTCGCGTGCAACGGGGTCGGGTTTGAAAAGCTTGACGTTGCGTCGGGTCATGATCGCGTCCATAACGTTCACAAGCGTTGCTCCTTCCTGCATTCAGGTACTCTTATATGATGTATTGTACATGATGACTCGTGCTTGTAGTAGCGGGTTTCCAGAGGTATGATAGGAGAGGAGTTTTTGTAAGGGAGGCTGTACGCATGGAGAAGGCTGCCGTTCGCGAGATGGTCGTTCAAAAAGTTTCCAAGGAACTCTATCTAGAGGAACAGTTCGTCTTGGACGTGATGGACGCGATGGAGAAGGAATTGGGCGATGAGTTGTACGGACGCGATACGATCGCGGAAGTCGTAGCCCGGATTCTGGACATCATGGACGACACGGACGAGAACTGGGAGAGCGACAAGTCCGGCTTGACGGACAAGGGAGTCAAGACGGTCAACCGGTAGTTGCGCATCCTGCGGGGATGATTTGGGCGGAAACCAGCATACTAAATACCATCTGTGACCATTCTTCGCGAAGGAGTGACCACTTCATGGCCAATGAGTATGCACTGCGCTGCACGATGTGCGGCAGTACGTCGGAAGTTGACGGAACAGCCGTCGAAGAGCTGAACCAAGCAAAGTTCACCGACGCGCCTGTCCATGTCTGCGAAGCGTGCAAAGCCCGTGTCCAATACGACAGCGAGCAGAAGTTTAAGTGAGTATTGCGACTATTTGGCCCCTGGCAGGAACGTGACGAATGAAGTCGAATATTAGGTTTTGGTGAATAACCGATCTTTTCGTATTTCGAAACGTATTTCGAAATGACGTAGAATGTGGAGGAGGAAGCGGAATGAACATTCACGAGTATCAAGGCAAAGCCGTCTTGAAAAAGTATGGCGTCGCTGTTCCGAATGGCCGTGTGGCTTTCACTGTAGATGAGGCAGTAGCAATCGCAGAAGAACTCGGCGGCAAAGGTGTAGTGAAAGCGCAAATCCATGCAGGCGGTCGCGGTAAGGCCGGCGGCGTTAAAGTTGCGAAAACTTTGGACGAAGTTCGTACATATGCGGAACAAATTTTGGGGATGACCCTCGTCACTCACCAAACCGGTCCGGAAGGCAAAGTTGTAAAACGCCTCTTGGTTGAAGAGCTGTCCGATATCAAGAAGGAATACTACATCGGCCTCGTCGTCGACCGCGCAACGCAGCGCGTCGTCATGATGGCGTCCGAAGAGGGCGGCACCGAGATCGAAGAAGTGGCAGCACACTCCCCGGAGAAGATCTTCAAAGAAGCGATCGACCCGGCTGTCGGCCTGTCCGCTTTCCAAGCGCGCAAACTGGCGTTTGCGATCAACATCCCGAAGGAACTCGTCGGCCAAGCCGTCAAGTTCATGCAGGCGCTGTACAACGCGTTTGTTGACAACGACTGCTCCATCGCCGAAATCAACCCGTTGGTTGTGACCGGCGACGGCAAAGTTGTCGCGCTCGACGCGAAGCTGAACTTCGACTCCAACGCGCTGTTCCGTCATGCGGACATCTTGGAAATGCGCGACATGGACGAAGAAGATCCGAAAGAAATCGAAGCTTCCAAGTTCGACCTGACCTACATCGCGCTTGACGGCACCATCGGTTGCATGGTCAACGGCGCAGGTCTGGCGATGGCGACGATGGACACCATCAACCACTTCGGCGGCACCCCGGCGAACTTCCTCGACGTAGGGGGCGGTGCGACCACCGAGAAAGTTACGGCAGCGTTCAAGATCATCTTGGCGGACCCGAACGTCAAGGGCATTCTCGTCAACATCTTCGGCGGCATCATGAAGTGCGACACCATCGCGGAAGGCGTTATCGCAGCTGCGAAAGAAGTGTCCCTTCGTCATCCGCTCGTCGTTCGTCTGGAAGGCACGAACGTCGAAAAAGGCAAGCAACTGCTCAACGAATCCGGTCTCGACATCGTCGCAGCGGACTCCTTGGCAGACGCAGCCAAGAAGATCGTCGAACTGGTGAAATAATTTCCGACCGAAGGAGGGTTTCCAATGTCGATTTTGATCAACAAAGACACAAAGGTTATGACCATCAACCTGCACGGTAAAACGGGCCGTTTCCACGCTCAAGGCGCTGTTGAGTACGGCACGCAGATGGTTGCAGGCGTAAACCCGGGCAAGGGCGGCACGGAAGTGGACGGCATCCCGGTATTTGACACCGTTCAAGAAGCGAAAGACAAAACCGGCGCGACCGTCGCGGTTGTCTACGTTCCGCCGGTCGGCGCAGCTGACTCCATCATGGAAGCGGTTGACGCAGATCTCGACCTCGTCATCTGCATCACCGAAGGCATCCCGGTTCTCGACATGGTGAAAGTGCGCCGTTACATGGAAGGCAAGCGCACCCGCCTGATCGGGCCGAACTGCCCGGGCGTCATCACGCCGGGCGAGTGCAAGATCGGCATCATGCCGGGCTATATCCATACCCCGGGCCGCGTGGGCGTCGTTTCCCGCTCCGGCACCTTGACCTACGAAGCTGTGTACCAGCTCACCGTTGAGAACATCGGCCAATCGACCGCTGTTGGTATCGGCGGCGACCCGGTCAACGGCACGAACTTCATCGACGTTCTGGAAATGTTCCAAAACGACCCGGACACCGACGCGATCATCATGATCGGCGAAATCGGCGGCACCGCGGAAGAAGAAGCGGCTGAGTGGATCAAAGCGAACTGCACCAAGCCGGTTGTCGGCTTTATCGCAGGCGCAACCGCACCTCCGGGCAAGCGCATGGGTCATGCCGGCGCAATCATCTCCGGCGGCAAAGGCACCGCGGCTGAGAAGATCGCTGCGATGCAAGCAGCAGGCATCAAAGTGGCTCCGACCCCGTCCGACCTCGGTTCCACCATGGTCGCCCTGCTCAAAGAAAAAGGCATGTACGAGCAAGTTCTCGTCAAAAAATAAGCAACACCGTCCAAAGGGGCTCCCGCAGAGGGAGCCTCTTTTGCATCTTCTTGGAAGTGCAGAAGCCGCGTGACCGTTCGTTTTTTTCCAACACATCATGAGGGGAGACTTGGAGATGGGAGATCAGGATGTGATTCTCTGGCTGTGTTCGACCCAGGGCGCGGGAGGCGTCAGCGTGCGGGCTCTGCACGATTATTTCGGCTCTTGGCAGGCCGTCTGGGCGGGAGATTGGGAAGAGATGTGGCGCGGGGCGGGGGTACGAAAAAACATCGCGCGCGCACTCGCAAAGAGCCGGGAAACATTTGACCCGGTTGCGTTTCGGAAGCTGTATGAACCGCAGGGCATCCGCTTCGTCAGCGTGCTGGACGGGGAATATCCCGAAGTGCTGCACCAGCTCTACGACCCGCCGGCGGGGGTGTTCATTTGGGGGGAGATTCCACCTACAGGAGACACTGCCCTGGGCGTGGTCGGCTCTCGCAACCCCACGGAATACGGCAGGCAAGTCGCTCGGAAACTGGTCGGGGAACTCGCTCCAAGAGGTCTCACGATCGTCTCGGGGTTTGCGCGGGGCATCGACACCGTGGCGCATCAAGCGGCGGTGCGCGCCGGGGGAAACACGATCGCCGTGCTCGGCAGCGGGCTTTTGAAACTCTACCCGCGCGAGAACCGGGGGTTGGCTCAAGCGATTGCAAACGGGCAGGGCTGTTTGCTGTCGGAACACCATCCGCTCATGGATGCGCGCCCCGGCAACTTTCCCGCCCGCAACCGCATCATCTCCGGACTTTCGCAAGGCGTTCTCGTCGTGGAAGCAGGAGAGCGAAGCGGCTCGCTGATCACGGCGGACCAAGCGCTGGAGCAAGGCCGCGACGTGTACGCGATTCCCGGATTGATCACGTCTGCCCAGAGCGTCGGCACGCACCGGTTGATCCAGCAAGGAGCCAAACTGGTGCAGACCGCGCAAGACATCCTCGAAGACTTCCATCTCCTCTCTGTCTCCTCACGGGAGACACCACTTTCCGTCCGTTCGGCTCGCCATTCGCACCTCCCGCCCAACCTTTCGCCTGAAGCTGTGCGAATCCTTGAAATCCTCGGCCCGTTTGAGCGTCATGTTGACGATCTGCTGCTGGGAACGGGGCTTCCGGCGGGCGTTTTGCACACGCAGCTGTTGCAGTTGCAATTTCTTGGAGTTGTGAATGCACTGCCGGGCGCTCGTTACATCCGATCTTGAAATTAATGACGAAAACGAATAAAGTGTTAGGCAGAGGAACACAAACTCCGTGACAAACCAACGGATACTGTGTAGTATATTGGTACATATTGCTTATAGCTGGCAGGTACCAATACATACTAAGGAAGAAAGGGGGAGAGAGTCGTGGCTGCAGACTACCTGGTCATTGTCGAGTCTCCGGCGAAAGCGAAGACCATCGGGAAGTATCTTGGCAAGAAATATGTCGTGAAAGCCTCGATGGGTCATGTCCGCGACCTGCCAAAGTCTCAGATTGGGGTCGATGTGGAGAGCGGCTTCTCTCCGAAATATATAACCATTCGTGGCAAAGGCGATGTGCTGAAGGAACTTCGCGACACCCGCAAGAAAGTCAAAAAAGTCTTTCTGGCGGCCGACCCTGATCGCGAAGGGGAAGCGATCGCCTGGCACCTGGCTCATATTCTGGATGTGGACACGGCGGGCGACTGCCGCGTCGTGTTCAACGAGATCACCAAGGACGCTGTCAAGGAAGCATTCAAGCAACCTCGTTCGATCAATATGAACCTCGTCAACGCCCAACAGGCGCGCCGAATTCTCGACCGCCTCGTCGGTTATCAAATCAGCCCATTATTATGGAAGAAAGTGAAAAAAGGGCTGTCGGCCGGCCGTGTGCAATCTGTTGCCTGCCGCCTGATCATCGACCGCGAAAACGAGATTCGCGAGTTCAAACCGGAAGAGTATTGGACACTCACTGCGAATTTCCAAGTGGACAAGTCCAAATTTGATGCCAGATTCCACGGGTTCGGAGAAGAAAAGCGCGACCTTACATCGGAATCAGACGTACAAGAAATCCTAAAAGCGGTGGAGGGCGCCGAGTACCGCGTCCACAGTGTCAAGCAGACGGAACGCCGCCGCAACCCGTCCGCTCCGTTTACCACTTCCACGCTGCAACAGGAAGCGGCCCGCAAGCTGAACTTCCGTGCGGCGAAGACGATGTCGCTCGCCCAGCAGCTCTATGAGGGCATCGACATCGGCGAAGAGGGCACTGTCGGTTTGATCACCTACATGCGTACCGACTCTGTCCGCATCTCGCCGATCGCGCAGGAAGAAGCGCGCGAGTACATCGTCGAAGAGTACGGCGCGGACTATTACCCGCCGGAAACTCGCAACTACAACACCAAGTCCAAGGGCGCACAAGAAGCGCACGAAGCGGTTCGCCCGACTTCCGTGCTCCGCCACCCGGACAAACTCAAGGAATTCCTCTCCCGCGACCAGCTCCGTCTCTACAAGCTGATTTGGGATCGCTTCGTCGCTTCGCAGATGTCCTCCGCCGTGCTCGACACGATGACGGTCGACATTCTGGCCGGCGACGTGAAATTCCGGGCGACCGGCTCCAAGATCAAGTTCCCCGGGTTTATGACCCTTTATATTGAAGGAACGGATGAAGGCAAGGAGGACGATGAGAAATTCCTCCCGCCGCTGGTCGAAAACCAAGCGTTGAAAACGCCTTCGCTTGATCCCAAGCAGCACTTTACGCAACCGCCGCCTCGTTACACCGAAGCGCGTCTCGTCAAAACGATGGAGGAGATCGGCATCGGCCGTCCGTCCACGTACGCGCCGACGTTGGAGACGATCCAAAAGCGCGGGTACGTGTTGCTGGAAGAGAAGCGCTTTGTTCCGACGGAGCTCGGGGAAATCGTCCACGAGATGATGGAAGAGTTCTTCCCGCAGATCATCGACGTCGATTTCACGGCGAACATGGAGCAGAACCTCGACGAAGTTGAGGAAGGCGACATCGACTGGGTGAAAGTGCTCAAGGAATTCTACGAGGATTTCGAGAAGGACTTGAAAGTCGCCGAAGAGGAGATGAAGCACGTCGTCCTCGAAGACGAAGTCTCCGATGTCGAGTGCGAGAAGTGCGGCAAACTGATGGTCTACAAGCACGGGCGCTTCGGCAAGTTCTTGGCATGCCCCGGCTTCCCGGATTGCCGCAACACCAAGCCGATCCTCAAGGAGATCGGAGTGGCGTGCCCGAAGTGCGCCGAGGGTCAACTCGTTGAGCGCCGAGGCAAACGCCGCCGCGTCTTCTACGGGTGCAACCACTACCCGGAGTGCGACTTTATCATCTGGGATCGCCCGGTTGGCAAAGCATGCCCGGAATGTTCGCAGCCGCTTGTGATCAAGCGTTCCGGCAAGGGCGAGGGCAAAGAAACGATCGTCTGCTCGTCCGCCGAATGCGGCCATAAGGAAGAAGTTGAAGCAACAGCAGAAAGCAAACAGGGCTCTTAGCAGCCCTGTGCTTTTTTCTGAGCAGGTATGTAGACAGGAGGAGTACATTCACCATGACGCAACCCATCACCGTCATCGGAGCGGGTCTCGCCGGTTCGGAAGCGGCTTGGCAAATCGCCAAGCGCGGCCATCAAGTCAACCTCTACGAGATGCGCCCCGTCCGCAAGACGGATGCTCATAAAACCGAAAACTTCGCAGAACTCGTCTGCTCGAACTCCTTGCGCGGAGCCTCGCTGACCAACGCCGTCGGCTTGCTCAAGGAAGAGATGCGCCGACTGGACTCGGTGATCATCACCTCCGCCGATCTGACAGCTGTGCCGGCGGGCGGCGCGCTGGCGGTCGACCGCGATACATTTTCCGAAAGCGTGACCGAGCGGGTGAAACACCACCCGAACATCAACGTCATTCGCGAAGAACTCACCGAGATTCCTGCGGACGGCATCGTGATCATCGCTTCCGGACCGTTGACGTCGCCGTCGCTCTCGAAAGCGATTGCCGACCTGACCGGCGAGGAGTATCTGTACTTCTACGACGCGGCGGCTCCGATCATCTCGAAGGACACCATCGATTTTGACAAAGTCTATGTCGCGTCCCGCTATGACAAAGGCGAGGCGGCGTACATCAACTGCCCGATGACGGAAGAGGAGTTCAACGCTTTTTATGAAGCCTTGATCTCCGCCGAAGTGGTGCAGCTCAAAGAATTCGAGAAGGAAGTGTTCTTTGAAGGGTGCATGCCGATTGAAGTCATGGCGAAGCGCGGCCGTCAGACGATGTTGTTCGGTCCGCTGAAGCCGGTCGGTCTTCCCGACCCGCGCACGGGCAAAACTCCGTTTGCCGTCGTGCAACTGCGCCAAGACAACGGGGCGGCGACGCTGTACAACATGGTCGGCTTCCAGACGCACTTGAAGTGGGGCGACCAGTCGCGCGTGTTCCGGATGATTCCGGGCCTAGAGAACGCGGAGATCGTGCGCTTCGGCGTGATGCACCGCAACACCTACATCAACTCGCCGAACTTCCTGCGTCCGACCTACCAGACCAAAGTGCGGGACAATTTGTTTTTTGCCGGGCAAATCACCGGTGTCGAAGGCTACGTCGAATCGGCGGCGGCAGGTCTCATCGCGGGGATCAACGCTTCCCGACTGGCAGAAGGTCTGGAACCGCTCGTCTTCCCGGACACGACGGCGATCGGGTCGCTCGCGCACTACATCACGCACACCTCTTCGAAAAACTTCCAGCCGATGAACGCGACGTTCGGCCTGTTGCCGGCGTTGGAAGGCAAGAAGATTCGCAACAAAGCCGAGAAGAACGAAAAAATCTCCGAGCGCGCTCTGTCCGCTCTTGCAGATTTTACGGCGACTCACGAACTGTAAACGCACGACCAAAGCGAGAAGGTGTTTCGAGGGGCTGTTCCTGAAACGCCTTTTCGCGTACTTGCATAATAGGATGATTTCATACATAGGGATGCAGGAAAGGCAGGGGAGAGCCGATGGAAGAACGGGTGGAGGAGCCGGTCGTTGATCTGCACTGGCCGGCGGAGATGGAGCACCAAGTCGACCTGTACATGCAGTATCTTGCCGTGGAGAAGCGCGTATCCGATCACACGCTCGACCACTACTTTTCCGACCTTGAGCAATTCATTGGTTTTTTGCTGCGGGAGGGGTTGGAGGAATTCGGGCGGGTGACGTACCTCGACGTCCGCACGTTCATGGGCCGTCTCAGCAAAACGCACGAAAAAAAATCAATCGCCCGCAAACTTTCCGCTTTGCGCTCGCTGTATGAGTTTTTGCGACGGGAGGGGTGGGTGGAGAAAAACCCGGCGAAGGAAGTCCGTTCTCCGAAACTGGAACGCAAGCTCCCGAATTTTCTCTATGCGGACGCCATGGAGCAGTTGCTGGGTGCTCCCGATACCTCCACGCCGCTTGGCTTGCGGGACAAAGCGCTGCTGGAAGTCCTGTATGCCTCTGGCGTGCGTGTCAGCGAGTTGGTGGCGCTCGACGTTTCCCACCTCGATTTGAGCCAAGGCATGGCGCTCGTATTCGGGAAGGGAGCCAAGGAGCGACTCGTCTTGCTTGGCAGCCAAGCCGTGAAAGCGCTGCAACACTACCTCGCCCACGGGCGTCCGTCGCTTTGGAACACGGCAGGGGGGGGTGCGGGGCAGGCGCTTTTTCTGAACAAAAACGGCACGAGATTATCTGACCGAAGCGTGCGACGAATTCTCGATAAATACGTAGTACTATGTGCGGGCCTGCAACACATCTCTCCGCACACCCTGCGGCACACGTTTGCCACACATCTGCTCGACAACGGCGCCGACCTGCGCGCCATTCAAGAACTGCTCGGGCACAGTTCGCTTTCCAGTACGCAGATCTACACGCACACGGCGCGTGAACACTTGGAGCGCGTGTACACACAAGCCCATCCGCGGGCCTAGTCAGAGAGGAGCCAATCAGATGAGCGCGAGTCAATTCCATTCCACGACGATCTTCGCTTGCCGACGCAACGGGCAAGCGGCGATGGCCGGCGACGGCCAAGTCACGTTTGGACAGAATATGGTCATGAAAAACGGAGCGAAGAAAGTTCGCCGCCTCTATCGCGGTGAAGTCGTCGCCGGATTTGCCGGGGCGGTTGCGGACGCTTTTACCCTGTTTGAGAAATTTGAAGGCAAACTGGAGGAGTTCCACGGCAACTTGCAACGGGCAGCCGTCGAACTCGCCAAGGAATGGCGCATGAACAAGATGATGCGCAACCTCGAAGCGATGCTGATCGTCATGAACCGCGACGCCCTCTTGCTCGTCTCCGGCAACGGGGAAGTGATTGAGCCGGACGACGACGTGATCGCGATCGGATCGGGCGGCAGCTTCGCGTTGGCGGCGGGCCGTGCTTTGATGCAACATACCGACTTGCCGGCGCGCGACGTGGCTCGAAACGCCCTGCAGATCGCCGCGGACATCTGTGTCTACACCAACGACAACATCATCGTCGAAGAGATCGGAGGGGAACGCCTGTGAGTAACCTTAACCTGACCCCGCGCCGGATCGTCGAAGAACTGGACCGCTACATCGTCGGCCAGAAAGCCGCCAAGAAAGCGGTCGCCGTGGCGCTGCGCAACCGTTATCGCCGCGCGTTGCTGGCCGACGACATCCGCGATGAAGTCACACCGAAAAACATCTTGATGATCGGTCCGACCGGCGTGGGCAAGACCGAGATCGCGCGCAGGCTGGCAAAGTTGGTCGGAGCGCCTTTTATCAAAGTGGAAGCGACGAAATTCACGGAAGTCGGCTATGTGGGGCGCGACGTGGAATCGATGGTGCGCGACTTGGTCGAGACGGCGATTCGCATCGTCAAGCAAGAGCGCATGGAATCCGTCAAGGAAAAAGCGAGCCGCCTCGCGGAAGACCGCCTCGTTTCCGTGTTGGTTCCCGACCCTGCAAAAACAAAAAATTTCAAAAACCCGTTAGAAATGCTCTTTAGTGGCAATGCTGGTATTCAACAAGACGAAAGCGCACAGGAATCTTATGAGATCCGCCAAAAGCGCAATGAGGTTCGTCAGAAGTTGGAGCGCGGCGAGTTGGAAGACCAGCTTGTCGAAGTGGAAGTCGAGGACAACTCTCCGGGCATGATGGACCTGCCGGGGATGGAAGGGATGGGCATGAACAACTTGCAGGAGATGCTGGGCAACATGATGCCCAAGCGCCGCAAGAAGCGCAAAGTCCAAGTCCGCGAAGCCCGCAAATTGCTGGCCCAAGAAGAAGCGCAAAAGCTGATCGACATGGACGACGTGACCACCGAAGCCGTCTACCGCGCCGAACAGTCGGGCATGATCTTCATCGATGAAATCGACAAGATCGCAGGCAAGGAGCGCGGCGGCGGCCCCGACGTGTCCCGCGAAGGCGTGCAACGCGACATCTTGCCGATCGTGGAAGGATCGACCGTGAACACCAAGTACGGCCCGGTCAAGACCGACCACATCCTGTTTGTCGCAGCCGGCGCTTTCCACATCTCCAAACCGAGCGACCTGATCCCGGAGCTGCAAGGACGCTTCCCGATCCGGGTCGAACTGACCTCTCTCACGGCGGACGATTTCCGCCGCATCCTCACCGAACCGCAAAACGCCCTGCTCAAGCAGTACGTAGCTTTGCTGGAGACAGAAGGCATCAAAGTCGAGTTCACCGAAGATGCGATTCAAAAACTCGCGGAGCTGGCAACGACGGTTAACCAAGAGACGGACAACATCGGGGCGCGGCGTTTGCACACCTTGTTGGAGAAGTTGCTGGAAGACCTCTCGTTTGAAGCCCCGGACGTGTTGCTGGAGAAAGTTGTGATCACTCCGGCATACGTACAAGAGAAATTGGAAGGAATCGTCAAGAACAAGGATCTCAGCCAGTTTATCCTGTAGCGTTATACAGGAGGGTACCAGGCTGTTATGGAATTGTTGAGCAAAACGCGGGTGATTAATAAGTTGTTGCAACGAGCTGAAGGCATGCGAGTGGGCTTTGAGGAATTGGTGGGAACGTTGCGGGATATCGTGTTCTGCAACGTGTTCCTGATCCATCCTGACGGAGCGGTGCTCGGTCACGCGCTGGCGGAGACGAGCGATTTCGTCCAACTGCCGCGCGACATCAACGGCGCGCACGCCGCCCCGCGCGACTTCGTGCAGCGCATGCAGCGCGAAGAACGCACGCTCATGAACATCCGGGAAGCCACCCCGTTTTGCGCGGCGGGCACCGGCGACACCTGCTGGACGATGATTCCGATCTCTTCAAGCAACGACCGCATCGGCACGCTGCTTTTGACGCGCCGCAGCGGGGAGTTCACCGAGGAAGACGTCGTGCTGGCGGAGTACAGCGCGACTGTGATCGGAATGGAGATGATGCGGCAGACACTCGACCGCCAGATCCAAGAAGGGCGCGAGCGTTCTGTTGTGCAGATGGCCGTTTCGTCGCTTTCTTACAGCGAGTTGGAAGCGGTCGATCACATCTTCGCCGAATTGAACGGCCGTGAAGGGTTGCTGGTGGCAAGCCGCATCGCCGACCGCGCGGGCATCACCCGTTCGGTGATCGTCAACGCGTTGCGCAAATTGGAAAGTGCAGGTGTTGTCGAAGCGAGATCGCTTGGCATGAAGGGGACGCACATCAAAATCCTCAACGAGAAATTAATGCCGATGCTGGAAGCGATCAAGTCCCGATAACCGTGTGACAGAATTCGTCATAAGAGGTCAAATAAAAAAGGAAGTCGCACCGAATGCGGCTTCCTTTTTTTATTTTTCATGTAAAAACGGCGAATTATAAGCAGGAAACTGTCGAAGCAGGGCGAAAGTCCCTAGTAATTCGACTTATTCGAGAATAAAATGGTGAATGTTGGTTTGAACGACTTGTCGTAATATGCAGGATTTTCGTGTATCGCATCGAAATGAAATACGATAAAATTACTAACGATAGGGTGATGATGAATGTCTTTGCTGGATACCCGTTCGATCACCTTGCTTGAGCGAACTCTTGACGCATCTTCTCTGCGCCAAAAAGTGTTGTCTAACAACATTGCCAATATCGACACACCGAATTTCAAGCGCAGCGATGTCTCGTTCCAAGAGGCGTTGTCGAACGCGCTGTCGCCGGGCGACACGTTGGAGGGGCGCATCACCGACCCTCGTCATATTCAAATCAATTCGACAAACCTCGACGATGTGAAGCCGACGGTGTTTCAAGAGAACACCACTTCGCTTCGCACCGACGGAAACAACGTCGACATTGACGCGGAGATGACCAACCTCGCCGAGAACCAAATTCTCTACAACACCATGACGCAGCAGATCAACTCGAAATTTGGGATTCTGAAATACGCAATCAGTGAAGGGAAGAGATAAGCATGGGGATGTTTGACAGCATTAACATAGCAGCATCCGGTTTGACCGCGCAGCGGTTGCGTCTTGACGTCATCTCTTCGAACATCGCAAACGCCAACACCACGCGCGGCGTGGACGGTCAGCCGTACCGCCGTCAGATCGTGACGTTTGGCGAACGCATGGCTCCGAGTTTCCAAGACGCGTTGAGCAGTCAGTTGCAAGCGCCGAGCCAAGGCGTGCGCGTGACGGAGATTTCCCGGGACAACACACCGTTTAAACTGGTGTACGATCCGAGTCATCCGGACGCGGTGAAAGACCCGAACTCCCCGATGTATGGTTACGTTCAAATGCCGAATGTTGACATCTCAACGGAAATGGTCGATATGATCTCGGCGTCCCGTTCCTATGAAGCCAACATCACGGCGATCAACTCTGCAAAATCGATGGCGCTCAAGGCGCTTGAGATCGGCAAATAAGAGGGGAGCTTCCTAGATGATTAACTCTGTATCCAATCTGCTTCCGGTCAGTGGGACGAGCTCTGTGCAATCCCTTCAAGCCGCCGATGCCAAGAAAACCGCGGGAAGCTCGTTTTCGGACTTTCTGAACCAAGCGATGGAAGAAGTGAACACGGAACAGCTGCAGGCGGACAAGATGACCGCGCTGGCAGCGGCGGGACAAGTTCCCGATCTGCACAGCGTGATGATCGCGACCGAGAAAGTCACGATTTCCTTCCAACTTGGCGTCCAGATTCGCAACAAAGCGCTGGAATCGTACCAAGAGATCATGAGAATGCAGATGTAACGTGATTTTGGGCGTAAGAAGTGATGACGGGGTGACATTGTGAACCAACAGATCAAAGCACTAATAGAAAAACTCACAGGTTACTGGAAAAACCTTCAGAAACACCAGCGCCGGAACCTGCTTATCGTCGCTGTGCTGTTCGTTCTAACGGTGGCCTTTCTGAGCTGGTTCGCATTGCGACCGAATTACCAAACAGTCTTGGTCAATCAAGCTCCCGCCTCACTCGGCGAAGTGACCACCAAGTTGGACGAACTGAAGATTCCTTATAAAACCGCAGGCGACTCCGTCTCCGTGCCGGAACAGTACGTCGATGAAGCGCGGATGAAACTCGCGATGGCCAACCTCCCGAGCACAGGCGCGTCCGGGTACTCGGTGTTTGACAACCAAACCCTCGGGATGACCGAGAACGAGTTCAACGTCCGCACCAAGCAAGCGATCGAGACCCAGATTCAAAATTCGATCCTCACGCTCAAGGGTGTTCGAGAAGCGCGAGTCAATGTCGTAATGCCGGAGCAGAAGTTGTTCGTCACCCAACAGCAAGACAACGCCAAAGCTTCTGTCGTCGTGTTGCTGGACCAGGGTGTCAAACTTTCCTCCGAACAAGTGATGGGGATTCAACAGCTGGTGTCTCATTCCGTTCCGAACCTGTCGCCGCAAAACATCTCGCTGGTCGACCAGAACGGCGCCCGCCTGCTGGACGAAACTGGACAGCCGATTCCGGACGGCACGTCGAATCCGCAATTGACCAAACAACAAGTGATCCAGAACCAAGTGGAAAACGAAGCTAAGAATAGAATTCGGGATTCTTTGGAGCGGTTGGTCGGTCTTGGCAATGTGGAAGTTGTCGTACATGCCAACTTAAACTTCGACCAAAAAACTTGGAAGACGCACAACGTAAGCCCGATGAAAGACAGCAACACCGGGGCGGTCGTCTCCGAACACAACATCTCCGAAGAAAACCAAGGCACCTCGGGTGCTTCCGGCACACCGGGCACAACCACCGGCGATCCGGGCGCAACGCCGACGGGAAAAGCGACAGACAGTGGCAGCACTACTTCGTCCAAGAAGGAGTCCACGATCAACCGCGATTGGGACACTTACGACGAGAACGGTCAATCCGCACCGTACGAAGTGAACTCCTACACGGTTTCCGTCTTGATCAACAACGAACAGTTGGTGAAGGACCGCGAAGCGGACATCCGAAAGTTTGTCTCAACTGCCATCGGGGCAAGCAACGACGGAACGGCCGACACGCAAATCACCATCACCGGCGGGACGTTCCAAGCACCGGCCAACCCGTTTGCCTCCACCACCGCGTGGTACAAACAACCGTGGTTCCTCGGAGCTCTGTCTGCAGCGCTTGTGTTGCTGGGCGGCGGTGTGTACATGTTCTCTCGTCGACGCAAGGTGGCAGAAGTTCCGGTTCTGGAAAAACCGCGCGTTACCGATGTGGGTGCCGTCGTAGAAGAAACCGAAAACGCGAAGATGAAAAAGCAATTGGAGAAACTGGCTGGACAAAAGCCGGAAGAATTTGTCAACCTGTTGCGTACTTGGTTGGTAGAAGAGTAGGAGTGACATGCTTGTGGCACGACAACAGAAACTATCTGGTCGTCAAAAGGCCGCCGTGCTGCTGGTCTCTTTGGGTCCTGAAATTGCGTCCAAAGTATTCCAACATTTACGTGAAGACGAAATTGAGCAATTGACTTTGGAGATCGCCAACGTGCGCAAGATCGAGTTCGAACAGCGCGAAGACGTGCTGGAAGAGTTCCACTCGATCGTACAAGCCCAAGAGTTCATCGCCCAAGGCGGGATTGAATACGCCAAGGATGTCTTGGAGAAAGCGCTCGGGTCGCAAAAAGCTCTCGAAGTGATCAACCGCTTAACGGCTTCGCTTCAAGTTAGACCGTTCGATTTCGCCCGCAAAGCGGATCCGAATCAAATCCTCAACTTTATCCAAAACGAGCACCCGCAAACCATCGCGTTGGTGCTCTCCTATCTCGATCCGCAACAGGCGGCGATGATCCTCTCGGCGCTTCCGCAAGACCACCAAGCGGATGTCGCTCGACGCATCGCGTTGATGGATCGAACTTCTCCGGAAGTCATCTCGCAAGTCGAGCGCGTGCTGGAGAACAAACTTTCCCAGATGTCGTTGCACGACTTTTCCTCAGGCGGCGGGATCGACGCTATCGTACAGGTGCTCAACGGGGTCGACCGTTCCACCGAGAAGACGATCCTCGAATCGCTGGAACTGCAAGATCCTGAACTGGCAGAAGAGATCAAGAAACGCATGTTCGTCTTCGAAGACATCGTCAACATCGACAACCGGTCCATTCAGCGAGTCATCCGCGATGTCGAAACCCAAGACCTCGCCTTGGCACTCAAAGTGGCGAGCGAGGAAGTGCAGGAAGTCATCTTCCGCAACATGTCCAAGCGCATGGTGGAAACCTTCAAGCAAGACATGGAATTCATGGGGCCTGTTCGACTTCGCGATGTCGAAGAAGCACAGCAACGCATCGTAGGCATCATCCGCCGCCTCGAAGAGAGCGGCGAGATCGTGATCGCCCGCGGTGGAGGAGACGATATCATTGTCTAAGGTGCTAAAAGCTCACCAAGCTCAATTGACCCAAGGCTCCTACTTTGTACATGTGCAACCGATCCGTGAGCCGGAAGCAATGCTCGACCCGGAGATCGACCAGATCAAACGATCCGCGCTGCAAGAAGCGGAGAACATCCGGGCAGAAGCTCGTCGCGAGGCCGAGAGCATCCGCCTCGCGGCCGAGCAACAGGCGGCGGGGCTTTTGGAAGCGGAGCGGGCGCGCGTCGAAGCAGTTTTGCACGCGGAAGTCGAAACGGCAAAACGCAACGGCTTCAACGAAGGGTACGGAGAAGCGCAAGAGACGGTCTCGCGGGAGTACGCCGGCGCATTTGCTGAAGTACAGCATCTCTATCAGTTGGCCGAAACGGACCGAAGACAATTTCTTGCCGATTCCGAACCTCTCATCGTCGACCTCGCCTGCCAAATTGCGAGCAAGATCATGCACCGCGAATCCGAAATCGACCGCAGTTGGGTGCTCGATGTCGTTCGAGCGGCGCTTGAAGAAATCAACGACTCCGGCAAGATCGAAGTCCGCGTCCATCCCGATGACTTTGAGCGAGTGCGCGACAACCGCGAGTTCTTGCGCAAGGAAGTACCGGGGCAGACGGAATTGATCGTGATCCCCGACCGCGGAGTCACGGCCGGCGGCTGTGTCTTGCACACGTCCTTTGGCAACGTCGACGCTCGGATCGACACTCAGTTGGAAGAGGTGAGGAAGGCTTTGCAGGATGTTGCTGCAAACCTTGAAGCATGAGCCAAACACTGCAACTTGACCGCTACCTCAGACGTCTCGAACGCACACGCACGATCAAAGTCAATGGCAAAGTCACCAAAGTCATCGGATTGACGATCGAGTCCAAGGGGCCGGTTGCCACCATCGGGGATGTCTGCACCATCGAATCCGCCGGGATGCCTCCGATGTACGCGGAGGTCGTCGGGTTTCGTGAGAACAACGTCCTCCTCATGCCCCTTGGAGATCTCGGATCGATCGGTCCGGGGCACGATGTGGTGGCAACGGGCAGTTCGTTGCAGGTTCCGGTGGGTCCGCATCTGCTCGGCCGCGTTTTGAACGGGCTGGGCGAACCGATTGACGGGAAGGGGCCGCTTGTGTGTCATGAGCACACCAACGCGATGCAACAACCTCCCAACCCTTTGACCCGCAAACGGATTCAAGAACCGCTCAGCGTAGGCGTGCGCTGCATCGACGGTCTGCTGACCGTCGGGCGCGGACAACGTGTCGGTCTTTTTGCCGGTTCCGGCGTCGGGAAATCCACGTTGCTCGGGATGATGGCGCGCAACACGACCGCCGACATCAACGTCATCGCGTTGATCGGGGAGCGGGGGCGCGAAGTTCGTGAATTCATCGAGAAAGACCTGGGGGAGGAAGGGCTGAAACGCTCTGTCCTCGTCGTTGCCACTTCCGACCAACCGCCGCTCGTGCGGATCAAGGGGGCGATGGTCGCGACGTCCATCGCGGAATACTTTCGCGACCAAGGTCAAGACGTCGTGTTGATGATGGACTCTGTCACCCGATTTGCGATGGCTCAGCGCGAAGTGGGTCTCGCAGTCGGCGAACCTCCGACGACACGCGGTTATACCCCTTCTGTGTTCGCGATGTTGCCGCGTCTCTTGGAGAGAGCGGGCACAGGGCACAGCGGTACGATCACGGCGTTTTACACCGTCCTCGTGGACGGGGATGACATGAACGAACCGGTTGCCGATGCCGTGCGGGGGATTCTCGACGGTCACATCGTCCTCTCACGGGCGCTGGCTAACCGAGGTCATTTTCCCGCGATCGATGTCCTGGCTTCCGTCTCGCGCGTGATGAACGAGTTGGTAACTCCCGAGCATCGACAAGCGGCGAGCACCGTCAAACGACTCGCTTCTATTTATAAGGAATCGGAAGACCTGATCAACATCGGAGCATACCAGCGGGGCAGCAACCTTCAGATCGACCGTGCCATTCAATTCGCCTCGGCCATCGAGCAATTCACCACTCAGGACGTGCACGAGAAAACGAACTTGGAAACCGCGCAAACGACGCTGATTGAAACGTTCGGAGGGATTGACGCATGAGTGTTCGTCTGGAATCCTTGCACAAAATCACCGACCTGAAGAACCGCTTGACGCAACAAGCCAATTGGCAATACACCGAATCGCTTCGTAACTTGGAAACAGAGCGGGAAAAGCTGCAAAACCTGCTCGCCTCCCACGAGGAGGCCGTTTTGGAGTTGCACAACATGACGATGGAGGGAGTCTCCGCTCAAGAGTTGCACGGCTGGATGCAGTTCATGCTCTCACAGAGAAGTTTGATCGAGCGGCAGAACCATCTCATAGAAGGGAAACGGTCTGAGTGCACCGAAAAGCGACAAGAGATGACGGAATGTTATCTGGAGGAGCAAAAATGGGTGAAACTCAAGGGGCGTCGATTGGAGGAGCACCAAGCCTGGCTGAACAAGCTTGCGCAGGAATCTTTGGATGAGATCGCCGTGACCGGATATCAACGAACGAAGGGGTGAAGGGAACAGCATGCAAGAATCGGAACGACGCTACAGCGGGATGGAATGGACGTTTTACATCATCATTCTCCCGATGCTGTTCACCGCGCTGTTGGTTGGGATCATTTTGCAATTCTTAGGGTGGGACATCACCGGCAAGATCGGTCACGCCGCGCGCGCCATTCCCGGTGTCAGCAAGATCCTCCCCGCCGAAGAGACCCAATCTGCGGCAGACGGGGACAAACCTGACCCCGCCCAACAACTGCAAGATGCCGAAGATCAGATCAAAGCGCTTGAGGACTCCAAGAAACAACTGGAGTCAGATATGTCCAAGAAGGACACCGAGATCTCCAACTTGAAAAAACAGATCGACGATCTCAAGAAAAAAGCGGACGCCACGGCCAAGAACGGCACCTCTGCGGGAGGTGCGGCGGCTGCCGACCCGTATGTTCAGCAAGCACAAGTGTATTCCCAGATGAGCCCGGCGAAGGCTGCGGCGGTGATGAGCCAGCTTTCCGTCACGGAATTGAAGCACATTTTTTCCAAGATGACCAACGAACAGCAAGCTGCCATTCTGGAAAAAATGGACCCGGCAATCGCCAGCAAGGTACTTTCCTCTTGATTCTTTGAAAGGAGGTGAAAGACAATGGAAATTCAAGTGACCTCAACTCCGGCTGCAAGCGGTTCTGCGGTATCGACCGGGACGGCGCAGTCGACGAAGTCGAATGGCGGCAAGTCGGTTTTTAACAACTTGTTGCAAAACGCCGGAAATCAAACTTCTGAGAAGAAAGTAACCGATCCGATGACGGCTGTTCTTGCTCTGCTGGCCGGCGGCCTCAATCCGCTCGCTCTTCAGCAGCAAATGCCGACAGTGATGACGGCAGACGGTGTGAAAACCACAACCTCTGCAGCAGACGTCATGCTCGGCAATCGCACGATGGCGGTTCCAGTGGCAGGCCTTCCGTTGCAAAGCGGAGATTTAGCCCAATTGTTACAACAATTCGGAGGTTCCGCAAAGCTTTTGGGGGTCTTGCAAGAGAACCCAAGCCTTCCTTCGGGTCAAGTGCTGAGCGCTCATCCGGAGGTGCTTTCCGACTTTGGTCAAGCGTTGACAAACCTCGTGCAACAAACGGTTCAGAACCCTCAGTTGCTTCTGGCATCGCCGAAAGCTGCGGCTCTGATGGAAA
The DNA here is from genome assembly GCF_000714935.1 of Tumebacillus flagellatus. Classification (GTDB taxonomy): domain Bacteria; phylum Bacillota; class Bacilli; order Tumebacillales; family Tumebacillaceae; genus Tumebacillus; species Tumebacillus flagellatus. The sequence goes on from NZ_JMIR01000016.1 coordinate 37,534, forward strand.
GCTTGTTTGCGCAACTGCTCCAAGCAGAGGGAACCGACGGCCAAGCGTCGACGAACACTCCGTCGACCGGAGCGAATACGACGGCAACCAAGCAACCGCAATTTGGCAAGCTGCAAGCTGCGACGATCACCGCTGTGAATTTGCAAGTGCAGGCAACACCTGAAGCGCAAACGGTGTCTGTGGTCCCAAGCAGTCAAGCAACGGCTGTCCAGGGTATGCAAGTCTCCGCTTTAACGGCCGCGTTGCTTTCTTCCGACAACCCGACCCAAGAGCAAGCGAAGTCAAGCGGGACCCCTCTTGATGCGACGCAATGGATGACCAACCTGCTCGCCGGAGGTCAAACACCTTTGCAAAGCGTGAACGCAGAACGCCTCGCGAAGCTTCCGACCGTCATCAATATGCAAGGAAACCAATTCCAAAATCAATTTGCCGACTTGGTCGTCAAGCGTGCCACAATGCTTGAAGCACCGGGACGACATGAGTTCCGCATCGTCTTGCAACCGCAGGGTCTCGGAGAGATCGAAGTGCGCGTGCAAGCGGTCGGCAACCAGATTTCTTTGCAAATGTCTGCTGACAGCAGCGCGACCAAGGGACTGTTGGATTCGAGCCTTTCGAGCCTCAAGTCACAATTGCAAGCTCAAGGCATTCAGTTGGACCGCATCGAAGTTTCGTCCGCGAACACCAACAACAGCACCAACCAAAACAACAACGGCAGTCTGAGCAGCGGACTCCCGCAAGACCGCCAATCCGGTCAGGGCTTCCAAGGCGGCCAATCCGGCAAAGAGTCCAACCGACGACAAAGCGGTGAACGCTTCACGATCGACGCGTTGGACGCGGCCGACGCAGCGGCGTTCGCAGAAGAAACGGACACAACAGATGAAGCAAGCCTTGACGTCACGGCGTAGAGGAGGAGATTCCAGATGGCATCCAACAACATTACCTTCGATCCGTCTTCGTACACGCGTCCCACCACGACAACTGTTGCGCATAAGGATCTCGATCGCGACGCCTTTCTGAAGATTTTGATCACCCAACTGCAATACCAAGACCCGTCTCAGCCGATGCAGGATAAGGAGTTTATCGCCCAGATGGCGCAGTTCAGCGCCTTGGAGCAGACGAACAAAGTCTACCAAGTGAACTCGCTTGCACTCGGGACTCAGATGATCGGCAACATTGCCGGCTATCAACGGTCGGACGGTACGATTCAGGAAGGTGAAGTGATCTCCGCTCAGACGATTGGCGGCAACGTCATGGTCCAAATCGGAGACGACATGATTGACCTGAGTCAGATCATTGAAGTCAAGAAAAAGTAAATCACGGCATCAGGGGGTGTAACTTGTGAGTCAGGGATGGCCCATGCGGCCTGTTTCGCTGCCGAACGCTCCCCAAGCAGAATTGCCAATCCGAAAGAACCCTTCCGCAAATCGTGCGGTCGGTACGGTTTCCTTTCAAGATGAACTGAAGAAACAACTTCAAGCTCAATCGCAACAACCGGTCACGTTTTCCGCGCATGCGCTGGATCGCCTGCGAAATCGGAATATTCGTCTCAGCCAGGAGGACATGACTCGTCTTGGAAGCGCCATCGATCGGGTGGCCGCCAAAGGGGGACGTGAGTCTCTGGTGGTCTACAAGAACACCGCGTATTTGATCAACATCAGGAATCGAACGGTGATCACCGCCGTTGATCAAGCACACATGAACGACCATGTGTTTACCAACATCGACAGTGCTGTTTTTGCTTGATGAAATTTCTTGGGCTGGCCCACAATGTGGAGGCCCTGAACCGCCGAATGACAGACGCGGTTTACTACCCACTAAGAGGAGGAACTAACACATGCTGCGCTCTCTTTACTCGGGTATCTCTGGTATGCGAGGTTTCCAAACCAAGTTGGACACCATCGGCAACAACGTAGCGAACGTCAACACCGCCGGTTTCAAGGCTGGCCGTGTCATGTTCAAAGACATCATGAGCCAAACCATGCAAGGCGCGGGCGCCCCGGCCCAAGGCTTCGGCGGCACCAACCCGATCCAAGTCGGCTTGGGTTCGACGATCTCGGCGATTGACACCGTCATGAACGACGGTTCGACCCAAGTCACGAACCGCCCGTTGGACTTTGCCATCCAGGGCAACGGCTTTTTCACCTTGGTCAATGACAACAACGAGACGTTCTATACCCGTCAAGGGAATTTCTACCTCGACAACGCCGGCAACTTGGTGAACTCCGACGGCTGGAAAGTCGCGGGTGCGGATGGGCAACCGATCGTTGTTGACATGACGACCGTCAAGTCGTACACGTTCGACTCCAAGGGCAACCTCTACACCGTCCTGAACGACGGCACGACCGACGGAACACCGGTGGCGACCATCGGGTTGACGAAGTTTGCAAACCCGTCCGGTTTGGAGAAAGTCGGAGGGAGCTTGTTCCGTACTTCCGGAAACTCGGGCGACCCGCAACTCGGCGCTCCGGGCAGCACCGACGTCGGTCTTGGCACTCTTCAAGTCGGCGCGCTGGAAATGTCCAACGTCGACCTGACCAATGAATTTTCCGAAATGATCGTGGCACAGCGCGGTTTCCAAGCGAATTCCCGCACGATCACCGTTGCTGACGAAATTCTTCAAGAAGTCGTCAACCTCAAGCGCGGATAATCGGTGAATCGTAGACCATGATTCCGGTCACTAAATTCAACCGCTCGACGGTGTACGTCAATGCGACGCTCGTCGAGCAGGTTGAATCTACGCCTGATACTGTGATCACGCTTGTCAACGGGAAGAAGCTGATCGTACGTGAGACTGTCGAAGAAGTGCTGAAGATGGTCGAGGGTTACTACCGAAGAGTTGGACTTCTTGCTGTGCAAGTCCAACAGAATGCGGAGGAGACAGATGTTTCGGAATAAGGCATTTAATATTGTCTTACTGGTCATTATTTCTGTAATTTTGGTGGGCGTTCTCGGCCTTGTCGGGTATAAGATGTTTGGTGCCAAAAGCGCCGATGAACCCAAAGTGCCGTCGGCCAAGGAACTGTTGGCCAGCCAATTCGACATTGGCAAGATGACGACCAACCTGGCGGGCAACTCGCTGATTCAAGCCACGATCTCCATCCAAGGCGACAGCTCCAAGATGAAGACCGAACTGGAAGAACGCAAAGTGCAAGTCCGCGATATCATCAACGCTGTCCTGCACAAAACGACGCAGGCAGACCTGGAGAAGGCGGAAGGCATCGAGCTTCTGAAAGTTAATTTGATTGGCGAGTTGAACAAAGTGATGCTTGAGGGGAAAGTGACGAACGTATACATCTCCGACATCGTTGTTCAATAAGAACACCCTGGGACAAAGGAGGTGATGACCGATGGCTGAGGTCTTGTCACAAAGTGAAATCGATGCCCTTTTATCCGCGCTTTCTACCGGTGAAATCTCTGCTGAAGAAATTCGCAAGGAAGACACCGACCGCAAGATCAAAGTATACGATTTCAAACGCGCCATGCGGTTTTCCAAAGACCACATCCGCAGTATCACGCGGATCTTTGAAAACTTCGCGCGCCTGCTTACCACATACTTTTCAGCCCAATTGCGAACGTTCGTCCAGATCTCTGTGGTCTCTGTCGATCAACTGCCTTACGAAGAATTCATTCGATCGATCTCCAAGATGACCATTTTGAACGTCTTCAACTGCAGACCGCTCGAAGGCAAGTTCGTGATGGAAGTCCACCCGAACATCGCGTACGCGATGCTGGATCGCTTGCTTGGCGGTGCCGGCATGGGGACGGATATCCTGCGCGACTTGACGGAGATCGAGATGACGATTATGGAACGCGTGTTCGGGCGGGCGCTCGACAACTTCGAGGAAGCTTGGAAGGGCGTCGCAGAATTGGTGACTGAACTCGATCATTTGGAGGTCAACCCTCAGTTCTTGCAACTGGTGTCGCCAAACGAAACCGTTGCCGTTGTCTCCTTGTCGACCAAGATCGGGGAAATTACCGGGATGATCAACATCTGTATGCCGCACGTTGTGTTGGAGCCGATCATCCCCAAACTCTCCACCCACTACTGGATGGGTACTTCGAAAAGCACCAAGGACTTCTCGGAGGAATGGGAAGCCATCCGTCTAAACCTTGGGAAGACCCAAGTGCCGTTGATTGCAGAGTTGGGTTCCTCGACGATCTCCGTAGGCGAATTTCTCGCTTTGAATGTAGGAGATGTCATCTCGCTGGATCAAGACGTCAAAGCGAAGCTCCAACTGAAAGTGGGAGAACGCTTGAAGTTCTTGGGACAGCCGGGAACCGTACGCGGCAAAGTCGCGGTGCAGATTTCACAAGTAATAGAAGAAGGAGTGGGCGCAGATGAATAAAGATGTGTTGTCTCAACAAGAAATCGATGCGCTCCTTAGGCAGAATGGCGACGACGACGACACCGATCCGAACTCGGACGGAATCCGCTTGAGCGATTACCTGAGCGACTTCGAGACCGACGCGCTTGGAGAGATCGGGAACATCTCGTTCGGAACAGCGGCAACAGCGCTTTCGACTTTGTTGAGACAAAAAGTAGACATCACGACCCCGAAAGTGACAGCCGTTCTCCGCAGCTCCTTGAGCAACGATTTCCCGTTGCCGCATGTGGCGATCAAAGTGGAATATACGGACGGGTTCATCGGGGCCAACGTCTTGGCCATTCGCGTTGAGGATGCACAGATCATTGCGGACCTGATGATGGGGGGAGACGGAACGACAGCTCCGTCCGAACTCAACGAACTTCATCTCTCCGCGGTGGCGGAAGCGATGAACCAGATGATGGGCTCCGCTTCCACCTCGATGTCGACGATTTTCAACATGATGGTCAACATCACTCCGCCGATCGTGGACGTGATGGACTTTGACAACAAGCAGTCGGCGTCTCTATTCCCGGATGACGAAGTTTTGATCAAGATTTCGTTCCGACTGATCATCGGCACGTTGATCGACTCGCACATCATGCAATTGGTTCCGGTTTCGTTCGCCAAAGACATGATCTCCAAACTGACGGGCGGCATGAGCGAAGAGCCTGAACCGGCTCCGGCTCCGGCTCCGCAATCTGCTCCTGCAGCGTCCATGCCGGAACCGACTCCGGTCGCTGCGGCAGCGCCTGTGCAACAGCCTGCAGCCCAACCGCAGCCTGTTCAACAACCGATGTATGAAGCACCAGTTTCTTCCGGCGTTCCCGGACAATATCCGCCGCAACAACCGCAGAACTATCCGCCGCAACCAATGTATGCGGAACAAGTACCTGCCGGTTACCCGCCGTATCCGCAGCCGTATCCGCCGCAATACGCGTATCCTCCGTATCCGCAACAATACCCGCCGCAAGGATATCCGGGGTATGGAGATCCGGCTGCGCAGGCCGCTACTAATCAACCGCGTCCGGTTCAGCCGAATGTCAATGTACAAGCTGCTCAATTCCAATCGTTCGAGACGTCCGAGATGACTGGCTCACAAGGGAATCTTGACCTCTTGCTAGATATCCCGCTTTCGATTACTGTTGAGTTAGGACGTACGAAGAAATTAATTCGCGACATTTTGGAACTCGTACCCGGTTCCATCGTACAATTGGATAAATTGGCGGGGGACCCGGTTGATATCATGGTCAACAACAAGTTGGTCGCCAAAGGAGAAGTCGTGGTCATTGACGAAAACTTTGGTGTACGGGTAACTGATATCATTTCACCGGCAGAACGAGTTCGCAAATTACAGTAATTAGACTAGGGGGAACCAAACAATGTCTCACAAAATCTTGATCGTTGACGATGCGGCATTCATGCGAATGATGATTAAGGAAATCCTTACCCGCAATGGCTACAACGTAGTAGGCGAAGCACAAGACGGCGCACAAGCTGTTGAAAAATACAAAGAATTGCGCCCGGACCTCGTTACGATGGACATCACGATGCCGGAGATGGACGGGATTCACGCACTGAAAGAAATTCGTGCGTTTGATGCCAACGCTCGTGTCATCATGTGCTCGGCAATGGGCCAGCAAGCGATGGTTATCGATGCGATTCAAGCGGGTGCAAAGGACTTCATCGTCAAACCGTTCCAAGCAGATCGTGTTATCGAAGCGATCAAGAAAACTTTGGGCTAAGCGTTCCCTGAACGTCAACATTTTAGAAAGGGTGGGGTCATGCGACTGACAATACCTCGCACGATAACGACTTGGTCTGTTGCACTGGGTACCCTTTGGTTTGCCTCCCCACCTCATGTGTTGGCGGTTGGTGAAAACGTCACGAAGGCGATTCAAGACAAGCAAAAAGGCACCGCTCCGGCGGAGCTACCAACTGCCACAGGCGATGGTTCGCTTTTTTGGTCCTTGCTGCAATTGGTTTTTGCCTTGGGGATCATCATCGCAATCATCTACTTTTTGATTCGCTTCCTTTCCCAGAAAACGAATCTGTCTCGTAATCAAGCGTTCCAGTCGTTGGGCGCTCAGGCACTGGGGAAGGATCGCTCGGTTCACTTGATCTCCGTAGGGGACAAAGTCTACCTGCTCGGGGTGGGGGAAACTGTTACGCTGCTCGATACCGTGACAGATGCGCAACTGATCGAACAATTGCGGGAGAATGCCCAGCAACCGATGGTGCGTCCTGTGCCCGGTTTGCAAACTTGGATGAATCGTCTGCGCCCCAAAGCAAACGCACAGGCCGAAGAACTACAAGTGGAAGAATTGCCGTTTGACGCCGCTTTGCGAGAAAAACTTCACAACTTGAAGGAAAGGCGTCAACAGACGGTCGACGATTGGCAGGATCCATCGAAATGAAAAACTTGAGAGTTCTCTTTCTTTTCGTCGTCATGCTGCTGGCTCTAACGTGGTCCCATCCGGCGCTTGCCGAGGGGACCGTCATCCCAGGGGTGAACATCGGCGTTTCGACCTCGGACAACCCTGAATCCGTTGCGACTTCCTTGCAGATCATCACCATCTTGACGGTGCTTTCGTTGGCGCCGTCCATCTTGGTATTGATGACCTGCTTTACTCGCATCGTTGTGGTGTTAGGGTTTGTGCGCAACGCTTTGGCGTTGCAACAGATGCCGCCGACGCAGGTGCTGGTCGGTTTGGCGTTGTTCATGACGTTGTTTGTTATGTATCCGACTTTTAACCAGATCAACGACCAGGCACTTCAACCCTACTTGCACGGTCAACTGACACAGACGCAAGCGCTGACCCAAGCCGAGGTTCCTCTGAAGCACTTCATGGCGAACCAGACGCGCCCGCAGGACTTGCAACTGTTCTTGGATTACCGCAAGCAGGCGTTGCCTGACTCCGTGGAAGCCATTCCGCTCTCCACGTTGGTTCCGTCCTATGTCATCAGTGAGTTGAAGACAGCGTTTGAGCTAGGGTTCATGATCTTCATCCCGTTCTTGATCATCGACATGGTCGTCGCGAGTGTGTTGATGTCAATGGGGATGATGATGCTGCCGCCAGTGATGATCTCCATGCCGTTCAAGGTTTTGTTGTTCATCATGGTCGACGGTTGGTATCTCGTCGTCAAGTCCCTGTTAACCGGTTACCAATAAGGGTTTGGGAAGGGTGTAGCGCGTGAGCAGTGATTTTGTACTCTCGCTCGGTCAAAACGCCATCTGGACGATGCTCAAGATCTGTGCGCCACTGCTTGGGGTCGGACTTTTGGTCGGGTTGATCGTCAGCGTGTTTCAAGCCACCACGCAAATTCAAGAGCAATCGTTGCAGTTCATTCCGAAGTTAATTGCGGTGTTCGCCGCGATGTTGATCTTCGGGCCGTGGATGCTGTCGCTGACTCTGGACTTTACGCGTGGAATTTTAGGCAACCTCAGTTCGTTTATTCGATAGGGGCGATATCCGATGCTAGATGTCGCACTTCAGTATACGCAGATCTTTCTCCTAGTACTCGTCCGCATGTCCAGCTTCTTTTTCCTGACGCCGTTTTTTGGAACCCGGAACGTCCCGGCGGCCGTGAAAACGGGGCTGGCTTTTTTGTTGACGATCATCGTTACACCTGCAATCGCTGCGACGGAGTCGGGTGCTTCGTACGCGGGAGCCTCGTTTGCCGACTTGGTGCTGGTTTTGCTCAAAGAAGCGATGGTAGGAGTGACACTCGGCTTGACTGCCGCGATGATCTTCGCCGCCGTTCAGGTGGGAGGGATGTTCATCGACCTTCAGATCGGCTTCGCGATGGCAAACGTTTTTGACCCGATGTCCGGCGCCTCGTCGCCGCTGACCGGTCAATTCAAGTATGCACTCGCGTTTTTGCTGTTTCTGGGTCTTGACGGACATCACGGATTGATTACAGCAATGCTGCAAAGCTACAATTTCGTGCCGATCGGCGTTTTTCAGGTTTCGGACAACCTGATGTCGGTGCTGATGCAGACGTTCTCGGCGATGTTCTTGCTGGGGTTGAAAGTGGCCATCCCGGTGGTCGCCACACTGTTTTTGGTAGACTTCGGGTTTGCGATGCTTTCAAAAGCTGTGCCGCAGATGAACGTGTTTGCGCTGGGAATGTCTGTGAAGACCGTGGTTGGCGGACTGATGATCATCGTGGTGATGCCGGCTTTTGTTTATCTTCTTCGCGGGTTGTTTCATACGATGTTCGACAAGATGGACACCCTTTTGCGAGTGCTGGGAGGATAAGTCATGATCAAATTAAATCTCCAGTACTTTGCAGGTGAGAAGACAGAGAAACCGACAGCCAAGAAACGGGGAGACGCCCGAAAAAAAGGGCAGGTCGCGAGAAGTCAAGAATTCGGCCAAGCGGCTGTGCTCTTGAGCGGTCTTTTCACCTTGAAACTTCTCTCCGGGTACTACATGAACCAGTTGACGCACTTGTTTCAGGTGAACTTCACCAGCAAGTTGACGTACCAACTCACCGATCAATCGGTGATTCCGTTGTTCATAGAAATGCTTTTGCAACTGGCAAAACTGATTCTGCCGATTGCCGGCGTTGTCATGGTCATCGGTGCTTTCACCTCGTATTTGCAAGTGGGCACGTTGTTTACTTTAAAGCCGCTCATGCCTGACTTCTCCAAGATCAATCCGCTCTCGGGATTTAAGCGGATCTTCTCGATGCGTACGTTCGTGGACCTTTTGAAGTCGATCTTAAAAATGGGAGCTATCGGCTTCATCGTCTACAGTGAAATCAGCAAGGACTGGGTTCGAGTTTCACGGCTTGGCGACATGGATGTTTCCGACATGCTCTCTGTCGTCGCTTCCTTGGCCTACGGGATCTTCTGGAAAGTCGGTTTCGCCATGTTGGCGCTCGCGGTCGCCGACTTTCTCTACCAGCGTTTCGACTTTGAACGCAACTTGAAAATGTCCAAGCAAGAAGTCAAGGAAGAGTACAAGCAACAAGAAGGGAGCCCTGAAGTTAAGGCCAAAATCAAAGAGCGTCAGCGCGCTATGGCGATGCGCCGCATGATGGCGGACGTCCCCAAAGCGGACGTCGTCATCACCAACCCGACGCACTTTGCCATCGCCCTGAAGTATGATTCGAACTCTATGGAATCTCCGCAGGTGATCGCCAAGGGTGTCGACGAAACCGCCCAACGCATCAAAAAAATCGCCCGCGAAAGCAACGTGATCTGCGTCGAAAACCGCCCACTCGCGCAAACGCTCTACAGAACGGTTGAGATCGGGGAGTCGATTCCAGGCGATCTCTTCCAAGCGGTTGCCGAAGTGCTCGCGTATGTATACAGACTAAAAGGCAAGGTGTAGGTAGGAGGGACCGAGTTGAAACTCAAGGACTTAGGTGTAATCGGGGCTGTCATCGGGATCGTAGTTATGATGGTCATCCCTATGCCTACTTTTTTGCTGGATTTTTTGTTGATCATCAACTTGAGCATCGCCTTGACGATTTTGCTTGTGGCGATGAATACCAAGGAGCCGCTTGAATTTGGGATTTTTCCATCCTTGTTGCTTTTGACAACGTTGTTCCGGCTGGCTCTGAACGTGTCGTCGACTCGCTCCATCCTCTCTTCCGGAGAGGCCGGGGACGTCATTCACACTTTCGGGACGTTCGTTATCGGTGGGAACGCGGTCGTCGGTTTTATCGTGTTCCTTATTCTTGTCATTATCCAATTTATCGTCATCACCAAAGGTTCGGAGCGCGTTGCGGAAGTTGCAGCCCGCTTCACCTTGGACGCGATGCCGGGTAAGCAGATCTCCATCGATGCGGACTTGAACGCAGGCTTGCTCACCGAGCGGGAAGCTCGGGAGAAACGTTCGAAAATTCAACGCGAAGCCGATTTCTACGGAGCGATGGACGGTGCTTCGAAATTCGTCAAAGGCGATGCGATCGCCGGGATGATCATCGTGGCCATCAACATCATCGCCGGGTTTGTCATCGGGGTGGCGATGCGCGGTGAATCGGCAACGCAAGCCATGCAGAACTACACGATTCTCTCGGTCGGCGATGGTCTGGTTTCGCAGATTCCGGCGCTGCTGATTTCGACGGCAACCGGTCTCGTCGTAACCCGAGCCGCTTCTGACAACAATCTTTCCGAAGATATCACCAAGCAACTGCTCGCGTATCCGAAGATGCTTTTCATCGTCGGCGGCGTGATCGGGTTGATGGGATTGTTCACGCCGATCGGTGTGCTGAAGACCTGGCCGGTGGCCGGACTTATCGTATACGGCGGATTCCTGATGCAGCGCTCGATGAAACTGGAGACGATTCGTGAGTTGGAGCAGGTGGAAGAGACGAAACAAGAAGAAGTGCGCAGTCCGGAGAGCGTGATTTCCTTGATTCAAGTCGACCCGATCGAATTCGAATTCGGTTATGCGCTGATTCCGCTTGCCGATGTCAATCAGGGCGGCGACTTGCTCGACCGTGTCATCATGATTCGACGTCAGTTTGCGTTGGAGATGGGCTTGGTGGTTCCGGTCATCCGCATCCGAGACAATATCCAACTGCGCCCCAACGAGTATGTGATCAAGATCAAGGGCAACGAAGTCGCGCGCGGCGAACTGCTGCTTGACCACTATCTCGCCATGAGTCCTGGATTTGACGACGAGAACATCGTCGGCATCCCGACCAAGGAACCGGCGTTCGGTTTGCCGGCGCTCTGGGTCACCGACAACATGCGGGAACAGGCGGAGTTCGCCGGTTACACCGTTGTCGATCCGCCTTCGGTGGTGGCAACTCACCTGACAGAAGTGTTGCGCAAACATGCCAGCGAGCTGCTGGGCCGTCAAGAAACCAAGCAACTCATCGATTCGCTGCGCGAGAACTACCCGGCGCTGGTCGACGAAGTGGTTCCGAACCAGTTGTCGATCGGGGAAGTGCAGAAGGTGCTCATCAACCTGCTGCGTGAAAAAGTTTCCATTCGAGACTTGGTTACCATTCTGGAGGCCTTGGCCGATTATGTTGGGTATACCAAGGATACTGACATTCTGACAGAGTATGTTCGCCAGGCGCTGTCCCGTCAGATTACGAACCAATACAAAGCGGGAGGAGGTCCGCTCAAGGTGATCACGCTGAGCCCGAACGTGGAGAAGCTGTTGCTCGACAACATCCAAGGGTCCGACCAAGGAACTTACCTGGCGCTTGACCCGCGCGTCTCTCAGCAGATCTACCAGAAGTTGGCCGAACAGGTGCAAGTGGTGACAAACCAAGGGCACCCTCCGCTCCTGCTCACTTCGCCGAACACCCGCATGCATGTGCGCAAGTTGATTGAGCGCGTCTTGCCCGACGTGGCGGTGCTTTCCTTTAACGAACTCGATACAACAGTTGATGTTCAAAGCGGAGGGGTGGTGAATCTGTAATGCTGGTCAAACGCTATATGGTCAAAGAAATGCCGGAAGCAGTCGCACTGATTCGGGAAGACCTCGGCAAAGACGCCGTGATTCTCTCGACCAAGAAAGTGCAAAGCCGGGGGTTCCTCGGGCTGTTCAGCAAAACTCACATCGAAGTAATCGCGGCGGCCAACGAAGAAAAACCAGCGGATCGTCCGGTTCCGGCGACGTTGCCGCGCAACTTCGCGGTGGGTGCGTACCAACAACAATCCCGCCCGCAGGCGGGGAGCGCCACGGCTACGCTTGAGCCGCTGGCGCAAAGCGAGCATTCGGACCCTGTGGCGGCTGTGGCGGCGTTCCAAGCGGCTGTTGCTACTCCGCCCGTCACATCGCCGCTCCCGTCGACACAACTTGCACAGTCGACGCGGCAGACGCCTTCGGCAACTCCCGCAGTTCGATCCGAAGCGGTTGCCGGCGCTTCCGAACCGTCCGTCGTCTCGGCCCGCACGGAGGAAGACGACACTGTACTGCGAGAAGTACAAGACCTTCGCCACTTGATCCGCAGCTTGATCAACGCCAACAATCACAAGATGTTTCCGGAGTCGGTTTACACGGTTCGCAAACAACTTTTGGCAAACGGGGTGGCAGAAGAGCAGGTGGATGACCTTGTCGAACGGGGAATTCGCGAGTTTCCACAAGTTCAGGACATCACGGAGCAGGAATTTCGAGGTATTTTGACAAAGTTTATTAGGGAGGAGTTGGAGAAGGTCGGGGCACCGTCCCCCATCGCTCCAACCACCCGTGTCGTATCGTTCATGGGACCGACCGGCGTCGGCAAAACCACGACGATTGCAAAGTTGGCAGCCGGGCAAGTGTTGACTTACGGCCGGAGAGTCGGACTGATTACCACCGATACGTACCGGATCGCAGCGGTCGAGCAATTGCGCACGTATGCGACGATCCTGAACGTGCCGCTGGAAGTCTGTTACTCACCGGACGATGTGCAACGCGCCATGGAGAGATTCGCCGACTACGACTTGATTCTCGTTGACACTGCGGGACGCAATTACCACAACCGGCTGAATGTGCAAGAGTTGGAACCGTACTTGAAAGTGCTCTCTCCGGATGAGACCTATCTGGTGCTGGCTCTGACTTCAAAGTCGACCGACCTGTCGGACATCGTGCAGAACTTTGAGCAGATTCCCATTCAGAAGTACCTGTTCACCAAAGCGGATGAAACCACAAGCTATGGTTCGATCTACAACTTGGTCGTCCGTCACGGCATTTCCCTTTCTTATCTGACCACAGGTCAGACGGTTCCGGATGACATCGAACTTGCATCCGCCGAGAAAGTAGCGACTCTGTTGGTGGGAGAGAAGTCCGATGCATGATCAGGCACAGCGTTTGCGTTCGATGGTCGCGCAAGCCAACCGCGCTGCGTCCGGCCGAGAGACGCGGGTGATCACAATCTCCAGCGGCAAGGGAGGAGTCGGCAAGTCGAATTTCACTCTGAATTACGCCCTCGCGTTGGCGGAACAGGGGAAGAAAGTCGTCATCCTTGACGCAGACGTCGGGTTTGCAAACATCGACGTGCTGATGGGAGTGAAACCGAAACAGACCTTAGCTGAATTAATTCGCAAGGAAGCCACATTGTGGGAGATCCTCGAGACCGGCCCGATGGACATCAAATTCATCGCCGGCGGCTCTGGATTTCAAGATCTGCTCGACCTTCAACCGGAACAGTTTGATTATCTGGTGGAGCAGTTGGGTCAGTTGCAGGGATACGCGGATTACGTGTTGATTGACACAGGAGCCGGGTTGAACGCGCAATCGTTGCGTTTGATCTTGGCAGCTGACGAGATCTTCGTCGTCTTAACGCCGGAACCAACGTCGATCACCGATGCGTATGCGCTGATCAAGATGGTTGTTAACCGAGATCCGTCCGCACATTTGAAGTTGTTGGTCAACCGTGCGCAAACGGTCGGGGAAGGCCGGGAAGCTGCAGACAAGGTCAGCCTCGTGGCCGAGCGCTTCCTGAATTTGAAGATTCCGATGCTGGGCATCCTGCCGGATGATCCGAACGTGACCAAATCGGTAAAGCAACAGATACCTTTTTACATCGCGCACCCGGAAACGACGGCATCCCGAAGTCTGAAACAGATGATTCAAACTCAACTCCACGGAGAAGCGGAACAGGATGCGCCTCCCAAAGGGATGAAACAGTTTTTACATCGAATGGTACGACTGTTTCGATAAACTTGGAACCAAAGGATGAATGACCGGGATGAAGCCGATTCAAGTTCTCGTCTGTGACGATTCAGCACTTATGCGTCGCATCATCAGCGACATTCTCAAGTCGGACCCTGAAATCATCGTAGTTGGCACAGCAAAGAACGGTCAGGAAGCGCTTGAATTGATTCCGCAGTTGAAGCCGGATGTCTTGACGCTGGACATCGAGATGCCGGTGCTCAACGGCCTTGAAGCGTTGCCGATGATTTGGCGCAAATACAAGTTGCCGACCATCATGCTCTCCAGCCTCACGCAAGAAGGGGCTGACGCAACGATCAAAGCCTTGGAACTGGGCGCGTTCGATTTCGTGGGAAAACCATCCGGTTCGATCTCGCTTGATTTGGCAAAGGTCGGACAGGATCTGATTCATAAAATTAAAGCCGCCGCAAAAAAGGAACAAGTCGTCCAGAGCACGAAGTATTTTAGGCCGCAACCAAAACCGACACCCGCGCCGCCCAAACCGTTGCGTACGTCGAAGCGTGTCGAAGAAATTTTGGCGATCGGCACCTCTACGGGAGGGCCGCGCGCGCTGCAGATGGTGCTTTCTCATCTGCCGGCAACGCTTGCGGCGCCTGTTGTGGTCGTGCAGCACATGCCGGCGGGCTTCACCCGTTCGCTGGCACAGCGGCTTGACCATCTCTGCTTGGTCTCGGTGCAGGAAGCACAGGACGGGCAAGTGTTGGAGCAAGGACATGTTTATATCGCCCCCGGGGACTACCACATGCGAATTGTGGAGAAGTCGCCCGGCACGTATGTGATTCAATTGAATCAAGAGCCGCCGGTTGGCGGTCATCGTCCCGCTGTAGACACCATGTATGACTCGCTGGCAGAACTTCGCGGTGTTCGGATACGAGCTGCGATACTGACGGGAATGGGCGGAGATGGCGCAAACGGAATGGTAAAAATCAAAGCCCAAGGCGGTCGCACGATCGCGGAAGCACAGGAATCATGCGTTGTTTTTGGAATGCCCCGCACAGCGATCGCCAAGGGCTGCGTTGACATCATCGCCCCGTTGGACCGCATCGCGGACGAACTCACGAAGCCTTGGAATTGCTAGGAGGTGTCATACATGGACATGAATCAATATTTGGATATGTTCATTGAGGAATCAAAAGAGCATTTGCAGGCGATCAACGAAAACCTGCTCGCTTTGGAGCAAAACCCGCAATCCCTTGACATCGTCAACGTCATCTTCCGTTCCGCTCACACGCTCAAAGGCATGGCGGCAACGATGGGCTTTGAACAGATGGCGCACCTGACGCACGATATGGAAAACGGTCTGGACCTGATGCGCAACGGAAAACTCGCCGTTACGCAAGAAGTGATGGACGTGCTTTTCAGCTGCGTCGACGTGTTGGAAACTCAGCTTCACCAAATCATCGAAACCGGCACAGATGCGGGCGTGAACGTCGAGGCTCTCGTCGCGCAGCTCAAAGCGATCGCTTCCGGCAAACCGGTAGCGGCCGCAGTGCCGAGTGCGTCCGTCGCTCCTGCTGCTGCAGCAGGAGAAGCAGAGTCCAATGACAACCTCGATCTCAACGAATACGAGTCCACCATTCTCCAACAATCCAAGGAGAAGGGGTTCACCGGGTATAAGATCGTCGTCCGTCTCGAAGAGAAGTGCGTGATGCGCGCAGCCCGCGCCTACATGGTGTTTGACGCGTACGAGCGCGTCGGGGAAATCATCAAGTCGGAACCGCGCGTGGAAGACCTCGAAGAAGAGAAGTTCGAGAACGAGTTCATGCTCGTGCTCGTCACGCAAGAAGATATCGAAAAAGTCCGCAAGACCGGTTTGAACGTCTCGGAAGTCGCTTCTGTGGAAGTGACGGAGATCGACGTGCATCAGGCGCCGGCTCAACCGGCGGCGCCGACTCCGGCGGTTGCTGCCCACGTGGAGCCGATCGTGCAAGCCGTTTCGCAAGCAGCGGCAACAGCATCGGTTGCAGAAGCTCCGAAAGCGGCAGCGCACGACGCCAGGAAGCCGCAATTGGGCAAATCGGTTCGCGTTGACATCGAGCGCCTTGACGTTCTGATCAACCTGTTCTCCGAGTTGGTTATCGACCGGACTCGTCTGGAGCAGATCGCACGGGAGTTGGGCAACCAAAGCCTGTACGAAACGGTCGAGCACATGAGCCGTATCTCTACAGACCTGCAAAACATCGTCATGACGATTCGCATGGTCCCGGTGGAGACTGTCTTCAACCGTTTCCCGCGCATGGTCCGCGACCTCGCGCGCGATCTCAACAAAAAAGTCAACTTCGTCATCCGCGGACAAGAAACCGAACTCGACCGCACCGTCATCGATGAGATCGGCGATCCGCTGGTTCACTTGCTGCGCAACTCGCTTGACCACGGTTTGGAGAACCCGGAAGCTCGCCGCCAAAACGGCAAGGACGAAACGGGTCTAGTCGAACTGGTTGCGTTCCACTCCGGCAATCACGTCTTCATCGAAATCACCGATGACGGTAACGGCATCAACCGGGCGGGCGTGTTGAAGAAAGCGATCGAGAAGGGCATCGTCGATCCGTTCGCAGCGGAAAACATGACGGATCAGCAAGTATACGATCTGCTCTTCCATTCCGGATTCTCCACGGCGGAGAAGATTTCCGACGTCTCGGGTCGCGGCGTCGGCCTCGACGTAGTCAAGACCAAGATCGAATCGCTCGGCGGTCGCGTGCTCGTCCAGTCGCAACCGGGCAAAGGCACGAAGTTCAGCATTCAACTGCCGCTGACCTTGTCGATCATCCAAGCGATGCTCGTGCAGATCTCCGATGAGAAATATGCGATTCCGCTCAGCTCGATCATCGAGACGGCGATCATCAACAAAGCGGACGTCAAGCGCGTTCACAAGCAAGCTGTGATCGACTTCCGCGGCCGCGTCGTCCCGCTGTTGTCCCTCGAAGAGATTTTCTCGATTCCGCGTCCGGAGCCGCAAGGCCTTGAGGAAGAGAACGTCGTCATCGTCCGCAAAGGCGACAAGATGGCGGCCCTCGTCGTAGATGCCTTCATCGGACAGCAAGAAGTCGTCCTCAAATCGCTGGGCAAGTACCTGACCGGCGGCGTGTTCGCCATCTCCGGGGCCACCATCCTCGGCGACGGCCAAGTCGCGCTGATCATGGACTGCAACGCACTGATTCAATAATCGTTGGGACTTAATTGAGGAGGGAATTGTCATGTTGGAGCACAAAGATATCGTAGAGGAAATCAAGGTCATCGTCTTCCGTTTGGTCGATGAGGAATACGGCGTGGAAGTCAACCAAGTTCGTTCCATTGAACACATGCAAAAAATCACCCGCGTACCGCGCACTCCGGACTTCGTCAAGGGCGTCATCAACCTGCGCGGGATCGTCACCCCGGTCATCGATTTGAAATCCCGTTTTGACCTCGGGGAAGAAAACTACACCGATACCACACGCATCATCATCGTGGCGGTGGACGACATGGAAGTCGGTCTGATCGTAGACGCAGCCAACGACGTCATCGACATTCCGGTCAACAAAATCGAACAACCGCCGGCTGTAGTCGGCGGCATCAACAAAGCGTACCTGCGCGGTGTTGCAAAACTTTCGGATCGTCTGTTGATCATGCTCAATTTGGACAAAGTTCTGAGCAACGAAGAGATTCAAGCGATGTCCTCGATGGAGAGGTAGTCGTGATGAGTGAAGAAATTCGTAATTTAGGCGAATTTCAGCTGAGCGTTCTGCGCGAAGTCGGGAACATTGGCGCCGGGCATGCGGCCACGGCACTCTCCAAGTTGCTCGGCTCGGAGATTCAGATGAACGTGCCGCGCGTTTCGGTGGTCGGTTTCGAAGAGATCTCGGAGATTGTAGGCGGATCTGAACAATTTGTCATCGGGATCTTCCTGCGTGTTGAAGGCGAGATCCCGGGGAGCATTTTCTTCTTGCTGCAAGTTGAAAGTGCGAAACGTTTGGTGACCGATCTGGTGGGCAGCATGGGCTCTGCGGAACCCGATGAGTTTTCCGAGATGGAAATCTCCGCTTTGCAGGAGATCGGCAACATCTTGGCCGGCTCGTATCTCTCGTCGCTCGCCGATTTCACCAAAAAAGAAATGTCCCCGACACCTCCCGCCATCGCGGTTGACATGGCAGGCGCCATCTTGAGCATTGGATTGGTTCAATTGGGTGCCGACTACGCTTTACTCGTCGATACAGAATTCGTTCAAGGAGCGCGCAACATCGAAGGTCATTTCTTCATGTTGCCGGACCCGGGTTCGGTGCGGATTCTGTTCCATGCACTAGGGGTGGATATCCAATGACAGTGATCAGAGTGGGGATGGCCGACTTGAACGTGGCGGACGGAGAAGATTCGTTGCGCACAACAGGTCTTGGGTCTTGTGTGGGGATCGCGCTGTACGATCCCCAAACCAAGATCACGGGCTTGGCGCACATCATGCTTCCGACTTCAGCCAATCCCAATGAGACGAATCGTGCCAAGTATGCCAACACCGCCGTGCCCCTGCTGATCGAACTCATGGAGAAAAAAGGGGCGAACAGACGCCGCATGAACGCGAAACTTGCAGGAGGGGCGCAGATGTTCACATTCGCCGGACAAAGCGATTTGATGCGCATCGGACCGCGCAACGTGGAAGCGGTGAAAGAGGCGCTTCGTCTGAGCACGATTCCGGTCGTGGCAGAGGACACAGGGGGAAATTGCGGCCGAACGATAGAGCTATTTTCTGTTGACGGTTCTCTGGTTATTCGAACGGCAAAGCAAGGAGTCAGCACACTGTAATGGATACAAACAAACGCAAACCTGCAGACATTGGGATCCCGGTCGCGTTTGGCGTTGTGGGGTTTTTCTTCACGGGTGGATTGAGTCTCGCTGCGGGCAATACCGT
The DNA here is from genome assembly GCF_000714935.1 of Tumebacillus flagellatus. Lineage (GTDB taxonomy): Bacteria > Bacillota > Bacilli > Tumebacillales > Tumebacillaceae > Tumebacillus > Tumebacillus flagellatus. The sequence continues at coordinate 56,406 of NZ_JMIR01000016.1, forward strand.
GGTCACGAGCATTTTCCGCGGCGCTGTTGGACTTTTTGGAGCCTTTTTCCTAGGCTATATCATTCGAGTTGCGTTAAAAACGTTTGTCGGTTCCCAAGAAGACGCACACGCGGAAGTGCTCGGCAAACATCTGGACTTGTTGCTTCCCGAGCAGCCTCAGAAGAAGGGAGCGAAATCCTCGAACGAAGAATCGGAGGAGACGTCGGAAGATATCTCCGCCGAATTCGTGCCTTGGAACTCGAACCCTGTGTCCGCCAAGGACAAATTTGAGGAGATCGACCCTGAAAAACTGGCTGACGCGTTGCGACATCTTGATGAATAGGTGAAGGGTGGTGAGTGGAGAGATGCAAGAGCAGAATCGAAGCAACAAAGAGCATGAACAACTGTGGTCCCGATACATGCAGCATCGTGACAAGCAGTCGCGGGATGCTCTGGTTCTGGCGCATCTTCCACTTGTTCACAAAGTGGTGCGCAAAATGACGAGCCATTGGAACGGCCCCACCAACACCGACGACTTGATCGGCATGGGCACCCTAGGGTTGATCGACGCGGTCACGCGTTTTGATCCGGGCCGGGGCTATGAGTTCCATACGTTCGCAACCCACCGAGTTCGCGGAGCTGTGTTGGATGGGCTGCGCAGTTTGGATTGGGTTCCCCGCTCTCTGCGCGCCAAAGCCAAAGAGATCGAAGCCGCCTATGCGGAAATTGAGCACGAGACCCTTCGCTCGGCCAAGGACGAAGAGATTGCACAACGTCTAAACATGAGCGTCTCCGATTTTCAGAGCGTGTTGTACGAACTTTCCGTGTCTCCTTTGGTATCGCTTGACGGCATGTTGGCCAAGGAAGATTCAAGCAGCGATCTGTTGGTCTCCGACACGATTCTCGACCCGAACGCTCGGGAGCCGCTGACGGAGTTGGAACGGGCGGATCGACAGACGCTTTTGGCCGGCGTGTTAGAGCGGTTGCCGGAGAAAGAACGTCTTGTGGTGACGTTGCACTACTACGAAGAGTTTACGTTTAAAGAGATTGCAGAGATTTTGGAGCTGTCCTCTTCACGAGTGTCTCAGCTGCATACCAAGGCGATTTACCGCTTGCGGGGGGCCTTAAGCCGCAGAAAAAAAGAACTGAGAACGTGAGCTGAGGGGATTCGATCAGGGGGTGATACGATGGCGACTAGACAAGAAGAGATGAGCTGGTGGGCGAAGAACTCCAAGGTCACCATCGAGCAAGGCGGTCTGACCGCCTCTTTGAGTTTAAGCGAGGCCCTGTTACAAGAACAGGAGCTTCCGGCTCTGACCTATGATTGTTTAGTGGAACACTTGCGTCAGAACGGTGTCTCTTACGGGGTGGATATGGTGTCTTGCCAACAGATCGTCATGAACCCGCGCGGTTTCATCGGCGGCAAGAGCAAGGTTGCGACAGGCAAAGAGCCGATCAACGGCGAGAATGCCACCATTGAGATCCTGATCAACAACGAACACGAACAATCCCCGCGCATGCTGGAAGACGGCCGTGTGGATTTTTACAACTTAGGGGTTGTCAACACCGTGACCAAGGGTCAGATCTTGGCTCGGAAGAAGCCGGCCACAGAAGGCATTCAGGGCGTCGGCGTCGGGGGAGCCGCTTTGATGGCGAAACCGGGGCGCGATGTTCGGCTTCCAAACGGCAAGAACACCACGATTGCCGAGGATGGTTTCACTTTGCTTGCAGAAGTGGACGGGCACGTGTCCTACAACCCGCGGGAAAGCAAAATCAACGTGTTCGACGTTTTTGAAGTCAAAGGCGATGTGGACTTTGCCGTCGGCAACATTGAGTTTTTGGGCAATGTTAAAATCAACGGCAGCGTGTTGCCGGGCTTTAAAGTGGTGGCGGCCGGCGACATTGAAGTAGCCGGTTTCGTTGACGGCGCGATCTTGGAAGCGGGCGGGGACGTGCTGATTCGCGGCGGCGTGCAAATGCGCTCGAAAGGCTTGATCAAGGCTTCGGGCACTGTGCGCTCCCGCTTCATGCAGGGCGCAAACGTTGAAGCGGGCGTTGACGTCATCGTTCGCGACAGCATCATGCATTGTCACATCTCAGCCGGACGCCACGTGTTGATGGAGGCGCAGAAGTCGGTGATCGTCGGCGGTTTGGTGCGTGCCGGCGAGGAAGTGCGCACGAGAACGCTCGGGTCTCCGATGGCGACGCCGTCGGAAGTGGAAGTCGGCGTGCACCCGCATCTGCGCACCGAGATTCAAGAGCTGCAAGCGCGTCTCAAGGAATTGTACTTGCATATGGACAAAACCAAGAAAGCGCTCGCACTTCTCGAGAACATGGCGGGAGTCGGCAATCAACTGCCGCCGGAAAAAGAAGCGCTGCGTCAAAATCTCACCCACACCTACGAACACTACCAGCATGAAGAAGAAGAGTTGATGTATCGCCGCTCGGAGATCGAAGTGATCTTGCTCGATACGCGCAACGCGAAAGTCTTCGTCACGGAAGTGGCGTACGCCGGGGTGAAACTCACCCTGGGTCAACAGGTGACCTACCTGCGCGACCCGCAACGCGGTCCGATCGTCTACGGCATTTCAGACGGCGAGGTCTCGACTTCGCGTTTCTAGTCAGGCGAAACACCCTGGAGGGGGAGTCGTCATGTCTTTGAAACCTATTGAATTGCAAGTTGCCTTGCCCCGCACTCTCGACAACAGCCGCAACCAGCAGATTCAACAGAATCAGGCTTCGTTGCAAAATGCGGTCGACGGGGAGAGTTTGACCCGGCAAACAACCGTTCAGGAAGAAACGGTGGGGGAAGCGGAAGACAACGCCCGCACGGAGTTGCGCGACCGCAAGCAGGGTCAAACGGCGGGCAAGGTGTACCCTCGGCGTGCTCGTCCCGAAGACGAAGAGGTGCAAGAAGCGCCGCATCCGTACAAGGGAAGCCGTCTCGATATCAAAATGTAAGCGAGGACGATTCATGAGCCACTTGTATCTCTATGTAGCTTTGGTGGGTGTCGTCATCGTTTTGTTCGCTCTGACCCGCGCGAAGTCTCCCTCCGCCGGGTCTTCTGTCGTTCCAGCCTCCACGGTTCCTTCTGCGGCGGTCGATCAGGAATTGAAGGAAACGTTTGAGGAGTTCATGAACGAATTGGAGCGGGAGAACAACCGCACGCTTGACACCTTCAAAGCGTTGGAGCGGGAAACGCAAGCGAAGTTGGCGGAGCAACAGTCCGTCATCCAAGCGCTGGAGCAACGCCTGCAAGAAGTTGAACAGAAAGCGGCCGCACAAGCGATGTTGCCTGCAACTCCCGCACCCGGCGGCACGGAGACACCGCCGACAGAACCCGAGCCTGCTCCGGAACCGAAAGCTCCGAGCTTTTTGGTGAACGAAAAATACGCCAAGGTCGTCGAACTGTCTGACCGTGGTCTCACACCGCCTCAAATCGCCCGCGAAACCGGCATCGGCATCGGGGAGATTCAATTGGTGCTCGGCCTCGTGAAACGGGAGGAAGCGCGCTGATGGAGAGCAGGAGCTTGAGTTTAGGTCTCGGAGCCGGTGTGCTCGCGGCCACTTTGGTGCTCGGCATCGGCAGCATGTACGTTCCCGCATCATCGTCCGCCCCCGCCGCTCCGGCTGACGGACAAACGCCTTCGACCGATTGGAAAGCAGAGGCGGACAAAGCGGGGATGGTAGTGCTGGCGAAGGACGAGCTCGACAAGCGTTTGCAGCAAGCCCGCGAGGAAGGTGCCAAACAGAAAGCGGACGAACTGGCTGCGCAACCCGCGTCTGCGAAGACCGTTCATGTTTACATCCAGCCCGGCATGGGCACGACAGACGTAGCCCGTTTGTTGCAAGCGTCCGGGGTGCTGGAGGACGGCAACGCGCTGATCAGCTTGCGCAGCAGCTCGCAAAACCCGATTCGCGCGGGCGTGTACGACCTGCCGCTCAAGGGAGATCCGGCGGCCGTTTTGAAGTTGATCGCCACACCGCCGAAGCAATAACAAACAACCAAAGCCTCGGCACACGCGGCTTGGTTGTTTTTTTGTTGGGAAGTCTTGCACAAGTAGCAGGCGGTATGGTATATTAACTTCCGGTGTGAATACACAACACACGTTGCTCGACTTTTTCGAAGGTGCTTGTCCCAACGGATGAGTGTCGAGAAGGGTGGACGGCAACGGAGGAAAAAACCATTTTGAGAGGAGGTTGAAGATTATGGCGATCATCAGCATGAAACAACTGCTGGAGGCAGGCGTCCACTTCGGTCATCAAACCCGTCGTTGGAACCCGAAAATGTCTCGCTACATCTTCACCGAACGTAACGGTATCTACATCATTGACCTGCAGAAGACTGTTAAAAAAGTCGAGGAAGCGTACAACTTTGTACGTGAACTGGCTGCAGAAGGCAAAACGGTTCTCTTCGTGGGCACCAAGAAACAAGCGCAAGACTCCGTGAAGGAAGAAGCGGAGCGCGTAGGTCAGTACTTCGTCAACCAACGTTGGCTCGGCGGTACCCTGACCAACTTCTCCACCATCCAAAAGCGTATTGACCGCCTGACCAAGCTCGAGACCATGGAGCAAGACGGTACCTTCGACGTCCTTCCGAAGAAAGAAGTTATCGTTCTGAAGAAGGAAATGGAACGCCTTGAGAAGTTCCTCGGCGGTATCAAAGGCATGAAGTCTCTGCCGGGCGCTCTGTTCATCATCGACCCGCGCAAAGAGCGCATCGCTGTTGCAGAAGCTCGCAAACTGGGTATCCCGATTGTTGCAATCGTCGACACCAACTGCGATCCGGATGAAATCGACTACGTGATTCCGGGCAACGACGACGCAATCCGCGCTGTCAAACTGCTGACCGCTAAAATCGCTGATGCGATCATGGAAGGCAAGCAAGGCGAACAAAACGCGTAATTGTGTGGTTCCGGGGGTGACCTTAGGGTTGTAGAACCCTGAGTCACCCTTTTTATCTGTATGATGCAGAATACACGAATATGGGTATGATAGTAACCAAGGAGGCGACAGACATGAGCATTTCTGCTGCACTTGTAAAAGAACTGCGCGAGCGCACCGGCGCTGGCATGATGGACTGCAAAAAAGCACTTGTTGAAACCAACGGTGATCTCGAAAAAGCAATCGACTTCCTTCGCGAAAAGGGTCTGGCTGCTGCTGCGAAGAAATCCGGCCGTATCGCGGCTGAAGGCATCGTAGAATCCTACATACATGCAGGCGGCAAGATCGGCGTCCTCCTCGAAGTCAACTGCGAAACCGACTTCGTTGCGAAAAACGAAGGCTTCCGCAACTTCGTCAAGGACATCGCGATGCACATCGCGGCTGCAAAACCGCTCTTCCTGACCCGTGATGAGGTTTCCCAAGAAACCATCGAACACGAAAAAGAAATCCTGCGCGCGCAAGCTCTCAACGAAGGCAAACCGGCAAACATCGTCGACAAAATGGTCGAAGGCCGCGTTTCCAAGTACTTCAAAGAGAACTGCCTGCTCGAGCAAGAGTTCGTAAAAGACCCGGACAAAACCATCGAAACCCTGGTCAAAGAGCAAATCGCGACCATCGGTGAGAACATCAACATCCGTCGCTTCGTCCGTTGGGAAATGGGCGAAGGCCTCGAAAAGAAAGTTGATAACTTCGTAGAAGAAGTTATGAGCCAAGTAAACAAGGGCTAATGACCGGTCCTGACAGGGAACACTTTCCGTGTTCCCTTTTTTTAAGGCTCCGGCAGGAATGTTTACAACAATGTAGAAACTAGAGTATTGGAGGATGGGCAATGCTTCAACCGAAGTACAAACGTGTCGTTCTCAAGCTGAGCGGGGAAGCGCTGTCCGGTGATACCGGCTACGGCATCCAAGCCTCCGTAATCAACTCGGTTGCAGATCAAATCCGCGAAATTGTCGAACTCGGTACGGAAGTGGCCATCGTCGTCGGCGGCGGCAACATCTGGCGCGGAGTTTCCGGCAGCTCGCAAGGGATGGATCGTGCACAAGCGGATTACATGGGAATGCTCGCGACCGTGTTGAATGCGCTCGCGCTGCAAGACGCTCTTGAGAAAGCAGGAGTCTCCACCCGCGTGCAGACTTCCATCGAGATGCGCCAAGTAGCAGAACCTTACATAAGACGCCGTGCGATCCGACATCTGGAGAAGGGCCGCGTCGTGATTTTTGCGGCAGGCAACGGCAACCCGTTTTTCTCCACCGACACCACCGCTGCGCTTCGTGCGGCGGAAATCGAGGCGCAAGTAGTCCTCATGGCGAAAAACGACGTGGACGGCGTGTACGACGCAGACCCGAAGAAAGTCCCGGATGCCAAGAAGTTTGAACATCTGACGTATATGGATGTTCTGAACAAAGGGCTGAAAGTCATGGACACGACGGCAATCTCGCTTTGCATGGATAACAACATTCGGATCCTCGTGTTCAACATGACCGTTGAAGGCAACATGAAGCGTGCCATCATCGGTGAAGAAATCGGTACAACTGTTGAGGGGTGAACCTACCAATGAGTATCCAAGACATTATGAAGTCGCTCGACGAGCGCATGGAAAAAGCGCTGTCCAACGTCAAGCGTGAATTCAGCACCATCCGCGCGGGCCGTGCCAACGTGTCGATGCTCGACCGCGTTCAAGTCGAATACTACGGCAGCATGATGCCGATCAACCAATTGGCAAACGTCTCCGTTCCGGAACCGCGCCAACTCGTCATCACTCCGTGGGACAAAGGCTCCCTCGCGGCGATCGACAAAGCGATCACCAAGTCGGACCTCGGCATCACCCCGTCCAACGACGGCAACGTGATCCGTTTGATCATCCCGGCTCTGACCGAACAGCGCCGCAAAGACCTCGTCAAGCAAGTCAAGGGTCTGGCGGAAGACGGCCGCGTGGCGGTTCGCAACATCCGCCGCGACGTCAACGACTCGCTGAAGAAGCTGGAGAAGGAAGTCTCCGAAGACGAAATTCGCCGCGAACAGGACAAAGTCCAAGCTGCAACGGACAAGACCATTGCGGAAATTGACAAACTGCTCTCTGCCAAAGAAGCGGAGATTATGGAAGTGTAAAGACCTTCGGACCCCCTTCGTATCGAAGGGGGTTATTTTTCACGTGGAGGAGTCACGATGCTGCAACGACTCAAGCGACTATTTAGCTCACAACCGCAACCAGAGACGGACGGGCACGGGATTGTTCCCGATGCTGTGCCAAACCACGTCGCCATCATCATGGACGGCAACGGACGTTGGGCTCGCAAACGCGGTCTGCCGCGCATCGCCGGTCACCGTGCCGGGATGAACAAAGTCAAGGAAATCTCCTTGGCGGCTGACGACATCGGCATCAAGGTGCTGACGTTGTACGCATTCTCCACGGAGAACTGGAAACGCCCCACCGAGGAAGTTGAATTTTTGATGCGCTTGCCGGAAGAATGGCTGGCGAAGGAGCTTGACACACTGATTGCCCGCAATTGCCAGATTCGCATCATCGGCGAAACGGAAGGATTGCCGTCGCACACGGCTCGCGTGGTGCAAGATGCGGAAGAGAAGACCAAGGCCAACACGGGAATGATCTTGAACATCGCGCTGAACTACGGGTCGCGCCGGGAGATCGTCGCAGCCGTTAAACAGATTGCGCAGGACGTGCAAGAGGGTCGGTTGAGTGTCGATGCGATCGACGATGCGGCGATTGCGGAGCGTTTGTTGACCCGCGGCCTGCCCGACCCGGATCTCTTGATCCGCACCAGCGGGGAAGTGCGGCTGTCCAACTTTTTGCTGTGGCAATCCGCGTATACGGAATTTTGGTTTACCGATGTATTTTGGCCTGATTTTTCAAGAGAACATTTCTTCCAAGCGATTCGCGCCTTCCAGGGCCGCGGGCGTCGATTTGGTGGTCTGAAGTAGGGGGATTCCTATGTTGGGTCAACGAGTAGTGACCGGAATCATCGGGGGCGCCATTTTTCTGGGCGCTGTGTGGTACGGCGGGTTTCCGTTTGCCCTGCTGATCGCGTTGATGGCCGTCGTCGGATTCAGCGAACTGGTGCGCATGCGCGGCTGGTCGCTTTTTTCCGGACCTGCCCTGATTGGCTATGTGGTGACGTTGATGTGGCTGCTCGGCTCGCTGTTGCAGCCGTTTGCCGGAACGTGGATGCCGTCCGGCGATACGCTTTCCAGTCTGTGGTTGCTTCTTGCGCTGTTTGTGTTTTTGTCGGTTAGCGTGGTCTCAAAAAACAAATTTACGTTCCAAGACATGACCTATCTGTTCGCGGGGACGCTGTATGTCGGGTTGACGCTGCATTCGGCCTTGCTCTTGCGTACGAACGAGCAGTTAGGGCTTGCGTACTTTCTGTTTGTGCTCTTGACGATCTGGACGACCGACACTGCCGCGTACTTCGTCGGACGCACGCTCAAAGGCCCGAAACTCTGGCCGGCGATCTCGCCGAACAAGACCGTTTCCGGGTCGCTCGGCGGCGTCGTGGGGGCGCTTGCGGTCGGTTTGATCTTCGCGCAAGTGATGGGCTTCTCGATGGGGCCGTGGATGTTGCTGGCAGCGCTTTTGTCGGTGTTCGGTCAATTCGGCGACTTCGTGGAGTCTGGGCTCAAACGCGCGCTGGACGTCAAAGATTCGGGAACGATCTTGCCCGGTCACGGCGGTGTGCTGGACCGTTTCGATAGCTTTTTGTTTACGGCACCGATTGCCTACTACGGCATTCTGCTGATCCTTTCGCAATGATTTCGTACTGAATTCGTATGGATTCAGTAGGGAGTGGATGAGGTGACGACATGTCTCGTACAATCACAATTTTAGGCTCCACAGGCTCCATCGGCACCTCGACGCTCGACGTCGTCGCGGGCAACCCGGAAGAATACCGGGTCGCCGCCCTCGCCGCCGGGAACAACCTCGATCTTCTCTGCCGGCAAATCGAACAGTTTCGCCCGGAGTTGGTCAGCGTGGCGACGGAAGAGGGAGCCCAAGCGGTCAAGAGCCGCTTCGGTTCGTCTGTCGAAGTTCTGGTCGGGCAGGAGGGACTGGTCGCCGTCGCCACGCACGAGGCGGCCGAGGTCGTCGTCACGGCGGTTGTCGGCGCGGCCGGGCTCTTGCCGACGCTGGAAGCGTTGAAAAAAGGCAAGCACATCGCGCTTGCCAACAAAGAAACGCTCGTCGCAGCCGGGCACCTCGTCACCGATTTGGCGAAGCATAAGGGCTGTGCGCTGCTGCCGGTGGATTCTGAGCATTCGGCGATCTTCCAGTGCTTGAACGGTGAGCGCCGCTCGGATGTGGAGCGCATACTGGTCACCGCTTCCGGCGGACCGTTTCGCGACAAAACCCGCGAAGAGATGGCGCAGGCGACGCTGCAAAACGCTTTGAACCACCCGAACTGGGCGATGGGGGCGAAGATCACCATCGACTCGGCGACTCTGATGAACAAGGGTCTGGAAGTGATTGAAGCGCACTGGCTGTTCGACATGCCGTATGACCAAATCGACGTCCTCGTGCACCCGGAGAGCGTTGTGCACTCCTTGGTGGAGTTTGTGGACGGTTCGATCATGGCGCAGTTGGGCGCGCCGGACATGCGCGTGCCGATTCAATACGCGCTGACCTATCCGACCCGCCGGCCGGCACAGTATAAGCGTTTGAATTTATTGGAAGCGAGCTCGTTGCATTTCCGTGCACCAGACCTTGACCGCTTCCCGTGCCTGCGCTACGCTTACGATGCAGGGCGGATCGGCGGTTCGATGCCGGCTGTGTTGAACGCAGCCAACGAGGTGGCAAACGCCTTGTTCCGAGACGAGCGCATCTCGTTTCTCGACATCGAACGCGTCAACGCAACTGTGATGGAGCGCCATGACGTGCTGGGCAACCCGAGTCTCGAAGATATCCTTTCGGCAGACGCTTGGGCGCGGGCGACCGCGCGTGAAGTCGCTCAAAAACTGTAAAAACGGGAGCGTGTACCCCAATGTACCATCGTTCTGAAACCCGCCCGGTCAACGTGGGCAACGTCACCATCGGCGGTTCCGACTCGGTCGTGCTGCAGTCGATGACGATGACGAAAACGGCCGATGTCAAAGCGACCGTGGAACAGATTCACCGTCTTGAAGAAGCGGGCTGCCAAATCGTTCGCGTCACGGTGAACAACATGGAAGCGGCCGAAGCGATCAAACAAATCAAACGCGAAATCCACATCCCGCTGGTTGCGGATATTCATTTTGACTACAAATTGGCGCTGAAAGCGATCGAAAACGGCATCGACAAAGTCCGGATCAACCCGGGCAACATCGGCAAGCGCGAGAAAGTCCAAGAAGTCGTCAAAGCGGCGCAGGAGCGCAAGATCCCGATCCGCATCGGCGTCAACGCCGGGTCGCTGGAGAAGCACATCCTCGACAAGTATGGCTACCCGACTGCGCAAGGGATGCTCGAATCGGCAGAGTACCATGTCGGAATTCTCGAAGACTTGGGCTTTGAGGACATCATCATCTCGATGAAGGCGTCCGACGTGCCGCTCGCCATCGACGCGTACACCCTCGCGGCGGAGCGGTTCCGCTATCCGTTGCACTTGGGTATCACGGAAGCCGGCACGCTGTTCTCCGGTTCGATCAAAAGCGCCGCCGGACTCGGCGCGTTGCTGGCGAAGGGAATCGGTTCGACGATGCGCGTTTCGCTGTCTGCAGACGTCGTCGAAGAGATCAAAGTCGGCCGCGAACTGCTCAAAGCGTTCGGCTTGGCGTCGAACGCCGTCACGTTGATTTCCTGCCCGACCTGCGGGCGCATCGAAATCGACCTCGTGTCGATCGCCAACGAGATCGAAGACTATGTTTCGAACATCAAAGCCCCGATCAAAGTCGCCGTGCTCGGTTGCGCCGTCAACGGCCCGGGGGAAGCTCGAGAAGCGGACATCGGCATCGCCGGTTCCCGCAACGAAGGCTTGCTGTTCAAACACGGAGAGATCGTCCGCAAAATTCCGGAAGACATCCTCGTGAGCGAACTGAAAAAAGAAATCGACGCGATGGCGAAACGGTATGAATTGACCGGATCGCTGGAATAAGCGGTGCAGTCCGCAACGCCGAAGAAACTGGATGAAAAGCCTGAAGGCTGCCGTCCAGTTTCTTTTTTTACGAAACCGGTCACTAATCTCGTTTTCTTTGAAAAAACACCGCTTTCGCAGGAGGCGGTCGGTTTTGACTTGTGCTAAAATAGTACGGTCATCATTTCGAATTCTAGAACTAGACTCTATGGAAGATGGAGGGGATTTCCCATTATGAGTGTGATCAACGTGAATGGGCAAAGTCTCTCTGCATTTGTAGAACGGGCCGGCATCCCGGACGCGAGACTCGCGGGACCGGCCGTCGTGAACAAACGCGAGCGCACCGTCGCCGTGAAACTGCACTTGCCGGCGCGCGTTCCTTTTCAGGTGTACGCACATGCGCAAGAGGCGTTTCGTGCGTATTTTGGCGAGGATGCGCGCCAGGTGGACGTTCGTTTTCAATATGGGCAGCCGGAACCGGATGTGTTTGGCTGCATTCAAGATTACTGGGTGTACGCGGTCGATCAAGTGCTCGGCGACGACGTGGTGCTCAAAGGCGAGTTGAAGAACCCGTCCGGATTACAACTCGAAGGCGACGTCCTGCGCGTTCCGATGCTCACCGACGCGACCGCGGCGCGCGCCAAGCAGAAGGGGTACGATGAAAGTCTCGCCCGATGGATGCGGGAGTTTCTCGACCTCAGCGTGACCGTTCAGTTTTTCCGCGATGAGAAGAAGTTGGAGCAGGACATGGAGAACTTCCGTTCCTTGATCCAAGAAGAAGACCGCCTTGAAGGGCAAAAAGCGTTCGTTGCCGTCGAAGAGGAAAAAAAGCAAGAAGCCACCCGCGGTGCGGGAGGTGGCAATGGCAAGAAGGGCGACGCCGGACCGCCGCCTGACAAAGTGGAACTCGGCCACCCGATCGACGACGCGCCGACGCCGCTGAAGCAGGTGCAAGACGAGATGCGCCGCGTGACGGTGGAAGGCCGGATTTTTTCCGTGGAAACACGGGAACTGGCGTCGGGACGGACGCTGTTTACGTTCAACATCACCGACAACACCGACTCGATTTCCTGCAAGACGTTCTCCAAGGGGGACAAGCAGCTGGAAGTGCTGAAGCTCTTGAAGGACGGCATGTTCATGAAAGTGCGCGGGACGGTGCAGTTCGACACGTTTGCCAAAGAACTTGTGCTGATGATTCAGGACATGGTGGAAACGCCGAAGCCGTCGCGCAAGGATACGTCGGAAGAGAAGCGCGTCGAGTTGCATCTGCACACGCCGATGTCGTCGCTCGACGGCGTGGCACCCGTCAAGGACTTGATCGGGCAAGCGGCGAAGTGGGGGCACACCGCGATTGCGATCACCGACCACGGCGTCGTGCAGTCGTTCCCGGAAGCGTACTCGGTCGCCAAGAAAAACAACATGAAAGCTCTCCTGGGCCTCGAAGCGTACGTCGTCGACGACGGCGTGCCGATCGTGCTGCAATTGAACGGGCGCGACGTGACGATCGACGAGAACACCGAATGGGTCGTGTTTGACACGGAGACCACCGGTTTGAACGCGGCGGAGAACACGATCATCGAGATCGCCGCCGTCAAGATGAAGGGGCGCGAAATCGTCGGGGAATGGACGGAATTGATCGACCCGGGCGTGCCGATTTCCGCCAAGATCACCGAACTGACGCACATCACCAACGACATGGTGCGCGGCAAACGCAAAATCGACGAGGTGTTGCCGGAATTCCGAAACTACGTCGGCGACGCGATTCTCGTCGCGCACAACGCGGAGTTCGACTTGGGCTTTATCCGCGCCTGCGCGAAACGCAGCGGCATGGCAGATTGGGACAACCTGTTCCTCGACACCCTGCCGCTCGCCCGCAAGCTGTACCCGCATGAGAAGAACTACCGCCTCGGGACGCTCGCCAAGAAATTTGAAGTCGATCTGCTGAACGCCCACCGGGCGCTCGACGACACCGTGGCGCTGGCGAAAATCTATCAATATATGTTGAAAGACATGGTGGAGAAGGGTTTTAAGTCGCTCGCCAAGCTCAATGAGAACGACGGCGAGATCGACTACACCCGCCAACGCCCGTTTCACGCCACGATTCTCGTGCAGAACAAGACCGGGCTCAAGAACCTCTACAAGCTGGTTTCGGAATCGCACACGAAGTATTTCTTCCGCGTGCCGCGCGTTCCGAGATCGCTGATTGCCAAGTACCGCGAAGGATTGATCATCGGCACTGCCTGCCAACAGGGGGAGCTGTTCGACGGCATCTTGCGCGGGAAGACCAAGGAAGAGTTGATGGAGATCGCGGAGTTTTACGACTACCTCGAAATCCAGCCTTTGCTGCACTACAAGCCGTTGCTTCGCAACGAGTCGATCTCGACGCTTGATTCCGTACAGCAGTACCACCGCATGATCATTGAAGTCGGTAAAGCGTTGGACAAGCCGGTCGTCGCCACCGGGGACGTGCACTTCTTGAACCCGGAAGACGCGATTTACCGCCAAGTCTTCTTGCAAGCGCAAAACGATCGCGATGCCAACGATCAACCGCCGCTCTACTTCATGTCGACCGACGAGATGCTGGAGGCGTTCTCGTATCTCGGCCCGGAGCTGGCGCGCGAAGTGGTCATCACCAACACCAACAAAGTCGCGGACATGATCGAGGACGTCTCTCCGATCCCGGACAAACTCTACACGCCGAAGATCGAAGGCACCGACGAAGAGATTCGCACGATGTGCTACGAAAAAGCGCACGAGCTCTACGGCAATCCGCTGCCGGACATCGTTGAGAAGCGTCTGGAGAAGGAATTGAACTCGATCATCACTCACGGGTTCGCCGTCATCTACCTGATTTCCGCCAAGATTGTAAAAAAATCACTGTCCGACGGCTATCTCGTCGGTTCGCGGGGGTCTGTCGGTTCCTCTCTGGTCGCGACGTTCTCCGAGATCACCGAGGTCAACCCGTTGCAGCCGCACTATCGCTGCCCGAACCCGGAGTGCAAGCACAGCGAATGGATTGAGGACGGTTCCGTCGGCTCCGGCTTTGACTTGCCGGATAAGGACTGTCCGAAGTGCGGTACTGTGTTCGAGAAGGACGGACACGACATTCCGTTCGAAACCTTCCTCGGGTTTAAGGGCGACAAAGTCCCTGATATCGATTTGAACTTCTCCGGTGAATACCAAGCGCAAGCCCACGCCTACACCAAAGTCCTGTTCGGGGACGATTACGTGTATCGCGCCGGGACGATCGCGACGGTTGCGGAGAAGACCGCGTTCGGTTATGTGAAGAAGTTTGCCGAAGAGAAGGGCTGGACGCTGCGCAACGCGGAAATGGCGCGGCTCGTCAACGGCTGCACCGGGATCAAGCGCACCACCGGTCAGCATCCGGGCGGCATCCTCGTCGTGCCGGATTACATGGACGTATACGACTTCTGCCCGATCCAGTTCCCGGCGGACGATAAAAACGCCGAGTGGCGCACGTCGCACTTCGACTTCCACTCCATCCACGACAACTTGCTGAAACTCGATATTTTGGGGCACGATGACCCGACGGTCATCCGCATGCTCCAAGACTTGACGGGTCTCGACCCGAAAAAAATCCCGACGTCCGATCCCAAAGTCATGTCGCTGTTCTCGGGCACCGACGCGTTGACGATCGACCCGGACAACCCGGTCACGCCGCAGAAGATTCGCTCCAAGACCGGCACGTACGGCATTCCGGAGTTCGGGACGAAGTTCGTCCGCCAGATGTTGGAAGACACCAAACCGTCGACGTTCTCCGAGTTGCTGCAGATTTCCGGTCTGTCACACGGGACGGACGTGTGGCTGAACAACGCGCAGAAGCTGATCCAAGACAAGATCTGCAAGCTGAAAGACGTCATCGGCTGCCGGGACGACATCATGGTCTACTTGATCTACGCAGGTCTGGAGCCGTCGTTCGCCTTCAAGATCATGGAGAGCGTACGGAAGGGCAAAGGCTTAACCCCGGAAATGGAAGAAGAAATGAAGAAAAACAACGTGCCGGACTGGTACATTTGGTCTTGCAAACAGATCAAGTACATGTTCCCGAAGGCGCACGCCACCGCGTATGTCTTGATGGCGGTGCGGATTGCGTACTTCAAAGTGCACTATCCGCTGGAGTTTTACGCAACCTACTTCTCGGTGCGCGCCGACGATTTCGACCTTGAGATCATGGGCAAGGGGTATGACGCCATCTACGCCAAGATCGAAGAAATCGAGGCGAAAGGCTTCAACGCCGCGCCGAAGGAAAAAGCGCTGCACACCGTTTTGGAGATGGCGCTGGAGATGACCTCGCGCGGGTTTAAGTTCCTGCCGCTCGATCTCTACAAGTCGAACGCGACCCGTTTCCAAGTTATTAAGGAAGAAAACGGTTTGCTCCCGCCGTTTGGCGCATTGGCGGGCTGCGGGGAATCGGCGGCGAAGGCGATTGCGGAAGCGGCGAAACAGGGTGAATTCCTGTCGGTGCAAGACTTGCAAGAGCGTTCGCGCGTGTCGAAAACCGTGATTGAACTTTTGGAAGCTCACAAGTGTTTGGTGGGACTTCCGGAGACCAACCAACTGTCGCTGTTCTAGGGCACAGGTTGCATAGTATTGTGAGCCATGCTATACTTTGGGTAAGACGTAGAATACGGTACGTATGAAGAGTGGGGAAACCCACTCTTTCGGTTTATCTAGGTGTTTCACGAGACGGAATTTGTGGGAATACTACTCGCACGAATACCGTCTGTTTTATGAAACACAAGGAGGGTACAAATGACCAAGCGCAAAGTCACCGACATCGTCGAAGAGCTCGCGGCCCCGATTGTGGAAGGCGAGGGTCTCGAACTGGTCGACGTAGAGTACAAGAAGGAAGGCGCCAACTGGTTCTTGCGCGTGTTTATCGACAAGCCCGAGGGCGTCGACATCGACGACTGCAGCCGTGTCAGCGAAAAGTTGTCCGACATGCTGGATGAAGTGGACCCGATTCCTGACAGCTACTTTCTGGAAGTTTCCAGCCCGGGCGCAGAACGTCCGTTGAAAAAGCCGGCCGATTTCGAGCGTTCGATCGGCAAACAAGTATACATAACCACGTACGAACCGGTGGATGGACAGAAAACGTTCGAAGGGGTGCTTTCCGGCTATGACGGTGATGTAGTGACGATCACCGAAGCCAAGAAGACCGTCACCCTGCCAGCTGAGAGAATTGCCTCGGCTCGTCTTGCTGTCGTCTTCTAAATGGACGCCGGCGTCCGCTAGATAGGAGGAGCGAGTATCAAATGAACACAGATTTTATGGATGCATTGGAACAACTCGAGCGTGAGAAGGGTATTGCCAAGGAAGTTTTGATCGAAGCGATCGAAGCGGCCTTGATCTCTGGCTACAAGCGCAACTTCAACTCCGCACAGAACGTGCGGGTCGACGTCAACCGTCACACCGGCGTGGTTCGAGTCTACGCGCGCAAGACGGTCGTCGAAGAACCGTCCGACCCGCGTCTGGAAATCGCGCTCGACGCGGCGGAAGAGATCGACCCTGGCCTTCATATCGGCGACATCGTCGACATTGAAGTCACCCCGCGCGACTTCGGCCGCATCGCGGCGCAAACCGCGAAGCAAGTCGTCACCCAGCGCATCCGCGAAGCAGAGCGCGGTCTGATCTACTCGGCTTTCGTAGACCGCGAACACGATATCGTCACCGGCGTGGTGCAACGCCAAGACAGCCGTTTCTACTATGTAGACCTCGGCAAAATCGAAGCGGTGCTGCCGCTCAACGAAGTGATGCCGACGGAGAAGTTCAAGCACAACGACCGCGTCAAAGCGTACATCACCAAGGTTGAGAAGACCACCAAGGGACCGCAAGTCATGCTGTCCCGCACGCACCCGGGCCTGCTCAAGCGTCTGTTTGAGTTGGAAGTGCCGGAAATCTACGAGGGCGTTGTCGAACTGAAATCGGTGGCTCGCGAAGCGGGCTACCGTTCGAAGATCGCCGTGTTCTCCCGCAACGAGGACGTCGATCCGGTCGGCGCTTGCGTCGGCCCGCGCGGCATGCGCGTGCAGACGATCGTTAACGAGCTCAAAGGCGAGAAGATCGACATCGTCAAGTGGAGCGAAGACCCGGTCGAGCTCGTCGCCAACTCGCTCTCGCCGTCGAAAGTCGTCTCCGTTGACGTGGACGAAGAAAACAAAGTCGCCCGCGTCGTCGTGCCGGACTACCAACTGTCGCTTGCGATCGGCAAGGAAGGCCAAAACGCCCGCCTCGCTGCGAAGTTGACCGGTTGGAAGATCGACATCAAGAGCGAGACGCAAGCCGGCGGCACCCCGAGTGAGGCACCGGAAGGCGAAATGACGGATGAAACCGCATTTGCCGACAGCGACCTCACTGTGGCGGAAGAAGTTCAAGAGTAGTCGTCACCTAACTGAATACGTATAGGAGGGAGTTTCCACAATGAAAAAGATCCCTCTTCGCAAATGCGTGGGTTGTCAAGAAATGAAACCCAAGCGTGAATTGATCCGGATCGTGTACAATGCGACAGCCGGCAGTGTAGACCTCGACCCGTCCGGGCGCAAACCCGGACGCGGGGCTTACATCTGCCGCAACGTCCATTGTTTGACTCCGGCCCGCAAGAAGAAAGCGCTCGATCGCTCGCTGAAAACGTCTGTGTCTGACGCAATCTACGACAGCCTCGCCGCACAACTGGCCGAGGTGGAACCGGAGGGACCCGATGAGTGAACAAAAAATCGCGAATCTCTTAGGTTTGGCAAAGCGCGCCGGCGGCCTGATCACAGGCAACGACGCCTGCATGCAGGCGATCCGCTCCGGATCCGGCAAAGCATTGCTTGCCATCGTAGCCCAGGACACCGGTGACAACGCCATGAAAAAGTATCACGACAAATGCAATTCTTTCGGCGTTCCGTTGATCAAGCTGTTTGACAAGGAACGCTTGGGCCGCGCGGTTGGCAAAGAACACGGGGCTATCGTCGTGATCACCGACAAAGGATTTGCAAACCGCATACTCCAATTGTCGAATGAAGTGGACGGGAGTGAAGCCGATTGAGCAAATTGCGGGTGTATGAATACGCGAAGCAGCAGGACATGTCCAGCAAGGAGATCATCAACATCCTCGGCCGTGTGGGGGTTGAAGTCAACAACCACATGAGCGTGATGGATGCTTCGATGGTCGAGGCGGTGGAGACGTTCATGCGCAAAATCAAGGAAGAATCCAATCATCAATCTGGTGGAGAACGGAGAACTCAGGGGAATATGAATCAAAACAAGAAACCGAATGAAACCACACAGTCGCAGACGACCGAGGCCGCAGCAGGCAACGAAAAGGATTACGACACGCTCGTGCCGGATCGTGTAGCCAGAGTGGCCGCGCAACCGCGCAACCAACAGATCCCGAAGAAACCGGGTGCGACCGCGGGGGCGAAACCGGGCACCGGGGGTGCCAAACCGAACACCGGCGGGAACCAAAACCGCGGTGGCGGGAACAACCGAGGCGGCAACCAAAACCGCGGCGGGAACAACAATCGTGGCGGCAACAACCGCGGCGGGAACAACAACCGCGGCGGCGGTCGCGGCGGCAATCAGTATGCAGGCGGCGGCCGTCCGGCTCCGAAAGCGCCGGAATTGCCGAAGCAAATTGAGATCGAGGGGCCGATCACTGTCGGCGATCTCGCCAAATCGATGAAGCGCGAGCCTTCCGAAATCATCAAGAAGCTGCTCTTCCTCGGCATCATGGCGACGATCAACCAAGAGATCGACACCGATGCGGTTCAACTCGTCGGCGAAGACCTCGGCGTCACCGTCATCGTCAAAGAGCCGGTCGACGAAGAAGCACTCGACATGCTGATCGAAGAAGAGAATCCGGAAGACCTGCGCGAACGCCCGCCGATCGTCACGATCATGGGCCACGTCGACCACGGGAAGACCACTCTGCTCGACGCGATTCGCACGACCAACGTCACCGCGTCCGAGGCAGGCGGCATCACCCAGCACATCGGTGCGTACCAAGTCGAGATCAACGGCAAGAAGATCACGTTCCTTGACACCCCGGGTCACGCCGCGTTTACCGCGATGCGTGCACGCGGTGCGCAAGTCACCGACATCACCATCCTCGTCGTGGCTGCGGATGACGGCGTCATGCCGCAAACCGTAGAAGCGATCAACCACGCGAAGGCGGCAAACGTGCCGATCATCGTCGCGGTTAACAAGATCGACAAACCGGATGCAAACCCGGATAAAATCAAGCAAGAACTCACCGAGTACGGTCTCGTTGCGGAAGAGTGGGGCGGCGAAACGATCTTCGTCAACGTCTCGGCGAAGCAACGCATGCACCTCGAAGACCTGCTCGAGATGATCTTGCTCGTCTCGGAAGTCCAAGAGTTCAAAGCGAACAAAGACGGCCGTCCGCGCGGTTCCGTCATCGAGGCCGAACTGGACAAAGGCCGCGGCCCTGTTGCCACCGTTCTCGTGCAAAACGGCACGCTGCGCGTCGGCGACGTCGTCGTCTGCGGCACCACTTACGGGAAAGTTCGCGCCATGGTCAACGACCGCGGTCGCCGCATCAAAGAAGCAGGCCCGTCGATGCCGGTTGAGATCCTCGGTCTCTCCGACGTACCGTCCGCAGGCGATCCGTTCGTCGTGTACGACGACGAGCGCAAAGCTTCGAAACTCGTTGACAAGCGTGTGGCGAAACAGCGCGCCGAAGCGGTCTCCGCTCAAAACCGCGTCACGCTTGACGACCTGTTCAGCAAGATCAAGGAAGGCGAGATGAAGGAACTCAACGTCATCCTCAAAGCGGACGTTCAAGGCTCTGTTGAAGCCCTGCGCGGTTCGCTTGAGAAGATCGACGTGGAAGGCGTCCGCGTTCGCGTCGTCCACCAAGGCGTCGGCGCGATCAACGAATCCGACATCATCCTCGCGACCGCGTCCAACGCGATCGTCATCGGCTTCAACGTTCGTCCGCAGCCGAACGCAGAGAAGATGGCTGAATCGGAAAAAGTCGACGTCCGCCTCTACCGTGTCATCTACAACGCGATCGAAGAAGTTGAGTCCGCCCTCAAAGGGATGCTCGATCCGGAATACAAGGAAGTGCTCAACGGCCGCGCTGAAGTTCGCCAGACCTTCAAGGTCTCCAAAGTCGGCACCATCGCAGGTTGCATGGTTACCGAAGGCAAGATCGTGCGCAACGCAGAAGCTCGCTTGATCCGTGACGGCATCGTTCTCTTCGAAGGCAAACTCGATGCGCTGAAGCGTTTCAAAGACGATGCACGCGAAGTCGCAACCGGCTTCGAGTGCGGGATCACGTTGGAGAGATTCAACGACATCCGTGAAGGCGACATCATCGAGTCCTTCCAGATGGAACAGATCAAGATCGTCTAAGCCATTCAACTGAACATCGCTGTACCCTTGGAGTTGGGTCTCGCGTTCGCGCAGAGGCGCAACTCCAACTTCTACATACTGATCCAACTTACATCTTTGTACGAGAGGTGGAACCCACACATGGCCAAGATTCGCGTCTCCCGCGTCGGTGAACAAATCAAGAAGGAAATCGTGGACATCGTGCGCACGGAAGTCAAAGACCCGCGCGTCGGTTTTGTCACGATCACCGGTGTTGAAGCTTCCGGCGATTTGCAGCATGCAACCGTCTACGTCAGCGTCTTGGGCAACGATGAGCAACGCAAAGGCTCGCTCGACGCTTTGCAAAAAGCCACAGGCTTTATCCGCGCGGAAGTAGGCCGTCGCATCCGCCTGCGCCGTACCCCGGAATTGCACTTTAAGCTCGACACGTCGCTCGACTATTCTACCCGCATCTCCGAAGTGTTGCGGGATATCAAAGAGGGTGAAACCACCGATGAACCCGGAAATGAAACAGGCGTATAAAACCGCCGCGAAGTTTTTCCGCGAATACGATGATTTCCTCTTGCTTGTGCACGAGAAGCCGGACGGCGACGCTCTCGGTTCCGTGCTCGGCGCGGCCCACTTGTTGCAACAATTGGGCAAAACGTTCACGCTCGTCAACGACGACCCGATCCCGGACAAGTTTATGTTCCTGCCGATGGCCGATCAATTCTTGCTTCCGGAGAACGTCAAGACTCGTTTTCGTTCTGTGATTTCGTTTGACTGCGGCGACCGCAAACGCCTCGGTCTATCCGGTGACTTGATCGCCAGCGACGCGGTGATTTTGAACATCGACCATCACAAAACCAACGACTTTTTTGGCACGGAGAACCTCGTTGACCTCGACGCAGCCGCCACTTGCCAAATCGTCTACAAGATCTCCCGCGAAATGGAAGCGGAACTTTCCTTGGATGCGGCGACCTGCCTCTACACCGGCTTGGTCACCGACACCGGCGGCTTCCGCTACTCGAATACTTCTGAGGAAGTCATGTTGATCGCCGCTTCCTTGCTGAAACTCGGCGTCCAACCGTACAACGTCGTGGACAAAGTCATGGAGACGATGACGTGGCCGCAAGTGCTGCTGATTCGCTCGGCCTTGGAGAATCTCGGCCGCAGTGAGGACGGCAAGTACGCGTGGGCGGTCGTCACCCGCGACATGATTCACGCGGCGGGCGGTTGCGACGAAGATGTCGAAGGGCTGGTCAACTACCCGCGCAACGTCGAAGGCGTGGAAGTCGGCATCCTCTTGCGCGAAGCTGCACCCGGCAAAGTCAAAGTCAGTTTCCGCTCCAAGTATGTCGTCGACGTCGGCGCCATCGCGCTCGAATTGGGCGGCGGCGGCCATGCCCGGGCGTCCGGCTGCACGGTGGACGGGACTTTGGAGGAAGTGAAGGAACGCGTGCTCGCCCGCGTGGCACAGGCGATTTCCGAAGATGAGGCGGAACAGGCATGAACGGAATTCTCGTCGTTAACAAACCGGCGGGTCTGACCTCCCAGCAAGTGGTGAGCCGGGCCCGCCGAATTCTCGGAATGAAGAAGATCGGCCACACCGGGACGCTGGACCCGGATGTGACCGGCGTTTTGCCGCTGTGTCTGGGCACGGCAACCCGCGTGGCGGAATACTTGCTCGATCAAGCCAAAGCGTATCGCGGAGAAGTGACGTTCGGCTGGTCCACGTCTACGCAGGACGCTTCCGGCGAGGTGCTGGAGTCGGTGGACGAAGTGCGGTTGACAGAGGAAGCGGTGCGCTCGGCGTTTGCCGCTTTCCTCGGCCCGATCTCACAGATTCCGCCGAAGTATTCCGCGATTAAGATCGACGGCAAACGCGCCTACGACTTGGCGCGACAGGGGGAGGACGTCGAGATCCCGGCGCGGGAAGTGACGATCTACAACTTGGAGATCGAAGAGATGGACTTGAGCCTCCCGCATCCCAAAGTCCGCTTCACCGTCGAATGCTCCAAAGGCACGTACGTTCGCACGCTTTGTCACGACCTCGGACAAAAACTCGGCATCCCGGCGCACATGTCGCATCTCGTGCGCACGCGCTCCGGCCCGTTCACGCTGGAGATGGCGATGACGCTGGAAGAAATTCAATCCTATGTTGAGGACGGCACGATCGAGAGTCGCCTGCAACCGCTCGGCGCGGCACTCCCGCATGTGCCGGTGCATCTCGTGCCGGAAGTGCTGGAACGCCGCGTGCACAACGGCCGTGACTTCACGATCAAAAAAGTCCTGCCCGGTACGGACGTCGGGTCGCTGATTCGCATGGAATCGCGGGAAGGTCAATTGTTGGCACTGTACCGTGTGGAGTCCATTGCGGACGGTCAGACGCATACACTGCCGGAGAAGGTGTTCAAAGAGCAGGTACAGGGGTGAAAGAGAGACATGGAGATCCTGAAGATCAACGGTTTTCCAGAAGGTCTTGCCGCACGGCCGTCGGTGATGGCGCTCGGCAATTTTGACGGCTTGCACGTCGGGCATCAACAATTGATTTCCCGCGCCAAGGAATTGGCCGACGCTTCCGGGTTGCCTGCGAGCGTGCTGACGTTCGACCCGCACCCGCGCGTCGTATTGGGCCGCGGTCACTACAACAACTTGCTGACTCCGTTTGAAGAGAAGATGCGAGTCTTGCAAGGGATGGGTGTACAGACCACCTATGTGGTGAATTTCACAACCGACTTTGCATGCCTTACCGCCGAAGAGTTCGTGTTCAACTTCTTGGCGGGATTGAACCCGCAGACGGTGGTCGTGGGGTTTGATTACTCGTTTGGACGCGGCGGGATCGCCGACGCGTCCCTTTTGAAAAAACTCGCGGAACAAATCGGCATCTACGTGGAGATCGTCGGAGCGGTCAACCGCTACGGCGAGAAGGTCAGCTCCACGCTGATCCGCGAGAAATTAAGCTACGGCGACGTGCGGCTGGTGCAAGAATTGCTCGGCCGCCCCTATGTCGTCAGCGGTCATGTCGTGCACGGGGAGAAGCGCGGGCGACTGCTTGGCTTCCCCACGGCGAACATCGAATTGTCCGAATCGTACTCGCTTCCGAAAAACGGCGTCTACTTGGTGCGCGTTCACATCGGCGGCGACTACGGCGGGGTGTGGCACGCGGGGGTGATGAACATCGGCACGAAGCCGACGTTCCACGACCAGGCTCATCGTTCCTTGGAAGCGCATCTGTTCCACTTTGACGGCGACATCTACGGTCAACCCGTCTATGTGGAGCTGCTCGACTTCTTGCGCGATGAGAAAAAGTTCTTCTCCATCGACGAGTTGATCGCGCAAATCGGGGCGGACGTGCAAGAGGCGCAAGCACGCCTCGCGCAATACTCCGTCTAGGTCTGAATCCCGTTGGCGCTTGCATACACATGAAGCACAAGCGCTGGTGTTGTGCAAGGGAATCAGATATGCTATAATCTCTTAGTGGTTCTTAACGTCGTCCTACTAGACCCAGCTCCCGGCCTTACACGATCGTGAGAGCGAGGGATGGATGAGCCGTGAGAGTCCCATACGTCGATGAACGAGATGAGAAGTTGATGGAGTGGTGCCGCGAAGTGGCACGAATCTGCGTCAGCGATGAGTTTAAGCGACTCAACCGCGACTTGCTGAAATTCTATCGCAAGTCCGGGATGGACGATCCCTTTTTGCTGGCTTTTCAAGATTCGCTGTTTTCCTTGTTTACCGAGGGAGACGAGAATTTTCAGCAGTCGTTTGAGTACAACTGATCATGCGAGTCATCGTCACAGCCCATGCCAAGCAGCGCCTCTATGAGGGGCGGCAGCGAGGCATTCACGTGGACGACATCGTGAGAGCCGCGCGGCTGTTGCCGGGCGTTCTGCCGGTTGCGACGAGATTCCGGGGATTTATCTCCTTTAGCGGGAGAGCCTTTGACATTGTAGCCAAAG
This sequence comes from Tumebacillus flagellatus, assembly GCF_000714935.1. Lineage (GTDB taxonomy): Bacteria > Bacillota > Bacilli > Tumebacillales > Tumebacillaceae > Tumebacillus > Tumebacillus flagellatus. The sequence goes on from NZ_JMIR01000016.1 coordinate 80,693, forward strand.
ACATCGCACAGGGACGGCTGGTCATCACAGTCATCGGCAAATAACACTGCAACCATGAGCGCGGATTGTCGACTACACCGACGACATTCTGGGCCTTGGGGATATATAATAGGAGGTGTATTGAGATGGCACTGTCTCAAGACGCGAAAAAACAACTGATCGAAAACTTCCAAGTACACGAAACCGACACCGGTTCCCCGGAAGTACAAATCGCAATCCTGACCAACAAGATCAACTACCTGAACGATCACCTGCGTACGCATAAGAAAGACCACCACTCCCGTCGTGGCCTTCTGAAAATGGTCGGTCATCGCCGTAACCTGTTGAACTACCTCCGCAAGACGGACGTCAACCGTTACCGCGAAACCGTTGCGAAACTGGGTCTGCGTAAGTAACACTTGTAAGAAGCGGGAAATTTCTTTCCCGCTTCTTCTTTGTGTTGGGAATGATTTTTCTCGGGCAAAGAAGGAAATACTATCCTCAAGTGCGAAGTAATATAAGATTTAAGTCGTTCATACATAGGTCGATATCGAAAGCGATATCCGTAAGGAGGTATCTTGTATACCATGCACAAAGTCTTTACAACTACGCTTGGCGGACGCACGCTGAGCATCGAGATTGGTAAAGTTGCGAAACAAGCCAGTGGGTCTTGCTTCGTTCGCTACGGCGATACGGTTGTTTTGGCAACCGTTACAGCATCGAAAGAACCGAAGGACCTCGATTTCTTCCCGCTGACGGTCAACTACGAAGAGCGCCTGTACTCCGTAGGTAAAATTCCGGGCGGTTTCATCAAACGCGAAGGCCGTCCGTCGGAGAAAGCGATCTTGGCATCCCGCCTGATCGACCGTCCGATCCGACCGCTGTTCCCGGAAGGCTTCCGCAACGATATTCAAGTCATGGACATCGTTATGTCTGTAGACCAAGACTGCGCGCCGGAAATCGTCGCGATGATCGGTACTTCTGTTGCGTTGATGACGTCCAACGTGCCGTTTGAAGGCCCGATTGCAGGCGTCATCGTCGGCCGTGTAGATGGTGAACTGATCGTCAACCCGACCGTTGAGCAAGCCGCGAAATCGGACATGCACCTCGTGGTCGCGGGCACCAAGCACGCGATCAACATGGTCGAAGCGGGCGCGAAGGAAGTGACGGAAGCAGACATGATCGAAGCGATCATGTTCGGTCATGAACGCATCAAGGAATTGGTGGAATTCCAAGAGCAGATCGTCGCAGAACTGCAACCGGAGAAGATGGAAGTCGTTCTCCACGCAGTCGATGCGGAGATCAACGAAAAAGTCCGTGCCATGGCAACGGACAAGCTCAAAGAAGCGATCCGCACCTTCGACAAGCACGAGCGTGAAGCGAACATCACCGCTGTGAAGGACGAAGTGAAAGCGGCGCTGCTCGAAGAGCTCGGCGAAGAGAACTTCGGCGTACACTCCAAAGACATCAACGAGATCCTCTACGACATCGTGAAGGAACAAGTCCGCTACTCGATCGTCCACGAAGGCATCCGTCCGGACGGACGCAAGATCGACGAAGTGCGCCCGATCGAAACGGAAGTCGGGTTGCTCCCGCGCGCACACGGCTCCGGCCTGTTCACTCGCGGTCAAACCCAAGCGCTCTCCATCTGCACCCTCGGCGTGCTCGGCGATGCACAGGAAATCGACGGCATCGGCCTTGAAGAAGAGAAGCGCTTCATGCACCACTACAACTTCCCGCCGTTCTCCGTCGGCGAGGCGCGCCCGCTGCGTGCTCCGTCCCGCCGCGATATCGGTCACGGCGCTCTCGGCGAACGCGCGATGGAACCGGTCATTCCGGATAAGGAAGAATTCCCGTACACCATCCGTCTCGTCTCCGAAGTTCTCGAATCGAACGGCTCCTCTTCGCAAGCGTCGATCTGCGGTTCGATCCTCGCGATGATGGACGCGGGTGTTCCGATCAAAGCGCCGGTTTCCGGCGTTGCGATGGGCCTGGTTGCAGACGGTGACAAGATGACCGTCCTCACCGACATCCAAGGCATGGAAGACCATCTCGGCGACATGGACTTCAAAGTTGCAGGCACCGAGAAGGGCATCACTGCGCTGCAGATGGACATCAAGATCAAAGGCATCAACCGCGAAGTTCTCGAAACGGCGATGGAGCAAGCACATCGCGGCCGCGCGCACATCCTCGCCAAGATGATGGAAGCGATCTCCCAACCGCGTGAAGACCTCTCGCCGTACGCGCCGCGCATCATCACCCTGCGCATCAACCCGGACAAGATCCGCGACGTCATTGGACCGGGCGGCCGCGTGATCAACAAGATCATCGACGAAACCGGCGTCAAGATCGACATCGAGCAAGACGGCCGCGTGTTCATCGCTGCGACCAACGGGGAAGCAGGGGAGAAGGCGAAAGCGATCATCGAAGGCATCGTCAAGGAAGTCGAAGCAGGCGTCACGTACAACGGCAAAGTTACCCGCGTGGAGAAATACGGCGCGTTCGTCGAAGTTCTCCCGGGCAAGGAAGGTCTCGTGCACATCTCGCAACTGGGCGAAGAGCGTGTCGAGAAAACGGAAGACGTGGTCAAAGTCGGTGACATGTTGCTCGTCAAGTGTACCGAAATCGACCCGCAAGGCCGCGTGAACCTCTCGCACAAGGAAGCGATTCGCGAGCTCAAGGGTCTCCCGCCGTCTCCGCCGTCCGAATCCCGTCCGCCGCGTCGTGAAAACCGCGACGGCGACCGCGGACCGCGCGGTGATCGCGGCGGCGACCGCCGTCCGCACAACAGCGACCGTCCGCGTCAAGAAACCAAGCAGTAATCCCGCACGCTTTTCTTCAATTGAGAGATCGAAACCAAAGAGACAGACCGCCGCACGGCGGCCTGTCTCTTTTTTTCGGTCTAGCCCTGTGCTTTTGCGCATAGAATCCTCCTAGCACAGTGAGGAGGTACGAGCATGAAAACCAAGACGACCTCGACGGCGCGGCGGGTACAAGCCGGCAAACTGCTGGCCGCAGCGGCGGTGTGCCTGCTGCTGTACTCCGGCCTCAGCGATACGATGGCGATCAATACATACGTGCGGGATCTCAAAGGCATGGCGATTCCCGTACAGAGCTTCAACGTCCAAGAAAAAGCGGTTGCGCTGACGTTCGATGTCGGCGCATCCGACAACGAGCGCATCGCCGACATCTTGAATCAACTGCGGACCCAACATGTGCAGGCGACGTTTTTTCTAACGGGGGAGTGGGTGGAGAAGAATCCGCGCACCGCTTTGGAAATTGTCAAACAAGGTCATGAAGTCGGCCATTCTCTCTATACGTACCAAAAAGCAACAGCCCTTTCTGCCGCCGACCTGCAAGCGGAGCTCGACCGCTCCGACGCCGCTTGGAAAAAAGCCGGCCTGCCGGACTCCGCGCTGTTTCGCATCCCCTACGGCGACGCGCAAAACTCGAAAGGCCTACTCGCCAAACAGATTCGTGAACGCCACGAAGACCTGATTTCCTGGTCGGTCAACGCGGCGCCAAACGTTGGGCAAGACCCGGCGACCGTCTGGACGGGGTTGGAGAAGTCCTTGCAGCCGGGCGACATCCTCCGCCTGCGCACCGACGCCCAAACCTCAAAAGGATTGACGCAGCTCTTGCAACTCGTCCAAGGCGCCGGGTTCCAGTGGAGCACTTGCTCCGACCTGCAAGGGAAAGGGGGGAGCGGAACATGAGAAAGCCCATTCTCTCCTTCAAACTGCCGCGCGGCCGTCTGATCGCAGGGGCTGCCGTCGCGCTGCTGCTGGCGGGCGGCCTTTTTTGGAAGGGACAACCCAGACAATCCGGCGGACCGCTTGCTGTCGTCAGCGCGATGGCGGGCCATCAGGAGAAGTCGCTGCAACAGCGCGTGGAAATTTTGGCGGGTCAGTACGACGCCGAACCGATCGACGCGCGCAATGACCGGGTCTGGAAAGGCATCCCCGCCCTCAACGGCCTGAAAATCGACGTCGCTGCCACCGTCAAGCAAAACGAGAAAAACCCCGACGGCCGGCTCCAACTCGTCGCCAAACAAATTCCGCCAAAAGTAACCCTCGACGACCTCGGCGCGGTGCCGATCTACCGGGGCAATCCGGAAAAAAAACAAATGGCGCTCATGATAAATGTTGCGTGGGGAACAGAATATATAGAGGATATGCTGAAAACGCTGGACGAATGCGGCGTGAAAGCGACGTTTTTTCTCGACGGGTCGTGGACGGCCGACAACCCGTCCGTCGCCAAAGAGATTGTCGCGCGCGGGCATGAACTCGGCAACCATGCCTATACGCACCCCGACATGTCGAAACTGGGTGCCGCCGCGCAACAAAGTCAGATCGCCCGCACCAACCAAGCGATCCAAAAAGCGACCGGCATCACGCCGCGCCTGTTCGCGCCGCCGTCGGGCGCGTACAACGACACCACCGTCAAAACCGCGCACGGGCAGAAGATGCGGACGGTCCTCTGGACGCTCGACACCGTCGATTGGAAAAAACCGCCCGCTGCCACCATCACGAGCCGCGTGCTGAACAAAGCGGAAAACGGCGCGATGGTGCTGATGCATCCGACGGAACCGACGCGCGACGCTTTGCGTACCTTAGTGCAAGGGTTGCAGAAAAAAGGCTACGCTCTCGTCACCGTCTCGCAACTGCTCGACCCGGAGCGCCCCTTGCCCGCTCCGTAAGGCGTCAGGGCGTCAACTTGTTCCGATTGGAATGTTCTGTTATAGTAATGGCAGTTTCTATTAGACGCAACGTGTACGAGGAGGATGTCCTTGATCTACCGTGAAGTACTCCCGAACGGAATCCGTGTGGTCATTGAAGAGATTCCAACCGTTCGTTCCGTGTCGCTCGGCATCTGGGTCGGCACCGGTTCCCGCGATGAGAACCCGCAGAACAACGGCGTGACCCATTTTATCGAACATATGATGTTCAAGGGCACCGACAAGTTGAACGCCCGGCAGATCGCCGAGCTGTTCGACGGCATCGGCGGTCAAGTGAACGCTTTTACTTCTAAGGAATACACCTGTTATTACGCCAAAGTTCTCGACGAGCACTTCGGCCTTGCGCTGGAGACGCTGTCCGACATGCTTCTGCACTCGAAATTTGCCGAGGAAGAGCTGGTCAAGGAGCGCCGCGTCGTCATTGAAGAGATCAAAATGTACGAAGACGCGCCGGACGAACTGGTGCACGACTTGATCGCCGAGGTGATCTACCCGACGCACCCGCTCGGCTACAACATCCTCGGCACGGAGGAGAACTTGAACGCGTTCACCTCCCAAGACCTGTTCCGCTACATGGCGGACCAGTACACCACCGACAACATCGTGCTCGCCATCGCCGGCAACGTCAAGCGCGACGAAGTGCTTGCGCGTGCGGGGGAGTTGTTTGGCGGCATCAAGCAATCGCGCCGCGTGCACACGCTGGAGCAAGCGTCGTTTACCGCGGGGCAAGCGATTCGCCACAAAGCGACGGAGCAGACGCACATCGTGCTCGGGATGCCGGGCTTCCAGTACGACCACCCGATGATCTACCCCTGCATTCTCTTCAACAACATCCTCGGCGGCACGTCGTCGTCGCGTTTGTTTCAAGAAGTGCGGGAAGAGCGGGGCTTGGCGTACTCGATCTACTCCTACCACACGGCATACAAAGACAACGGCGTATTCGGCCTCTACTGCGGAACAGCACCGGAGCGGGCGCAAAGCGTGCTCGACTTGGTGGGCGGGATCTTCGACAACATCGTCCAGCAGGGCGTGTCGCAACAGGAATTGACCAAAGCCAAGGAACAGGTCAAAGGCTCGCTGATGCTGTCGATGGAGAGCACCTCTTCGCGTATGAGCCGCTTGGGCAAAAACGAACTGCTCGGCCGTCACAACACGCTCGACGAACTGGTCGCGAAAGTCCAGACCGTGACGCTCGATCAAGTGCATGAAGCAGCCAAACTGATGCTTGGCGGCAACCAACTGGCGATGGCCGCAGTCGGCCCGAACGAAACGCTGCAAGCGCCGCAACAGTCTTATTAAGTTGGAAAAAACAAACAGCCACGCGAAAGTACCGGCCCTCGGGCGGGTACTTTTTATTTTTGGGTATGCATAAGCCAATACGAGAGAGCGAACACGCCGGAGAGGGGCTGACGAAGAGATGAGACTGAGCGAATTGGCGGGCAAAGAGATGATCGACATGCAGACGGGGACGAAGATCGGGGCGTTGAGCGGGGCGGACCTGAGGATCGATGAAGAGACGGGGCGCATCGACTCGATCTTGCTGTCGGCGGGCGGGTCGCTGTTTGGCAAACGCCGGGAAGAGACGGTGATTCCGTGGGAGGCGATCGTGAAAGTCGGGCCGGATATGATCATCCTCGATTCGGAACATGCTCCGCGAGTCACCAGACAGAGAGCCCATGAATAGGATATCTCACTGCAACGCCCGCGGCATGGAGCTTCCCCGTTCTCGTGCTGCAAAGTCTACGAAGTCTATGCAAATGCAAGGGTTTGGCGTAAAATGTTCTGAAAGGGGCACCGGAGCATGCTGACTGGGATCAAAATGGCGTTCGTCGGCGGCGACGCCCGCATCATCGAAGTCATCAAACATGCCAGTGAACTGGATGCGGGCATCGTCTTGATCGGCTTCGACCAACTTGAGACCCCGCTGCCGGACACGGTGAAGGCGGAGCTCTCCCCCGATGTGTTTTCCGATGTAGACGCGATCGTCCTCCCGGTTTCCGGGATGGATGACGAAGGCAACGTGCAAGCACAATATTCTTCGAGCCCGCTGGTGCTTGACGAGTCACACTTTGAGGCAATGCCGCGGCACACCATGATCTTCACCGGCATCGCCCGCAAGCGTTTGGCGGAAACCTGCCAGGCGCGGGACTTGCGCTTGTTCAAGCTGATGGAGCTGGACGAAGTGGCCATCCACAACTCGATTCCGTCGGCGGAGGGCGCCATTCAGTTCGCGATGCAGAACACCGACATCACCTTGCACGGCTCCCATTCGGTCGTGCTAGGCTTCGGCCGTTGCGGCATCACGCTGGCCCGAATGCTTACCGGCATCGGAGCAAACGTCACGTGCTGCGCGCGAAGTGCGGCCGACTTGGCGCGGATCGAAGAGATGGGTCTTCAAGCTGTCCCGATGCAAGACTTGGCGGCGGCGGTGCGGGAGGCGCAGATCATCTTCAACACCGTGCCGGCGATGATCCTCTCCGCGCAGATCTTGGCCAAAGTTCCAAAGTCCTGTGTGATCATCGACATCGCCTCCAATCCGGGCGGTACAGACTTCCGCTATGCAGAGAAACGGGGAATCAAAGCCATTCTGGCTCCAAGCCTGCCGGGGATCGTTGCCCCCAAAACAGCCGGTCAGATTTTGGCACGCACGTTGTGCCGGTTGTTGCGGGAGAACGCATAACCGGAGGTATCGACCATGGATCTCAAAGGAAAGACGATAGGCTTTGCATTGACCGGTTCGCATTGCACCTATGCGGACGTTCAACCGGCGCTGGAAGAGCTGGTCAAGATCGGAGCGCGCGTCATTCCGATCCTCTCCTATACAGTGCAGTCGACGAGCACCCGCTTTGCAGAAGCGGACGAATGGGTTGCCACGATTGAGAGAATCACCGGGGAGAAAGCGATTCGCTCCATCCCGGAGGCGGAACCGCTCGGCCCTTCCAAACTGTGCGACGTGGTGCTGATTGCGCCGTGCACCGGCAACACCCTCAGCAAACTGGCCAACGCGATGACCGAATCGCCGGTGTTGATGGCGGCCAAAGCCACGCTGCGCAATGAGGCGCCCGTGGTTCTTTCGATCTCGACCAACGACGGGCTGGGCTTGAACATGGCCAATTTGGCGCGGTTGATGGCGACCAAGAACATCTTCTTCGTGCCGTTTGGTCAAGACGACCCGGTGAAGAAGGTCAACTCGTTGGTCGCGCGCAACGAGATGATCATCCCGACCTTGGAAGCCGCACTGGAGAAAAAACAAATCCAACCGGTGCTCGTGGAGAAGTGGCGGGATTTACAAAAATAACAAGCAAGATCTATTGAGGAGATGGAATACCAGATGGAGAAAAAGGATCGCTACAATGTCGCGGTGGTGGGAGCCACGGGCGCAGTCGGACAAAAAATCATCGAAACGCTCGAAAAACGCAATTTTCCGGTGGGTGAGTTGAAACTGCTTGCGTCCGCACGCTCCGCAGGGCAGCAAGTGCAGTTCCAAGGCCGCACCTACACGGTTGAAGAAGCGCTCCCGGAGGCGTTTGAAGGCATCGACTTCGCCCTGTTCTCCGCTGGTGGCTCGATCAGTGAGAAACTCGCGCCGGCTGCTGTGGAACGCGGCGCCGTCGTCATCGACAACACCTCGGCGTTCCGCATGGTGCCGGAAGTGCCGCTCGTCGTGCCGGAAGTCAACCCGCACATGATCGGCCAACACCAAGGCATCATTGCCAACCCGAACTGCTCGACCATCCAGATGCTGGTCGCGCTCAAGCCGCTCTACGATGCGTACGGCATCGACCGCATCATCGTCTCCACCTACCAAGCGGTTTCCGGGGCGGGGCAGAACGCGATCAACGACCTGCTCGACCAAACCCGCGCGATTCTCAATGGAGAGCAACCGGAACCCAAAGTGCTGCCGGTTGGATCGCTCCCGAAAAAACACCAACAGGCGTTCAATGTCATTCCGCAAATTGACGTCTTTACCGATAACGGTTTTACCAAAGAAGAAATGAAGATGGTCAACGAGACCCGCAAAATTTTTGGCGACCCGGACATCCAAGTCACGCCGACCACCGTGCGCGTGCCGGTGCTCTACGGGCACTCCGAATCGGTCTACGTCGAGCTCAAAAACTCGTTTGACCTCGAAGAAGTCGTGCAACTGCTCCAAGGAGCGCCGGGTGTGAAAGTCATCGACAACCCGGAAGCCCAAGAATACCCGATGGCGGTTACCGCAGAGGGCTCTTACGATACGTTCGTCGGACGCATTCGCCGCGACTTGTTCCATCCGCGCGGCTTGAACATGTGGATCGTATCCGACAACGTGTTGAAAGGCGCCGCTTGGAACGCGGTGCAGATCGCTGAGTACATGGTGAAAACCAGATAGAAGGGGACACTATGCGTATCTTAGTCCAAAAGTTCGGCGGGACTTCTGTCGCGAAACGCGAGACCCGCGAGCAAGCCATCGAGCATATCATGGATGCGCGCCGGGAGGGCTACAGCGTCGTCGTCGTCGTTTCCGCGATGGGGCGCAAGGGCGACCCGTACGCAACCGACTCCCTGCTGTCGATCATCGACGAGAAGGACCGCACGAACCGTCGGGAACTCGACTTGCTGATGTCGTGCGGCGAGTTGATCTCCGCCGTCGCGTTTGCCGCGCAGCTGCGCGGACACGGCGTCGAGGCGACCGTCTTGAACGGTCCGCAAGCGGGCATCGTCACCAACGAAGACTACTCGCGCGCGCAAATCGTCACGATTCAACCCAAACGCATCCTCCAAGAGCTGGAGAAAGACCGTGTCGTGATCGTCACGGGGTTCCAAGGCGGGGCTCCAAATCACGAGATCACGACGCTTGGAAGAGGTGGAAGCGACACGTCGGCCACCGCGCTTGGAGTGGCATTGGATGCGGAGATCGTGGACATTTTCACCGATGTGGAAGGGATCATGACGGCGGACCCGCGCATCGTGGACAACGCGACGCGGCTGCAGACGGTTACCTACACGGAAATTTGCAACTTGGCCTATCAGGGCGCGAAGGTCATTCACCCGCGCGCCGTCGAAATCGCCATGCAAAAAAACATCCCGATCCGCGTCCGCTCCACGATGAGCAAGGACGAAGGGACGCTGGTCACCTCGTCGCATGAGAGCGACCGGATTGAGGATTATCTCGGAGACCGCATGGTCACCGGCATTACCCAGACGGCGAACGTGACGCAGATCAAAGTGTTTGCCGAACCCGGTCAGCATTTGCCGATGCAGCGCAACGTGTTTCGTGCGATGGCGGAGCACGGCATCTCCGTGGACTTGATCAACGTCAACTCGCGCGGCGTCGCGTACACCGTCACCGACCGCGACACGCCGGAAGCGCTTCGCGTGCTGCGCGGACTGGGCTATGAGCCGGAAATCGCGTCCGGATGCGCCAAGATCGCCATCGTCGGGGCGGGCATCGCCGGCGTGCCGGGGGTGATGGCGTTGATCGTCGACGCCATCGTCTCCGAGGACATCGAGATTTTGCAATCGGCCGACTCGCACACGACGATTTGGGTGCTTGTGCGCGGCACAGACATGGTGAAGGCCATCCGTGCCCTCCACAACAAATTTCAATTGCACCAACGATAGACATAAGGATGGTGTCAAATTCATGACATTCGGAAGACTGGTGACCGCGATGGTCACCCCGTTTGACCAAGACTTGCAAATTGATTTCGATCAGGTAGACGCGTTGGTCGAACACCTCATCGCGACCGGAACCACTTCGATCGTCGTCTGCGGGACGACCGGCGAATCGCCGGCCCTCTCGCACGACGAGAAACTGGCGCTCTTCAAGCGCGTCGTCGCTACGGCTGGGGGCCGCGCCAAAGTCATCGCCGGGACCGGCAGCAACTCCACGGCGGACAGCGTGAAATTCTCGCAAGAAGCCGAGGCTGTAGGTGTCGACGGGCTGTTGCTCGTCGTCCCGTACTACAACAAACCCTCGCAGGAAGGGATGTACCAGCACTTTAAAGCGATTGCGGAATCTGTGAAGATCCCGTGCATCCTCTACAACATCCCGGGCCGCACCTCGATCAACATGGAGGCGGAAACCACGCTGCGTCTCGCCGAAATTCCGAACATCGTCGCGACCAAGGAATCGAGCGGCGACTTCGGGCAGATCAGCGAGATCACGTCGCGGGCGCCGGAGGGCTTCCTCGTCTACAGCGGAGACGACATTTTGACCCTGCCGATGCTGGCAGCGGGTGCGTACGGCATCATTTCCGTCGCGTCCCACGTCGTCGGCGACGAAATGACGCAGATGATCAACGCTTTCGTCGAAGGCCGCACCACCGACGCCGCGGACTGGCACAAGCGCTTGACCCCGATCTTCAAGGGGCTGTTTCTCGCCACCAACCCGACGCTGGTTAAAGCTGCGCTGCAGATGATCGGCATGAACGTCGGCAGCGTGCGCCTGCCGCTCGTCGAAGCGGAGGAAGCGGTCGTGAGCGTTGTGCGCAAGCGCCTCGGTCAACTGAAACAACTGCATGCCTGATAAGAGCTGCCAAAAGACTCGGTCCGAAAACGGATCGGGTCTTTTTTTGGCGGGGGTGTAAAACTAATTTCATTAATGTAAGTGCAATTCATTAATTTAGTTATTGCTTTAAGACAGAGGAAAATCCAGAAAATCATACAGGTTCGGACTCTAATTCTCGATAATGGCGGGATCGGCAGGATGAAAAAATCCCGCAGTCATATTAACATCATAAACAGAAAGACCAATAAAATTTATGATAGGAGTGAAAGAAATGAAGAAGATCACGAAAATCGCAACCGTAATGGCAGTAGCAGCTCTCGCAGTCGCAACCACCGCAGGTGCAGCACAAACCGCTTCCAAAGTGAAAAACGGCGTCACCCTGACCGGTAACCTGGTCCTGGTATCCGGCGGCGCGCAACCGACCGCGTACGCAACGTCCTCCACGTCCGCTCCGGTGGGCAACCTGGTCGCTTCGCTGCACACCTACTACGGGGACGGCGGCATCGATTACGGCGGCCACTCTGACTCGGTGAACAACGGCACCTTCGTAGCTTCCTCTTCCAACACCTTGGCAAACACCTCCGGCCATTTCGCAGGCTACCATCAATTCACCGACTCTGCTGCAGGCTTTGCAGTCGTTTCGACTTCCCTCAGCTTCTAGACCCTCAGACGAGTAAAAAACAAGACAACTCCTGTCACGGTGCTCGTGGCGGGAGTTGTTCCTACTTAGGCAGGTGTTTGACTCATGAAAAAAGCGGGCGAGTTGCTCTGGTTGGTGTTGCTTGGACTGGTGCTCGGGTTCGGGATTGTCTTCGTGAAAGTTGAGTTTTTTGACAAGCCGGATGAGCAGATGCAGGCCCAACAAGTGCTGCAACAGATGAAGGATCAAGACCTCGGGTACAACGTCTCGTTGGAAGCTCCGGCGAACAAGCAGTTTGAAATCGACATCTCCAACCTGCAAGAGTTTCAGTACCCGGTGAATGTGCAAAACTTCTCCGGTCATGACGGCACGTTCTCGCTGCTGGTTTATCTGGATTACAAGCAGCAAAACGAGCTGACGATGACGTTTCCTCTCAAAAACAAAGAAGAGAAACTGGTGCCGCTGCACTTTCCGGTGAGTGACTTGGGAGAGGGCGCACATGCGCTGGTGCTCTCGCTGATCGCGGATTCGAACCAGATGACGAGTCAGAGCGCGGCCCAAGAGCCGAGCGAGTTTTTCGGAACGGCGGGGAGGTACACGCTGATCAAACAGGAAAGCGACACCTTCCAAAACGCGCCGGTTCCCGCGCCGAGCGAGGTTACCCGCGACGCCAACGGGTTTCAGGGCGTGTTTTTAAGCCCCGAAACCGCCGATCTCGACACTTTCAAAGTTCCGCCGAAGCAAGTCAACGCCAAAGCGGGGCAGACGGTGCGGTTCTCCGTCCGCATGGGCGGCGATCCGGAAGTGGAAACCTACTTGGCTTGGGCGACGCTTGGCTGGCAGCAGATTCCGTGGGAGAACGGAGCGCCGTATTGGTACGCCAACGTTCCGGCCGGCAAATTTGCCGTCAAAACGTTGAAGTTCACCGCGCCGGTACAACCCGGCGACTATGAAGTCGCGAGTTTCGTGGCGGAAGATCCGTTTACCAGACAGGACCTGCAGCACGTGAGCCGCTTGAATGTCCATTCTTCGTTCCGATTCACCTTGCACGTAGAATAAGAGAAGAAAAGACCTGTGCGGCGGAGAATCGTGCAGGTCTTCGCATGAGAGTGCGAAGTTTGTTTCCGTTTGTGTCGAAATTGGTATTGTGGTGTTGAAGCATGCGTGATAAGATAACTCTTGTCGCCGCGAGAGACATCCGGTTGACGAGATTGTTCCTTGAAAACTGGATAGCAAACTTTGTGATTCAAGACATCGAATCAATGTATGTTCTT
>NZ_JMIR01000017.1 GCF_000714935.1 Tumebacillus flagellatus
CACTTGAACGTCGAGGTCGAACATGATTTCCATTAGAATCATTCCTCCTTTACATAAAATGTACTAGGAAGTATGTCTAGGAAGTATTGTAAGTGAAGTTTGGCAAGAGCTGTTGAGAAAATCAGCTCCATGTATTAATGATATCACGATTAATTTTAATATTCAATATTTATGTTATACGAAAAATAGAAAAACCCCTCCGACAGTTTATCCATCGAGGGGGTTGCCATTGCTCTACCTTACACTTGCAGCATCTTGACCAGTGCTTCGTCGTCGAGCAGGTTGCCCACGAGGAAGTCGCCGAACTCGCCGTACTTCGCGGAGACTTCGTCGAAACGCATTTCATAGACGATGTGCTTGAAGTTCACCGGATCGTTGGAGAACAGCGTGACGCCCCATTCCCATTCGTCGAAGCCGACGGAGCCGGTGATAATCTGCTTGATTTTGCCCGCGTATTTGCGGCCGGTCATGCCGTGGGAGCGCATCAGGTTGCGGCGCTCGTCCATCGTCAGGGTGTACCAGTTGTCCGCACCGGAGCGTTTTTTGTTCATTGGGTAGAAGCAGATGTGCTTGTACGGCGCGAGTTCCGGGTACAGGCGTTCGCGAACTTGCGGGTTTTGGTACGGGTCTTCGCCCGGCGCATGCACGTAGTTGGAAAGCTCCACCACCGACACATAGGAATAGGTCGGAATCGTGAAGTCCGCAAATTTGCTCTTGTTAAACGCAAGCTCCACTTCTTGCAGCTCTTCAAAGGTCGGGCGCAGGAACATGAACACCATGTCCGCTTTGTGACCGATGATGCTGTAATGCGCGGTGCTGCCGTTTTTGTCCGCTTGGTTTTGCGCCCAAGACGCGCGCAGGCTTTGGAGTTCGTCCAGCGCCGCTTGGCGGTCTTCTTCGCTTGCCAGTTTCCACGCTTCCCAGTCAATTTTGCGGAAGTCGTGCAGTACGTACCAGCCCTCCAGAGTCAACAGGGCTTCATTTTTCGGCTGCTCCGCTTGGGCCGGAGCACCGTGTCCGTGTCCTTGGGTCGGATGCGTCGTCATGTCTAACATCTCCCTTGTTATGTAAAATCACACCGATTAGTATACCACAAAAAGCCCCTTGCCACATCGAGCAGGTCGTGCTAGGATAGCTTTAACGCTGTTAGGCTTTTATGCTTTTGGGCAATAAAGCGTTCAGCCAAAACCCACGTAATGAGGAGGAAAGTGCGATGACATCCAGTACCTTACCGAACACGAAACACATCCCCGCGCATCTGCGCCCGTTTGTGGTGGAACAGGATTATCCGCGCTATACGCCGGTTGACCAGGCGGTGTGGCGCTATGTTCTGCGCCAAAACAGCGCATTCTTGAGCGAAAAGGGATATGGCTCGTATCGGGACGGGCTGGCGTTCACCGGCATGTCGGTCGAGCGGATTCCCCGCGTCGAAGAGATGAACGAAGTGCTCGCGCCGCACGGTTGGGGCGCGGTGGCGATTGACGGGTTCATTCCGTCGGTCACGTTTTTCGATTTCCAAGCGCACGGGCTGCTCCCGATCTCCAGCGACATCCGCATGCTCCAGAACATCGCGTACACTCCGGCCCCCGACATCATCCACGAATCGGCGGGCCACGCCCCGATGTTGATACATCCGGCGTACGGCGAATTCCTAAAGCACTTCGGCCGCATCGGCGCGAAGGCGATGTCTTCGAAACAGGACGTCGCCGTCTACGAAGCGATGCGACTGGTCTCTATTTTAAAGGAAGACCCGTCCGCGTCCGCCGAGCAGATCACCGCCGCCGAGCGCGATTTGGACGCTGCTCTGGCCGCCAAAACGGAGGAATCGGAAGAGACGCTGATCTCCCGCCTCTACTGGTGGACGGTGGAGTACGGCCTGATCGGGACGCTTGACGATCCGAAGCTGTACGGCGCGGGTTTGCTGTCTTCGATGGGGGAGAGCCGCAGTTGCTTGCTGCCGTCCGTCGAGAAGATTCCGTTCTCGTTGGAAGCGGCGCTCGCCACCGACTTCGACATCACCCGTCCGCAACCGCAGTTGTTCGTCTCCCGCGACTTCGACGAACTCATTGAAGCGGTTGAACGCTTCGCCGACACGATGGCGTTTCGCGTCGGCGGAACTGCTTCTCTGAAAAAAGCGCTGGATTCCGGATCGCCCGCGACCGCTGTCTACAGCTCCGGTCTGCAAGTGAGCGGTGAATTCGCTGCGCTGGAGTTTGACGAAGCGGGAGAAGCGGTCTACCTGAAAACCACCGGCCCGACCGCCTTGGCGGTTTCCGACAGCCAGCTTCCGGGGCACGGCATCGACACCCACAGCGAAGGCTTTGGTTCGCCGATCGGCAAGATTCGCGGAGTGGAAACGCCGTTGGAGGAGATGACCGATTCGCAACTGCGCGAACTGGGCATCGTCGCGCACGAACAAGCGAACTTGGAGTTTGCGTCCGGCGTGCGTGTCGAAGGCGTCGTGAAGTACGTCCAACGCGTCGACGGCAAAGTTGTGCTGATCGGGTTTGAAGACTGCACGGTGACACTGGCGGAGAAGGTGCTGTTCCAAGCGGCATGGGGCACGTTTGACATGGCGGTGGGCCAACGGATTGCGTCTGTGTTTCCGGGCGTTGCCGATCCGGAGCAATTCCATGCGCACGCGTACAAACCGTCGGAAACGCACACGGTGCGCCCGGCGTACAGCGAGCAGGAGAAACTTGTCCACGCGCTGTACCAGAACGTTCGCGATCTGCGCGGGAGCAAGTTGAACAGCGAGGGAATGGAAGCGGGCGTGCTGGCGGTGCTCGACCAAGTGGAGGAACACGGGGTCGGCGACTGGCTGTTGCGCGTGGAAATTCTCGAACTGCTCGTCGCCCATCATCTGTTGCCGCACGTGCAAGCTGCCGTGCGCGCCGATCTGGAGCGGCTTGCGCAGGAGAAGCCGGAATGGGAATCGCTGATCCTCAACGGGTTGAAGTTGGTAAGCTGAGCCGAGCAGAGGAGCTGAGAGTTTTTTTGAGCGGAGGCGTTTTTGAGCTGAGGTAGTTTTGGGTCTCCCGACCCCGCAGTATATTATTGAAGAGACCAGACCGCAGGGCGGTGCTGGTCTTTTTTGTCGAGGTTGGAATATTGCTTGGGAAATAATGTCGAGTTTTTGAGAAACGAGCGGTATAATGGGGGATGGATCGCTCAACACTACATAAGAAATCCAAGAGAAAACGGAAGTGAAGCCCGTGTCGAAAGTCACATTGATCGCTACGGCCCCGATGGGGTTGGAAGCGATTGTTGCCCGCGAAGTTAAAAACCTCGGCTACACCGATGTCCGCACGGACAACGGCCGCGTCGAGTTCGATGCTGACGAGAGCGCGATTGCCCGCTGCAACCTCTGGTTGCGCACCGCCGATCGCCTGCTCGTGAAAATGGGCGAGTTCAAAGCTACCACCTTCGACGAGCTGTTCGAAGGCACCAAAGCGCTGAACTGGCCGGATTGGATTCCCAAGGACGCCGAATTCCCGGTCGACGGGAAGTCGCAGAAGTCGCAACTCTCTTCCGTCCCCGCCTGCCAAGGGATCGTCAAAAAAGCGGTAGTAGAGAAACTTAAGGAAGCGTACAACATTGAATGGTTTGAAGAGACCGGCGCGCTGTACCGCATCCAAGTCTCGCTGCTCAAAGACATCGCGACGATCACGATCGACACGTCCGGTGTCGGCTTGCACAAGCGCGGCTACCGCAAACTGACCGCGCAAGCCCCGCTCAAAGAGACGCTGGCTGCGGCGCTGGTCGATTTGAGCCGTTGGGGTCCGCACCGCCCGTTCATCGACCCGTTCTGCGGCTCGGGCACGATTCCGATTGAAGCGGCGATGATCGGCCGCAACATCGCGCCGGGGATGCACCGCGATTTCTCCGCGCAAAACTGGCCGACGATCCCGCAATCGGTCTGGGACCGCGCTCGCCAAGAAGCCAAAGACCTCGCCAAGTACGATGTGCCGCTGGAGATCATCGGCTCCGACATCGACGCGGAAGTGCTGTCGCTCGCGAATTACCACATTCGCCAAGCGAAGTTGGGGGAAGGCATCCGACTGAAGAATTTGCCGGTCTCCAAGATGAATTTCGACCAACAGTACGGCGTCATCGTCTCCAACCCGCCGTACGGCGAGCGGATCGGCGAACGCAAGGACGTCGAGCGCGCGTACAAAGACTTGGGTCACCTCACGAACCAAAACGACACGCTCTCCGTGTTCGTGCTGACATCCAACTTGATGTTCGAGCAATTCTACGGCAAGAAAGCGGACAAAAAACGCAAACTCTATAATGGTAGAATTGAATGCAACCTCTATCAGTACCTCGGCAAACTCCCGCCGCGCCCGCCGCGTGAAGACGCCGGAAAACAAGAAACCCTCTCCTGAGCAGGAGGGGGTTTTTTGCCTGCAAAAAGCCACGAATTTCGACAAACTACTATCGGATGCCCCGCTTCTCCTGTTATACTTCAAATGATTCAGAAAACGAATGGTTGGAAGGGAGCAGTGAAGCGCGTCCTGAGGGCTTTTTCTTCGTTGGTCCAGGAACTTCAACGGCGGTCTATGAGGGAGTTCCCTGAAGTATGCCTGCAAAAAACGAAGATTTCGTGGCAACAGTCACACTTTTGTCAAGAAAATGACCAAAATGGACATAAAAAAGAAAGCATGAGATACCCAAGAACTAGTATAATACGATGGTAGAATGCTGTCTGAACACGTCGAGAACGCTTGTCTCCGTGTTCCACAGGCAATTATTCGTAGATAGGAGGAGGACAAGTGGGAGGATTTAATTTTGGGCTTCCAGAGGCGCTGACTCAGACCGCAAAGGATATCGACGGTCTGTTTGGTATGATCTTCTGGATCACTCTTTGTGTGTTCGTTCTGGTCGAAGGCCTCTTGGCAATCTTCCTTATTCGGTACAGACGCAAGCATCCGGATAAGCAAGGATACGCGATCCATGGCAGCACCAAGGCAGAAGTTATCTGGACCCTCATTCCGGCCGTAATTCTGGTATTCATCGGGGTGTGGAGTTCCGGGATGGTTTACACCATCCAAACCCCGCCGAGTGACGTCTACGAAATCAAAGTCACCGGTATGAAATGGTCGTGGGAGTTCGAGTACCCGAACGGCGCGAAGTCTTACGGTGAACTTCACATCCCGAACGATCGTAACGTCATGTTCAAAATTACGTCCAAGGACGTGATTCACTCGTTCTGGGTTCCGGAATTCCGCATGAAGCAAGACGCTGTTCCGGGCCGCGTTACGTCGTACACGGTCAATGTCAAGGACATTGCCCAAGCGGGATCCGAGTACAAGGAACGGATCATCTGCGCCGAGTACTGCGGGAACAACCACTCGAAGATGTTGGCGAACCTCTTCATCGACGATGGAAAGAAATTTGATTCGTGGGTAGAGACGGAGAAGACCCGCAAGAAGACCGACGCAGCGTACGTCATCCAAGCGAACGGCTGTACTTCTTGCCACACCATCGACGGCGGCAAGTCCGCAGGTCCGACTTGGAAAGGTCTCTACGATTCGGACCGCAAGCTCGCAAACGGACAGTCGGTGAAAGCGGATGACGCGTACATCAAGGAGTCCATCACCAACCCGAACGCGAAAGTTGCAGAAGGTTTCCAACCGATGATGCCGACGTTCCAGCTTGACGAAGAGTCGCTGAACAACGTTGTGCAGTACATCAAAACCCTGAAGTAACACCAATCACTCAAATCACGTTGGGGGTGTAAAACTTGGCAGCTACGGGAGAGGTTAAACGCAAGTCGTTCTTCCGTGATTGGATCCTCACCGTCGACCATAAGAAGATCGGTCTGATGTACCTGTTCACCTCGCTGGTGTTCTTCTTCGTTGGTGGTGCGGCTGCAATCCTGATCCGTACCCAGCTGGCGCTTCCGAACAATGTGGTTCTTGAACCGCAACAGTTCAACCAAGCGTTCACCGTGCATGGTACGATCATGATCTTCCTCTGGATCATTCCGATGCTGACCGGCGCGTTCGGTAACTACTTGGTACCGATCATGATCGGCGCATACGATATGGCGTTCCCGCGAATGAACGCTCTGTCCTACTGGCTGTTCCTCTTGGGCGGCATTGTGCTGTTCATTTCCTTCTTGGTAGGCGCAGTTCCGGATGTCGGTTGGACGGCATATCCGCCGTACTCGATTCAATCGCAAGGCGCAGGTCTCGATCTGTGGGTCACCTCGGTCCACATTCTCGGCTTGTCCTCCATTTTGGCAGCAATCAACTTTATCGTTACTACACTTAACATGCGCGCCCCGGGCATGACGCTCAACCGCATGCCGCTCTTCGTCTGGGCGAACTTGGTTACTTCCTTCATCCAGCTTTTCGGTACGCCGGCACTGGCAGGCGCAGTCACCACGCTGCTGCTTGACCGCCACGCTCACACCGCATTCTACGATGTGGCAAACGGCGGCGACCCGATGATGTATCAACACTTGTTCTGGTTCTATTCTCACCCGGCCGTTTATGTTATGGTTATCCCGGCGATGGGTATTGTTTCTGAAATCATGCCGGTCTTTGCACGCAAACCGATCTTCGGTTATAAAGCGATTGCATACTCTTCCGTCATGATCGGTTTCCTGGGCTTCTTGGTCTGGGCTCACCACATGTTCGTAGCAGGTATGCAAATGTCTGCCGGCGTTCCGTTCATGATCACCTCCATGATCATCGCGGTTCCGACGGCAATCAAGATCTTCAACTGGCTCGCCACCCTCTGGGGCGGCTCCATCAAGTACACCACTCCGATGCTGTTTGCATCGCTCGGCTTTATCGGTCTCTTCACGATCGGCGGTCTCTCCGGGATCTTCCTCGGTGCGGTTCCGATCGACTTGGATCTGCATGATACCTACTTCGTAGTCGGTCACTTCCACTATGTCGTCTTCGGCGGCTCGATGGTTGCGATCGTTGCAGGTCTCTACTACTGGTTCCCGAAAATTACCGGTCGTATGTACTTCGAGAAGTTCGGCCAGTTTTCGTTCTGGCTGTACTTCATCGGCACGAACTTGACCTTCTTCCCGATGTTCCTGATCGGTCTGAAAGGCATGCCGCGCCGCGTGTTCTACTACCAGCCGGACCTTGAAACGCTCAACCGCGTTGCAACTGCAGGTTCTTACCTGATCGGCTTTGCTTCGCTTCTGCTCGTCGTCAACCTGTTCTACGCGGCGTTCAAAGGTGCGAAAGTCACCTCTGACAACCCGTGGCAAGCAGATACGCTCGAGTGGACCCACACGCAAACTCCGCCGTCCGAGTTCAACTTCGAGGCGCTTCCGCACGTTACCTCGGAGCCGTACAACTTCGGCGAAAAGCGCAAGGGTCATCTCGACGATGACGGTGTAACGGCGTAATTCAGTTTGACCCGTTCGAAGATGGGTCGCTGACGGCTGGTAAATTTGACTGAGAATAGAGAGGAGAATTCACTATGGGTTATCGTCTTCCTTTGGTTACGACCATCGTCACGTTTCTGATGATGATCCTCGGTGCCGTCGTGGTTGGGACGCAGGCGGGTTTCGCCTGCCCTGATTGGCCGCTCTGTCACGGTCAAATCATACCTTCGTTCAATGACCCCCTTGTGTTGATTGAATGGTTCCATCGCACCACAAGCGCATTGGGCGGACTCCTGATCTTGCTGACGGCTGTACAGGTTTTTCGTTACCGCAAGCAAAACCCGGTCTACGTGAAATTTGCCGTAGCCATCGTGATTTGCTTGGCTGTGCAAGCACTGGCAGGCGCGGCGATCGTCGTGTTTAAGCTTCCGGGCTACATGACCACGATCGACGTGACGAACGGGATGTTCTTGGTCAGCATCTTCGCAGCGCTGACCGCACGCGAATACCGCATCCGCGAGGTTGCACAGAACCGCACGACGGAGGAGCAGGACGCGCGTCAAGCCGCGCTGTTCACTCCGGCGGCGGTGCTGGTCGGCGTGACGATTCTGCAAGTGGTTGTCGGCGGTTTGTTCCGCCACACCGGCGCTTCAGAAGCGCTGTTTGGACGCAACGACTATGTGAAGAATCACTTCCAAGACTACATGCTGTCGGAAACGGTCGCGAACGCGTTCCTGATGTTCCACATCATGCTGACCGTCTTGGTTGTCGCCGCCACTGTCTGGGTGGTCGCACAAGCGCTGCGCAACAAGATGTTCGTCACTCCGGCCCTTGTGTTGGTGGCGATCGTCCTTCTGCAATCGTTGCTTGGCTTCGTCACACTGGGTACAGAATTGGCCCTGTCTCCTGCGACGGCTCACCTCGGAGGCGCCGCGCTGACAATGGTAGTGGGTGTCTATATCGGAGCACGAGCTCGCTTTGCGAAAACGGTGAAAGCCGTGTCCAGCAAAAAGGAAGCTGACAAGAAAGTCAGCAACCGCGTTGTCGTCGGAACGAACTAAGCAATTTTTCAACTAGATTGGGGAGGGTATCGATGGAACAAACTGTGCAAACCGCAAATACCAAGCGCTCGAACCCGGTCATGGAACCGGGTCCGCTTTCGGAGACGGGAACGTGGCGTGACTTTGTCTCCGTGACGAAGGTCGGCATTACGGTCGCCAACCTGATGACGGTGTTTGCAGGTCTGTGGTTGTCTTCTTCAGCACAAGCGAACGGCAGCTTGATTCTCTGGACTTTGCTTGGCACGGCGCTGGTCATCATGGCCGGCACCTGCTTGAACAACTATATCGACCGCGATTTGGACCGCTACATGGAGCGCACGGCGAAACGAGCGCTGGCAAAAGGAAGCTTGAACCCGACCACCGTTATGTGGATGGGCATCGGCTTCGCTGTCGTCGGTACGGCGATCTTGACGTTCCTCGTCAATCCGCTGACCGCCATCATCGGTCTGATCGGACTCTTCGACTACGTGGTGGTCTACACCATGTGGCTGAAGCGCACGTCGACGCTTTCCACCATCGGCGGAGCGATCTCCGGTGCAGTGCCGATCGTCATGGGCTGGACGGCGTACTCGAACAGCTTTGATATGGGAGCTTTTTCGATATTCCTGATCATGTTCATGTGGCAGATGCCGCACACGCTGGCGCTCTCGATTCGCCGCTCCCAAGACTACGGCAAAGCGGGCATCCCGGTTCTGCCGGTCGTCAAGGGTTTTGAAGTCACCAAGCGTCACATGATGCGTTGGGTGGCTGCGATGATTCCGGCTTCCATTCTCGTGTTCAACTTCACGCACGCAGACATGGGGTATCTCGTGACGATGATGGTGCTCGGACTCGCTTGGTTCATTCACACCATCTTCGGTTTCTTCGCAAATGACACGATTCGTTGGGCTCGACAATCGTTCGTGATTTCGTTGATCTACTTGACCTCGATGAGCATCGTGCTGATCGTGGAAACATCCTTGCTGTAATCCTGTAAGATTGGAGGGAATAAGATGAGTGCACATCATGCTCCGGATTGGGTGCCGCACCGCAGCGGCACCGGTTCGAAAGACGATGGGATCCTCGCAACGTGGCTCGGGTTGCTCTCGTTCACGTTTTTCTACGGCACTTTCCTCGCAGCGAACGTCTACCTGCGCGGTTGGGCGCCTGACAAGTTCACCGTAGATTTCGGGGCCAACGCCGATCTTCCGGCTCTGACCACCATCTGTCTGCTGGTTGCAGGATTTGTTGTCCTGCTGGCGGGTTCGTTCTTCCGCAACAACCAGTACAAGAAATTCCAAGGCACCATGATCGTTGCAACGCTCGCGTTCTTCGGCTACGCGATCTTGCAAATGTGGCTGTTGGTGGACGCGTACTACCTGGGTACCGCTGCATGGACCACGCACCTCGCGCTGTACTCGCTGCAATTTGCTCTGGCGATTGTCGACATCATCTTCGTGTTGATGATCGGGAAGAAATTCGCAGAGCGCAACGAAAAAGCACTCCGTCGCTTGGTACCGGCTGCAATGTCGGTGTTCATGTACACCGTCTTGGTCGGCATCCTCACTCTGGTCGTGACCGACATGATCACCGTTGGTCAATTCGCTTCGTGGTGCGGTGAGAAACTGACCGCGATCGTGAAGTAATTCGAGGAGGTAGAGTTATGGGACTGATCGGTTTCGCACTCGGTGCATTTGCTTTCGCTGGCTTGGTCTGGCTGACCAGCGTTTATGTATCCTCCTTCGTGACCAAGAAGTAAGGGCAAACGATTCACTTGAAACGAGTAACTTCAAACGAGCATGGAAGACAACCGTCTTGCGAAAAGCAAGGCGGTTTTCTCTATTTTCAAAATCCCTCTTCCATTCCCTGTAAGTCAGTGTTAGAATAACCACTCATAAGAGGGGGGAACTACTGTGGATCTGTTTCGCAAAACATTCGAACACTTCAAACCTTACAAAACTCAGATCACGCTGACGTTTCTCTGCGCTGTGATCGCCGGAGCGGTGGCGACGTTGCCGCCGATCTTGACGGGGAGGTTGGTCGACGAGGTGTTGCCGCTGCATCTGACGAGCGCGCTCTATTGGCTGGTGCTCGCGGTGCTGGGGTCGTTTTTTCTGAAGGTGACGTTTGAGTCCCTGCAAGAGTATATTCAAGTCCGCATCGGTCTCGACGTGATTTCCGACATGCAGATGCGGGCGTTTCGCAAACTGCACCGCGCACCGATGTCGATGTTTGCGACCACGCCGCGCGGCGACATCCTGTACCGCCTGACGCACGACGTTGAGGCGATCCAACAGCTGAACTCGACGGTCATCCCGCGTTTTGTCCAACAGTTGCTCGGCGCCATCGCGGCGTTTGCCGCCGTCATCGCGCTGTACTGGCCGGTGGCGGTGCTGATGGTCGCCGTGTTCGCCATCTATCTCTGGCCTTCCTTCAAATTAGGCAAAAAAGTCCGCGGTCTCAGCGCTACCCAGCGCGACATGCTGGCGGATCTGTACTCGCACGCGCAAGAGAGCATCGAATCGATCAAGCTCGTGCGCACGCTGCACTTGGAGGACCGGGAATACAACCACCAAAACGACGGCCTGCAAGCGTGGAAAAAATTCGCCATCCGCGCCGCTTTGATCTCCAAAGTAAACTGGCGTCTTGGCAACTTGCTGCAAATCATCGTACCGGGTCTGGTCATGCTGCTCGGAGGCTATGCCGTCTGGCGCGGTCAGATCACGGCGGGGACGCTGGTGTCGTGCATCGGGTTTATCCCGGCGATGTTCATGCCGATCCGCTCCTTGGCGGAGAACGCGCTGACGATTCAGCAGGCGATTCCGGCGCTGCACCGCCTCTACGAATACTTCGATCTGCCGGAAGAGCAACCGGCGGGCTTGCCGAAGTTCGGCACCGTCCAAGGCAAGATCGAGATGCAAGACATCTGGTTCCGCTATCCGGGCACGGAAGACCCGGTGCTGCGCGGCATCTCGCTGAACGTGGAACCGGGCCAGCACATCGGCCTCGTCGGAGCGAGCGGCGGCGGCAAGTCGACGCTGATCCAAGTTCTGCTCGGCCTCTACTCGCCGGAACAGGGCCGCGTCGCCGTCGACGGATGCGACCTCAACGAGTACGACCGCAACTCGTTCCGCTTGCAAGTGGGTGTCGTCTCCCAGGAGACGTTCCTGCTCAACGAGACGTTGCGCAAGAACTTGCTGTACAGCAAACCGGATGCTACGCAAGCGGAACTCGACCGCGCCTGTGAAGCAGCCGGTCTCGCGGAGATGATCGACGGGCTGCCGGACGGCTATGAGACGATCGTCGGCGAGCGCGGGTTGAAACTCTCCGGCGGGCAGAAGCAGCGCGTCGCGATGGCGCGGGCGATCCTGCGCCATCCGCAAGTGCTGATCTTCGACGAAGCGACGTCCTCGCTCGACGGCGAGACGGAAGAGCGCGTGCAAGCGGCGCTGGAGGAGTTGATCCCCGGCCGCACCACGATCACGATCGCGCACCGCCTCGTCACCGTGCGCAACTGCGACCGCATCTTCGTGCTGGTCGGGGGTCAAGTCGCCGAGTCCGGCACGCATGAGGAATTGCTGGCGCTGCAAGGCGAGTACCATCAACTCTACACGGCGCAATACAGCGAACTGGAGAAGGGGGAAGCGGTATGACACAAGCGAAAATCAGCGACGGACGCCGCGTCCTGCAACTGCTCCGGCCGGTCAAAAACTGGGTGATCGCCGATGCCCTCGTCATCTTCTTGAGCCAATCCACCGGCGAATTGCTTCCGGCGTTGGCGCAAAGCTGGCTGCTCGACAAGATCCTGCCGAACAACGCGTCGGGCCTTCTCTGGGGCTTGGCGGCGCTGTTGGTGTTTGCGGCGGTGTTCGACCTCGGGATGATGGTCATCGACGAATACTTCTGCCACCAAGTGGCGAAGACGGTCACGATGACGCAGAAACTCCGCCTCTTCCGCCATCTGCAGCTCTTGCCGTTCAATTTCTACCACGAGAACCGCACGGGGGAATTGCTCGCCCGCGTCAACGATGACCCGGACACCCTGCACAACTTCCTCGCGTGGGAAGGCTCGACGCTGATGGCGTCCGTCCAAGGCTCGATCCTCTATTACGCGGTGCTCGCGTTTATCAACCCGTGGCTCGCGCTGGCGGCGCTCGGGTTCGGTGTCCTCTTCTACTGGACATCCAACAAGCTTGGCGACCGCACGCGCCGCGCTTCCGCCGACGCGCGCCGGGAAGCGTCGCGCTACTTGGAACGTTTGCGCGAGTCTGTCACCGGCATCCATCTCTCGCGGGTGCTCGGCGTCGCGGAAACGGAAATCCAAAGCGTCGCGGAGATCCGCAAGGACTTCATCCGCGAAAGCCGCCGCGAGTTGAAAGCGCGCCTGCAGGCGTTCGTCGTCATCGGTTCCTACAACGGCATCGCGCTCGCCGTCGTCTACGGCCTCAGCGCCGCGCTGATCTGGAACGACAAGCTCTCCATCGGGGAGATGATGGCCGCGTCCTCGCTGGTCGCCATCGCCGCGAACCAACTGCAGCGGATGTTGCGCAACTGGTTGTCCGTCCGCCGTACCGGACCGGCGCTCGACCGCTCCGACCTGCTCTTGAACGAGGCGACCTCTCCGGCGGAAACGGAGCGCAAAGCCACCCTCCCGCAAGTGGCGGGCGAACTGCAGGTGGAGCACCTCGCGTTCGGCTATCCGGGCAAACCGGAGCGCGTGCTGCACGACATCTCGTTTCATGTGAGCCCCGGCGAAGCGGTCGCGCTGGTCGGCCCGTCCGGGTCGGGCAAATCGACGATGGTTGATCTGCTGCTGCGCCTCTACGAACCGGAGCACGGCCAGATCCAGCTCGACGGACGTCCGATTCACGAACTGGACGCCCGCTGGCTGCGTCAACAGGTCGCCGTCGTCTCGCAGGAAGTGCAATTGCGCAACGGCAGCCTCGCCGACAACTTGCGCCTCGGCAACCCGCAAGCCACCGACGAAGAACTGCTGGCGGCGATTCGCGACGCCGGGTTGCAGGAGTTCTATGACGCGCTGCCCGACGGCTTGAATTCGTCGGTCGGGGAGCGGGGCAACTTGCTGTCCGGCGGGCAAAAACAACGCCTGTCGCTCGCCCGCGCCCTCGTGCGCAACGCGCCGCTCCTCGTCCTCGACGAAGCGAGTTCCGCGCTGGACCCGAT
The DNA here is from genome assembly GCF_000714935.1 of Tumebacillus flagellatus. Classification (GTDB taxonomy): domain Bacteria; phylum Bacillota; class Bacilli; order Tumebacillales; family Tumebacillaceae; genus Tumebacillus; species Tumebacillus flagellatus. The sequence continues at coordinate 13,582 of NZ_JMIR01000017.1, forward strand.
CACCGAACACCTCGTCAACGAAGCGATCGCCGCACGCCGCACGAAGCAGACCGTGCTGGTGATCACGCACCGCCTCTCCACCGTGCTCTCCGCCGACCGCATCATCGTGCTGGAAAACGGACGCGTCGTGGAAACGGGGCACCATGAAGAGCTGCTCCAAGCGGGAGGCGTCTACGCCCGCCTCTTCAAACGCGAAGCAGAAATCGGGGAGAGCGTGTTCGCTTCCTGATGACGCCGGCCGATCCCTCCGCCCGTCTGCTTGAAAAAAAGACCGTGTCCCGCACACTTTTCGCGGGCACGGTTTTATTTTTTCCCATAGCCTCCCAGCAGGAGATTGTCGATCAAACTCGAAATTTAATCAGGTTAGTGGAGTTTGGAGGGGTTTTTGTGAATGAGTTTTGGAGCACGCTGGGCGGCTGTCTGTTGGCAGTTGCGGGAGCGTTTTTGGTAAGTACGTTGACGTGGGGATTGTACCCGTGGTGGAAAGCGCGCACGACGCGCAAGAGATACGCCCGCGAGCGCGTGCGGATGGTGTCCGATGTGAACACGCGGCTGGACGGGTATCGCATCAAGCAAAACCGCATCACGCAGGCGGTCACGCTCGTGCTGTTGCTGGTTTGGATGGTCCTGCTGTACGACCAGCGGGAGATGTTGGAGCTCGGCGTGTTTGCGGCGGGCGTGGTCTGGGGGCGCGACGCGTACGCGCGCGCGCCGTGGCAGAAACTGCAGACGTTCGTGCTGACCAACCAGTCTGTCGTGGTGTTTCTGGCAGGCGCTGGGCGCGCGCTCTGGAACATCGAACCGCGCCAAGTCGTGCGGTGGAGCGACCTCGATTCCTACCGCTACGACGGCGGGTTTGTGCAGTTGTACCGCGCCGAGCAGATGCAGTTGCAGTTCGAGTACAACGCCCGCGACATGGACAAACTCCGCGACTTGCTCTCCGCTCTGCACATCAAGCGCGGGGAGCCCAGCGACCGGATCTGGCTCGGGCAGTTCGACGAGACGGAGTTTTTCCGCTTGGAAGACGAGTTGACAGAGACGGGCTGGAATCTGATCGACCTATACCGCCCGGAGTTGGAGCAGTTGGGACTTCAGCCGGAGTTCGGCGTGATGCGCAACGTGACGGGCGACCGCGTGCATGAGGAATTCTCGCGCTCGTGGCTGCAGTTCAACCTCGTGGACGGCGAAGGCGAACAAAAAGCTTCCAGCACCCTGCCGCTCTGGCAGAGCTCCGGCAGCATCGGGCACTTGATCGGCGTGCGCGGCCAAGACGCGGTGGAACATCTGCAGAAATGGATCGGCAACGTGATCCGAAGCTGCCAAGAACCGCAAGAGGGGAGCGTGCTGTCGTGAGCGAAGGGACGGGAATCGTCATCGAAGTCAGTCTCTTGACGGTCTGCATGTGGTTTCTCATGCTCGGCCTGAACATTCCGGTGCGGCGCTGGCACATTCGCCGGTATGAACAGCAACACGACATGCTGGAGCGCGTGGTCGTCGAGCGCAAACTGCCTCCGTTGAGCAAAGGGTCGATGGTAAAGCTGCTAAACCGCCTCTACCTCTTGGCGCTCGGGATCGGTGTGATTCAGTATGTGTACATCACCCAAAGCGACGACCCGAGCGCAGGCGAACTGGGTGCTGCCGTGCTGTTCGGGCTGGCGGTCGGCGCGGTCGTCGTCGGCGCGCTCTGGTTTTTCTACCGCCGCACGAAGACGGTCAACACGTTGGAATTGCGCTTCGACCGCCGCGGGCTCACGATCTTCCCGGCCCGCCAGCGCCTCTCGGGGCAAGGTATCTACGAAGCGCGCATCGAGTGGAAAGACTGCTGCGGCTACTGGGTGTACAAGGGCTACGTGATCTTCGGCCTGCGCCCGATCGGGCAAATCGAGCAGTTCGGCGGCGAGGAGATCGCCCGCATCGAGCAAATTCTGCACGCCCTCGGCGTTCGCAAGCTCGTCTCCTACGACGTGCTCACCGCGAAAAAACTGAACGACTCGCAGTTGAGCCAGTTGGACAACCGCGTGCAGCGGATGGCAGGCGAAGTGATCGCCGGCTATGCGACGGAATGCGCGATGTTGAACGCGCACGTGGAGGCGGAAGTGGAATGGCGAACGGAAGACGACCGCTACAGCGTGCTGATCTTGCGGATCGTCGCCGAGGACACGGAGTTGCAAAGCATCGAATGGCTGCTCTGGGGCGAGGACGAAAACTCCCAAGAAGCGCTGGGCTTGTCGGACGACCGCCTCTACGAAGGGGTGGACGAGCGCGTGCAGTCGCTCTTGGACTTCCGCCGCAACCAACTGGGGCAAGAGGCGCAACCGGTCTTGTGGCAATAGAGAAGCGAGAAACGGGACAGTGACGTTTTTGAATGAGGCAGAGAAAGGGACGGATGGATGAGAGTTTGGGGTTGGGTACGGAAGCTGGAACTGTATGAAGGGATCGGGATTGTCGTCTCGGTGCTGTGCGTGATCGGTTTTTTCGCGCTCGGTGACGAGATCGACGCCAAGCAGGGGGAGCCGGGCTGGCACTGGTACCCGCTGTCGTGGATTTGGGCGATCTACCGCACGTTTATTCCGAAAGCGCTGGTGTGCGCGTTGCTCGGTCTCGGCCTGCTGGGCTGGATTCGAGAAGCGCGCCGTGAAAAAAACAACTGGCGCCTTGCGTGGAAGCCCGGCCTGCGCTGGGGGGTCGGGCAAACGCTGACGGTCGCACGCTTCGGATTGCCGTTTTGCGTGTTGTTGATCATCTACCGGGCGCTGGATTTCTACATCCCGCTTTTCTCGCCGGTCGACCGCGACGGCTGGCTGTTGAAGGTCGACGCGTGGATGTTCGGCGGCGTGCAACCGTCGGTGTGGTTGGAGCCGCTGATTCGCCCGTGGTTGACCGACTACTTGAGTTTCGTCTACATGATCTGGTTCCCGATGATCTTCTTCACGCTGTTGTTGATGATGCTGAAGTCGCGGGAAGCGGTCAGCGGGTATGTGGCGGCGGCGCTGTTCGCTTTTTACATCGGGTATGTGAGCTATACGATCGTCCCGGCGGTCGGGCCGCTGTATTCGCTTGCCGACACGTACACGACCTCGCTTTCCGGCGGGGCAATCACGGAGATGCAACGCGCCGTCGTCACGTCGCAACAGGACATGAACGTCTCGCGGGACTGCTTCCCCTCGCTGCATACCGCGATCTCCTGCGTCATGCTCTACTTCGTCTGGACGTATCGCCGCAAGTGGTTGTGGCTGTACGCGCCGCTCGTGGTTTCGATCTTGGTTTCGACCATCTACCTGCGCTATCATTATGTGATTGATGTGTTGGCAGGGATTGGACTGGCAGCGCTCACGTGCTGGCTGGGCCGTGCGGGGACGGCTTGGTGGCAGGTTCGTGTTCAACCTTCCGCTGATCGAAAGAGAAAGAAAGCGACCAACGGGGTCGTCTCCTGATGGAGCCCATAAATCGCCTCCCTCATGGAGGCGATTTTTTTCGCACATACTACGGGGAAAGAAGGTTGGGCTGGGAAAGGGTGTGGTTCGTATCGTGTGGACGGTCGCAATCCTGCTTCTCATGGCGGTCGTGGTACTGCTGTTGGTGGGAACCGTCATCTTTTTGGAGAATCGCAACCCGGAGAAGACGGTGGCTTGGATGATCGTCTTGATCGTGTTACCGGTCGTCGGATTTATGCTCTACCTCGTGTTTGGACGCAATGCGCGGAAAAGCAAGCTGTTTCACCACAAGCACATCATCGACAACCAATTGAAAAAAATGCTCCGCGAACAGACGCACCGGGTGACGGAAGAGGACGTCCTGCACCACGGCGGCGAGACGCGGGAACAGCGCTTGGTGCGGTTGTTGCTCAACAGCGCGTACTCGCCGCTGACGACGAACAATCGCGTGCGGGTGCTGACCGACGGGGCCAGCAAGTTTGAGGAGCTGTTTCACGCGCTGGAGCAAGCGGAGCATCACATTCATTTTGAGTACTACATCTTCAAGGAAGACGAGATCGGCCGCGACATCCAGCGCCTGCTGATCCAGAAAGCGCGGCGGGGCGTCGAAGTGCGCGTGTTGCTCGACGGGTTGGGGTCGCGGCAGATTTCGCGGGACTTCCTCGATGATTTGTCGAGCGGCGGGGTGCAGGTGGAGTACTTTTTTCCGGTGAAGTTTCCGTTTCTGACGAGCCGCTTGAACTTCCGCAACCACCGCAAGATCGTGGTGATCGACGGCAAGGTCGGCTTCCTCGGCGGGATGAACATCGGAGATGAGTATCTGTCCCGCAAGCGCGAGATCGGGTTTTGGCGCGATACGCATCTGGTGCTGGAGGGCGAGTGCGTGCATCGGATGCAGACGATTTTTCTCAACGATTGGTACTTCATCACCCGCCAGCGCATCGAGGACATGCGGTATTATCCGGAGTTGGAAGCGGTGGGGGATCAGTACACGCAGATCGTCGCGTCGGGGCCGGATTCGAATTGGGAATCGATTCGGCAGGTGTTCTTCACGGCGCTGGCGACGGCGCGGAACAAAGTCTACATTGAGACGCCGTACTTCATCCCCGACGAGAGCATCTCGATGGCGCTGAAGACCGCGGCGCTCAGCGGCCTCGATGTGCGCTTGATCGTGCAGGGGATTCCGGAGTACCAACTGACCTACTGGGCGTCGCGGTCGTATTTCGAAGAACTCTTGCAAGCGGGCGTGAAGATCTACAAGTATCAAAAAGGGATCCTGCACGCCAAGGTGATCATGGTCGACGATGAGATCGGCATCGTCGGCTCGGCGAACATGGACATCCGGAGTTTTCAGTTGAATTTCGAAGCGAGCGCGTTGGTGTACGACCGCAAGTTTGTGGAGCGGTTGGCGGAAGACTTTCAGCGGGACTTGCTGGATTCGCAACTGGTGGAGTGGGAGTCGTACCGCGTTCGCAAGCTGTCCGACCGCTTTAAAGAGTCGGGGGCGAGGTTGTTGTCGCCGCTTTTGTGAAGTTTTTTGTCGGGTGGGCACGCACGTCTGCTTGGGCGCTCTAATACCTTGATGATGGGAAAGCCGTCATGGCTCCAGATTCAAGGAGGAGGTCCGGGCATTGAAAGAACGCAGAGATGTTGTCACGAGCGAAGTGGCAACTGAAGTTTCGAAATTGGTTACGTTGGTGCAGGAGAGTCAAGAGAACCAACAGGCGTTTTTGACGGAGGCGTACCGTCTGTTGCAAGCGCAGGCACGTGAAGTGGAAGAACTGCAAAACCGCGCGATCTCGACGGAAGCCATCCTCGCCAAGTTGGATGAGATCGGCAAATTTCTCGCCAAGTTGGCGAAGCACGTCAACATCAACGTGACGAAAGTGGAAGAGCAGCCGGGGACGCCGGAGATGCAACCGGGTTCTCCCGCGGTGCCGGGCGGGCAACCGGGGGGTCAGCAGATGATGCCGGGCCTGCAGCAGCCGGACATGATGCCGGAGCCGCAAGTGGTGCCTGCGTCGGAAGGCGGTCCGGCGGTGGACATTTCGGTTTCCGAGGGGGTTGTCACCGAGGACATCCCGATCTCCGAAGGGGTGGGCGAAGAAGCGGTGCCGGTCGTCAAGCCGGTGCACCAACCGCGGGCGCAGGTGCGCTTCTTGCACGCCTCGCCTGACGCCGGGCGCGTTGACATCTACATCGACCACAAAAAATACGCTTCCGACGTCGCCTTCCAAGGCATCACGCCGTACCTGCCGATTGAAGCGGGTCGTCACCGCCTGCAAGTCTTCCCGGCAGGCAAAGCGGCGGGCGCAATCATCGACTCGACGTCGAATTTCACGCCGGGCGGGCACTACACCATCGCCGTCTCCGGGTTCTTGCGCAACTTGCGCTCCGTCGTGATCGAAGACCACCAAAAAGGCGCAAAACCCGGGTACGCCCGCGCCAAAGTCGTCCATCTCTCGCCGAACGCGCCGGCGGTGGATGTTGCGCTGCCCAACGGCAAAGTTCTGCTCGGGCACCTGACGTTCAAGCAAAAGTCGCCGTATTTCCAAGTCACCCCCGGCACCCGCCATCTCGAACTGCGCGCCGTCGGCAAGCCGGATGTGCTGTTGCGCGTGCCGCCGGCGAAGTTCGACCCGAACGTCACGTACACGCTGTACATCTTGGGCATGTCGGGCCATCTGACCACGATGCTGGTGCCGGAAGCGTGAGGCGTGCAGCAGGAGTGAAAAAAGACTGCGGACTTCCTTGTTCGCGGTCTTTTTTTTCATGACATACTAAGAAGAGGAAACGAGGAGGGATTCTCCGCATGATCAAACAACAACCGTTTGGCCGTACCGGCTGGGAAGTGCCGCTGCTCAGTTTCGGGGCGCAGCGGATCGTCGACGAGCACAACTGCACGGAGGAGGAAGCGATTCAGATCGTGCATACGGCGATCGAGCACGGCATCACGTACTTTGACACCGCGCCGAGTTACTCGGACGGGCAATCGGAGTACCGGCTGGGTCTGTCGCTGACGGAGGGCCGCCGCGCGCAAGTCCGCATCGCCACCAAGACGCACGACCGCACGCGGGACGGGTCGCTGAAGTTGCTGGAAGGCAGTTTGAAACGCCTGCAAACCGACTATGTGGACGAGTGGCGGCTGCACAACATCGTGACCGTGGAAGAGCTCGACCGGATCTTCGCCAAGGGCGGGGCGATCGAGGCGCTGCAACAGATGCAAGCGGAGGGCGTGGTGAAAAAGCTTTCGATCAGCGGGCACACCAACCCGCAGGTGCTGGTGGAAGCGTTGCGCCGTTTCGACTTCGACTCGTCGCTGGTGGCGCTGTCGGCGCTGGATCATCATATCTATTCGTTCGCCCATGAGTTTCTGCCGTTGGCGAGAGAGAAGGGCGTGGCGGTCGTCGGCATGAAAGTGATGGCGCTTGGCAAACTCGCGCCGTGGTATGAAAAAGCGCTCCGCTACACGCTGTCGCTCCCGATCTCCACCACGATTGTGGGCATGGAGACGATGGAGCAGTTGGAGCGCAACCTCGCCGTTGCGGAGAACTTTACGCCGATGGACGAGTTGGAGCGGTTGGAGTTTTGGAAAGAGATCTTGCACTTGGCGCGTCCGGAGACCCTGCCGTGGAAAGCACAGGAGTGGGGCGGCGATACGTGGTACAAGCGCGATGCGTAAGAAAAAACGCCCTGCCGGCAGATGGGAACGTGTCGGGCAGGGCGTTTTATTTAAACATGCAAGGGTCTCCCCGCGCAGGGGAGCCGTGGGCTTGCCTTGATTTGTGATTTTGTGATTAGTGGCGTCCGCAACCGCCTGCGGAGCCGCAGCTTCCGCAGCCGCCGGATGCACCGTCGCCGGGTTCTTCCGTTTTTTCCACGGGAACGTCGGACGCGAGGGTGTTGACGATCGTTTGGAGCACGCCTTGGACGATGTCGTTGACCTCGTCTTGGGCTTCCTTGAACTCGTCGATCAGCGGGATTTGCGCGATGCGTTCGAGCACGTCGTCGTACTCCGCTTTGGCTTTCACCGCCGCCGGGTGCTCATAGCCGTGGCGCAGCGAAGTTTGCGAATACGCATTGCGTTTTGCGCGCACGATGAACAGGAGAGCTTGAGCGTCCGCGTGGCGGTTGATTTTATCTTCAGCCTGACGGAAGCGCTGCATCTCTTCCGAACGGGCGAGCAGGTTGGCAAGTTGTTGTGCTTTATCAAGAATGGGATTCTGTTGAACGACAGATTGCATGGGTCAACCTCCTTATCCACTTTCTATTGTACCTGAAAATCGGGTACGATAGTGGGGGATACGCTACGTTTGGAGGGAAAAACTTTTGGCGAGATTGGAAAATGAACTGCGAACCTATGCGGCCGAGCTCGCGGAGCACGTTCCCGGCGGGTATACGGTCGAGGCGTACTATGAATTTTTGCGCGGGCAGTATGACGCGACGGTGCGTCATCACGGCGAGGAAGTCGTGGCGCAGATGAGCGACGAGACGATCTTGAAAGTGTTGAAGTCGCAGGTGCGCGAATTGATTCAGTTGAAGCGCATTGGGAAGTTGATGGCAAAACGGGACCGCATCTAGATTTCTGTCGCGGGACGTGGTATAGTGGAAGCAATGAGCCGACATAGGAATATGCGGAGTTCTCGCTTGCAGTAGGGTTGTGGAGCCCTAAGCGATGAACAGGAGAAAAGCGGGTGGATCGTTTCGACGATCCCCCGCTTTTTAGTTTATGCAGGAATTGTGCTAGGCGCGCTTGGTCTGCCACGTGCGGGAGGTGGCGACGAGCAAGCGGTAGACGGAGTAGACGCCGATGTAGCCTGAGGTGGCAAGGAACAGCGGGTCCATGAAAATTTCGTGCACATGCGTGGTAAATTCGGTGTTCTCCTGTTTGATCTCCAGCACCGCCAGCCCCGCTGCGATGTTGGCGAGCAACACGGAGAGCGCCGCCAACAGATCAAACACCGCCGCCACCGACCGCTGGCGCAACACAAACATCAAGATCGGCACCAAAATCGCCCCCACGATCAACACCAACTGCACCCCCGCCACCTCCTGTGATTCTTGGTAGCGTTAGGTTTTGCAAGGGGGGAGGGAGATATGTAAGGATTTGTTTTGGTGCGTTTTGGATGAGGGGGAAAGGTGTTATGATAGTGGGGAGTGAATATGCAGTATTGCATATACGATAATGCATATTGGGGTACATACATTTGGAGACGGGGTGTTAGAGTGAAAGCCATTCGTCTGATTCGATATAAAGGGTTTGAGGATTCCGGTTGGGTGCAGTTGAATAAGATTACGCTCTTGTTCGGGCTGAACTCGTCGGGAAAGTCGAGTTTGTTGAATGCACTTCTGATGTTGAAGCAGAGTTTGCAGAATCCTGCGCGGAAGGTTCCGTTCACGTTTTCGGATAAGAAGGGCGTGGATGTGGGGAACTATTCGGATGTTTCTTACAATCATGTGATCAACCCGGATTTGCCGGTGGAGATTCATATGAAGTTGGATTTGGGTCGGGATTTTGAGAGTGATGATAAAAGCGTCCAATTTGGTGGGGGAGATTTTGTTTTTAAGGTTAGAATTGGTTACAATCCCAAGAATGAGACGAACATTCTAGCAGGTATTACTTTCGAGGATAATCAAGGTCGTAATATCCTTAGCGTGGATACAAGAGACAATGTAGTGGATGGATCGAATTTTACTTCCGATGTGATAGATGTAGATGGATTAACTCCCAGGACTCTAATGTTCAAGTGGGAAAATTTTCTACCTGTTGTGATAAGGACTCCAATTGATCTATTTATGTTTGCTGAACTTGCGTACTGTGTCCAAGAAAAGGTAACAGAAGCATTAGAGAAAGTTGCACACGTAGGTCCTTTGCGAAGTGAGGCTGAGCGTGTCTACCAGTTCACGGGTGAGAGTCCGAAAGAAGTGGGCCGACATGGCGAAGATGCGTTTACTATACTCTTTCTTGATCGTCATGAATATCAAAATCCCCTAACCGAAAAGGTCAATCATTGGCTACGCGAATATAATTACGAGTTCCACTGGGAAACGTTCGGTAGTTTCTTTCAATTGATCTTGCGGGACACCCGCTCAGGTCTACAAGTCAACCTCAAAGACGTCGGGTTTGGTATTTCGCAAATCCTTCCTATTATGATTCAAGGATACCTCAACAACCCTGAACAGATTGTCCTCATCGAGCAACCTGAAATCCACCTCCATGCGGGAGCCCAAGCCAAGCTCGGAGACCTTTTCATAGATATGGTCAACCAAACGGGCAAGACGTTCCTCATCGAGACCCACAGTGAACACCTTCTGTTGCGTTTGCGTCGCAGAGTAGCGGAAACCACCCTCACAGAAGGCAAAAACGAATTCCCGCTCTACCCCTCGGACATCGCCGTCAACTTTATCGAAAACACATCCAACGGCAGCGTCGTCCACAACATCAAAGTCAGCGAAATCGGCCAACTGGAAAACGTCCCGGATGCGTTCCGTTCGTTTTTTGCCGATGATTTCGAAGAGACGATGAAAATCACCGAGACCATCGCACGTTTGAAACAACAGCGCCAGTCGGGAACGGAGTGAGAAAACGTGCGGGTTGTAGTAGACACCAACATCTTGGTCAAGGGCTTTTCTGAATTTGATATGGTAAAGACTCACCTGTTGTTGCATTATTTCTATCACAAACCCGAAAACAGTATCGTGATCGACCACGGAGATATTGTTCGAAAAGAATATTATGACGAGGTCGGTCATATCGATTTGTTTCAAAAATGGTACACGTTTATGGTATCGAATAACCAAATTGAGTATCATGACGGCAAACTCCCGAAAAAGATCGCCGCTAAACTCAAAGAACTCGGCTTCCACGAACACGAGGACCAAACTTTTGTCGCACTCGCGCTCAATACAGACAACACGATCATCACTGAGGACAGTGACTACGGCAAAGGCAAACCGGAAAAAGCCGAGAAAAACCTCCCCACCCTCCGCTACATGGAAGACGAACTGGAACTCCGAGTCCTTGACGCGGAAGAAGCCACGCGCTTTCTCGAAAGCTTAAATTCATAAGGCAGGTAATGACCACATGCAACCCTATCACATCACCCTCTTCACCAAGGACGGCTGCACGCTCTGTGTGAAGGCGAAGCAGATTTTGGAGCGGCTGGGTCTTTTTTATCCGATGGTGGTCGAGGAGTTTGACATTACCACCGACGAGTCGGTGCACGCGAAGTATGGGGACAAAATCCCCGTGCTGCACATCGACGGCGAGGAAGCGTTCGTCAGCAAGATCGCCGAACATTGGCTGCGGCGCTACTTGGAAGAGCGCAAGTCTGACAAAGTGTAGTCACACATGATCACCTGGCACTCATGGTACACTGTGGGAGCGAGGTGATTTTTTTATGGAAGTGCGGATTGGGTTTGTTTCCCTAGCACTGGCGATCTTCAACAACACCCCAAGTTCGACGTTTACCTATAAACTGTTTCAACAGCGGCCCTATGAGGAAGCGCTAGCCCGCGCCGTCGAGGTCGGGCGCAAAAACCTGCGGGCGACACAGCGCATCCTCTACTACAACGCCGCCCACGGGATCAAGCTTCACCGGATGTCGTCGTCGCTGATCCCGCTGGCGACGCACCCGGACGTGGGGATCGACGTGAAAGCGACCTACCCCGAAGAATTGAAAGCGCTAGGCGACTTTGCCAAGGCACATGATATACGTCTGACGATGCATCCCAACCAATTTACGTTGCTGAACGGCTCGGAGAAAGTGGTCGCCGCTTCTCTCAAAGACTTGCAATACCACACCGATCTCCTCGACGGGATGGGTCTCGATCACCAGCACAAAGTCAACATCCACATCGGCGGTGTCTACGGTGACCGGGAAAAAGCGATTCAGACGCTCTACGACAACTTCCCGCTCGTGCCGGAGAGCGTGCGCCGACGCCTGACGTTTGAGAACGACGACAAAACGTACACCGTCCTCGAAACGCTGGAAGTCTGCGAGAAAGTCGGCCAGCCGATGATGCTCGACATTCACCACGATTGGTGCAATCCGAGCGCGATGACGCCGATTGAACTGCTTCCGCGCATCGCCGCCACGTGGGGCGACACGCCGATGAAGATTCACGTCTCGTCGCCCAAGGACGACTCCGACTTCCGCGCACACAGCGACTTTATCGACCCGGAGCGGCTGCTGGTCTTCCTCAAAGCCTGCAAACAACACGGCCTCCCGCGCGTCGACGTCATGGTCGAAGCCAAGCAGAAGGATCTCGCGTGCCTCAAACTTGCGGAAGACCTCGGGAAAGTTCGGGGGATTAAGCGGGTCGACGGAGCGGTGCTTCTGATGTAACCGGAAAGTCGTGAATGCAACGGAAGAGGGTTTTTTTCTATTCAAAGTTGTGAGCGGTGTGTTACATTATGAGCAGTTGTTTTGGTGAGAATGGAGTGGTGTTGCGTGAAAGGTTCGTGGAAAAAAAGCGCCGCCGGGGCAGGGATGGCTCTGCTCTTCGGGCTGTCCGTTTTGGCACAACCGTCATTTGCCGATCCGGTGTCGGCGGAAACGACGCATGCGTTTTTTGCCGTCAATGGGGAGTGGGCGTATCTTGACGACGGGTATGCGGTGATCTCCTACCAAGACCACCTGTATGTTCCGGCGCGGTTTGTCGCGGAGAACATGGGCGCGGCCGTTTCGTGGGACGAAGCGACGCAGACGGTGAGCTTCCAATCAGGCAAAGGCTCGAAAGCGGAACAAGGTGCGGGCAGTTTTTACAAGTCCGGCCCGATTGCGGCGCAGACGCAGGAGGTGCACTTCGTCTTCAACGGTCAGGAAAAAACGCTCGATTCCGGATACGCCGCGCTTTCCTACCAAGACCACGTCTACGTTCCGGCTCGTTTCGTCGCGGAGAACTTGGGCGCGCTGGTGCAGTGGGGCGAGCACGAAGCGCTGGTGAACGTGGCGTACTTGGAGGGTGCCGACGGGCTTTCTTGGCTGAAGTCGTTTGCAGAGAACCATCCGGGCGAGTTGATCAGCGGCTTGAAGGCGGGGGTGAAGTTTTCCGCGGGGACCGACGCGTACACCGTCGTCGTGACGCACAAGGACGGCAATCTCGCGGGGAATGTCTACTTCGTGAACGCGGACGGGAAAGAAACGAAGCTCTGGAGCAACATCGAGTCGGTCGCGCAGATTCGAAGCATCGCTCAAGGGGATCACAACGTGGTGTTTGTCAACGGCGGGGCGGGGATGCACGGCAGTTGGCTGTACGCGTTTCTGTACGGCGGGGAAGACGGGCCGGTCGTGGTGAAGAGCTTTTTTGGAGATTTGCGGACGGATGTGTTTATGCTTGACGGCAAGATTGAAGTCGCGGAATCCAACACGGACACCGGCAACTCCGATGAATACTTGTACGAGTGGAACCCGGCAAACCGCGAGTTCGTCACGTTGGACACCAGCGTGAAGGAATACACCAAAGCGTCGTTCACGAACCCGATTCTCGGGGCGTACGACACGATCTGGGAGATGCGCGGCTACGTCCAAGGCGACGAGGGCGGCGGAATTCCGAACGAATGGAACCCGCACGCCGCCGAGACGATGAACGCCGCGCTCCCGCAGCTGCAGTGGCTGAAAGAGTACGTCACTCGCACGGATGCGCACGTGCTGACCACGGCGGACGGGTCGACGGATCAGAAAAAAACCTACCGCTATACGCAAGGGGAGCACGCGGTTGATGTTACGCTCGTCTATGCGGAAGGCAGGGGTTGGGTTGTGGATGCGATTCAGCCGGTGAAGTAGGGAACTGTTCATCATGTTGAAAAAAAGCGCTCTCGTGAAGGGGCGCTTTTTTTCTCCTTTACAAACTCTTCGTCCCAGGACTACAATGAGATCGTACCAAATTGAATACGAGCAGTTGCTAGGGGTGCCGAAAGTATGGCTGAGAGGCGTAAGGAGCGCCAACCCTCTGAACTCGATCCTGGGTAATACCGGCGTGAGGAAGTGACGGAGACTGCGACGGCATGTGCGAGCGGAAGACCCGCGGCATGTGTTTGTCGAATGATGTCTGCCACCAAACAACCAATCTTCTGCCGGGTGCCGGGAGGGGATTTTTTTATGCAAATGTTCGGTTCCAACAAATGAAGGGGGTAATGAGACATGAAGACTAGTCGTGTCGCAAACTTCAGAGAGATTATGATCACCGTCATCCTGTCGATGATCTGCGGGGTCGCGTATTTTGGATGGGGCTTTTTGTACAACGTGTTGGACACCGCACTGCCGGGTTCGTCCGAACTGATCTACGGACTCTGGTTCGTCGCTTCGATCCTCACCGCGTACATCGTGCAAAAGCCGGGCATCGCGATGCTTTCTGAAGTCGCAGCATCGTTTGTGGAAATGATCTTCGGAGGCCAATGGGGCTTGAGCACCCTCGTGTTCGGCTTGATCCAAGGCGCTGCCGCTGAACTGATCTTTGCGGGATTCCGCTACCGTACGTTCAACATGGGCACCGTCATCCTCGCCGGGATGGCGTCGGCGGCTGCAAGCTTGCCGATTGACTGGTACCAAGGCTACATCAGCGACGTCACCACGGGCGTGCTCCTTCTCAAAATCGTCCTGCGCCTGATCTCCGGCGCGATTTTTGCGGGCGTGCTCGGCAAAGTCGTCGGCGATCTGCTCGCCAAAACGGGCGTTCTGAACTCCTACCAAGTGGTCCGTTCCAAGTTGGACCGCGGGCCGTCTTTCTAAATGAATACGTTGATGCAAAAGACACCCTTTCTCGCATGCGTTGGGGTGTCTGTGCAGTTTTTTGACCGCGATGCGCCCGTGTTGCGGGAAATGAACGTCTCGATTGAACGAAATCAAGCGGTGCTCCTGCTCGGCCCGTCCGGCTCGGGCAAGAGCACGCTGTTGCAAGTGCTGTCCGGCATCATCCCGCGCTCCATCGAAGCGTGGTTCAAAGGCACCGTCACCCGCCCGGATTCGGTCGGCGTGATGTTTCAAGACCCGGACGCGCAATTTTGCATGTTGACGGTGGAGGACGAGTTGGCGTTCTCCCTTGAAAACCGCTCGGTGCCGCGCGAACAGATGCGTGCCGTCATCGAAAAAGCGATGCGCGACGTCCGCCTCGACATTCCGCTCTCCACCCCGATCCGCGAACTTTCCGGCGGCCTGAAACAGCGCTTGGCGCTCGCCTGCTTGCTGGCGCTCGAACCCGAGGTGCTGTTCGTCGACGAGCCGACCGCGCAACTGGACCCGCTGAATACACAGCTCGTCCTCGACGACCTTCGCCGCTTGCACGGGCAGAAAACCCTCGTGCTCATCGAGCACAAGCTCGACGGCGTGATCGAATGGGTCGACCGCGTGCTGCTGTTTAACGCGGAGGGCCGGATCGTGGCGGACGGCGCGCCGCTGGACGTGGTGCGCGAACAGGCGGAGATGATTCGGGAGTCCGGCATCTGGACGCCGAAACTCTGGCCGGTGACGTGGGAGCAACTGCTCGCACCCGTGCCGCATCCGCTCGCCGAACGCTTGCAAACCCAACTCGCCACCGGAAAAAAACAAACAGCCCGCCCCGCCGCAGACGCTCCGATCCTCGACATCCGCGACGCCGGGCTGCGTTATAAAAACGGCCACGTCGTCTGGCAAGGTCTCAACGCGAGCATCCAGCCCGGCGAGTGGGTCGCCATCCTCGGACCCAACGGGGCGGGCAAGAGCACGTTTTTGAAAATGGTCGGCGGGTTGATCGAGCCGACGCAAGGGAACGTGCAGTTGAAAGGCAAAGACGTGAGCCGCTACAAAACGCCGGAGTTGTACGATACGGTGGGCTTCGTGTTCCAGAATCCGGAGCATCAGTTTATCGCCGACACGGTGTTTGAGGAAGCGGCGTTCGGCGGCAAGGTCGCCGGATGGCCGCAAGAGCGGATTGAGCGGGAGGCGACGCAGTTGCTGGCCGACTTCCGCTTGCAGGAGTTGCGGGACAAAAACCCGTTCACCCTGTCGCAAGGGCAGAAGCGCAGGTTGAGCGTCGCGGGGATGCTGTTGAAGCGCCAAGACGTGCTGTTGCTCGATGAGCCGACGTTCGGGCAAGATGCCGCGACGACGGCGGAGTTGTTGCAGAGAATGCAGGAGCGCAACGAGGCGGGGACGACGATTCTCATGGCGACGCATGACGTGGAGTTGGTGGCGGAGCATGCGTCCCGCGTGTTGGTGATCGGGGAAGGCGGTTTGCTGTTCGACGGGTCGCCGCATGACTTGTTCTCTCAGCCGGAGCTTTTGGAAAAAGCCTCGCTCACAGCACCGCTGGCGTATGAGTACCGGCAGCGAATTCTAGATGCAGGTCAAAAGGAAAAGGTCGAGGAGGGAAGCCTGAGTGTCTAGTTCATACACGGCGGGGCACGTGCATCCGTCCTCGGCCAAGAGCCTCGTCGCCCGCGTCAACCCGTCGGTGAAGCTGCTCTTGCACCTGCTCTGCATGCTCGTGTTCATCTTCGTCCACGACCCGAAGACCGCGTGCGCTCTGATGGCAATCCCGATGCTGCTCTCCGTGACCGCCGCCCGCATCCCGGTCTGGACGTTCGTTAAACGGTTGTCGCCGTTCCTGATTCTCTTCCTCTCCACCACGTGGATTCTCGCCGCCTACGGCAAAGGCGAGACCGTCTGGTGGCACGGCGGCATCATCACGATCACGGAGGAAGGGCTGGTCAAAGGCCTGAACATCGGCTTGCGGATGCTCGGGTTCGTCGCGTACGGCGCGTTGTTCGCGATGACCACCGACGTCACGCTGCTCGCCTTGAGCTTCATGCAACAGCTCAAACTCCCGCCGAAAATCGGGTATGCCCTGCTTGCGGGATTTCGCTTCCTCCCGATGTTCCGCGAAGAGTACGAGCAGATCAAGTCGGCGCACCGCGTCCGCGGCGTCGCCCGCGTGCCGGGATTGCGCGGCAAACTCCAAGCGTTCACCCGCTACACGATCCCGCTGCTCGCCCAAGGCATCCGCAAAGCAGAACGCGTCGCCATTGCGCTCGAAGCCCGCGGATTTGACGGCTCGCGCAACCGCACGTACTACCGCGAGCTGAAACCGGGCATCTATGACGCCGCGTACTTTGTCCTCTTGCTGGCGATGCACACCGTCGTCTGGTACTGCTTCATGCGCTAACAAAATAACAAAAAGAGAGCGCCTTTACCGGTCGCTCTCTTTCTTTTTCCCAACATCTGGGGTACAATGATCTCTTGCCCAAAATCAAGGAGGTGCCCCACCCGATGAACCCGCGCAAAGGAATTCTGCTCAACGTCCTCTCGATTTGCTTCATGGCATTTTCACCCGTACTCAACAAAACCGCCATCTCCGGCGGTCACATCTCGGTCACGAAAGCGGCGTTTCTGAACATCGCCTACTCGCTGCTGCTCGGCTTCGTGCTCGCCGTCATCCGCAAGCAGAAACTCCGCTTCGTCCGCAACAAAGCGATGCTCATCGTCGGCTTCACCAACGCCGCCGGACTGATTCTCATGTACATCGCACTCGACATGATCGGGCCGGTGACCCTCGGGTTTCTGGGGCGTTTTTACCTCATCTTCACGCTGTTGCTCTCCGTGGTGATTCTCAAGGAGCGCATCACGTCCCGCGAGTGGGGCTTGATTGCGCTGGCGATTGCGGGGCTGTTTCTCTTCCAAGCGCAGGGCGGGCTCACCATCTCCTCGTGGGCGGGCGTGGGCATCGCGATGGCGTATACGTTTTTCTTCTCGCTGACGAACATCACCGTCAAGCTTGTGGTCAAGGATGTGGATTCGAACTCGATCCTGTTTTCCAACAACGTGATCACCATCTGCTTTCTCCTCGTCTACGCGCTGTGCACCGGCGAAGGCAACTTGCAGCACCTCGACGTCTCCGGTGCGGGGATGATCTTCGTCTCCGCGTTCTGCGCGAACTTCATGGGCATGCTGCTGTATTACGAAGGCATCAAATACATCGAATTTTCAAAAGCGAACGTCATCCGCTCTTCCGGCGTCCTGCTCTCGGCGGCGATTGCGTATCCGTTTTACCCCGTCCATCTGACGCTCGCCAACATCCTCGGCGCGGCGATCCTGCTCGGCTCTGTTATCTCCCTGAACCAAACGCCTAAGAAAAAACAAAACATCGCCGCGTGAGCTGCCTAAGCCTCCTAAGCCGCAAAAAAGCCGCAAAAAAGCCGCAAAAAAGCCGCCCCCAACCGGAGGACGGCTTCTCTTTTTTCAAAAACGAACTTACTTCGCAGCTGCGAAACGCTTCGCCACTTCGTCCCAGTTGACGACGTTGAAGAACGCGTTCATGTAGTCCGGGCGCTTGTTTTGGTACTTGAGGTAGTACGCATGTTCCCAAACGTCCATGCCGAGGATCGGGGTTTTGCCTTCCATCAGCGGGGAGTCTTGGTTCGGGGTGGAGGTGACAGCGAGTTTGCCGCCGTCCACGATCAGCCATGCCCAGCCGGAACCGAAGCGGGTTGCGCCTGCTTTGGTGAACTCCGCTTTGAAGTTGTCGAAGGAGCCGAATGCGGAGTTGATCGCATCCGCCAGTTCGCCGGACGGAGCGCCGCCGCCGTTCGGGGACATGACTTCCCAGAACAGGGTGTGGTTTGCATGGCCTCCGCCGTTGTTGCGAACCGCGCCGCGGATGTTTTCCGGAACTGCGTCGAGGTTTGCGATCAGCTCTTCGATGGACTTGGAAGCGAGATCTGCATGACCTTCGAGAGCCGCGTTGAGGTTGTTCACGTAGGTCGCATGGTGGCGATCGTGGTGGATCTCCATGGTTTGCGCGTCGATGTGCGGCTCAAGAGCGTCAAACGCGTACGGAAGTGCCGGCAGTTGATGTGCCATTTCGAATTCCTCCTATGTAGAGACAGAGTTTTTATACATAGATATATCATAACTTACTTAGGCAGGGATGCCAAGATTTTTTTCCAATCCCCCCGCACTAGGATACTCAGGCGGCATTCAGTTCATACATCCGAGTCACGCGTTCAGCCCGTTGAACAGATAGTGAATCTTCGTCTGAAAAATTTCCTCGATCGGCCACTGGCCTTCCGCCAGCACCCAGTCGTTGACGGCGTGCAGGTAGATGTTCTCGATCATGTTGCCCGCGATGATCGGGTCGATCGACTCCCGCAGCACGCCGCGCTCTTGGCCCGCTTCGAGGATGTCGGCGAACAAGTTGCGCAGCGAACGGATGTCGCCCTGGATCACCGCCGACGGCGTGTTCAGCGAAGACTTGATGAAGATGCGCACGAGCGGCAAGTTCTCGCGGTTCGTCGTCATTGCAATTTCAAAAATCTCCATGATCTTCTGCTCGCACGTCAAGTCCGGGCGATCCCATTCACTTCGCCGCTCGATGACTTCTTCCAACGGCTCTTGGCCCCAGTGCGCGAGAATCGCTTCCTTAGTAGGGAAGTGTAAAAACACCGTCCCGCGCGCGACGTCGGCGTGCTCGGCGATCATGTCGATGGTGGTGGCGTCGTAGCCGCGCTCTTGGAACAATTTCATGGCGGCGGTGAAAATTTTGGTGCGCGTCTCTTGTTTTTTGCGCTCACGTCGTGTTGGCATGGATTGACCTCCCCTTCGGCATCCTACTCCCTGTATTTTACTAAAAAAATGTGCTGGACACACCCGTCGCTGTACGATTATCATGAATGTACTGAGTCCAAAATGTACTAAGTCCATTATTAGTTTGGGTATTGCGACTTATACTAATATTTCGAGAAGACGGAAAACGGGGGGTCCATGTTTCCCATGAAAAAAACAGCAGTGGTAATCGGCGGCGGTTTGGCCGGTTTGAGCGTGGCTGCGCGATTGGCGAAGAACGGCATGCACGTCAAATTGTTGGAGAAAGCGCCGAAGCTCGGCGGGCGTGCGGTGACGATTCCGCTCAAGGGCTTTAACTTCAACTTCGGGGCGCACGCGATCTACACGCGCGACTCGTCCTACATTCGCAAACTGGAACGGGAATTGGGCATCACGGTCAACTGGCGCGACTTCGACCCGAAGAAAGCCCGCTACGACCTCGGCGAAGAACTCACAGAGATGCCGGCGACGCTGGAAGGTCTCTACAAGACCAAAATTCTCTCGGCGACGACCGCCAAAGCCGCGTTTGCGATCGAAGTGATGAAGACGGTCTGCCTCTTGGAGCGCGGCGAAGAGGGCGTCTCGATCGGCGAATGGATGAAGCGCACGAAGAAGGCGCCGGAAGTGCAACAGCTGATGTTGCTGCTTGCCTCCTCGAACTTTTTCACCCAAGAGCCGGAGCGCATCCCGTCGACGGCGTTCTTCAAGTATTACCAGCGCATGTTCAAAACCTCCAAAGCGGTCGCGTACATCGCGGGCGGCTGGGAGAGCCTCGTCGCGGAGCTGGAGCGCGTCATCGTCCAGAACGGCTCGGAGATCGTGACCAAAGCGAAGATCGAACGCGTGCTGTTTGAAGGCAACCGCGTCAAAGCGGTGGAAACCTCGGAAGGGCTGATCGAGGGCGACGAGTTCGTGTTCGCGTGCCCGCCGAAGGAACTCGCCAAGATCTTCGAAGACACGCCGCTCGCCAATTCCATTGCTCCGTACTTGATGCAGCGCCCGAACACGGTGCTCGTCTACGACATCGGGCTGAAGTCCCGCATCGATTCGCCGTACACGTACATCTACGACAAACAGGCGAAAGTCTTCCTCACCGACATCTCGCACTACGACCCGGAATGCGTGCCGGAGGGCGGGCAATTGGTCCAAGCGATCGCCTACCTCAAGTCGGAGGAAGTCGGCGACCGCGAACACGCGCAAAAGCGCAAAGACGCGATCGAAGCGCTGTTTGACAAGCACCTGCCGGGCTGGCGCGACGAACTGGTCGCCAAGCGTTACACCGAGCGCGCCGCCGCGCAGGAAATCAAGGTCGAGGACGACCAGAAGCTGATGCCGGTGCAGTTCCACTCCTGCGCGAACGCCGTGTTTGCGGGAGACTGGGTGCAGGGCGTCGGGCAGCTTTCCGAGCTGTCGTTCTCGTCCGGCTGGGAAGCGGGCAACCGCGTGATGCACCGCGTGACGCTGTACTAATTTTGTGCGCAGACAGAAAACACCCTCCGTTCGACTGGTTAACGGAGGGTGTTTTTTTCTTCGCCCAGACCTGACTCATGACCCGCTGGTTGTGCTGTATCATATGTCCAGCGTGGGGGGATGGTTCGGCGGACTCAACCGGGAATCGAGATTTTTTCAGGAAAATAGGCTACAATAAGGCGATGAAGTTTTGGGAAAGGAGTCACGACATGGCTCAAACAGAATTCACGCGCACTCCCTTGCTGTGGGGTGATAAGCGCTATCATACGTGGAACTACCATCTGCGCGGGATCTTCGGCGAGAAGATCTTCAAAGTGCCGCTCGACGCCGGGTTTACCTGCCCGAACCGCGACGGCAACGTCGCAACGGGCGGTTGCACGTTCTGCTCGGCCCGCGGGTCGGGCGATTTCGCCGGCGACCAGACGGACGATCTCGTCACGCAATTTCATGATGTGCGCGAACGCATGCACAAGAAATGGCCCAAGGCGAAGTATCTCGGCTACTTCCAAGCGTACACGAACACGTACGCGCCGGTGGAAACCCTGCGCGAGTACTACGAGACGATCCTCCGGCAAGAGGACGTCGTCGGCCTCTCGATTGCCACCCGCCCGGACTGCTTGCCGGACGATGTGGTCGAGTACCTTGCCGATCTGAACAAGCGGACGTATCTCTGGCTGGAGTTGGGTTTGCAGACGAT
Source organism: Tumebacillus flagellatus (assembly GCF_000714935.1). Lineage (GTDB taxonomy): Bacteria > Bacillota > Bacilli > Tumebacillales > Tumebacillaceae > Tumebacillus > Tumebacillus flagellatus. The sequence continues at coordinate 34,761 of NZ_JMIR01000017.1, forward strand.
GCACGAATCCACGGCGGAGACGATCAACCGCGCGCATGACTTCCAGACGTATCTCGATGCGGTGGAGCGCCTTCGCAAGCACGACATCAAGGTCTGTTCGCACATCATCTTGGGTCTGCCGGGCGAGACGGACGAGATGATGATGGAGACCGCCCGCGCCGTCGCCAAGATGGACGTGCAGGGGATCAAGATTCACCTGCTGCATCTGCTGAAGTATACGCCGATGGTCAAGCAGTGGGAAGAGGGCATGGTGGAGTTTATCGACCAGGACCGCTACATCAAGTTGGTGTGCGACATGCTGGAAATTCTGCCGCCCGAGATGGTGATCCACCGCCTGACGGGCGATGGACCGCCGGACACGCTGATCGGCCCGCTGTGGAGCCTCGACAAGTGGTCGGTGCTCAACGGCATCGACGCGGAGATGAAACGCCGCGACTCTTGGCAAGGAAAGTACTTCCAGCCGGAAACGGAAGAAGCAGCGGAACCACAAGCGTAAGGAAAAAAGCGAGAACCCTCGGCGTGCCAAGGGTTCTCTTTTGCTTGTGGAAGATTACTTCGAGATCGAAGTTGTGGATTGAGTTTGATGGACTTTCTGGTTGACGGTGTCGAGGATTTCCTTCGCCTCGAGGAAACGGTCTTTGAGATCGGCGGGGAGTTGGTCGGCGAGGATGTCGCGGTCGTACTCGACGCCCGTTCTCGCCATGACAGTCTGATACGTCATCTGCGCTTCCAAGTATTGATCGTACTCCGCTGCCGTCAACACGTCCTTGGTCTGCGCGTTGTGGTTGAGGAAATCGTCGTCCGGCGTCATGTCGGCGTAGATTTGCTTCAGTGTCGCGCGGTCTTCCGCCGAGAGTTTGTCGACGTCGATGTGGCCGTATCGGTCGCCGTGCTCCGTCATGAAGCGGACGAAGTGCTTGCGGATGTCTACGAAATGGTCGTAACGCTCCTCGCCAAGCTCTTCCTTGGCACCGGAAAGTTTCAACCCAAAGCCCACATAGGTCGCTTTGGTCATGCCGACAAACGATTTCTTCGCTTGTTGAAACGACCCGTAGATGTCGTCGCCAAGCCATCCGCTGTCGGCGGCATACCCGACGCTCGGGACAAGCAGGCAAACGGCGGCAACGGCGGTGAGCAATTTCTTCTTCATAGGAGATCGCTCCTTCGATTGTTGTTGGAGATGCAGTTCGTACGATTGACGCACGCGTTCTTTCAATTCAGGGGGCGGCGACAGGCGGGAGGCGTGCTCGACCAAGTCGCGTTGGAGTTGATGTTCAGTAGACATTGGTTCCTTCCACCTTTCGCGGGAGAGTGGGTTCTTCAAACGAGACACGCAGTTGCCGGAGCGCCAGATGATGACGCGACTTCACCGTGCCAAGCGGAATTTGCAACAGGTCGGCGATCTGCTCCAGCGTGTAGTGCTGGAAGTAGCGCAGAATCACGACGACGCGCAGTTTGTGCGACAGGTCTCCCACGCGCTGCACCAGCTCTTGGCGGGTCTCGCCGTCGAGCACCTGCGCTTCCGGCTCGGGCAGGGGTTCGTGGAGATCGAGCGCTTTCTTGCGGTCGAGAAGGCGCAGGCGGCGCCAGACTTTGCGCTTCCAATCTTGGACGGTGCGCACGGTCAGGCCGTGCAGCCAGAAGCGAAACTCGCGCGCGGCGTCATACGTGTCCAGCGACTTCCACATCCGAATGTAGACCTCGTTAACGATGTCGGCGGCGTCCTGCCGGTCCGGGATGAGAAAAGACACGAGACGGTAGACATCGTCGCAGGTGTTCGTATATACCACTTCGAAAGCTTGGCGATCGCCGGCGATCAACTTCTCGATCCAAACTTTCCATTCCTGATTCGTGAAGGGGTCTTGCTCCTTGATTTGGCTCATTGGGGGGCCCTCCCATCGTGCTCATTCACCCGTATCTTCGCTCTGAACCGGAAAAAGGTTCAGTGATTTCTTGAGAAAATTTTACAACATGAGAGGAGAGTTGTCCGAACATGGTGATCAAACCGATGTTTTCGTATGTGCGGGCGTTGCTTGCCGAGGTTTTGCGGGAGGGGGACGTCGCGGTGGACGGCACGGTCGGCAAGGGCCACGACACGCTGTTTCTCGCGCAGTCGGTGGGAGACACAGGCCGCGTGTACGGGTTTGACATTCAAGAGGAAGCGTTGGCGGCGGCACGGACCCGCGTGGAAGAAGCAGGCGTGGCGGAGCGGGTCGTTTTTTTCCAAGAGAGCCATGAGCGGATGCGCGAGTTTGTGGCGGGGCCGGTCCAAGCGGCGATGTTCAACCTCGGCTACCTGCCGGGCGGCGACCCGTCGGTGGTCACGACGACGGGGAGCACGTTGCCCGCTTTGGAGGCGGCGCTGGAGTTGCTCGCGCCGGGCGGAATTCTCACGATCATGCTCTACAGGGGGCACGAAGAGGGCGAAGCGGAGTCGGAAGCGGTGTTGGAATGGGCGCACGCGCTCGACACGAGACGCTGCCACGTCCTGCTCTATCGCTTTTGGAATCAAAAAAATTCCCCGCCGCTTCTCCTCGCCATCGAAAAACGCCGGTAAAGTTGTAACGCAGCGGGCGTGTTCCGCGACTAGATGTGCAAGAGAATTACGCTTAGGAGAGAGAAGGTGGGTTTCATGGTGGAACATGATCTTGACGAGTGGTACCGGCTCTACCACCGGGACGTGTTTACGTACATCGGCTTCCAAGTGAAGAGCCGCCAAGACGCGGAGGACATCGCCCAAGAAGTGTTCGTGCGCGTCTTGCTCGGCGTGGACCGTTTTCAAGGCTTGGCCTCGCCCAAAACGTGGATTTTGACGATCGCCCGGCGCACGGTGGTGGATTGGTACCGCAAGAAAAAGTTCAAGAATCTGTTCTCCCTGAGCCACGCCGAGGAAGTGCCGAGCGACGAGTTGAGCGCGTATGAAACAGTCGAGCGTCACGCCAAGGAAGCGGCGTTGCGCGACGCTCTGCGCGGGTTGAAACAAGACATGCGCGACGTGGTGGTGCTTCGGATGATGCAGGAGTTTTCCACCGAAGAGACGGCGCAAATTCTCGGTTGGACGTCGGCGAAGACACGAACCACCCTGCACCGCGCGATGAAAAAACTGCAACAGCACTTAGGCGAAGACCCGCTGTTTGACGAATGGGCGCACGCCGCAGAGGAAGGAGCGAGAGCACGATGAGCGACCCGCGTTGGAACCACCTGCCCGAAGAACTCAAGTCCCTCGGAAAAAAATCCCCCGACACCCCTTCGGACCCTGCGGCGTTCAAAGAGCGCGTCCTGCGCGAGTACGAGCGCCGCACCCGCTGGCATCTGCGCGCGCGCTGGATGCGGCGCGGGGTGGTCTTGGCGGGCGTCTGCACGGCGGCGCTGCTCGGCGTGCTCGTCGCAAAGCCGGCACTTTCGCCGCAAGAGGCACCGCCTCTGCAGTCGGCCAAGTCTGTCGCGAAGCATGCGCCGCTTACGAAACAAGAAGTCGTCGAGCGTTACTTCAACTTCATCTTGCAAAAACGTCCCTCGCTGGCAGACGCGAATCTCGCCCAAAATCTGAGAGGCAAACTCCCGGTCTTTGGACAAAACCGCACCAACCCGCATCTGACCGGGTATCGCCTGAAAGCTTTGGCGGGCGATCAGTATGAAGTCACGCTGAACTGGGCGACGTACGGAGCGGAAGCGAGGCTGGAAGTTTTGCAAGTCAGCATGGCGCAAGAGAGCGGAAACTGGGTGATTTCCGGGATGAAGCAGACGCAGCAGCGCGTGTTTGCAAGCCGCGACCAAGCGACGGTGCGGGCAGAACTTTCGCTTGGCAGCGGAAAAACGGAAGCGGCCGGCGCCGGGGTCTTGCCGTCGAAGAACGGATGGAGCTTTTTCGCCGCCGATCCGACGGATGCGAACCGCGCGGCGTTCGCTCAGCAGGGAGACCGTCCGCTCGTGTACGTCTGGCAAACCGACCGGAGCGCCCCGAAGCTGACGGCGACGATGCCGGAAGGGGAGATCGGCGAGATGCTCTGGGGCGAAGACGGGCTGCTCGTCGTGAACTTCTCGCCCAAGACGAACTTGAAAGCGCAAGAGATATGGTTCGTGGATACAGCCAAAGGCGACGTGTACATGGACGAGTGGCTGGTCGCGCAACTGAAGGAACGGAACATCTCCGACGCCCATGCGGTGCACATGCTGGCTGGAAATCGTCTGGAGCTCAGGAGCGGGACGAGGGCGTTTTTGGCGGATTTGACGAAGCACGAGTGGTCGGAGGAGAACGTGCCGCCGCTGCAGATGGAAGAGTCGGTGTTTGAGGGGCAAGCGTCGAACTTGCCGACGCAGGAGTTGAGTTTCTTCAGCGCGGAAAGCGCGCAGGAGTGGTTGGGCAAGATCAACCTGCCGCCGGGTCTGCAGATCGACCCGGCGCGGGACGTCGGGTTCTACGTGCTCAACGGCAGCGTGGAGTCGCTGACGCTCGATTCGGGAAGCTTGCAAGTCGAGGTGTCCAAAAACCCCGGTCACTTGCAAGTTCTGCGGGTGCCGCTGGAGAAATTGAAGCAATCCGGCCTGTCCGGGAAGCAGATGACGATCAGCGTGTACGACGAGAGCGGCACGCCGATCTTGGGGCAAACGCAAGTACGGGTGCCGTAAAAAAGAAAAACGTCATGCCCCCAGTAAGCGACTATAAACTGCAAGATGAGGGGAAATATCTCTCTAAACCTCGCATTTGACGGTGTAGAGCTCCTCTGCGAACTAAAGAACCACATATCGTTTGGACTGCCCCTTCGCCAACATGCTGCGGAAGGGCAGTCTTTTTTTGCGATCACCAGGAAGAAGAGTCTTGTGAGAATTTTGTGAGACGGGTTTGGTAGAATGCAGACGCCGTTGCCACGCTCGATACTCCTCCACACTCGGAGTAAACGGAGCCACTTTCTTGGCATCCGTCGGATTGCAGGTGAACCAATGTCTGCAATGATTCTTTCGTCCGGGCACGAGCGATGTTCTCCAAGAGCCTTCCCAACCGAATCGACGTGATCGGAAAGGCGCAGGTCTCGAAATAGACATGTTGCTTCCCGTTCGACAACAACCACAAACTGTAGTAAAAAGTCACGCTGCTCCCCAGAGCGACCAGAACATCCATGTTCGCGCTGCGATGGAGCAACAATCGAAACAACCCGCGAAAAAACCGCCACCCCGCTACAACTTGCAGTTGCGCAGCGAGTATCAACTGCAAGATTGGATGGGAGAAGGCGGTAACAGCAGGCAACGGCACACCGATCATGCGGAGCATGTACCACAAAAAAGGCAGGGGGAGCAGAGCGGGTACACGAACATCTCAAGTTCGGAACGATGACCGCCTTCCTCTGAAAGTTTTCTGTCCGCAGGGGGAACTTTCGCCCTGAAACCAAGACGTTCAATGCGGGCCGCGCACGCTGTACAGGTCATCCCGTCGATCTGCAACGTGAGCTTATGAACTTGTCTCTATGTCATGGACTTGCGCCTCCCTTCTCCTTCAAGTCTATGAGCTTGCCCCGCATTCCCGCATAGCCCGTGTGGGTCAGTCTGCGGTTTGCTGATCGGATCTGGAGCCGTTTGTCCGCATGGTTCGTTGGCGAAGTGGGCGGCGTGGGCGGACGAACGTTTTTGTGAGAAAAAAAGACCGTGCTTCCTCATCAAAAGAGAGGGGGCACGGTCTTTTAGCGCGCTTTGATCTTGGTTGTTCCGCATAGCTCTGAATGCTGCATGTTGCCGCACCCGGTGAAAGTGACTGCGACAGTGAGCAACAAGAGGAGTAAAAAAACTTTTCTAAGCATGAGGAACGCTCCTCTTCGAATGGAGGCTTACGCGCGTTTGCGGAACAGACCTAAGAGCGAGAGCAGCAGGGCAGCACCGGAGATGATGTACGGAACGGTGTTGCTCGATCCAGTGTTTTCGGACGTGGTTGTCGGAGCGGCGGTTTCCTGTTTATTGTCTTCCGTTTTCTTCGCATCATCATGGTGGTCGGCCTCGGCGGTGCCTGCCGCTTTGATCGTGGTGACGGAAGCCGGAGTTTTGGAGCCTTCGTCGCCCGTCCACTCCACGACAGAGTTGTCCGCATAGGTTTGGTAAGCTTTCCACGCGAGTTTGCCGGATCCTGCTTCTTTCGGGTTGGCGCCGATGAAGTTGAACTCGATGAATTCTCCCGGCTTAATCCCGCCGGCGGTTGCCGTCCAGACGAGAGCTTTGTTCGTTCCGTCGGCGTTTTTTTCGAAGGAGTAGTCCCATCCCGCGATCGGTTCGACGGTGGAGACTTTTTCGCCTGCCGGGAATTCAACACGCACTTTGGTGGTGTTGATGTCTTTTTCGACAGGAACTCGAACGGTATATTTTTCATACGCGCCGGTCGTCGTCTCTTTCGGCCAGACGGTGACGTGCGCGCTTGCAACTTGAGTGACGCTTAGCAGGCTGCCTGCTACGACGAGGGCTGCCAACCAGTTCATTTTTTTCATGGTGTGTGTTTCCTCCTAAGGTCTAACGTACACTCCTTAGTCTATCTTGAAGTGTGTTCTGACCAAATAGCCTTTTTGAGCTATTTTACGACCTGTCAAAAACAAGTAACAAGATTAGCCCGGTTGAGTCATATGGCAAAAAATTGCGTCGTGATCGAATCGATCCGTTTTGAAAGGTGGTAAAATTGCCCCCCGGCACCTATGAGGGACCCCTCTCTATACGAAAACCGATTCAGGTCGAAGCGGAACAGACGCGCATCATCTCTTCGAAGAGCGCTTCGTCTGATGAACCGCTGTTGCTCTTGGAAACAAACGGAGCCACCGTCCGAGGGTTGCAACTTGAAGGGAGTCAGGATGGACTCGTGGTTCACGGTGACAACAACCAGATTCAAGATGTCGCCATCACGACCAGCAAAACGGCGGTTAAGTTGGAGAATTCGAATCGAAATCTGGTGCAGAAGTTGCGCATCCGCGGGAGTGCAGCCGATCTTGAACAGCGCGGAAACGGCGCGGGAAAGAGCACCCTCATTAAAATGGTCGTGGGGATCAGCCGCCCTACGACCGGAACCATTCGTGTGCAGGGCTTGGAGTGGCGGCGCAATCGTGAAGAGTACGCGAGAAGGATCGGATTCATGCCAGATGATTTTCAATTCTCCGGCGGCATGAGCGCATGGGAAACCCTCTGTTTTTACTCCGGACTGCGCGGAGTGGGGAAACAGCGGGCGGCCGAGGTGATGGACATCGTCGGCTTGACGGAGGCGGGACAGAAACAGGTTTCCGCTTTTTCCAAAGGGATGCGGCAACGCCTTCTGTTAGCTCAAGCTTTGCTTGCGCGACCGGCTCTCTTGGTGCTCGACGAACCGACCAACGGGCTTGACCCGTATTGGATGGAGTCGTTGGCCGGTTTTGTTTTCGACGCATCAATTGGATGTCGCCGAAGCGGTTGCGGATGAAGTCGTGTTTCTCAACCAAGGGCGCGTGATCAGCCAAGGCAGCGTGCAGAGTTTCCAAGGCGGGCTGACGGACGTTTTCCATACCTCGCTCAAACGAAATCAAAAAAGCGAAGCGGAGTGAACGGCACTCCGCTTCGCTTTTTTAAGATTGTGCTTGTCCGGTTTGGTAGGGCTCCAAGTACAGATCGCGCACTTCGTGGCGCATCACGCCCATCACCCCCAGCAGAAGCACCACGTGCATCCCGGCGATCAAGACCGCTTTGCGGGAAGGCTTTTTCAGGACGTTTCCCAGCACGTACAGCAAGGACAGGCCCAAAAGGAAGGCGCACAAGAGGAGAACCAGATGGAATCCGCTCAACATCGAGGCGCGGACCCGATCGTCCAAGCTGATCAAGAGCAAAGGACCTGCGATCAGTTGGCCGGCTGTGAAAATCAAGGCCACGCGACGGCCAAACCTCGACACAAACTCGTAAGGCAGCGTGGAATTCGATCTCCGCTTCCGGTTCGCCCAGATCAGGAAGTAGATGCCTGTCACCGACAAACTGGCAAACAGGAAATGCAAGTACCGTTGGAAAAGGGTCGGGTACGTGACAAGTGCGGAGAAAAAACCGTGAGTCTCTTGCCAAAGCGCAGGGTACAGCATCGAGACCACGTTGGTGAAGAAGATCAACGGAACGAACAACAGGCACAAGGCTCCCAATGCGCCGATGAACAAGTGCAGCCCTTTCCGGTTTTGCCAACGATCCCACGTAAATTTGTACAAGTACAGCAAAAGGAAGGCTGCGATCAGCAAGGGAATCAGCAACAACCATGCGTTTCCGATCAAGATCGTGGAGGTGTAGAAAAAACGTGTATAGATGGTGCTGATGACCAGCAAGGGGCCGACACCCAGCACGACGGCGATGCTTTTGAAAACGGAGACTTGGGTGGCTAACGCTTTGGCCGTTTGGTTCCATTCCGAACGCTTGGTCATCATCCCGCGAAGTTCGCTGTACACCGCCAAGAGGGAGCCTGACAGCATGAGGTTGACGAACACGATATGCAAGATGAACGCCAGGATGAGCAAGACCTTAAATACGCCGATGTCACCGGGAATCGGCAAGGAGAGATCGACAGGAATCGGATAGGAGGTGTTATTCATGAGCAGTTCCTCTTTCTGCAACTTGTTCGGAGGTTTCTCGCCCTTGACCGACAGCTTCGAGGTATTTGCCAAGCGCTTGTAATTCTTCCTCGTTTCCTGCGAAGGGCGGCATGAAGGAACGGGCTTGGTGCAGGTTTTTCACATAATTGGCGATGTTCTCTGCCGTCCAACCTTGCATTCGTTGGTTCATGGCCCGTTTTGAACGCCATCCGTCGACCGTATGGCACGTCATGCACTGTGCGGCAAACAACTCGCGACCCGCGGTTCTTTCATTGTCCGGCGTGACGTCGTGCACGGTTGTCCATTTTGCGGTTTTGAGAAACCCGTTGCGCTGGAAGGTATCCACTTGGTCGGTGCGGATGCCGTTTACGTACATGTAATCGTAGATCACAAACGGTTTGCGAATCGTTTCCCGGATCATTTCAAACTCTCCGATGATTCCGACAGACAGGAAAGCTACAGTTACACTCAATGCGACCGGGACGCGGGACGGGGCTTTGTACAGGCCAATCCCGATGACCGCGATCAAAATTAACACGGTTACGTTGACCAGAACGAAAAACTCGTTTTGCATACCGGATGCCCAAACGATCAAATTCGAGGCTTCCGACGGCAAGTTACAGCTGTACCAGATGGCGCCGACGATCAAGAAAGGGAAACAAAGCAAGACGATCTTGCCAAAATCTCGCAACAGCCCTGCGGCGTTGGCTTTGTTTTTGACACCCAGACGAATGAAGGGGGCAAACAGCCCGACACCCAGCGTCAACGCGACAAACGTTCGGAAAAACAGCGAAGGCAGCCACGTGGGGTTCACAAACGCATCCCAGAAGGAAAGCGTCGCGACCCACTTGCCGGGAGTCATCTGGCAGGCCAGAATCGCTGTGATGATCGTCATCGTCAGCCAAGAGGCCGCGACCAGTGCAATCCCGGTTCGGATGTGCAACTTTTTTTTCTCGCCTTTCCAACGATCCCACGTGTAGAAGTAGATGAGGATCAGCACGACCTCGGAAATGAACACGATCCACTCGGCGAACCAGGCCCAGTGGAAGATGCGAAGCAGCGACCCGATCGCATAAGGCTGAATGACGGTGGTGGAGAACCAAATTCCTACACCGGTCATCGCGCCGACGGTTGTGGTTACGATGAGAATCCATTTGCTCATCGTTCGAGCGGTGCGCTCTAATTCAGGATTGTTTGTGCGGTGCGCTTTTGCTTCCGTCCAAACCATCAAGACGGACCCGCCGATCGCGACGGCGTGGTTGATGACAACGTGTACGATGGCAATGACCGCAATGAGGGTTCCGGCACCAAACCAAGGAAAGGTGATGACGGGAAACTCCATTTCTTTTCACTCCTTTGTTTACATGCAGTTGACAACGTCTCTCAGAATAGCATTGGATTGGGAAGAAGAGATGACCCGTTGGAGTGACTGACTCCTTAACGAATTTTGTCAACGCGGGGTCCAATGGGGCTATTGCTTGGCAGATTAGCCAGCATGGGCTATAGGAACAATGCTTGGAGCACGTTATGATGTAACCTGTGATGAAGGGAGCGATCGATTTGACATATAAACAACTGAAATGGTTGATTCTCATCATTCCGACCGTTACCAACGGGATTTGGGAATATGTGAGGCATGCGTATCTACTGCCCTATATCTCGATGGATATGGGAAATTGGTTGTCTCCGCTGATCGTATTGGGGGTCACTCTAACGCTGTTGCTCGGCCTGTTCTCTCGACTGGAGCGTTTGCAAGACGAGCTGAACCAAGAACGGGCGGCGAAAGTGCGCCTGCAAGAGCGGGAGCAAATTGCGCGGGAGTTGCACGACGGGATCGCGCAGTCCCTGTTCCTGCTTTCTGTAAAAACCGATCAGTTGAAAAAACTGCAGCCCGGAATGGATGTCAACGTCGAAGGGGTAAAAGAAACGCTGCGGCGTGTGCACGATGACGTGCGGCAATCGATTTCAAACCTGCGCAATCCGCCTCGGCTGGATGCGCTTCCGTGGGAACAGACCATCCAAGAGATGATCCAAGACTTTCGGTTGGCGACGGGAGCCGGTGTGAACGTCACGTGGGAAGTGCCGGAGGGGAGTCTGACGGCGAAGGAAAAAATTGAGCTCTCGAATACGTTGCGCGAGTTTCTTATGAATGTCCGCAAACATGCCGAAGCCTCCCGCGTCGAGGTAGAGTTTTCTCTCGGAGATGCAGGGGACAGTTGGGCACTTCGCGTCCGCGATGACGGCATCGGGTTCACGGAAGATCCGTTTCAGAAAGCGTCCTGTTATGGATTGCGCATGGTGAGGGAGCGTTCGGCGGAAATGAAGTGGGGGTTTGAAATTCGCCGGGATTCCGCGTGGACGGTGTTGGAAGTGAGAAAGGGGGGACGGGTTTATGAACCAAATCTTTCGCGTGCTGATTGCGGATGACTCGGAGCATGCGCGGGAAGGGATCCGCTATATCTTAAGCACAGACCCGCGATTTGAAATTATCGGAGAAGCTTGTAACGGTCTGCAAGCGTTGGAGATGACCGAGAGTTTGATGCCCGATCTGATTCTCATGGACATCAACATGCCGGTGATGAACGGATTGGACACCACCAAGGAGATCAAGATTCGGTATCCCTACGTAAAAATCGTGGTGATCACCGTCTCAGACGACGTTTCGTATCTGTTTGAAGCGTTGAAAAAAGGTGCGCAAGGGTATTTGCAAAAAAACCTGAACCCGCAATCATGGGTGGAATATTTGGTCTCCGTGGTGATGGATGAAGTGCCGATGACTCGTGGATTGGCAACGAAATTGCTTGAGGAGTTTATTGAAGTGGAGCGCCGGCCAAGCAAGAAAAACCCGCTTTCCAGCCGCGAGCAGGATATCTTGAAGCACGTGGCAACAGGGTACACCAACCGCAGGATTGCCGAAGAACTCTCCATCTCCGAAAATACAGTGAAAAATCATCTAAAAAACATCCTGCAAAAACTCCACTTGGAAAACCGCGTGCAACTCACCAATTATGCGCATGAGCAAGGGTGGATTCAAAAATAGAACTTGAGGAGAAGAAGATGAACATGAAACCATATCTGTTGTGCGCAGCCGTTGCGCTCTCATCGATCTTGTTAACCGCTTGCGGCGGCGAAATGGACCATGATCACATGATGATGCATGAGACGAACGGCACTGTGAAAAAAATGGACATTTCCTTTGAAACGAACCCGCAGTCGCTCGCTGTAAACCAAGAGGGGACGCTCAAGGCCAACGTTTCGGCAGGCGGCAAGCCGGTTTCTGATGCGACTGTGGAGATCGAGACATGGGCGGACGGAGACAACAATCATGAAACGACCAAAGGCAAATCGGACAAACAAGGCGGTTATACCGTCCAAAAGAAATTCAACAAAGCGGGTAAGTACCACGCGACGGTGCACGTCACCACCAGCGAACTGCATCAGATGCCCACGTTCGAGTTTACGGTAGAGTAAGAGTCGAGAAGCAAAAATTTGACATGTGTACCCTTTAGGGGATGGATGTCGGAACCAATCAGCCGGAATTTTTTGATTGATGGGCCAAGAGATAGAGAGACATCAAATGCTTTTTGTCCCGCTCTCCGTCCAGTGGCTTCCGAAACTCTTGCCGGGCGCCGTCTTCCGCGAGGCCTTGTTCGAGCGCGCTTTGCAAGAGAGAGTATGCCCGAATTTGTAAGAGCTCTCGGACATCCTCGCGGCTGAACACCTTCTGTTGGTCCGCTTTTTCCTTCAGGCGATGAATCAAAAGTTGCTTCCGAATTTCTCGACTGTCGGATGCGCTCCGAATCCTCTCGACCTGCTCCGGTGCCAGCCTGTTTTGTTTGATCAGTTGCACCCAAACGCTTTCCAGCACCAGATTTTGATCGGGCAGATAGAGGTCGAGAATTTCCTCAAACAGCTCTGTGGAGAGGGGAATTGTTTCGGTCAGCAATGTGGTCGAGTAATACCTCCAGAGGGCATGCTCAATGTCGTTTTTTTGATCGGAACCAAGCTGGACCCGCTGTTGAAAAAGCTCTTTCAACGCGACTGGACTCAAACTCTCGAAATCGTTCAATAGTAAAAGCCTCCCTTCGCTTCTGTATCCTATTTCGATGGGAAATGGATGGAACCTCCATCGCAGGGAAAACTACCTCTCAAAAGGAGGTCTGCCCGCGATGAACTACAGACGTTGCCGCAACTGGTTGCTGGGCGCGACGGTCGTCCTGTTCGCTGCTGCGCTGACAGCGCCGGACTACGTGCGCGCCGAGACGCAAACCTATACGCATACGGCGCACATCGCCGAGAAAAAAGCCGAACCCAAGCAAGAGTTCTGGATCGTCACCAACGAGATCAAGTCCGCCGCCAAAGACGGCGTGCCGGAGATGGAAGTGTACCGCTGGGACCCCGGGTTTTTGGTGGTGCAGCGGGGAAAGCCGGTCGCCCTGCATTTTTACGGGGTCAAAGGCAAATCCCATCCGTTTGAAATCCAAGGTCTCGGTATCAAAGGCGATGTCCAAAAAGGCAAAGTCACCACCGTTACCTTCACCCCGGACCAAGCCGGCACGTTCCCGGTCGTCTGCCTCACTCACCCGACGATCAACCAAAACGGACCGATGATCGGTTATCTACGCGTGGAAGACTAAGCACCAGGGGCATAAATTTTTGTGAACATCTTCGAATGTTACAGCGAGAGCAGCCATAGCTCGGTATCAAACCGGGCTATGGTTTTTTTGTTGTATTTGGAATCGTGCATGAGATTCGCGTGAAGATGATCTTCTTTTTAATTCGTAACAAATATAGCCTAGTAGGGTCATTCACGATTTGCTCTTATTGATTTACCATGAGTATGCCATGAATAAAGTAAGGGGTGCATGAGTTGAAAACAACACATAAGAAATTTGCGGTGCTCCTTTTGACAGCGACCGCATTGCTCGCGGGCTGTACAAGCAAAGAGTATGCGGTCGATTCCTCCGCAGCCAACAGCCAAGCTTTGAACTTCGCGTGGAATGCGGACATCGGGGATCTCAACCCCCATCTATATGCGCCGAGTCAATGGTTCGCTCAAGCGATGGTCTTCGAGCCTTTGGTGCAGTACGGAGAGGGCGGCAAGGTGCTGCCGGCGCTGGCGGAGACTTGGGACGTTTCTCTGGATGGAAAGTCGTACACCTTCCATCTGCGCAAAAACGTGCAGTTTTCCGACGGGAGCCCGTTCGATGCCAAGATCGTCAAAAAGAACTTCGACGCGGTGCTCGCCAACAAGGAAAAACATGATTGGTTGGAGTTAATCAATGAGATTTCCAGCACTGAGGCGGTCGATACAGATACGTTTCGACTGAACCTGAAGAATCCGTACTATCCGGTGCTGCAAGAACTGGCGTTGGTTCGTCCGCTTCGCTTCCTCGGGGAGGCAGGGTTCGCGGACGACGGGACCACAGCGAAAGGCATCAAAAAACCAATCGGCACCGGACCTTGGGTGTTGAGCGAGTACAAAAAGGACGATCACGCGGTGTTCACCCGCAATGAGCATTACTGGGGGACCAAGCCGAAGCTGGAAAAAGTAACGGTAAAAATTATCCCTGATGCGGAGTCCCGCGTGTTGGCATTCCAAAAAGGAGAGGTCGATCTGTTGTTCGGAAGCGGGCAGATCTCGACCGACTCGTTCAAGATGCTGCAGGACAAAGGCAACTATGAGACCAAAGTCTCGGAACCGTTGGCAACACGTGTTCTGGCGGTCAATTCCAATCGGGGCGCGACGAAGGACTTGAATGTTCGACAAGCGCTGGAATACGGTTTCGATAAAAAGACGTTGATCGATAAGGTTTTCTACGGATATGAAAAACAAGCCGACACGTTATTTTCACCGAATTTTCCATATTGCGATCTGAACCTAAAACCCTATGGATACGACGTGGAGAAAGCGAAGCAGTTGCTGGACGCGGCCGGATGGAGACTGCCAGCGGGAAAAAGCGTCCGCGAAAAGGAGGGGCAACCGCTCAGTTTGGATCTCGGATACGACAGCGGCGACCAAGTGCAAAAGACGATCGCAGAGTTTACACAGGGCAACTTGAGTAAGCTCGGCATTCAAGTGAACCTGATCGGCGAAGAATACCAGACGCACGTGAAGCGGCAGATGAGCGGCGAGTTCAATCTCATCTTCAGCGAAACGTGGGGTGCCCCGTATGATCCGCATACGGTCGTCGGGTCGATGCGCGAGCCTTCTCACGCGGACTACCAAGCACAGGCGGGGTTGGCAATGAAAAAGGAGCTTGATCAACAGATCACGCGTGTGCTGGTAACGACCGAAGAGACGGAACGCCAGAATCTGTATCGTTCGATTCTCACCACGCTGCACGAGCAGGCCGTTTACCTTCCGATCTCGTACATGGAGAACGTGGCGGTCGCTCGGAAGCAAGTCACGGGCGTGAACTTCCTGCCGACGCAGTACGAAGTTCCGTTCAGCACCATCGAACTCAAGTGATGCTCTCATGTGGAGAGTTATTGCGTTTCGATTCGTTGGAGGCATACCGTTGTTGGCGGCCGCCTCGTTGGTGACGTTCCTGCTGGTCCATCTCGTGCCTGTCGATCCGGCCGAAGCCTATCTGCAGGCGTCGAAAATTCCAGTGACGCCTTCGGCGGTCGCTGCTGCGCGGATGGAACTCGGTTTGGATCAGCCTTGGGCAGTGCAGTTCGCAAACTGGTTGTGGAGGGTGCTGCACGCCGACTTCGGGTTCTCGTATCTTTCCAGACAGCCCGTTTGGCAGGAAATGATGACGCACATGCCCGCCACGCTGGAGCTGACGGCCGCCGCCATATGCTGGGTGATGATGCTTGCCCTGCCGATCGGGATCTATACGGCGCTCAAGCGCGGTACGTTGGCGGATCAGGCGGGGCGGCTGTTTGCTTACATCGGCGCTTCCCTGCCGAGTTATTGGATCGGCTATCTTTTGCTCTACGCGTTTGCTCTACGATGGAACCTGCTACCTGTAACCGGCAGCGGAACCTTCGCTCATCTGCTGCTTCCGTCCTTTACGTTGGCGCTTGGGCACATCGCGATCGTTTCCCGCTTGTTGCGCTCCACTTTGCTGGAGGAATTAAACAAGCCCTATGTTTTGTATGCGCGTGCACGAGGGTTGCATGAGCGAACCATCTTTTGGCGGCATGTGTTGCGGCATGCGCTCGCGCCTGTCGTGACCGCAATCGGAATGAGCGCCGGACATTTGCTGGCCGGTGCGGTTTTGGTGGAGAACGTGTTCGCTTGGCCGGGACTGGGACGTTATTTTGTTACTGCTGTCTTCTCCAGGGACTATCCGGTTATCCAATGCTACGTGCTGCTGTTGACAGCGATGTTCGTCGGGGCCAACTTGTTGGTTGATGTTGTGCAGATCATGCTGAACCCGCGTCTGCATGCGGTGAAAGGGGGCTCGCGAAGATGAGAGTCTTTTGGCGCAACCTTTGGAAGCGGCATGAAGCGCGCGTTGGCGGAATCATACTCAGCTTGGTCCTGTTGGCGGCTTTGTTTGCCCCCTGGTTGGCTCCACATGATCCGACTGCCATTGACCTTAGCTTGAAACTGCAGGGCCCCAGCTGGGACTACCCGCTCGGAACAGATCATCTCGGCCGCTGCGTGTTGTCCCGTCTGCTGTATGGAGCTCAAGTCTCTGTAGGAGTTGCAGTGTTGGTGATGGGCGTCACCATGTTGCTGTCGCTTGCAATCGGATTGCTCGCCGGGTATGCGGGCGGATGGATCGACGCGGTTCTGATGCGAATCTGCGATGTCTTGCTGGCTTTCCCGAGCCTTGTCCTTGCACTGGTCTTGGCGGGGTTGCTTGGCCAAGGACTGTTTAACATGATTCTCGCGCTGATTCTCGTGCAATGGGTAGGGTACGCACGGATCATTCGCGGCTTGGTTATGGAAGCGAGGCAGCGTTTGTACGTACAATACGCCCGCGTGGCGGGCACTTCTCCTCTTCGAATCATGACGAGCCACCTGTTGCCCGGTCTTTTGCCGCAAGTGATGGTGCTTGCTTCCTTGGATCTTGGTTCGGTCATCCTGTCAATGGCGGGCTTGTCGTTCCTTGGCTTGGGCGCGCAGCCTCCGACAGCGGAGTGGGGGGGAATGATTTCCGACAGCAAGGCGTATCTGCTCGGTCATCCCTTGCTGATGGCGGCGCCTGGTTTCATGATTGTGTTGGTCGTGATGGCGTTCAATCTGTTGGGAGATGCGTTGCAAGATTCTTTTGATCCAACGCGCCAAGGTGGTGAACTGGATGGAGCCTGAAGCATTGTTGCATGTCCAAGATTTGAAAGTGGGGGTGCGAGTCGGAAAACGGATGAAGTTTGTCATTGAGGAGGTCTCCTTGATGATCCGACGAGGGGAGGTTCTGGGTCTGGTCGGGGAGAGCGGAAGCGGGAAGTCGTTGATTTGTGCTGCTCTATTGGGTCTGCTTCCGCCAGCGGCCGATGTGCAGGCGGGTCAAGTCTTGCTGGAGAGCATCGATCTTTTGCGTCTGCCGCCGAAACGTTTACGTCAGATTCGGGGTGCGCAGATCGCGTTCATCCCGCAGAATCCGATGACCGCTTGCAACCCCTCCTTGACGATTGGCCAGCATTTCCTGGAGACGTTGCGCGCGCATGGCAACAGCGGGTCTAAGCGGGAGAGGCTTGAATGTGCAGTCGCCATACTGGAGCAGGTCGGACTGCCGCGTGCCGGTCAGATCGTCGGGCTCTATCCGTTTGAACTTAGCGGCGGCATGTTGCAGCGGGTGTTGATCGCGTTGGCTGCTGTCCTGCAGCCGAAGGTGCTGGTCGCAGACGAGCCGACAACAGCGCTTGACCCGGACAATCAAGAGTTGGTGTTGTCATGCCTGCGGAACTTGTGCGCGGAGCATAAGATGGGAATGCTGCTCGTCTCGCACGACTTGCATTTGCTGAGTCGCTGCGCTCGGCAAACGGCAGTCTTGCATACGGGACGGATCGTGGAGAGCGGGTTGTTGTGCGATGTGATGCGCGATCCCCAGCATGCATTCACCCGCGCGTTGGTCAACGCTGCAGTCTCGAAGGTGTAGAAGGTGTAGAAGGTGTAGAAGGAGGGGCGGCATGAGTTTGCTGGTTGTGAATTGCGTGACCAAGAGCTATCCTCTTCGCCGCGGCGGTTGGTCCGTGAAGCCTAAGCATGTCCTCGCGCTCCAACGGTTCTCCCTCCGGGTGGAGGCCGGTTCTTGCGTGGGGCTGGTCGGTTCAAGCGGCAGCGGCAAAAGCACGCTCGCTCGCCTCATCCTCGGTCTGGATCATCCGGACGAAGGGCAGATTTTGTTTGAAGGAGTGGATGTGCATCGGGCAGGCGGAACCGTGCGGCAACAACTGCGCCGCGACATGCAGATCGTATTCCAAGACTGCTGGAGCGCTTTAAATCCGCGCTGGACGGTCGGGCGGTCAATCGTTGAGCCGATCCGCAACTTCGAAAAACGGACTGAACACGAACAAGCGCTGCGCGTGGAGGAGCTGCTGGAGCTGACTGGACTTCATGGTTGCGATCGGCACAAGTATCCGCATCAAATGAGCGGAGGACAGTTACAGCGGGTCA
The DNA here is from genome assembly GCF_000714935.1 of Tumebacillus flagellatus. Classification (GTDB taxonomy): domain Bacteria; phylum Bacillota; class Bacilli; order Tumebacillales; family Tumebacillaceae; genus Tumebacillus; species Tumebacillus flagellatus. The sequence goes on from NZ_JMIR01000017.1 coordinate 52,899, forward strand.
ACATTGCGCGAGCGATTGCGCTTCATCCTAAACTGCTCGTGCTGGACGAGGCGGTCAGCTCCTTGGATCGGATCGTTCAGGTGCAGATCTTGAACTTGCTCCGAGAGTTGCAAGCGCGGTTTGGGATGGCTTATCTATTCATCTCGCATGATCGAGAGGCGGTTCATTTCATGGCGGACCGCGTCGTAACTATGGACAAGGAGGCAAGATCATGAAGCAGCTTACGCAACTGGTCGGCGATACGCCGATTGTTCAACTTCGCAATGTAACGAAGAGTCGGGAAGCGGTGGTTTGGTTGAAGATGGAGCGCACGAATCCGGGCGGGAGCATTAAGGATCGACCGGCGCTGTACATCGTGGAAGAGGCGGAACGTCGTGGTCTGCTGCGACCGGGCGGGACGATAATCGAGTCGTCTTCCGGCAACTTCGGCATCTCGCTGGCGATGATCGGAGCTGCGAGGGGGTATCGCGTCATCATCCTCGTGGATCCCAAGACGACCCCGGTAAACTTGGCCATGCTCAAAGCATACGGAGCAGAAGTCATCGTCGTGACGGAGCAGGATGACAGCGGTTCGTATCACAAGACTCGCATCTCGTTGGCGAACAAGTTGCACCGTGAGATCCCTCATTCGTTTCGCCCCGATCAATGTTTCAATCCGTGGAATGGTGAAGCTCATTATCGGCAAACGGCTGCGGAGTTGTGGGAGCAATGTGACGGGGAGTTGGATACGGTGATCTTGACGGTCAGCACCGGCGGTCAGTTGGGCGGGTTCTCACGCTTTTTTCATGAACACGCACCGCATGTGCAGGTGATCGGCGTAGACGCTGTCGGATCGACGGTCTTCGGCGGGACTTCGCATCCGTACTTGTTGCCGGGGATGGGTCTGAGTTGGACGCCGACGAACTTGAGAGACCTGAGTTTGATCGACGAGGTGTACAAGGTGCCGGATGAAGATGCGTTTCTCGCCTGTCGTACATTGGCTAGGCATGAGGGCATCTTGGCAGGCGGTTCGACCGGTGCGGGCGTGATGGTTGCGATGCGGTTGGCGCAACAACGATCTGCAGGATCGCGCATCGTCTGCATCGCCTCCGACAACGGAGAGCGGTATCTGCCGACGATCTACAACGACGAATGGATGGCGGAACATGCAATGACGCTGAACGCGGAGCCGGAGGAGCTGCGCCGCCGCGCCCGCCTGCTGGAGCCGTACAGCCTCAATCCGATTGAGACGGCCAACTACAGAGCCGACCTGGCGGAAGCGCTCGACTCTCCGAGTCGTTCCATTATGGAAGGAACGATGACGGGATGAGCCAGACACAATCTCCCATCAATCTAGGAACTCGGGATAACCCTTTCGCTTGGCAGTCGGTACAGGTGTATGCCGTCACGATTTTCTTCTACGCAGTCGTCTACATGGTGTTGATGATCCTGCCGTTCTATTCGTTGACATTCGGCGCCACCCAGACGGAGATCGGCGTAATCATGGGAGTCACCATGTTTGGGTCTATGCTCGCCCGGCCGATTGCAGGGAGTATCATTGATCGGCATGGAGCGAGTCGTGTCTTTGTGATCGCTTTGTTGGTCTTCATGTTGTCATTGACAGGGTATTTCGTGCCGAATTTATGGATGTTTGGAGCGGTTCGTCTGATTCAAGGCTTGGTCGCGGCGTTTTTCTCGACATCGATGGAGATCATCACAATCGATCTCTTGTCGGCCCGAGTGCGCGGACAAGGATTGTCGATGTATTCACTGGCGACGATGGTGCCCTCCACGTTCGGACCGGCCGCAGCCCTCTGGCTGAAAGGGACGGTCTCGATGACAGCGATCTTCCTGTTGTTTAGCGTGATGGGGGCCTTGAACTTCATCTTCTCATTGGTGTTGACCCGTAGAAGCGGAACTCTGAGGGCGGCCGGTGCCGCCACTCTTGGTCGCAGGAAGCGAGAGCCGGGTTTGTGGAAGAATCGAACGCTCTTGGTGTCTGCCGGCAGCATGTTGTTAGCTTCCGTGGCGAACGGAGCGATTTTCACATTTTTGCCGCTGTATCTGGAATCGAAAGGCTCGACGTATGATGCGTTGTATTTTTTGGTGCAGACGTTGGTGTTGGTTGGGTGTCGATTCGTGTTCGGCAAGCGCGTCCCTTCGGACGGGAGAGCGCCTCGTCGAGAAGTGGTTTGGACAACGTTGCTCGCGGCGGTTGGTACTGTGATTCTCAGTGCTTTCACTTCGTTGCCTGCTTTGCTGGTCGCGGCAGTATGCAACGGGTCGGCGTTTGCGATGCTGTACCCTACCTTGTTGACATACGTTTCCTTCCATGTGCCGGATTCAGGGCGCGGCTTCCTGCTGGGATTGTTCATTGGAGCGGCCGACCTGGGCTTTTCATTCGGAGCGCTCTTGATGGGTCCTCTCGCAGAGCTCACATCGTATCAATGGATGTACGGGTGTTGTGTCGTGTGCTTAGTGGTCGCTTGCCTGTTAGGTGCGGCGCTGAAGAGCATAGGGAACAGCCGCTGACCGCTCGATCTTGGTTGGTCTTGGGTGACCGGTTTAATCAAACACTTTGAATTCGCGTTGAATTAAGGCAGCCGAAGCGGTTGCCTTGTTTCTTTTTGAAGCGGCTGGCACCGCAAGCGGTGTAAGATATAGGGAGAAAGGAAGAAAAGGAAGGGGGATTCTGATGAAGTTTGTGCTGGCACCGGATTCTTTCAAAGAAAGCCTGACTGCCAAGGAAGCCTGTCTCGCAATGGAGCGGGGGATTTCCCGCGTGTTTCCCGAGGCGCAGTGCGTGCTCGTCCCGATGGCGGACGGCGGAGAAGGCACGGCGGAAGCGCTGGTCGATCACAGCGGAGGACGGATGTTGCAAGCGGCTGTCACCGGCCCGCTTGGCAAAAAAGTCACGGCACAGCTCGGCATCTCCGGCGACGGGGAGACGGCGTTTCTGGAAATGGCGAGTGCGAGCGGACTTGAGTTGACGGCGAAAGAAGAGAGCAATCCGCTGTTGACGACATCGTACGGCACGGGCGAATTGATCAAGTTGGCGCTCGAACAAGGCGTGCGGCGGATCTTGATCGGGATCGGCGGCAGCGCCACGAACGACGGGGGAGCGGGGATGCTGCAGGCGCTCGGAGTGTCGTTTCGAGATCGCGAGGGTTGCGAATTGCCCGTTGGCGGCGGGGCGTTGCGGCGGCTTCATTCAATTGATGTGTCGCGAATGGATGCGCGGTTGAAGAACGTTGCCGTGGAAGTGGCGTGCGACGTGACCAACCCGTTGATCGGCCCGAACGGGGCCTCGCGCGTGTTCGGCCCGCAAAAAGGCGCGACTCCGCAGATGGTGGAGGAGTTGGAGTTGTGCTTGACCCGCTATGCGGAAGTGATCCGCGAGCAGTTGGGGATTGCGATGGCCGACGTCCCCGGTGCCGGAGCGGCAGGCGGGACGGGTGCGGGGTTGTTGGCTTTTTTCCAAGCGCAGTTGAAAAAAGGCTTTGAGCTGGTCAGCGGGTTTACCGGATTGGAAGAGAAGATGGCGGGGGCGGAGTACGTGTTTACCGGAGAGGGCAGTCTCGACGGACAGACGCTGTTTGGAAAAACACCCTACGGCGTGGCGCAGATGGCGGCGAAGCAGGGCATTCCGGTGATCGCGTTTGCCGGGCGGGTCGGCGAGGGTGTCGAGGCGCTGTACGAGCACGGATTTACCGCCATCGTCGGAATTCTGCGCGGCGTGGAACCGTTGGAAACAGCACTTGCGAACGGCGGCGCAAACTTGGAGTTTGCGGTGGAGAATGTCTGCCGGATGATCCAATTTTATCAAATCAAATTAGGGTGATAATTAATAAATTACAAGCAAAAACATGCCTTCTATTTCGTTTGCTTTTTACAACAATTGAAAGAGGGCATAAAAAGACCGAGTTTCATCAAACTCGGTCTTATCTTTACGCTGCATTATGTTTCTACGATAGGTGTTTGCAGAACTTATGACAGAGAGTATTGGATTGAGTCTTGAACTTCTCTTTGAGCATCTTTCATACCTTTTTCGTATAAACGAAATTGCTCAATTGCAGATTCAACTTGTTTGGATAGTAGTTCTCGCTTTTCAAGAAGCTTTTTTGGCACGGATAAAGTCATCAGAACACTCTCGTTAAAACGTGGATGTTGTCCACCTTCAATCGAATTTGCTAGCACTGTCTGCACTACATCAGAGAGTAAAAAGGGTACAAGATAGGCAATGGATTCATTTGATTTGGGACTTAGAATATAAAATTCTGTGGAGCAGACGAGATCTACGTCTTCTTCATAGATGTTTGCATCGATGAAAGCGACTTGTCGAAGATAGGGTCGGAGTCTAGAGATAATGACATCACCTGGCTTGATTATTTTTTTGTTACTTCTTATTTCCGTCACAAATTCCTTGATTCCAGTGGTTTTCCCTTCCGAAGCATCTCCAGTATCAAACACTACGACTCGTTTTTGCTGTTTCTGAACAGATGCGGGCGATATTGATTTAGAAGAAAAAGATACAAGGTCGCTTAATATAACGCTAGCGCTGTCTTTGTTGAATTGTAGCTGTCGCCCAGGATGGTATCTTTCTGGCGCTAAAATGATTCCCTCATCGAGTGAGAGAGAAGAGCGTATCGTGGAAATTGCCATTATCTACACCAACCCACTTTCTCGTCTCGTAAAAATGATGTGAAAGAGCGTTCGATTTCATTTAAATCGTGATCAATATTATTCCAACTCGGGTTATCCATCGAGATAAATTCAAGAACCCCTCTCGAGTCCTTTCCTGATTTTTCACTAATTCCAAAGAAAATGTTCTCATTTGGTTTTTTGTTAATACGAAGTCTTTTTTCGAGAAATAGAATACTGGTTTTAATTGAGGTATGAGGCATGAACATCGATCTTGGAAGTCCTATCACACCGATTACTCTCGCATTTTGAATTATCCACTTACGTAAATCAGCCCACTCCTTGCCACCCACTTTATTGTTAGGTACAACGACTGCCATTCGTCCCCCTGGTTTTAAAAGTTCGACACATCGTTCAAGAAAAAGAGCATCTCGCTCGATTCGCTGCTTCCCTTGAGAAATAGAATAGGCATTTAACAGTTCCATTTCTGTGATTTCGCCTGCAAATGGTGGATTCGTTAGAATGATGTCAAATCTATCGGCTCCCATTTTCCGCACTCTCAAATAGTCCTCGATGGTTGCGATCGAATGGTTTTCTGATTCGAAAATGGAGGGTTGGATTCGAGGGACGATGAGACTGTTAACCTTATGAATGTTGGTTCTCCCTACACCCGCAACATACATGAGTGTTCTTGCGACTCGAACAGCCTTTTCATCAAAGTCAAAGCCCCATAGATTATTAGGGTCTTCTTGAGACTTATACCTGGTTGATAAAAATTGATGCGAATGTAGTAAAAATGCTCCTGAACCACATGCAGGATCAAGGATTGTCTCGTGAGCTTTAGGGGCCAAGATTCGAACACAAAAATCCACAACATATCGTGGCGTAAAAAATTGCCCCTTAGCCCCTTTGGCAGTTCTTGCAACAATAAATTCAAAGAAAGCATCAAGTGCTTCAAAACCAAAGTTTGTTAATTTGTAGTTGCTTAGTAGTCGAACACATACCGCCAGATGCTGAGTCTGCAACTTAATCTCAGGTTCTACAAGTATATCTCCCCACTCCCTCTGTAACATCGTAAGAGCTGTTGAGATATTCCTTAAGATGTCCTCTTCATTGCTAACTGGTTGGAAAAAGTTTGTATCATGTACTTCATCCCACAATTTTGCAGTTACTAGTTTAAAAATCTCTTCGAACTCATCTTCACCAGAGTTAGCAAGAATAATTTCTTCAAGCCTTACGAATAAGCTCTCTAGTGAATCAGGGAGAGTTATATGCCTTTTACTCATAAGATCACCTCGTGGAAACAATAGCATGAATAAGGGAATGTTTCAAGACGGCGTCATGCACGTTTCTTATATTCTGTTTTGGAATATTTCGAGGTGGCATTTAATATTGTTTTAGGAGTTGGTATATGTTGGAGAAAACAAGCAATATTTACTCTGATGATTATATCGAGATTATGACAAGACTTAGAACAGCTAGACTAAAGTCTGGTATTACTCAGAAAGAGTTAGCATCTTTGTTGAATATCAATCAATCACTCGTATCAAAAGTAGAAAGTTGCGAACGGAGATTAGATATTATTGAGTTTTTGAATTGGTGTAAAGTCCTAGGGGTCCCTTGGGATAAAGTGATTCCGAAAAAATATTCAATGGGAGAGAACACAAAACATGAGTAGTAAAAAGCTGGGGCAAGAGTTGAAAATAATTACCGACGGGGAATTGGAACAGTTGCGGGAACGTTTAAAACCTTTGATTGGAGTTCAATTTGACATCTTGTCTATTCCAGAACAAATATTAATTGGCTTTGAGCCATCGCAAGTTGGAACACTAGTAGGTACTTTGATGGATGCTTGCATTCCTATGCTCCCGCAGATTCCAACCACCAGAGGGGCGCTTCCGGATGTAGGGTTGAAAAAGCACGAAGGTATTCAAGGTGAACGAGAAGGGTATCCAGATTACATACATACCTCGGATAAACGTCTTGAACTAAAACTTCTCTTTGTTGATAATCCGGAAATTCAGATGAAAAAGCCTCCTACTCCTAGAGAACCATCTGCACGTCTTACCCAAAAGGTAACAAAAAAGAATGTAATTCCTGATCGAGATGTATTATTAGTAATAGCATATAACTTACAAAAGAATATAACTAGGAAAGGTATGTATACACCAACAATTGTAGATCTTGGTCTATTCTCTGTCTACGAATGTATTGAAGCAAGAGACAAGAGGATGGAAGAAAGCGGTGGGAAATGGTTTGGTAACTATGAAACTCCAACAATATTAAGTAAAGGAGGTAAGAAGAAGCGGAAGGAAGGTATTGAACTCAATGACAGTGCGTATGGACGGAAGAAGTCGGAAAATCGTGACTATAACGAGGATACTAATTTTGGAAAGTTAAATCGTATTCCGTATAAACCATTGCAAGCATTCCTGAAAAAACACAAAATCAATACAAAAAAATAAATTTACATATTTATTTATAGTGATTTTGTCGCGGTTAACGTGAAGGTGGTTTAACAAGTGGTTTTTCAAAAATGCGAAAAAAGAACCACGCGAGGTAGGTCTTTTTTTCGTCTCTCGTACAAATGTTTTGGTGAGGCATGAGAAGCAGTATCGAGATTTGTGGACTGGAAATTTCATTATACGACAGAATGCGGTTTCTAAGCTTCTGGAACGACGGGATTCTGTATCCGATTCGTTTCAGGAGTTTGATTTTTGTATACGTTCTTTCTGTAAAACCGTTTGTGTAAGGAGATAGGAAATGAGCCAAGATTTCAGAACGCCATTCTAACGTGGTATTCGCGAGGGTCTTGTATTCTGGTATATCTGACGACAGCATAGATTGGACGAGATTTGGGAACTCGGTTGCTGCTTGCTCTAAGTTTTTGAGTGATTCCAGTGGCAAAGGCGCTCTTTGAGTACGTAGGCACGGAGCAATGGAGCGGGTGTGGCAGAGTTCGAACAACGACTCGGCTAGGCGCTTTGTACAACAATACTGCTCCAAGGACGGGGATTTTTCGGTGAACAGCAAGTCGAAACGAATACATCGGAATCACCTCTTCTTGTATAGCAGGGAAGCACAATGATTGCACGTAAGGGTTTTCTCGATCAATTGCTTGCGGCAGTCATGTAACGACAACTCGGTTCCTCGGCAATCAGGTGAGCTCAGTTTTCTCATTGTTGCAACGCAGTCCAATAAGTCACTATTTTGATCTACATGGGTTGTTTGAACAGCGGATTTTGGTAAATCTAGATTTAACGTAACAAAATAGTGTGAATGCATCTGAAGTGCTCCGCACGATGTTGTTGCTCGACACAACAAACTTCGCATAAGAGCCTCAGTTTCATTTTTTATTTCCAGTGCACCACAACATTCATTCTAGGGCCTTTTTCTTTGGAGCTTTGGGGTTTTCAATCTTAGACGATCTCGCGCACCAACATCTTCCGCCTCTCCGCCTCTGGATCGTCGACCACGCCGCTCTCCCGGTTCCAGACCATCGTCGCGCGGCGGTTCGTGTCATACGCGGGCCACGACAGCGCGGGAGTGTCGGGGTTGCCGCTGCGGGTGAACGCGATCCACGCGTCTTGCATGTTCCGCGACATCTGCTCCGTTGCGGCATCGAGAGCGACGCCGATCTTGCCAAACAGCGCGAGGTTGTGGAACACGAACGGAATCTCCCCCGCGTGGACGGCGTACCGGAACAGCGGATGGCTCGGCTCCGTTCAATCCCAGCGGTACATCCACACCGGAGCGTGCTTCGTCTGCGCCTGCGCAAACGACACGGCGGAACGGAAGAAAAACGCATCGGTCATCAATTGCGCCTGCTTTTCCGCCGAACCGCTGGTACGGCGCGTCAACATCACGGCGATTTCCTTGGAGATAAACGCTTCAAGCGTCTTCGCGACGATTTCCTCCTTGAGAGCCGGCATGCCGGAGCGTGTTTCAACGAGGGTTTCGGACACTGAGTTTCATCCTTTCCGGTATGGATTCCCTTGTTTGTCCAGTATACCCGAACGGGAGGAGGGGTACAGGGAGCGCGGTTTAGAATTTTTTTTTGTCATTTTGAATAGTGGGTTTGAGATCGGGTGTTGCACATTACGAATTGTGACCACAAAGAAACCCTTCATGAAGATGTTTGGATATCTCTGTTGGTTTATTGTATTTATAGGCAATAAAGAACAGAGGGAGTGTCATTACATCATGAAGATCAGTCCTGAATGGAAACGCTGGGGCCGCGGCTTCGTCTCTTCCGGCGACGAACGCGGGAGACTGTACCAACACCAAGAGCAACCGGCGCGCTGGCTGTGGAAAGGCATCGAATTTGAAGCGGCCTCGCCGATGAAAGCGATTGAGATGTTGATGGGGCAGAAGCTAGAGCGGCGCGAGGATTTGAAAATTGGATAGAGCGATTCCAAAACGACCCGGCCGCCTCCGCTTGGGTCTTTTTTCTGCTATACTGTCTTCAAACGACCGTTAGTTTGATTGGAGGAAGCGAGTATGCCGCACTTATATTTGCAAGACGAGCATCATATGTTTCGGAAGGCAGTCCGCAAATTTCTTGAACGCGAAGCCGTGCCTTTTTACGACGAGTGGGAAGAAAACCGCCTGATCCCGCGTTCGTTCTGGGAGAAACTCGGCAGTCAGGGCTACCTCTGCGCGGACGTCGACGAAGCGTACGGAGGGGCCGGTGCCGACTGGGGATATTCCGTCGTATTAAATGAAGAACTCGAACGCGTCGGCTCTTCCACCGTCGGGATCATGCTGCACAGCGACATCGTCGTGCCGTACATCTCCGCATTCGGCTCCGAGGAACAAAAACAGCGCTGGCTCCCCGGCTGCGTCTCCGGCGAGATCATCACGGCGATTGCGATGACCGAGCCGGGCGCGGGCTCCGACCTGGCGGGCATCCGCACGACGGCGGTGCGCGACGGCGACCACTACATCCTCAACGGTCAGAAGACGTTCATCACCAACGGCATCCACGCCGACCTCGTGCTGGTCGCCTGCAAAACCGACCCCAAAGCCCAACCGGCGTACAAAGGCATCTCGCTGTTGCTGGTCGAGCGCGACACGCCGGGATTCTCGCGCGGACGCAAGCTGAACAAAGTCGGTCTGCACGCCCAAGACACGGCGGAGTTGATTTTTGAAGACTGCCGCGTTCCGGCGATCAACCTGCTGGGCGAAGAGGGCCGCGGCTTCAAATACATGATGGAGAAACTCCAACAAGAGCGCCTCGTCGTCGCCATCGCCGCACAAGTGTCCGCCGAAGAGATGCTCCGTCAAACCATCGACTACGTGAAAAGCCGCGAAGCATTCGGCAAGTCGGTCAGTAAATTTCAGAACACTCAGTTTACGATTGCGGAACTCGCCACCGAAATCGAGGTGGGCCGCGCGTTCCTCGACCAGTTGATCGCCGAGCACATCAGCGGCGCCGACGTCGTCACCAAAGTCTCGATGTCGAAATGGTGGACGACGGAGATGGCGAAACGCGTGGCGTCGCAGTGCCTGCAGTTGCACGGGGGCTACGGCTACATGGAGGAATACCCGATTGCCCGCCGCTTCCGAGACATTCCGGTCTCGGCGATCTATGCCGGGAGCAACGAAATCATGAAAGTGATCATTGCGAAGAACTTGGGTCTGTAGATCCTACACGACAGGCCCGCCCGCGAAACACCGAATTTTTTGAAGGAGGAATTCCCCATGATGGACTTTCCGCTGACACTTCGCACCCTTTTTGAGCGCGCCGAGAAGTTTTTTCCGAAAAAAGAAATCGTCTCCCGCACGCCCTCCGGCCTCTTCCGCTACACGTACGCCGACTATGGCAAGCGCACGCGCCAACTTTCCAGCGCGCTCGAAACGCTTGGCATTCAGCGGGGCGACCGGGTGGCGACGTTTGCTTGGAACGACCACAGACATCTGGAAGCGTACTTCGCCATCCCGTGCATGGGAGCCGTTTTGCACACGGTCAACATCCGTCTCTCCGCCGAACACATCTCCTACATCGTGAACCACGCGCAAGACCGCGTGATGATCGTCGACGAAACGCTGCTCCCGATCATTGAGAAAGTCGCGGAACAGCTGACCTCCGTCGAAGCGTACATCATCATGACCGACAAGCCGGAACTCCCGCCGACGACGCTTCACCTGGCGTATTCGTATGAAGCCCTGCTCCAAGCGGCAGACGCGACGTACGCCTACCCGCAAGACTTGGACGAAAACGCCGTCGCCGGGATGTGCTACACGTCGGCGACGACAGGCAATCCCAAGGGCGTGACGTACTCGCATCGCGGCATCTTCCTGCATTCGATGAACCTCGGGCTCGCCGACACGACGGGGGTTTCGGAGTCGGATGTGCTGTTGCCCGTCGTCCCGATGTTTCACGTCAACGCATGGGGCATGCCGTTTGCCGGCGTCTGGTTCGGCTCCAAACAAGTTCTCCCCGGACCGGCTCCGACCCCGCAAATTCTCCTGCAGTTAATGGAAGAGGAAAAAGTCTCCTTGGCAGCCGGCGTGCCCACCGTCTGGCTTGGCGTGCTCAAAGCGCTGGAGGAAAAAACGTACGACCTCTCGTCTCTGCGCGCCGTGCTCTGCGGAGGATCGGCGGCTCCGCGCGGGTTGATCGCGGCGTATGAATCCAAGGGCATCCCGTTCCTGCACGCGTACGGCATGACGGAAACCGCGCCGATTGCGCTGGTCTCGCGCTTGAAAAGCCACCAAACCTCGCTCTCCGAAGAAGAGCGTCTCGACATCCGCTCCAAACAGGGCCTGCTCGTGCCGGGTCTGGAAATGCGCGTGGTCGGTGAGAACGGCGACGTGGCGTGGAACAGCGAAGACATGGGCGAAATCCGGCTGCGCGGCCCGTGGATTGCCAGCGAGTATTATCAGGACGACCGGACGGCCGATTCGTTTGTCGACGGGTGGCTGCACACGGGCGATGTGGCGGTCGTGGACGAAGAGGGCGTGGTCAAACTGGTCGACCGCACGAAAGACCTCGTGAAGAGCGGCGGCGAATGGATTTCCTCTGTCGATTTGGAGAACGCGCTGATGGCGCACCCCGCCGTATTTGAAGCGTGCGTGACGGGCATTCCGCACGAGAAATGGGACGAACGGCCGCTGGCTTTCGTCGTGCTCAAACAAGCAAACAGCGTGGAAAAAAACGACCTGCTCGACCACCTGCGCAGTCAATTTGCGAAGTGGTGGGTGCCGGACGATGTGGTTTTTTTGGAGGAGATCCCGAAGACCTCCGTCGGCAAATTCCTGAAGCGGGCGTTGCGCGAAGAATATCGCGAATATTATAGGTAGTCCCACCGAGGTTCCCTGAATACCCATAGAGAAACCACATCTCTTCTCAGGGAGGGAACCTCATGCGCGAAGTAAGGAAGAAAAAAACCGGTCTCGCCCGAGCTTCCGGCTATGTCTACACGCTGTTGCTGATGATCTTCATCGCCGTCCAAATCGTCTACGAAGTACGCCGCGGGCAGTTCTGGGACGACAACCTCGCGGAAGAAACGAAAGTCTCGGTGGCGAGGTACCACGATCAGATTCAAGTCGGGTATTTTACGTGGATCATCGGGATTGCCGTGGTGACGATTCTCTGGGCGATTGCTGCCTCGATCTCCAAACGCAAGCAAAAAAACACATAAACTGCCACACGCACAATCGAGGAGGGGGTCTATCCCTCCTTTTTGCATGCCTGTACAATAGAGGGATGGAGAAGGAGGACGGCGTAGATGAAAAAAGTGATTTGCGGGCCGTTCCGCAGCGGGCATCGGGCGCGGTGGGCGGCAGAGTTTCGGGAATTGATTCAGGCGGGTCGCGCGCAGACCTGCCTCTATCTCGTGCCGACGCGCGGACTGGCGGGCGTCGTGCGCGAACAGGTGTTGACCGGCTTACAGGGCGTGGCGGGCGAGCAGATCCTCACCCTGTTTGAAGTGGTCGAAGAAGTGTTGCGCCGCGGCGGGAAATCTTACGTCCGGCTCGATGCGTTGTCGACGGAACGCCTGGTTGCCAAAGTGTTGCGGACGCTGGGACGCGAGGGTCTGACGTGGAACGGAACTTCCTTAGAGGAACTCGCGCACAGCCCCGGCGTCGTCGCGGCTTTTCAAAGGCACATCGGCGAATTGACGCGCGCGCGGATCAACCCGGCGAAATTGCTGGAGATGGTGCGCGGCACGGCGGACGAGCGCTCCATCGAAGTCCTCGTGCACGTCTTGGAGTCGTACCGCCGGGAGTTGCACAGCGGCGAACTCCCCTTGCTCGACACGGAAGAGACCTACCTCGAAGCCGCCCGCCTCTTGCGCGAGAAGGGCTTGGACGGCCTCTTCCCCGGCGTCGAGCGGCTCTACATCGATTCGTTCGTGGACTTCCTGCCGCATCAGATGGAAGTGTTGCTTCCATTATTGCAAGCGGAGCGGGTGCAGGTGTTTGTGCCGTATCAGACGGAGCGTTGGCGCTGGATGGAGAGCGCGGCGGGCTTGATGGAAGGGACGTTGGCGCAGTTTTTGGCAAACGGGTTGCAGATTCATCTGGCGGACGCGGAGGACGAGGACAAGCCGGACATCCCCGAAGACCTCCTGCACCTCCAAACCCGCCTGTTCGCGCCGCACCCGGAACCTTTGGCCGAAACACCCTCGCTTCGCACGTTCCGCGCAAGAACGGCGGAGAAGGAATGGCTCTGGGTCGCCAAGCAAATCAAGCAGTTGCACCGCCACGGCGTGCCCCTGCGCGACATCGCGATTCTCACGCCGCAAGAGCTGGAACACGGCGGTCTCCTGCACCGCGTCTTCGGGCGGGAGGGCATCCCCGTATCGCAACATGTGACGCTGCCCGCCGACCGCGTGCCGTGGTTGCGCGATCTGCTGACGCTCTACACGCTGGACGACGCGATCTGGCACCGCGACACATTGGAAGAGTTGGCGGGCGCGGACGCCCTGCTCGGCGATCACCCGCTGCGAGGGAAACAAACCGTCCCGCAACAGCTCTCCCGCCAACTCGGCGTGATCAAGGGACAGACCCTTTGGAAAAAACGAATCGAGGAGCACCTCGCCTTCGACTTCCCCGAGAGCATGAGTCCGAAGAAGTCGAGTCCGAACAGGAACCCCGAAGAACTCGAAGCGAATTCTGAGCACGCCGACCTGCGCGCCCTCTATGCGTTTCTCAACCTGCTCTCCGCGAAGACGGCGAACCTTCCGCGCACAGGCGACGGAGCCGCGCATGCCGTGGCGATGCGCGGGCTGTTGCCGGAAGCAAGCACGTTCCAACACGCGTTGGTGCGCAGATACCGGGAGAACAACGGCTACTTGATTCAAGACCTCCAACGCGACCTCCAAGCCCGTGAGTCGTTGGAGAAAGTTCTCGATGCGCTGGAGGGCATGGACGCGCTGCTGAACGAAACGTCCTCGTACACCCGCACGGAATTTGCACAGCTCGTCAGCAACTATTTGAACGCGGAAGAGATCACCCTCGAACGCGGGAAGCCGGGCGGCGTTGCGCTGCTCAATCCTTCGGCGGCGAGGGGGCTGACGTTTGAGCATGTGTTTTTTGTCGGCCTCAACGAAGGGCAGTGGCCCCTCGTGCCGAGCGCGTCGTGGTTGCTTCGCGAGGCGTTGCGCGAAGAATTGACCGACCGTGCCACGCTGCTTTCGCCGCAAGTGCAGATCGACCAGCAGCGGTTGTTTTTCCTGATGGGCTTGCATACGGCGACGAAGGGCGTGTGGTTTTCTTACGTCAGCGCATCCAAGCAAGACCTGCCGTCGCGGTTTTTGAGCCAACTTTTTGAAATCTGCCCGAACCTTTTGGAGGAATCGGACGAATATCTGGGTGGATCGGCGTTGTACCCGACGTCGCCGGGGCAGATTTCCAATCTCGCGGAAGCCCGCGATTGGCTGGCGGCGCATCTTCGGAAAAAAACGAAATGGCACGAAGCCGCTTTGCCTGCGCCGGAAACGGCAGCCGTGCAACAGGGAACCGACGCAATCACCGCCCAAGACGCGCTCGCGGCAGAGGCGCTTTTGCAAATCGAACCGGAGTTTTGGCGGCAGATTGCAGGTCAAGTCGAGGGAGAGCAGGCGCGTGCCACAACTGTTGGTGAGAGCCGCTTCGACGGTTTGCTCCAAGCGGACGCCATCCGCGCAGAACTCGCCGACCGCTATTCCACGGAGCGCGTCTACAGCGTTTCACAATTCAACCGCTACGGCGAGTGCGGCTATAAATTTTTCCTCTCCCGCGTGCTCAACCTCGACTCCACACAGGAGGAGGAAGCGGAACTTTCCGCGCTGGAGAAGGGCAATCTCTACCACCGCGTGCTGCACCGCCTCTACGACCAACTGCGCGAAGTCGACCGCGTGACCACCGAGTTGATCGATTCGATGCGGGCGCAGATCGAGACCCTTTTTCAAGAAGAGTGGTCGCGGGCGCAAGAGAATCGCTACACGGAGGTCGGCTTGCGGCAACAACTGGAGCGCGACCGCTTGTTGCGCCGCCTCCACGATTGGTTTGACGGCGAGGCAGAAGCGTGGAAAGCGCAAGGTCTCGCGCTCGTCCCGCGCTATCTGGAATGGGTCTTCGGCATGAACAGCACGTCCGACCACGACCCGCGCTCCCAGCGCGAACCGATCACCGTCGGCGACCTCAAACTGCGCGGGCAGATCGACCGCATCGACGCCACCCGCGACGGCAAGTTTATGGTCGTCGACTACAAAGCCAAAAACACCAAGCCGATGCCCCGCGCCATCCAGAACGGCATCGATTTCCAATTGCCGGTGTATGTGCGGGCTGTGGAACAGGCGCTTTATCCCGAGGGAGAAGCGGTTGGCGCGGCTTATTATTCTATAGAAAAAGTCGACCGCTCCACCAGCGCACTCGTCAAAGCGCCGTACCTCGAAGCGCTCGGCATGGGCAAGAAACGCACCAAGTTCGACGACGAAGCGTGGAACGAACTGCTCGCGACGTCCGAAGCGACGATGCACGACTACCGCCAGCGCATGGCGGACGGCCGCTATCCGGTGTTGCCGAGCGATGAGTCGCATTGCAGCTTCTGCGATTTCCGCAAAGTTTGCCGCCACCACGCGCTTCGTACCCTGCAGAGAGGAGCTGAATCCGAATGACCGACCCCCGCCCGACAACAGGCCAATGGAAAGCCATCCGCGATCTGGAACGCCATCTCACCGTCTCCGCAGGGGCCGGTGCGGGCAAGACGTGGGTGCTGACGGAACGCTACACGACGATGTTGGCGGGTCGACCGCTGATTTTGCCGCCGCTGGAGTTGGAAGCGGAGGGACAGGCAGGCGTTGCGCCGAGCCGTCCCGGTCAAATTGTCGCGATCACGTTTACCAAGGAAGCGGCGGGCGAGATGAAAGCCCGCATCCGCGAGCGCCTCTCCCGCTGGAAAGCAGACGCGGAGGATGAGGACAAGCGCCAGATCGCCCTGCTCCAAGAAGAAGTGGAGCGCGCCGTGATCACCACGATTCACGGCTACTGCTCTGAGCTTTTGCGCCAATACCCGCTGGAGGCTGGCATCGACCCGCAAGCGCGGGTGTTGGAAGAGAGCGAGGCGGTGTTTCGCTTGGAAGAAGCGGTGCGCGAGGCGCTCGATGAGGGACTTTCTCGCGAGGACGCGGGCGTGTTGGCGCTGCTCACCGAGTACGGGTATGAGCCGCTCGTCCGCCATGTGATGGAGTTTTACCCGAGCGTTCGCGAGCAGACGGAGGACTTCGCGGGCATGGCGACGCAGACGCTTGCGAAACTCGACGAGTTGCAAGCAGGTCTCGCGCCCGCTGTTGAAACGCTGGAGAAGCTCCTGCGCAACGTGCTCTCCGTCGACCTCGACGCCCTCGACGGCAAAAAAGGATCTGTCGCCCGCGCCCTTCGCCTGCGCGCGGAGTATCCGGAGATTTCGCGGACGCTTGCGAACTGGCGGGACAGCGGGTGGGAGTATCTGCCTGAGATCGGGGTGTTGCTGGAAGAGCTCACGGCGGGTTGGGGCACGCTCGTCAAGGAACTCAAACCGGACGTGAACGCTCTGAAAGCGCACGTGCCGACGCTCTCCCGCCACATCGTGCCGTCCGGTCTGCGCGAGACGGTCGTGCATCTCTCGCAGTTGTTGCAAGAGATCCACATCCTCTACACGGAGAAGAAAACACGCGACCGCGCCCTCGACTTCACCGACTTGCAAAACCTCGCCGTCCGGCTGTTGCAGCGTGCGGACGTGCGCAACTGGCAAGCGAAGCGATTGCGTTTTCTCATGGTGGACGAGTTTCAGGATACCAACCCGGTGCAGAAGCGCCTCCTCGATGCGCTGACGGAAGGCAACGACGACTTGCGCCTGTTCGTGGTCGGGGATGCCAAGCAGTCGATCTACCGCTTCCGTGGCGCGGATGTGCAAGTGTTTCTCGACACGCAGGACGAAGTGGGTCGATCGGGCGGCGAGCACGTCGCGCTCGCGCACAACTTCCGGACGCAGGAGCCGATCATCGCGTTTGTGAACCGGTTGTTTGAGCTGCTGATGCCGGAGACGTACGAACCGATGCAAGCGACCCGCCCGGCGGCGCATTCGCGGCCGATGATCGAAGTTCTGCATCTCACGGAGGAGCCCGGCTCCGTCGAACAAAAACTCGCTGAGGCAAGAACGGTAGCAAGACGGATTCGCGAGATGGTGGGGAGAGAAACACTCATCCCAAATCACGACGGCACCTTGCGTTCTGTTCAATACCGCGACATCACGATTCTTTTTTCCGCGATGACGCACGTGTACATCTACGAACACGCCTTGCAACAAGCGGGCATCCCGTACTACATCGTCGGCAGCCGCGACTTTTTCCGTCGTCAGGAAATCTTCGACCTCGTCAGCGTTCTGCAAGTGTTGGTGGAGGAAATGGACACCGTCGCCCGCATCGGAGCCCTGCGTTCCCCGCTGTTCGGCGTTTCAGACGAAGCGCTCTACTGGCTGGGCCGCGAGGGTCTCGTCGCCCCGGACTGGACGCAACTCCCGAATTGGCACCGCCTCGCGCCGGACGACCAAGCCAAACTGACCCGCGCGCAAACCCTGTTCCGCCTCTGGCGCGAAGAGAAGTCCTACAAAAACGCCGCCGCCGTGCTCACCTCGATCCTACAACACACCGGCTACGAGCAGGCGCTGTTTCTCACGTTCGGCGGCGACCAAAAAGTCGGCAACGTCCGCAAACTGTTGGAGATCGCCCATGAACAGCCTGCGGAACGGGCGAGTGTGCTGGCGTTTTTATCCGATTTGCAGAAGCGCATCGACGGCGAAGTGAAGGAAGAAGACGCGCAGGTCGAGTCCGACCAGAGCGATGTCGTCAAGATCATGACCGTGCACAAATCCAAGGGGCTGGAATTCCCCGTGGTCATCTTGCCGGACATGGCGCGCACGTTCAATTTGAGCGAGGGCGGGAAGTTTCGCTACGACCCGCAACGGGGCCTCGTCCCGTCGTTCACGGAAAACGACGCTTGGAACGAGTTCGGCTACTCCACGCTGCTTTCCGAAGAGAACAAAGCCAAAGCCCTCGCCGAAGAGCGGCGCAAACTGTACGTTGCGATGACGCGGGCGCGAGACTACCTGCTCCTCGTCGGCACCCGCGCCCTCGATAAAAAAACACCCCCCACGCTCGAAGACTCCCGCTGGTTCGGCTGGCTCCAAGCCGCCGAGGTCGAGAAGTGGGAAGGCGTGAAGTGGGTGCACCTCGGAGCGCAAGAGGACGTGATGACAACGGAAGTTTCTGTGGATGGCTTTCAAACAGACGCGGCAATAAACGGGGACGCTTTTGCAAATACAGAGCCAACGGGGGATGCCGTTTTTGCAATTGACTCCAACTTTGCTTTTGTTGAGACCTCCAACCAAGGGAATTTCGCTCCCGATGAACATCGAAACGAATCCGCCGTCTCTTTGGAGCCGCGAGACGTGACCGTTCACATCCCCGCCTCGCTGGCAGCGCATTTCCCGCTTCTCGGCCCGATCCAACCGCGCCCTGACGAAATTCCGGGGCTCACGCTTTCCGTCTCCGCCCTGCTGACGTACTTCACGTGTCCGCGCCAGTACTACTACAAGTACGCGCTCCGTCTCCCGGAACTGGCGAGACCATTGGAAGACACACAGCAGATTTCGTTGTTCGACGCCGTGGAAGCCGTGGAGGAGCCGAACCTGACGCCGACAGAACTGGCGGACACCGATGCCGAACACGACCCGACGGTGCGCGGAACACTGGTGCACCGCGTCTTGGAACTGCTCCAACACCCGGCAGACCTCCAACCTCTGCTGCACCGCGCTCTCACCGAACGCAAAATCGTCGGTGAGGAAGCACAACGCTGGATTCCGCTCTTAACGGGCGATATCCAACGCTACACCGAGAGCCGCCTCTTCCGCGAAGTCCAAGCGGCGACGGAGCAACACAGCGAGATGATGTTCCGCTTGCTCGTCGGCAAGCACGCGATCACGGGGATCATCGACAAACTCTATCGCAAACCGGACGGCCGCGCTGTCGTGCTCGACTACAAAACCAACCGCATCACCCGCCGGCAACTGAATCGTACGGCGCACCACTACACGCCGCAACTGCAACTCTACACGCTGGTCGCCGAGCAACTTCTCGGCTGGCACGTCGAGCGCGCCGTGCTCTACTTCACGGCGCTCGACGCCGAAGCGGACGTTCCGGTAACGCC
This sequence comes from Tumebacillus flagellatus, assembly GCF_000714935.1. Lineage (GTDB taxonomy): Bacteria > Bacillota > Bacilli > Tumebacillales > Tumebacillaceae > Tumebacillus > Tumebacillus flagellatus. The sequence continues at coordinate 72,195 of NZ_JMIR01000017.1, forward strand.
TGCCGACTTGGAAGAGATGCAGTCCCGCCTGCATACCGCTTGCGACCACATCGCCCGTCACGACGGTGAAACGGACTTCCCGCAGACGGAGGAAACGGGTGCGTGCGGACGTTGTCCTTACCAGTTGATTTGCCGGGGAGATATGCTATCATGACGAAGGAAGGAGGCGTTTTTTCATATGGATTACCAAGATTATTTGACCGCCATTCAAACCATCGCGTATGAATACATTCCGAACGAGCAGCCGCTGACCCGAGAAGCGGCTGACCAGCTCGGCGCCCGTCTGCTGGGACTCACGGAGCCGCTCAACCCGCTCCCGAAACACACCACCCGCCATCAGACGGTGATCTGCTACCGGGAAAAAGGCAACTGGGTACCGGTCACGATCCATTTCCAAACCACCCCGGAAGGCACGGTCCGCTACGCCCGCATCCACGCCCCGAGCTTTATCAAGGAATACGGCGAAGAACAATTCTAAACCGCCCCAAGAGGAGCCCGTCCGCGCGGCTCCTCTTTTTTTTCCTGCAAAAGCGAACAAACACTGCCGATCCTCGACAGAACCTCTTACGCATGCGTACAAACGGGTGGAGAATACAATAATAAGGCCATAAAAAATGGATGAAAGCCGCCAAATTTGCTATGATGGATGGGGAATTGCGAGAAGAAGGGGGCGTCCCGAGTGTACGGACGTGATTGGGATACGTTCTTACTTCCCTATGAACAGGCTGTCGAGGAGCTCAAAGTCAAATTCCGCTCCTTGCGCACGGAGATCAAACACACGGAAGAATACACCCCGATCGAATTCTGCACCGGTCGGGTCAAGAAAGTTTCCAGCATCATCGAGAAAGCCAAGATTTTAAGCATCCCGCTGGAACGGGTTGAGGAAGTGCCGGACATCGCCGGCATTCGGATCATGTGCCAGTTCCAAGAAGACATGCACCGCGTCGCGGAACACATCCGCGGCCGCAAGGACATGACCGTCGTGGAAGAGCGCGACTATGTGACCAACCGCAAACCGAGCGGGTATCGCAGCTACCACTTTATCGTCAAGTACCCGGTGCAGACGGCAAGCGGCGAGCAAGAATTGCTGGCGGAGATCCAACTGCGGACGTTGGCGATGAATTTCTGGGCGACGATCGAGCACTCGTTGAACTATAAATACAAAGGCAACATCCCGGAACAAGTCCGTGAGCGGCTCGTTCGCGCGGCTGAAGCTTCGTACCGCTTGGACGGCGAGATGTCGGCGATCCGGGACGAGATCAAAGCGGCGCAGATCCTCTTTGAAACCAAGTCGAACACCGTGGCGGACATCCTCTCGATGATCGAGAAGATGATCCACAACGGACACCTCGAATTGGCGGCGGAGTTCCACCAGAAATTCCATGAAGCGCAGTCGGAGGACATCCAGTCTCTGCAACGCTTGTCGGAAGAGATTCAGCAAGTGTTGCAACAGTTGGAGCAGAACAACTTTTTCTAACACACATACGAAAAAGAGCAGCCGCACCTCACGCGCGGTTGCTCTTTTTTGTGGTCACGCCAGGGGATTAGTACCCGTAGCCCGGGGTGAGCAGGACAAACAGGACGAAGATGATCAGGAAGACCACCGCCCAACGGGTGTACCCGCCGAAAACACCGTACATATGAGCATCCCCCTTTCGCAGTACATGCTGCATCTTATGACACATCCTGTTCCGACGGCAGGGCGGGTGTCCCGCCCGCGCAATTTTTTATGCCCAATGTATACCGGGGTGAGAAAAAACGCCAAAATTCCGCATAGACTACACTACACGTTTTCGACGAACACGAAAGGAGCGGTCTGGTGATCACGGAGGCGGACGTGCGCAGGGAGTTGTTGGAGGTGTGGGACCCGGAGTTGATGATGGACATCGTCAATCTGGGGCTGGTCTATGACGTGCAAGTGAGGGAGCAGGGACGGCGCGTGCTCGTGGTGATGACGCTGACCGCGATGGGGTGCCCGGCGTTTGACTCCATGCGCGACGACATCGTGTCGCGCGTTTCCACGCTGCCCGGGGTCGAGAGCGTCGACGTCGAGCTGACGTTCAGCCCCCCTTGGTCCAAAGAACTCATGTCCGACGAGGCCAAGACGATTTTTCGCTACCTGTTCTAAATCCCGCATACAAATAACCACTTACGCCAAGAGATAGTTCCCTCGGACTATCTCTTTCTTCATGCCCGTGCATATGGATAGAAAGTTCGTAAAAAACGACCCGCGCACCGCCGCGCGACCCTTCGAACTCGTATAACCATCCGCAATCCAACATTTCCCTGCAAAGAGGTGTTCGTTTCCCATGAAAAGCCCCCGATGGCCGATCTTTTTGTTTGCCATCCTGCTCGGACTCGCGACAGGCGACGCCGTTCTCTCCACGTCTGCGCACGCCAACCCAACCCGGAATCCGGGCGAGTTGCAGCCGTCCAACCAGCCAAGCAACGTCACCATCCCCGACCTGTCCGTGAAAAAAGCCTGATGCCGTCGAGCGCATCAGGCTTTTTTCTTTCATATGCTGATACGAGGAAAGATGACGGAATCAGTCAGGATTCACACGACTCAGGATTCATACGACTCTGGTTTCACTCGAAGAAGGGGAGGCAGACCGGATGGCACAACCGCTGTTGCACATTCAAGACTTGAGCGTCTCCGTCGAAGGGGCGCCGATTGTACAGGGGCTTTCCGTCGAGATCCACGGCGGAGAAGTGCATGCCGTCATGGGCCCCAACGGCACCGGAAAAAGCACTTTCGCCCAAGCGCTGATGGGCCACCCGCGCTACGAAGTCACGGGCGGCACGGCCCGTCTGGACGGAAAAGACCTGCTGGCGATGCGCGTCGACGAACGCGCCCGCGCCGGATTGTTTCTTGCGATGCAGTACCCCGCCGAAATCCCCGGCGTCTCCAACGCCAATTTCTTGCGGCTGGCGGTGAACGCGCGCCGCGGCGAAGGCAACGCGCTGCCCGTGCTGCAATTTCACCGCCAACTGACGGCGAAGATGAAGGAGCTCGGCATCGAGCCGTCCTTCGCCGAACGCTGCCTCAACGAAGGCTTCTCCGGCGGCGAGAAGAAGCGCAACGAAATCCTCCAGATGGCGATGCTCAAACCGCGCCTCGCCATCCTCGACGAAATCGACTCCGGCCTCGACATCGATGCGCTGAAAGTCGTCGCCCAAGCGGTCAACTCCATGCGCAATCCGGAGATGGGCGTTGTGATCATCACGCACTACCAACGGCTTTTGAACTACATCGAACCCGACCGTGTTCACGTCCTGCTCGACGGACGCATCGTCCGCTCCGGCGGGAAGGAACTCGCGATTCAACTGGAAGAGCGGGGCTACGACTGGATTCGCGACGAGGTCGAAAGTCTTGAGGAAGAGCGCGCCCAAGCCGCGCGGAACACCCCGTCCGACCCGCGTCCGCTTGATGCGATCGACCCGCCGGAAGGGGGTTGTTTCGCATGACCCTCGACGCGGTGGGCAAACAACTGGTGCAGATTCTGACGACGCAGCGGCAGGAACCGGACTGGTTGCGCCGGATGCGTCACGAAGCGTTGCAAACGTACGAATCCCTGCCCGCCCAAATGCCTCTCGATCTCAGTCAGCGTCCCTGCGGCCTGTTCGCCCCGCGAGAAGGTGACCGTTCCTGCCCGGAGCGCTGGGAGATCATGACCCCGTTTCAACCGGAACGCAATCGCAAAAAAACGGAAGCATCGCGCCTCGTCTACGCCAACGACCGCAAGACTGCGCACTTTCTCGATGCGGAAGTGGCGGAAAACGGAGTGATCTTGGCAGACTTGTCGCTGGCGGTGCGCGTGTTTCCAAGCCTCGTGCAACCGTATCTCGGGCAGGCCGTTCTGCTTGTCGACAAATGGACGGCGCTTTCCGGGGCGCTGTGGAACTTGGGCGTTTTTGTCTACGTGCCGCCAAACGTCAAAGTCCGCCTCCCTCTGCAAGCGTGGTGGCAGCGCACGGTCGGCGGCGGACAGTTGCATCCGCGCCTGCTGCTGGTCGCGGAAGCGGGCAGCGAAGTCACCTTGATCGCCGGCGAAGTGTCGAAGTTGCAGGAGCAGGCGTTCGTGGTTGCGGTCGGCGAGGTGTTTGCCAAACCGAACGCCGTGGTGCGGTTGGCTTTTTTGCAAGAGCATGACGCGCAGATGACGCGGATCGCGCACGTGCGGGCGAAAGTGGAGCGCGACGCCAAAGTTCAACTGTTCATGCTGGATCGCGGCGGCGGCGTCGGCCATGCGGAACTCGTCGCCGAGCAAGCGGGCCACGGATCGGAAGTGCTGCTCGACGGCCTCGTGACGGGAACGGGTTCGCAGCGGCTGGATTGGACGATGCGCACGGTACACATCGGCCGCCACACGCAGTCGAGAATCCGCACGCGGGCTCTGCTCACCGAGTACGCCCGACTGACCGCCCGCGCCGTCTCGCAGATTCAGCAGGGCGCGGTCGGGACGTTTGCCACGCAAGAAGAGCGCGTGCTGCTCCTCGCGCCCACCGCCCAAGCGAGCCCGATCCCGACGCTGCTGATCGACGAAGAGGACGTGCGCTGCGACCATGCCGCTTCTGTCGGGGCACTGCCGCCGGAGCAGTTGTTCTATCTGCAAGCCCGCGGGCTGCCCGAACGGGACGCCCGCAAACTTTTGATCAAAAGCTTCCTCGCGCCGCTGCTCGAAGACGCGCCCGCCGCACCGGGCATGGAAGTCCTGACCGACAAATGGCTCGACCGCAAGGGGGTGCTGAAATGAGCGACTTTCCGCTGTTGGAGCGGGAGATGAACGGCAAACCGCTGATCTACCTCGACAACGCCGCCACCACGCAAAAACCGCTCGCCGTTCTGCAATCGATGGAGCAGTACTACCGCACGCACAACGCCAACGTCCACCGAGGGGTGTACCAGATCGCCGCCGAAGCGACGGATCTGTACGAAGCGGCGCGGGGCAAGGCGGCCGCTTTCTTGCAGGCGAAGGGGGCGGAGAACATCGTGTTCACGCGAGGGACGACGGATGGCATCAACCTCGTCGCGCAAGGCTATCTCGCGTCAAGACTTCAACCGGGCGACCGGATTCTGCTGACGGTCGCGGAACACCACAGCAACCTCGTGCCGTGGCAGCGCGTGGCAAAACAGCGCGGGGCGGTGTTGCGATTTTTGCCGCTGCGACCGGACGGGACGCTCGATCTCGACGTAGCCGCCCGCGAAATCACGCCGCGCACGAAGCTGATCGCCGTCGCGCACATTTCCAACGTCCTCGGCACGATTCACCCGATTCGCGCGCTCGCCGATCTCGCGCACGCCGCCGGAGCCGCCGTCGTCGTCGACGCCGCGCAATCGGTGCCGCACATGCCGGTCGACGTGCAAGCGTTGGATTGCGACTTCCTCGCGTTCTCCGGTCACAAAGCGTACGGCCCCACCGGCATCGGCATCCTCTATGGAAAAAAGGACCTGCTCGCTCAAACCGAGCCCGTCCAATACGGCGGCGAGATGATCGACTCAGTTGAGTTGTACGATTCCACTTGGAAGCCCGCCCCGTGGAAATTCGAAGCGGGCACCCCGCCGATCGCCGAAGCGGTCGGTTTGGGCGCGGCGCTCGATTTTCTCACCGAGCTCGGCATGGACACCGTGCACGAGCGCGTGCAGGACGTCACCCGCTACGCGTATGAAAAACTGACCCAACTCGCAGGCGTCACCCTCTACGGCCCGGGCCTGAACCAAACGCGGGGCGGCTTGATTTCCTTCAACGTCGGCAGCGTCCACCCGCACGATGTGGCGACGGTGCTCGACGCCTGCGGTGTCGCGGTGCGCGCCGGGCACCATTGTACGCAACCGCTGATGCGCTGGCTTGGCGTGCACGCCACCGTGCGGGCGAGTTTCGGCGTGTACAACACCCGCGATGACGTGGACGTTTTGGTGCAGGGCATTCAGCGCGTGCAGGAGGTGTTTTTGCCATGACGCCGAACCTTTCCGACCTCTACCGCCAAGTCATCCTCGATCATTCGCAACACCCGCGCAACTTCGGCTCATTGGACGGCGCGGTCGCCGTCGCGCTGAAAAATCCCGCCTGCGGCGACGAAGTCACGCTGTTTCTCGACGTGGCGGACGGTGTGATTCAACGGGCGGCGTTTGAGGGCCACGGCTGCTCAATTTCGATGGCGTCGGCGTCGATGCTGACCGAATTGATCCTTAGACGGCCGCTGGAGGAAGCCCTGCATCTCAACCGCGAATTCCGCCGTCTCTTGCAGACGGGGCAGGCGGATGACCCCGACGCGCTCGGCGATTTGGAAGTGCTTGTCGGAGTCAAGCAGTTTCCGGCGCGCATCAAGTGTGCGCTGCTCTCGTGGAACGCGCTGGAGCAAGCCATCGAAGGGATTGACGGAACAGGAGGGAACCCCCCATGAACGACCCCGAGAACGACAAAAAAACACCCAAGGAACTCCCGACCCTCTCCACCGACTACCGCTACGGATTCCATGACCGCGACGTCTCCGTCGTGAAGTTCCAAAAGGGCCTCACCCGCAAAACGGTGGAAGAGATCTCCGCCATGAAAAACGAACCGGGCTGGATGACCGACTTCCGGCTGCGGGCGTTGGATGTTTTTTTTCAAAAGGAAATGCCGGCGTGGGGCGGGGATCTGACGGGGCTGAACTTTGACGAGATCACCTATTATGTCAAACCTGCCGAACGCCAGGGCAAGACGTGGGAAGAGGTGCCGGAGGAGATCAAAGACACGTTTGAGAAACTCGGCATTCCGGAAGCGGAGCGCAAGTTTCTGGCGGGGGTTTCGGCGCAGTACGAGTCGGAAGTGGTCTACCATTCCATGCAGAAGGAACTCGCGGAGCGGGGTGTGATCTTCACCGACACCGACTCGGCGCTCCGCGACCATCCTGAGTTGTTCAAAAAATACTTCGGCACGGTCATCCCGCCGCAAGACAACAAATTCGCCGCGTTGAACTCGGCCGTTTGGTCGGGCGGCTCGTTTGTCTATGTGCCCAAGGGCGTGCGTTGCGATGTGCCGCTGCAAGCGTACTTTCGGATTAACTCGGAGAACATGGGGCAGTTTGAGCGCACGCTGATCATCGCCGAAGATGACAGTTTCGTACATTATGTAGAGGGGTGTACGGCACCGATTTACTCCACCGATTCGCTGCACGCGGCGGTGGTGGAGATTCTGGTCAAAGACCGCGCCCGGTGCCGCTACACCACGATTCAGAACTGGGCGCCGAACATCTACAACCTCGTCACGAAGCGGGCGGTGGCGCACGCGGACGCCGCGATGGAGTGGGTGGACGGCAACATCGGCTCCAAGCTCACGATGAAATACCCGGCGGTCTACATGCTCGGTCCGCGTGCGAAAGGAACGATCCTCTCCATCGCCGTCGCGGGACAGGGGCAGCACCAAGACGCCGGGGCGAAAGTCGTGCATTTGGCTCCCGATTGCACGTCGACCGTCGTTTCGAAGTCGATCTCCAAACAGGGCGGCAAGACGACGTATCGCGGGCTGTGCGAATTCGGGCCGAAAGCGGCGGGGTCGAAAGCGAACATCAAGTGCGACACGTTGATTTTTGACAAAACGTCCACGTCGGACACGATTCCCGTCAACCATGTGCGAACGGACGGCGTGACGCTGGAGCACGAGGCGAGCGTCTCGAAAGTGTCGGAAGAGCAGATGTTCTACCTGCAAAGCCGCGGGCTGACGGAGGAAGAAGCGACGACGATGATCGTGATGGGCTTCATCGAGCCGTTCACCAAGGAACTCCCGATGGAGTACGCCGTCGAGATGAACCGGCTGATCAAGTTTGAGATGAAAGGCTCGATCGGATGACGTAAAAAGGCCCTTGCCGCGCACAACAGCGGAGAGGGTCTTTTTTTACAATTATTTTACCTATCCTTCCATCTATGAGTAAATTCCGTGCTATGATAGATTTATTCCAAATATTCAGGAGGATGATAATATGTTCGGTAAACTGAAATCTCTGACTGCGGCTGCCCTGATGGCAGGTGCTTTGGCAGTTTCCGGCGTTTCCGCATCGTCGGCGAACGCAACCGATTTCCTGCAAGGCAACCAAGACGTGACCGGTGTGCTGGCGAAAGGCGCTACGGTCAGCTATCTGTACAACCCGTACCAAAACGGCTACTTCACCACCTATGTATCCTGCTCGACCTGCTCGTACAAAGTCGTCGATCAGGACGGCAACCAGGCGTTCCAAAACTTCCGCACCGAATCGCCGGACACCTGGTGGGGCCGCAGCGACACGAACTATTACATCCAAGTGACGAACAACAGCAACACGTCCGACGCGAACTACCGCGTCTGGGTCAGCGACTCGATTCCGGACACCCGTGAAAACGACAACGATCCGTACTGGGCAACTCCGATTCAAGAGTGGAATCCGCTCTCTTCCTATATGGCGTACCCGAGCGACGTGGACTACTACGGCTACAAACCGACGAATACCCTCCGCCAAACGGTCACCTTGAACCGCGAACCGGGCGGCGGTTCGCTGTACTACCTGTACGTGTATGATTCCAAGCACAACCTGATCGCGTCCAGCGAAGACATCTCCGACGAGACCACCACGCTGGACTTCAATGCGACGGGGGGCCAGTGGTACTTCATCGAAGTTTCCAGCGATGATCTGGACTACAACCCGTACACCATTCAAGTGAATCGCTACCAAGACCTCGACTAAACCAGTCCCATTTTCTCTTGTCGAGATTTGTCTCCTCTGCCATACTGAAGGAGAGAAGTAGATGAGGGGAAGTGGAGTTGTGGTTTGGGAGACTTTTTTCAAAGGGGTACGACGAGAGGAACGCCGCCTGTTATCGGGGCAAGGGACGTTGGGTCATCTGCTGATTCACTACTTTGAGCAGACGATTGCGCGCCGTTATGCGGTCACCAGCGGGTATATTTTTTCCGTGGACGGCACGCATATGGACCGGGACAGCGATCTGATCCTCTTCAACCGACTGCACACGCCCAAGATGCGCAGCGGAGTCGTGCCGCTGATTCCGGCTGAGACAACCGGAGCAGTCATCCAGACGGTCGAATGCTTGACGGAGAGCCTCTTGATCGAAGAGGCGCAACACCTTCAGGACGTGCGAGCTCTGCCGAAACTGACGCCCAAGGGGTACACCAGCGGCATTCAACTGGTCACCGAGCATCCGTACACGATGGGCTTGATCGTCTGTGCCGCCAGCGAACTGTCGCTGACGGAGATTCGCGACATCCTCGCCAAGCAGCAAGCGAACACTCCGTTGACGGAACGGGTCTCCGCGGTGTTCGTGCTGGGACAAGGCTTGGTGCTCTATGACGACCCGGCGACACAGGAAGCGCGGTACTTTCCGACGGAGAGCAGCCGCTTGACCGTCGTGGAGCGCGGAGAAGACACGTTGGCCTTCTTGATGCTCTATGTCAGTTCGTATCTGAATTCCATCGAGTTCATCCCGCCGAACTTTCTCAAGCTGTTGACCACTGAACACATCCCGGCGGAATAGGCAAGTCAGTCCGGAAAACATAACTTTCGCCCTTGGTGCAAGAAATGACCCCGCAGACGCGCTTTCCTCGCGTTTGCGGGGTCGCTTGTTTTCAAGTCCAAGTTGAGCGAGTGCAACCGATGCAGTAGTATAGAGACATCAACGACGCACTCACGTATACAGCAACGTTCGTATGACGATACTAAGCAACAGACGCACCAGTGAACGCATACCTTACAGTTGATTCCTGCGGTGTTCGTTAGGGTTCTACGTGTTTTGAACCTTGAGTGTTTCGAGGGAGACAGAACTCACGGCTGGATGACATGCCCACCTCCTTATAGGACGAATGGGAAGTCAGAATCTGTGACGGGTCACCCACCTGCTGATGGCAGGTTCGGAAACACAGAGCTCGACGGCACAGGCGGGATACATATTTGGAATTCAAGAACCGTATGACGGCTTGCAGAATCTGCAAGCCGTCATTTTTTATAATCAGGGCACAGTAGTACCAAGAGCCTACATAGGGAGGGTGAATCACGCCATGTCAAAACAACTTCATGAGATCAAACTGTCCGTGTTGGACCTTTCGCCGGTCACCGAAGGGAGCACCCCTGCCGAATCGCTGCGCAACTCCTTGGAACTCGCGCAACACGCCGAGAAGTGGGGCTTCAACCGGTACTGGTTGGCGGAACACCATAACATGACCGGGATCGCGTCGTCCGCGACCTCCGTCGTGATCGGATACATTGCAGGCGGCACCAAGACGATCCGCGTCGGGTCGGGCGGAATCATGCTGCCCAACCACGCGCCGCTCGTGATCGCCGAGCAGTTCGGGACGCTCGAATCGCTGTATCCGGGGCGCATCGATTTGGGCCTCGGCCGCGCGCCGGGCTCCGACCAAGCGGCGATGCGCGCGCTGCGCCGCGGCTTGACGAGCAACGGCGAAGACTTCCCGGAGCTCGTCCAAGAATTGCGGGATTATCTGAAACCGCCCGTGGAACCGCAGCGGATGCCCGTTCGCGCCACGCCGGGCGAGGGCTTGGACATCCCGATCTACATCTTGGGCTCCAGCGACTACGGCGCGATGATGGCGGCGCTGCTCGGCTTGCCGTACGCGTTTGCCAGCCACTTCTCGCCGGAATTCACGCTCTCGGCGCTGGAGATCTACCGCAAAAACTTCCGCCCGTCCGACATGCTCGACAAGCCGTACGCGATGGTGGGCGTCAACGTCTGCGCCGCCGATACGGACGAAGAAGCAGAATTCCTCGCGACGTCGATGCAACAGCAGTTTCTCTACCTGTTGCGCGGACGCCCCGGCAAACTGCAACCGCCGATCGCGCGCATCGAGGACGTCGCGTCCGACTACGAATTGCTCGCGCTCAAACAGCGCATCGGTTCGTCGATCGTCGGCAGCAAGGAAACCGTCCGGAAACGCCTGCAACAGTTCCTCGACGACACCCAAGCGGACGAGATGATCGTCAACGGTCAGATCTTCGACCACCAGAAGCGTTTGCGTTCTTATGAAATCGTCTCTGAGTTTATCGGGGATCGATAAGATGTGGCAATAGCGTCGGAGTTGAGTTCAATCCGGCGCTTTTTTTTTGCAAGACTTTTGTAAGAATTGAGCAAGGGTTCTAGTAGCGGGCTCGGATATACTGGGAGAAAGGAGGTCACGAAGATGAATGAGCAAGAACGTATGACGCGGCGTCGTTTTTTGAAAGCGTGTGGGCTTGGGCTTGCGGGTCTCTCGCTGTCGGGGTATATGACGTATCTTTTCGGAGGCACCAGCGTTAAGGATGTCTTGAAATCGACGCTCGGCGGCACAGGGGCGGACGGATTTCGAGCGTTGGAGAATTTTCGGATCAATTCAGTGGAGCCGACTCCCAACGTGCAGCTCGCCGATTATCGGCTGACGGTGGACGGGTTGGTCGCGAATCCTGTTACGTGGTCATTTGCAGAGTTGAAACACGCTTTGACGGAAGTGGAGCAGGTCTCCGATTTCCATTGCGTCGAGGGGTGGGGGATCAAAAACGTGCGCTGGACGGGTGTGAAGATGCGCGAGTTGATTCAGCAGGTGCGCCCGATGCAAACGGCGACCCATGTGACGTTTTACTCGTTGGGCGGCGTGTACACGGAAAGTTTGTCCTTGGCAGAGGCTATGGAAGAAGAAACGTTGCTCGCGTACGGCATCTACGGAAAGGACCTTCCCGCTCCGCAAGGGTATCCGTTACGCGCAATCATCCCGCGCATGTTCGGGTACAAAGGCGCGAAGTGGGTCTACCGCATCGAGTTTACCGATCATCAGCATCTCGGCTATTGGGAGCGATACGGCTATAACGTGGACGGGGTGACGGCGCGATGAAGTGGGTACAGCGGTTTAACGGGCCGGAACGCTTCTTGCATGCGGTGGTGGCCTTGTTGTTTCTCGTGCTGTGGAGCACGGGGTTGTGTCTGCATGTCGAATGGCTCCGTGAATCCCTTGGCGCGTGGAGGTTCGCCGTGCGGACGGTGCATGATTGGACGGGCTTGCTGTTGATGATCGTCCCGTGGTCGCTGGTATGGGTGTGGCGGCAACAACTGGCCGCTTTTTTCCGCGAGATGACGCATTGGAGGAGCATGGAGGTGGACTTCCTTGCAGGGCGCACCAAGCGAGCTTACAAGTTCAACGGCGGGCAGAAGTTGAATTTTTTGGTGGCGATTTTGTTGTTGACCGGCATGGCGTGTACGGGGTTTCTCGTCTGGAAAAGCCAATGGATCTCCCTTCAGACGCGGGAGTTTTTGTATAATTGGCATAAATTGTTGTTCTATTTGTTGTCGGTGCAAGTGGTAGGACACGTGTTTTTGGCTGCGGTGTATAAGCCGACGCGACATGCTCTGCAGGGGATGATGCGCGGACGAGTGTTGAAAACGTGGGCCGAGGAGCATCATCCGCTTTGGAAGCCGGAAGAAGGAGAGGAAATAGGTGAGTGACACCGTGCTGGTCGTAGAAGATGAAGCGAACATTCGCGATGTGTGCCGTCGGTATCTGGAACGCGACGGGTATCGGGTGTTGTTGGCGGCAGACGGTGAAGAAGGTTGGGCGACGTTTGCGAAGCAAACCCCCGATTTGGTGGTGCTCGACCTCATGTTACCGCGCCTCGATGGATGGGAGCTTTGTGAGCGGATTCGTCAACAGTCGGATGTGCCGATCATTATGTTGACCGCCCGCACGGAAGAGCGCGACCGGCTCATGGGATTGACGATCGGAGCGGACGACTACCTTGTCAAGCCGTTTTCGCCGCGTGAATTGGCGCTGCGTGTCGGCATCATCTTGCGCCGTGTCAAGAGAGGGGGCGCAGAAGGGGAGACGGCAGGCAAAGCGGAGACCGGGCTGTTGGAGTTTACGGGATTGACGATCGACCCGCAGACGCGACGGATCTGGGTTCAAGGGGAGGCGGTCGAATTGACACTCAAGGAATTCGAGGTGCTGCACGTGATGGCGAAGCGTCCCGGACAGGTATTTTCACGCATGCAATTGCTCGATCTGGTATGGGAATCGGAACACAGCGGAGATGCGAACGCGGTGACGGTGTTGGTAAGCCGCTTGCGGGAAAAAGTCGAGCCCAACCCGACAAATCCGCGTTACATCCATACGGTATGGGGCATCGGTTATCGGTTTGAGGTCCATGAGGAATCAGGCAGATGAAGATGAGAACCCAATTGCTCATAATCAGCGTTGTCAGCCTCGGCTTGTTGGTCGGGGCTTTGTTGATCGGCTATCGGAAAATGATCTTGACGTTTGAACAAACGAGTTGGCTGACCGGGTTTGCGCTTGCGGGTGGATTGTTGTCGCTTGCAGCGTATTGGCTGATGACGGCGCCGATTGTGCGGTCGATGAAAGCGTTGGTACAAGCGGCGGAGAAAGTGGGAGACCGCCGGTTTGAGGAGTTGAAAGTGCCGGTGCAAGGGCCGGCGGAAGTCCGTCGGTTGGCGGTCGCGCTGCAAGAGACGGGGAACCGCTTGCATCGGAGTTTTCAACAACTTCAAGAGGGGGAACGGGCACGTCGGGAGTTGGTGGCCAACGTGTCGCATGATCTAAGGACGCCGCTCTCATCCATTCAGTCGTTCGTGGAAGCGTTGCAAGACAACGTGGTGCAGGACCCGGAATCGGTGAGGCAGTACTTGGCGACCATTCATGCGGAGACGAAGCGCATGGGCGCGATGATTGAGGATTTGTTTGAACTCTCCAAACTGGAGGCGCGTCAAGAGCAGTTTGTTCCCGTCTGGGCGCATCTGGAACAAGTGCTGGTGGAAGTGTTGGACAGCCACGCCCTCTTGCTTCGAGAGAAGAAATTGCGAGTGGAGGTGCAGATGGAAACGGAGTTGCCCCAGCTTCGGATCATGCCGGAAAAAGTCTCGCGGGTGATCGGAAATCTGTTGCAAAACGCCGTGCGGCATACCAAGGAGGGCGGCGTTTTGCAAGTGGCGGTGCGACGCAAGACGGAGCAGGCAGTGGAAATTGCGTTGCGCGACCAAGGGGAAGGCGTGCCGATGGAAGAGCGCACGCGGATTTTTGAGCGCGGATATCGAACCGACAAATCGCGCAATCGGGAGTCCGGCGGGGCCGGACTTGGACTGGCGATTGCGCGGTCGTTGGTGGAACTGCACGGCGGGCAGATTGGAGTACGAGAGCGGGAGGATGGGGCGAAGGGCAGTGAGTTTTGGTTCACCCTGCCGATGTGAGGAACTGGAAATCCTTGTGCCTGTGAGGAGCAGGTGCTTGGCAAGGGCACGCCAACAGGAAAGCGACGTGCCTTTTCATTTTTTTCTCCTGTAAACCGAACGGACGGTTGACGGTTTTGACTGACTGTTCTAAAATAGAATCATGGAATGAATGGACACTCATTCATTGAGGTGAGAACGATCGCACAGAAAAAAAACAATGAAAAGTACGAAGCGATCTTGAACGCCGCCGTCAAGGTGATCGGGCAAGCCGGTTACCACAACGCCCCGATCTCCAAGATCGCGCGGGAAGCCGGGGTCGCGGACGGTACTGTCTATCTCTACTTTAAGAATAAGGAAGACATCTTGATCTCCATCCTTCGCGAGACGATCGGCACCATCGTCGACCGGCTCAGCGAGGAGTTGCAGGGGATGGAGGACCCGGTCGCTTGTTTGAAGCGGTTGGTCACCGTCTACTTTGAGACGCTGGGCACCAAGCCGGACCTCGCGATGTTTACTCAGGTGCATCTGCGCCAAAGCAACGCCGAGATGCGCAAACAGATCGGCGACATCATCAAGCCGTATTACACGATCATCGACGAGGTGATCGCCAAGGGCATCGAGGCCGGCGTTTTCACCGAGCGGCTCGATGCGCGCATCACAAGACGCATGATCTTTGGTACAATGGATGAGACGATCACCGCTTGGATTTTGACAGGCGCGAAATACGATCTGCTTTCCTTGATTCCGCAGGTGTGCGAGCTGATGATCGGCGGTCTCGCCGGTCAACCGGTCCGTCAAAAGTAACGAACCCCACTCTGAAAGGAGTTTCCCACCATGAATATTTTCGTAGCTCTCAAACAAACGTTTGATACCGAAGAGAAGATCGTCGTTGAAAACGGTTCCGTGAAGGAAGACGGCGTTCGTTTTGTTCTGAACCCGTACGATGAGTACGCGGTTGAAGAAGCGATTAAACTCCGCGACGAACTCGGAGGCCAAGTGACCGTCGTCACCGTCGGCCCGGAACGCGCGCAAGAAGCGCTGCGCACCGCATTGGCGATGGGCGCTGACGAAGCGGTTCACATCACCGACGAAGCGCTGCTCGGCGATGAATACAAAGTTTCCAATGTTCTGGCGTCCTACTTCAAGGACAAGGAATTCGACATCATCCTCACCGGCAACCAAGCGGTTGACTCCGGCTCCGGTCAAACGGCAGTCCGTTTGGCGGAACTGCTGAACATCGCGCACATCTCCACGATCACCAAGCTTGAAATCAACGGCACCGACGTCGTCGCGCACCGCGACGCAGAGGGCGACCTCGAAGTGGTCGGCGCGAAACTGCCGCTGCTCGTCACCTGCCAACAAGGCCTGAACGACCCGCGTTACCCGTCTCTGATCGGGATCCGCAAAGCGAACAAAAAACCGCTGGAAACCCCGTCCGCAGGCGACCTTGGCGTTGATGCATCCCTTGCGTCCAAAGCTTCCGTGAAAGAAACCTTCCTCCCGGCTGCGAAATCCGCAGGCCGCATCCTCGAAGGCGACAACGGCCAACGCGTCACGGAACTTGTCAACCTGCTGAAAAACGAAGCCAAAGTCCTGTAATCGGACCGGAACCCTGACATACAGAGAGGAGCAGAACCCATGAGCAGAAACGTTCTCGTACTGGCTGACCTCCGCAACGGCGGTCTGCGCAATGTCACTTTTGAAGCCCTTTCCGCAGCGAAGAAACTTGCAGAAGGCGGCTCTGTATATGCAGCAATCCTCACCGGCAGCGGCGCGGCGGCGCACGCAGACGCCCTCGCGCAATACGGCGCACAGAAAGTCTTCGTCGTGGAAAACGCAGCGCTTGAAAACTACGTTCCGGATGCGTATGCAAAAGCTCTGGAAGCGGTCATCAACGAATCGAAAGCAAACGTCGTGTTCCTCGCGCACTCCGCGATCGGCCGCGACCTCGCTCCGAAACTTGCAGCGCGCTTTGGCGCAGGCGCCGTATCCGACATCATCGGCGTTGAAGTGGACGGCGGCAACTTGACTTTCACCCGTCCGATCTACGCGGGCAAAGCGTTCACCAAGAATGTCGTCGAAGGCGACCTCGTCTTCGCAACCGTTCGTCCGAACAACTTGGAGAAATCCGAGCCGGAAGCGGGCAAAACCGCCGAAGTGGTCAACGTTTCTGTTGAACTCCCGGCTGACTCCCTGCGCACGTTCATCAAGGAAGTCGTCAAAAAATCCACCGGCGGCGTCGACCTGTCCGAAGCGAAGATCATCGTCTCCGGCGGCCGCGGCGTGAAATCGGCAGACGGCTTCAAGCCGCTGCAAGAGTTGGCGGACGTACTGGGTGCAGCCGTTGGCGCATCCCGCGGCGCTTGCGACGCAGACTACTGCGACTACGCGCTGCAAATCGGCCAAACCGGCAAAGTGGTAACTCCGGACCTGTACATTGCGTGCGGCATCTCCGGCGCGATCCAGCACTTGGCGGGCATGTCCAACTCCAAAGTCATCGTCGCCATCAACAAAGACCCGGAAGCTCCGATTTTTAAAGTGGCGGATTACGGCATCGTCGGCGACCTGTTCGACATCGTGCCGCTCTTGACCGAAGAACTGAAAAAAGCTCTCGCGTAAGCGGCGCGTGTACGGAAAAGACCCTCTCCCAAGCGGAGAAGGGTCTTTTTTTGACGGAGGAGGGGCTAGACTCCCGCCACCGTGTTGTTGTCGATCCCGTCGATGTCCACCGTGTTTGTGCTGGAGAGGCCGGTGATGGAGACGCCGAAGTCGCCGGTGAGACCGCCGCCGGAACCGGAATACGATTTGCTGGCGGTTTTCGGAGCGATGAACCCGGTGTCGCCAAAGACGAGCTCGCCGGAGTTGCTGACGATTTTGAGAGGTCCTCCGATGATGGAAGGCATGAGTTGTCCTCCTTCCTGAGAGATTTTGAATCTCTACTAGGATATGTCGGCGGACAACCGTGCGTGCGTCGTCCGGCTCAGCGAATCGCGCCGACCGGGCCGCCGGGGCCGGTTTGCGCCACTGTGATCGGCGTGGTTTGACCGCGGGTGATCGAGATGTTGGTCGGGGTGAAGCACTCGGCGTCGCCGAAGATCACGATCGCCGACGACGAGAGCGAGTTGATTTTGACGTCGCCGATTTTCAAATCGCCTGTGTTTTCGACGTACATTTTGATTTTCATCGCGCTTTTTCACCTCGAACGTTGGGGATGATCGCTTCTTGGCCTTCCCCGAAGAAGTTGAAGTCGGTGGTGTCTTCGTCCGCTTGGTTGGCGAAGTGCAGCCGGGTGTTGACCGGTTCGGCGGTTTCCTTGGTGATGAAGCTGGGAGCGCCGCGATAGCCTCCGTACGCTTCAGAATAGGAGAACGGGTCCACGCAGCCGTACACATCGCCGACTTGCAGCACGGCGCTGTTGGCGAGAAAGATCACTTTGACGCCGCCGACGACCGTTTGCCGGGATTTGTTGCGCGGGAACATAGGGGAAGCCTCCTTGGAAAATTGGCTGGGCAGATGTCTTGCTAAAATAGGCTATGGCGCGGGAGGGAAAGACGTGCGGGCACTCACCCATGGGGGAACGCCTTGCATAAGATACGGATAAGAACGTTGACGGGAGAAGGGTGGTGGTGGCGTCGTGCCCGCCATTTTAGGAACGCTGAAAGTGATCAACGTTTCGTCCGGGGGAGTGTTGCACATCGGGGATGTCGGCGTAATCGCGCCGAAGACGACCGCCAAAACCTACTCAGGTTCCGGCTCGTTCAACACGGGTGACTTCCCGCAAACGTACAACGTCGTCAGTTCGACGAACACGAATGACAACGATCTGATCGACGATAACATCTTGACTGGAGTCTAGGGAGAGGGAGGTGGCGCGATGCGCGTCACGCAGACGATCTCGATCGGGTCGTTACGGATCAACTCTTTGTCGAACTCGTCGATTTTGCAAGTGGGGGCCAGCGGCGCGATCAAAGCGCGCTCCCAAGATGTGAAAGAATACGTGACACCTGCTCAAGCGGATCAAAAGCTGGAGGGGCTGGTCACGAAGACCCTCACGCCCATTTTCAAAAAAGAAAACCTTCCCCTCGAACCCGCCACTCCCACACCCTCCCCTGAGTTCGGAGGCAAAAGCGGCGGGGAACCGGGAGGAACCGGAGGAACGGGTGGAGCTCAGGGAGTTCCAAACATTGCGGGGATTCCTGGAACAGCAGGAACCATGGGAACCCCATGGGCTATGGGAGCTGCACAACCGGGGACTTCGGGGACTTCGGGAACTTCGGGAACTTCGGGAACTTCGGG
>NZ_JMIR01000018.1 GCF_000714935.1 Tumebacillus flagellatus
CGAACCAACATCTGGACGTCGGCTCCAACACCATCACGGTGGTGGTCACGGCGGCAGATCATTCAACCAAGACGTACACCTTGACCGTCATTCGCGCAGGTTCCAGCAACAACGACCTGAGCAATTTGACAGTCAGCGCGGGCACCCTTGATCCGGTCTTCGCTGCGAAAACCGTTTCCTACACGGTGAATGTCGGCAACGAAGTCACCGATGTAACCGTCACTCCGACGGTTGCTGATTCCACCGCGACCGTAACCGTGAATTCGAAGGGTGTCGCCAGCGGCGATGCTTCGCAGCCGATTGCTCTGCATTCCGGCGAGAACATCATCACCGTGACGGTCACCGCTGAAAACGGAACGCCGAAGACGTACACGATCACCGTGAACCGCGCTCCGTCCGGCAATGCCGACTTGAGCAACCTGCAACTGAGCAGCGGTGCTCTGAAGCCTGTCTTCGCTTCCGGAACGATCGCGTACACCGCAACGGTGGGCGCATCGGTCAACAATTTGACCGTCACCCCGACCACTGCTGATTCCAACGCGACCGTAACGGTAAACGGTGCAATCGTCGCCAGCGGTCAAGCTTCTTCTGAAATCAAGCTGAAAACCGGCGAGAACCCGATCACCGTCGTGGTCACCGCGCAAGACGGCACGACCAAGACGTACACCGTGACGGTCACCCGCACTCCTGCGCAAAACAACGGGGGCGCAACTCCGGGAACCGGAAACGGTAACGGAAACGGCAAAGTGACGGTCGTGGTCACCGGCGGCGGTTCCAATCCGGGCTCTTCGATGGAAGACCTGACGAAGAAAATCGGCTCCACCCTGAACATGTCCGCGACGATCCTCGGCACGGACGGCAAACCGCTGAACCTGCCGGCCATCCCGATCGACAGCAAAGGCACGTTCCAACTGCCGAACGTTCCGGCCGGCACGTACTCGATGGTCTTGAACGTGGTCGCTCCGAACGGTGAAAAACTCGCCGGTCAAAAAGCGACCCTGACGATCGACGGCAGCGGCTCGGCCACCATCCAAATTCAATTGATCGACCCGTTCGGCGTCGTCCGCGATTCGATCACGCACCAACCGATCGACGGTGTCAAAACCACGCTGTACTGGGCTGACACCCAACTCAACCGCGACAAAGGCCGCACGCCGAACACGCCTGTCCCGCTTCCGGAACTTCCCGACATGGCTCCGAACCAAAACCACAACCCGCAAACCACCCGTGACGGCGGTCAATACGGTTGGATGGTCTACCCGGATGCCGATTACTACATGATCTCGGAAAAAGACGGCTATCTGCTCTACGACAGCCGCCAAGACCTCCGGGATGAAGCGCAAGGCGACACGAGCTACATCCGCAACGGTCTGATTCACGTCGGGCAAACGATCGTGCAAATGAACTACGACATGACGCAAGCGTCTGCCGCTTCCGGTGTCCACAAACCGTACATCTACGGCTACCCGGACGGCACGTTCGGCCCTGACCAACACCTCACCCGCGCCGAGTTGGCGGCGATTCTCGCACGCCTGCTGCCGGATGACGCCGGCAAATCGGCAACGCCGAACTTCACCGACCTGCAAACTTCGCACTGGGCGTACAGCTCGATTGCGAAAGTCTTCGGTCAGAAGATCATGATCGGCAATCCGGACGGCTCCTTCCGTCCGGATGCAGAAGTCACCCGTGCCGAAATGGCAGTGGTCATCGCGAAGCTCAAACAGCTTCCGACCGCTCTGGACACGAACTTCTCCGACATCGGCAGCCATTGGGCGCGCCAATTCATCGCCCAGGCGGAACTCGCAGGTTTTGTGACCGGATACCCGGACCAAACCTACCGCCCGGACCAAGCGATCACCCGCGCCGAAACGGTTGTGATCATGAACCGCGTGCTGGGGCGCCACGTGCAACACGTCGACGCACCGTCCCTGTGGTCGGACGTTTCCCCGGACTTCTGGGGATACGCCGAGATCATGGAAGCGGCGCAAGAGCATGACTACCAACTGCTTCAAGACGGCACCGAAGTCTGGAAGCAAAACTAATCAACAAAAAAGCTGACGTCCTCAGGACGTCAGCTTTTTGTTAGGGCCGGCAGAGCAATAATCTTCGAAATCACCTGTTCCGCCGGCATCGGACGGAAGTAGATAAAGCCCTGCACCAAGTTGCAACCGTGCTTCCAGAGAAAATCCACCTGTTCCTCCGTCTCCACCCCTTCGGCGATGACTTCCAAGCCGAGGGTTTGCGCCATGGCGATGATCGTGGAGACGATCGGAGCTTGGCTGGTTCGGGATTCGATGCTCTGCACAAAGGAACGATCAATTTTGAGGGTTTGAATGGGGAATAAGTTTAAGTACTGCAGAGAGGAATACCCGGTGCCGAAATCGTCGATCGAGATGGAGATGCCCAGTTGGGACAAGTGGGTCATCGTGTCCTTGACTCGTTCCACGTCCCCCATGACCACGCTTTCGGTGATCTCCAATTCCAAAAGCTTCGGCGGCAACCCGGTCTGCCGGAGTTTGTCCAACACTTGTTCGACGAAGTCCTCTTGGTGAAACTGCATCGCCGACACGTTCACCGCCACCCGCAAGGGATGGCCTTCGTCTTGCCAAGCCTTCGCCTGCTGACAAGCCAACTCCAGCGCGATCTCGCCGAGCTTGATGATCAGCCCCGTCTCTTCGGCAAGCGGAATGAAGTCGCCCGGTGAGACGACGCCGCGCTCCGGGTGCATCCAGCGAATCAGCGCTTCCACGCTGTCGACGCTGCCGTTTTGAATGTTGACTTTGGGTTGGTAGTACAACACGAAGTCTTTGTTGGCGACGGCGATCCGCAAGTCGGATTCCAACGAAAACAGCTCGGCGGGGTCGCGGTCGGAATGGCTGTAGATCTCGATGTGCTGGCGGCTGAGCTTGGCTTTGTGGACGGCAGCGCCCGCGTGTTTCAACAGCGTCTCCGCGTCATGGGCGTGCGTCGGATACAGCGCCACACCCACATGCGGGGTCATGAACATCTCTTTGCCCTCAATATCGAACGGTTGACCCAATGCATGCAGCAAGTACGAGAGAGTGTCCATAATGTCCGCGAACGTCTTGCGGTCCGAAATCAAGACGGTGAATTCGTCCCCGATCAGACGGGAGACGACGAGCCCCCGCGCGGAACACTCCTCTTGCAGACGCTCTGCCACCTTGATCAGGAAGCGGTCGCCGAACGCATGCCCGAACGAGTCGTTGATGTTTTTGAAGCGTGAAATATCCAAATATAACAAAGCTGAAATCGTACGGTTCTTCTGCGCGCGAACGATCGAGTCTTCAATCGCCTGCGTCATCCATCGCCGGTTCGGCAGCCCCGTCAGATCATCGTGATACGCCATCCGCTTCAAGCCGTTTTGCATCTGGTTGAATGCGGTCACGTCCTTGATCATCCCGTAGACGCCCACCACTTCTCCATTGACGAAGATCGGAAGTTTGAGCGCTTGCACTTCGACTTCTTCTCCCCGCACGTTCAGCAAACGTGTCTCATAGGTTCCCGTCGTCAGGCCCAATTTGGCCAGGCGGAACTTCTCAGCCGAGAGCTCGCGGTCCGCCTCGGAAACAAGCTCCAGAAACGGCCGGTACAGCAACTCCTCCAAACTATGGCCCGTGATCGTGCCGCACGCTTGGTTCAGCGACACCAACCGGCCCTCCAGATCGAGCGAGAAAATCGCATCAGGATGATGATCGAACAGCGAGCGATACCGCTGCTCGCTCTCTTCCAACAGTTGCTTGGCAAGTTTGCGTTCGCTGATGTCCCGTCCGATGCAGATCACGTGTGTGAGGTTCCCCGATTCATCGAGCACCGGCGAACCCGTCACCTCGGCGTCAATCCAACCGTTGGCAGACAAAAACCGCGTCTCGAGCCGAATCGTCGATTGCGTGTCCAGCACGTTTTGAAACATCGCTTCGGCAAGTTCCACATCCGCTTCATGCACAAAATCAAAAGCGCTCCGGCCCACGGCTTGGCTCGCATCCACGCCCAAGACGTTCATATATGAAGGAGAGGCGTACTCGATCACAGCTTCTCTGGTCAAAACGGTGATGATGTCGGTCATATAGTTGCTCATCTGGTCTAGATGGTAGGACAGAACCTTGAGCGCGCTTTCATCCACGCTGTCTCTGTTCTTGACCATATTCGAACCCACCCCTTCCCCACCCTCTGTCACTCTCGCACTACTTCGACAAAAAATCCAAACTTCCTCCATTCATAAACCATTAATAAACCGGATTAATCCCCGAGAAGAGAAAAAGCTGACACCCTACTGGGCATCAGCTTTTCTTCCTTGCGGGCAAGCGTTCAATATAGGAACGGGACAACCGTTCCAATTCCAAAACTTTGGTCATGGAAGAACTGTACTCCTCGGTACCCTCTTGGCGTTCATGGGATTGGAGGTTGATCGTCACAGAGCCGTCCGACAGATACAGCAGATCGTCTTGCACAAACGACCCCGTCGGCAGGTAGAACAGTTCGCCGATGCGGTTGTGCGTCTGGTTGAGCAAGTCTTGCCCGAAGTGAATCTGGTCGCCAAGCGAAATTCCAAGCAAGTTGGCGAGCGTCGGCAGCGTGTCGACTTGACCTCCGACGTTATGCAACGTTTCGCCCTTGACGCCCGGCACGTGCATGATCATCGGGATGTTCAACATGTCGGTCGTGTCGTACGGATGCCCGGTCAACTTGGCGATCGCTTGGCGGTCTTCCTCCGACGCCGACTCGGCGTGAAACGCGAAGTGGTCGCCGTAGAGCGCGATCACGGTGTTGTCCCAGAGGCCGTTTGCTTTCAACTGGTCAAAAAACGTCCCCAGCGCCGCATCGGTATAGTGTACCGCATGCAGGTAATCGCCGAGCATCGTGCCTTGGTCTTCCGCCGGCACTTTCAAGTCATCGGCACCGTCCGGCAGTTTAAACGGATGGTGGCTGGAGAGCGTGACGTAGTTGGCGTAGAAGGGCTGGCCGCGGTCGGCGCGCTCCTTCAAGAGCGGAATCGACTTGCTGTACAGCACGTTGTCGCTCGCGCCCATGCCGATCACGTCGTCGCTGCCGAAATAGGATTTGTCATAATACTGGTTGTAGCCCATGTTCGGATACATCTGGTTGCGGTTGTAGAAACTCGCATCGTTGACGTGCATGGTGAACGCGTCGTACCCGTTGCTCTCAAGCAGTTTCGGGAGGCTCGGGAAGTCTTTGTCCTTGTAGATCGTCGACATCGCGCCGTTCTCCAGCGGATACAGCGACGTGTTGGTGATGAACTCGGCGTCGGACGTGTTGCCTTGCCCGATCATCGAGTTGAAATGGTCGAAGTACAGGCTTTCCCCGAGCAACTTGTTGAGGTTCGGGGTGATCTCTTGCCCGTCGATCTGCTTGCCGAGCACGAAGTTTTGGAACGACTCCAACTGGATGACGATTAGGTTCTTGCCTTTCGCCGCCCCGAAATCGCGCAGTTGCGCCGGGTCGGTGATCTCCTTGAGGTCGTTGATCGTGTCTTGCGTGATCGGACCGGTGTCGTACTGGTTGCTGCGCGTCTCCTTGATCGCTTGAAACGCTTCGGCGTTGAGGAGCCCGACATCCTTGGCGAGCTTCGACGGGTCGAGCGAGTCTTGCTCGCTCTTGGCGTAGATGTTCCACGTCGACACCAAGAGCGAGAGCGCCAGCACGACGCCCCAGACTTTGCGCGGGAACAGCCCCGGCGTGGTGAAAATCGGTTTGCGGATCACCGTCAGCACCAGCACGACCAGCAAATCGATGTACATGATCGCATCGGTCGGGTTCAACAGCACCGCGATCGAATCTCCCACCGATTCGGCTTCACCGAGCAGATACAGCGACTCAATCGGCGGAATTCGGTGGAACTGCCGGTAGTAGACCAGCACCGCCAAGTAGATCGTGGAAAGCAGGAAACTGAGCAGGAAATAGACGACGTTCTTGCCCCGTCGGAACAACAGTTCCACCAGCCCGAACAACAGGACAAACGCACTGAGCTCCACCCCCACCACGCTCCAAAACGTGGTGTCTTCGTACATCCACTGCCGCACGTGCAGGGATTTCAGGATCATAAACACCGTATAGAAGACAAAAGGGCTTCGCAATACCTTCAGCAACAATGGCTTCATGGTTTTGTCAACCTTCTTTTCGTTAAGATTGCCCCCTAGTGTACCAAA
This sequence comes from Tumebacillus flagellatus, assembly GCF_000714935.1. Taxonomy (GTDB): domain Bacteria; phylum Bacillota; class Bacilli; order Tumebacillales; family Tumebacillaceae; genus Tumebacillus; species Tumebacillus flagellatus. The sequence continues at coordinate 6,186 of NZ_JMIR01000018.1, forward strand.
CCCAGATGACGAAATCATGTTGAACGCAAAAAAACCCGGCATCGCCGCCGGGCCTTTTTTTACCAGAGAATTTATACGGTTTTGACTGTCTGCATAACATCGCGGGCGAAGCGCTCCATCTCTTCCAGTTGCGGAGAGAATTGCAGGAGCAGCAGGTCGACGCCGGCTTCCTCGTACTCGCGGATCTTCGCTTGAATCTGCTCCGGCGTGCCGATCAGCGCCGGGCGCAGGCCGCGGTTGGAGACGCTGTAGTCTTGGAGCGTGATCTGCTGCTCCAATTGCGATTTCGACGTGAAGTCTTGGAAGCCCGCGTAGCCGCTGAGGTCGTCCTTGACGTCGGTGATGCGCGCCAATTCCGCTTGCGCTGCTTCTTCGGTGTCGCGGCAGATGATGTACGCCGCCATGCCAAACGATGCGAACGGCGGGAGGCCGGCGTCGGCGCGGCGTTTTTTCATGTCGGCGATCTTGGTGCGGACTTCCTCCACCGTGCCGCCGTGCATGACGTAGGCGTCGCAGGACTCGGCGATCAGTTTCTTGCCGCGCTCCGATTCGCCGCCCGCGTAGAGGATCGGGTTCGGGCGCTGCACCGGCTTCGGCGACAGTTTCGCGTTCTCCACGTTGTAAAAACGGCCCTGGTACGAGAAGGTTTCCTGCGTCCAGAGACCTTTGAGCACGTCGACGAATTCCTGCGTGCGCTCGTAGCGCTCGTCATGCTCGGCAAAGTGGCCGCCGTACTGGCGCGCTTCTTCCGCCCACCACGCCGAGACGATGTTCAGGGTGAAGCGACCGTTTGAAATCCGGTCGATGTTCGCCGCTTGCTTGGCGCAAACCGCCGGGTTGTGATAGCCAGGACGCACGGCGGTCATGATCTCGATCTTCTCGGTGACGGCGGCGAGCGCCGCGGCGGTCGACCAAGCTTCGAGCACGTCTTGCTCCGGGCCTTTGATGTCGTTGAGGTAGAGCTCGGCGATCAGCGTCGTGGAGAAGCCCCACTGCTCTGCTTTTTGAATGACTTGTTTTGCGTAGTCGAAGGTCGGCGGCATGTTCTCGTCGTCCACATTGCGCAGCCATCCGCCGAAGATCGGCAACCAGAATCCGTATTTCATCTCACTCACTCCCTTACGTGTTCGATTCTCAGCAGCAGTTGCAACCCAATCCGTGGCGATGGTGCAACGGGTCGGCCGCAGCGGCGATTTCCGCTTGCGGCGACGTGATTTCCCGGACGTATCGGGTCAATTCCACAGTCATGTCATAGTAATTGAACGGCGTGATCAAGTAGAGGCCGTTGAAGTGTTGAACGGCGACGTCGAGCAGTTCCTTGGCGATCTGCACGCCTTCGTGACGGGCTTCCACGCCCTCGAAGCGCTTGATGCGCTGAAGCGTCGACTCGGCGATTTTGATCCCCGGCACTTCGTTGTGCAGAAACTCGGCGTTGCGCGGGCCGGTCAGCGGCATCACCCCGATGAAGATCGGCACCGGGATGTGCTTCGTGGCTTCGCGGATCGCCAGCAGCGTCTCCGCGTCGTACACCGGCTGCGTCATGATGAAGTCCGCGCCCGCTTCCACTTTGCGCTCCAAGCGGGCAATCGCCGGTTCCAAGTTGCGCACGTGCGGGTTGAACGCGGCTCCGACGACGAAGCGGGCTTTGTTCTTCATTCGACGCCCGGAGAACGCAATTCCTTCATTAAGTTGTTTGACCATGCGAACCAAGTCGAACGAAGAGAGGTCGAACACCGAAGTCGCCCCCGGCAGGTCGCCGACGCGCGCCGGGTCGCCGGTGATGACGAGCACTTGGTTCAGCCCCAGCGCATGCAGGCCCAAGAGATGCGATTGCTGCCCGATCAAGTTGCGGTCGCGGCAGGCGACGTGCGCGATCGCCTCGATGCCGAGTTCGCGCTTCAAGATCGCGCCGAGCGCCATGTTGCTGACGCGGGTGGTCGCCAGCGAATTGTCGGCGAGCGTGATCGCATCGGCGCCCGCTTCTTGGAGCGCTTTGGAGCCGGCGATGTACTTCTCGATGTCGAGATCGCGGGGCGTGTCGTATTCGACGATGATCGTGTGGCGCTGCTTCACCAAGTCGACGATGTTGGCGGTCGGCGGGAATTCGATGCGCGGGGTCTCGCGCTCCGGCGTTTCCACGCGGGTTTGCAGCACCGGGTTGATGCGCGGCACGCGCTTTTGGCCCGCCACGGAGTCGGCGATGGCTCGGATGTGTTCCGGCGCGGTGCCGCAACAACCGCCGATCAGCGCGACGCCTTGGTTGAGCAAGCGCGTCGCATAATCGCCAAAGTAGGCGGCGTTTGATTTGTATTGAACTTTGCCGTCGATCATGCCGAGTCGCCCGGCGTTCGGGTAGACGGAGATCGGCATGCCTTCGGGCACGATCGCTTTTTCCAAGGAGCCGAGCATTTCGGCAGGACCGAGGCGGCAGTTGAGGCCGACGACGTCGGTGCCCGCCGCTTGGAGCTGGCGGAACGCTTGCGTCAGCTCATAGCCGTCGCGGGTGCGGCCGACTTCAAGAAGCGAGAGTTGCGAAATGATCGGCGTGCCGCTCGACGCCGCCAGCGGGCGGATCACATCCAAAGCGAGCAGCAGCTCTTCGAGGTCGTAGAAGGTCTCGAGGATCAAGCCGTCCACGCCCTCATGAAGCAGCGCGACCGCTTGTTCCTCGTAGATGTCGCGGTACTCTTCCCACTCCGAGCCGCGCACGCGCCCGGCGAGAATCGAGCCGACGGAGCCGATGACGAACGCCTCGCGCCCCGACTCTTCCACCGCTTGACGGGCGATCTGCACCGAGGCGCGGTTGATACGCGTCGTGCGGGTTTCCAACCCGTAGCGGGCGAGCGAATCGCGGTTTGCCGCGTAGGAATTCGTTTCGATGACGGTGGCCCCCGCCTCCAGGTACGCCGCGTGCACGTCCCGCACCCAGTCCGGCTCCGTCAAACACAACTCTTCGGTGGACGCGCCGATCGCATTGCCCTGCAAATAGAGCAGAGTCGCCATCGCGCCGTCCCCGACCAACACATCAGACCGCAAACGCGCTCGAAACGCATGCTGTGAATTCACTTGGTTTTCCACCCCTTCTTCTGCTCGTGTGAGTTCGAAAAAATAAAAAGAGCCTCTTCTCAGGCGTCCAAGAAGAGGCTCATTGTCGATAACAATGGAAACAGATCCTCTCTTATCTGCCAAAACGAACTCGCGGTCGTTTTGCTGGAATTAGCACCATGTATTGCAATGAATACCGGTTGCCGAGGTTTCGCAGGGCCAGTCCCTCCACCTCTCTGGATAAGAGTTGCTGTATGAAGTTTGTGAACATTCAACCTTGTTTAGCATACATCGGATGTCTACCCCTGTCAATGAAAAAGGGCGGAACCTCCGCGGCCCCGCCCTTTTTTCCAAAAAACGAACTGGCACGCGCGTACCGGCTCTTAGTTGTAATTCACCCACACGCTCTTGATCTGCGTGTAGTTCTCCAGCGCGTACTGCCCCATCTCGCGGCCGATGCCGGAGTGTTTGTAGCCGCCAAACGGAGATGCGGCGTCGAACATGTTGTAGCAGTTGATCCAGACGGAGCCCGCTTTCAGCGAGTTGGCGACGGTGAACGCCGTTTTCATGTTCTCCGTCCAGACGCCCGCAGCGAGGCCGTAGGTGGAACGGTTGGCGCGGCGCACGACGTCTTCGATGTCGTCAAACGGCATCGCCGCGACGACCGGACCGAAGATCTCCTCTTGCGCGATCGCCATGTCGTCTTGCACGTCGTAAAACACCGTCGGGCGAACGAAGTAGCCGCGCGCGAGGTCGCCTTCGCCGCGCTCGCCGCCGATGGCGATCTTGGCGCCTTGCTCCAGCCCTTTTTCGATGTAGCCGGTGACGCGGGTTACCTGCTCTTCGGAGACCAGCGGCCCCATCTGGGTTTTCGGGTCGATCCCGAAGCCTTGGCGGACCGAACTTGCGTGCGTGACCATGTCGGAGAGCACGTTGTCATACTGGCTTTTGTGGATGAACAGGCGCGAACCCGCCGAGCAGACTTGGCCTTGGTTGAAGAAGATCGCCTGCATCGAGCCGCGTACCGCACGGGAGAAGTCGGCGTCCGGGAAGATGATGTTCGGCGATTTGCCTCCGAGTTCCAGCGACACGCGCTTCAGGTCGACGGCGGCGTTGCTCATGATCAGCTTGCCGACTTCGGTGGAGCCGGTGAACGCGATTTTGTCCACGTCCGGGTGCGTGACCAGCGCGTTGCCCGCCGTTTCGCCAAAGCCCGGCACGATGTTGACGACGCCCGCCGGGAAGCCCGCTTCTTGGACGAGTTTCGCGAGGTAGAGCGCGGAGAGCGGCGTTTGCTCCGCCGGTTTCAAGACGACGGTGCAGCCGGTCGCGAGCGCCGCGCCCAGTTTCCACGCCGCCATCAACAGCGGGAAGTTCCACGGGATGATCTGCCCGACGACGCCGATCGGCTCGCGGCGGACGTAGTTGTGCATGTTCGGCACGTTGACCGGGATCACGTCGCCGTGAATTTTCGTCGCCCAGCCCGCGTAGTAGCGGAAATGTTCGACGGTCATCGGCACGTCGAAACCCTTGGCTTCGGAGATCGGCTTGCCGTTGTCGAGCGATTCGATCTCCGCGAACACGTCGGAGTCGCGCTCGATCAAGTCTGCCAAGGTGTAGATCAACTTCGCGCGCTCCGCCGGCATCATGCGGTGCCACGGGCCCGCTTCAAACGCGTCGCGGGCGCACGCGACGGCGCGGTCGATGTCTTCCTTGTCCCCTTCGGCGACGTACGCGAGGATTTGGTTGTTCGCCGGGTTGTAGACCGGGAACGTTTTGCCGGAGACAGAATCGACGAATTGACCGCCGATGAACATTTTTTTCACGGTCTTGGATTTGACGAAATCGACGGTGCGCGGGTTGAGTTTATGAGAAATCGCTTCCACTTGGTGAATCCCCCCTGTCCTTCTATGTACAGCCTTCTAGAAGATATGAGGGGATCTGACAAAAAAGACCCGCTCGCGTGAGGGCGGCGGGTCTCTTTCTTAGAACGAGTTTTTGACGACGATTTGGTCGAGGCCGAAGCGGGCGGACGGACGAGCCGGTTCTGCCGCTTTGCCAAGCGAGATCAGGACAGACGGGATGTAGCGGGACGGCACGTTCAGCGCTTCGACGATTTTCTCTTTGTCAAAGCCGCCCATCGGGCAGGTGTCGTAGCCGTAGGCGCGGGCTGCCAGCATCAGCTGCATCGCGATGTACGACGAGTTGCGGATCGCTTCGTCGCGCGCGCCTTGCGGGTTGTTGTCGTACGCGGCGTTGATTTGGCTGAGCAGCGTGTCATAGACGTCTTGCGGGACGAAGCCTGCGTCCAGCGCCGGTTTGAAGACCGGCACCGCGTTTTTGTCCGCTTCGAGATCGCCGAGCACGAGGATGACGGCGGACGCATCGACGACTTGACGTTGTCCGTAGGCGATCGGGAGGAGTTTTTCCTTGACGGCTTGGTCGGTGATCACGACGAGTTTCCAGTGTTGCAAGTTCCAGCTCGACGGCGCGGTCGCCGCCAGTTCGAGGATGGCGTTCAGTTCGGCTTCCGGAATTTGATGGGAAGCGTCGTACTTCTTGACAGCGTGACGCTCGCGCATCACTTGTTCTGCGGTTGCTTGGTTATGTACGGATTGGCTCATGGGTGCACGTCCTTTCGCATGATTCGTTTCTAGAGTACCCAGTTTCGTATCGATCATAACAAAGTCGCTTTCCTTTGTAAAGTAATGAGATGGTAAAGCGCCATCTGTGTCGTTCTGTGTTCGTTCTGTGTTAGTATAGGAGGGAATGAAGCAGGAGGTTACAGATGGCGGATTACATTTCGGATTTGCGGGCGATGGTCGGCAATGCCCGCGTGATTGTAAACGGCGCGTGCGTCATGGTGTTCGACGGCGAGGGTCGTTTGCTGTTGCAACAGCGCCGAGACAACGGTCTCTGGGGATTGCCCGGCGGCCTGATGGAACTCGGGGAGAAAATTGAGGACACCGCCCGCCGCGAAGTATGGGAAGAGACCGGGCTGCGGCTTGGGAAGCTGGAGTTTTTCGGCGTGTACAGCGGCAAGGAGCGCTTCGTGGACTTGCCGAACGGGCATCAGTTGGCGATGGTGCGGTTTGCGTTTACCTGCCGCGAGTACAGCGGGACTTTGCAAGCGCAACCGGATGAGTCGCTGGCGGTCGGCTGGTTTGCGCTGGACGATCTGCCCGAGAACTTGTTCCCCAACCAGCAGGAAGTGATTGACGATCTGCTCTCCGGCAAGCCGACTCCGATCCTCGATTGAGGAAAAAACGACCCGCCCGCGAGGCTGGGTCTTTTTTTCGGAAGGTTTCGGGAAGTCGTTGTTGAACTAGTGGTTGAACGTTCAAACAGTTGACAGGAGGACAGCTCAATTATGCCCATTCCTTTCAATAGGAAGTCTTTTCCGCTCTACCCGTTGACCGCTCTCGGCACCGCCGCGATGATCTATGCGCTGGTGAATTCCCAGTGGCTGCATCCGTCGTTCTTCATCACGCTGGCGTTGATGTTGGCGCTGGTTGAACTGTTTCCGATGCGGGTTGGCAAAATCAATTTCGCGTTCACGTTTCCCATCCTCTATGCGATGCGCTTTGCAAACGACGCCGAAGCGACGCTGGTGATTTCCGTGTTGATCGTGGCTTCGATCAACATGATGCAAGGCAAACCGTGGCAGAAAATTCTGTTTAACATGTCGACACGGGCGGTGGCGCTGCTGTTGGCGCAATTTGCCACGATGCTGTTGCCGCACTTCGTCGGGACGGCGCACACGGTTCCCAACGCCATTCTCGATCTGTCGGTGTCGTGCTTCGTTTTTTCGACGGTGACGACGCTGCTGGTGCGGTGGTATCTCTATGGAAACGCCGACCCGCGTGAAAAGCATATGTCGTATTTGCTGTTGTGGTTCGTTTCGGTGACGATGGGCATCTTGTATGACGGGTTGATGCTGTGGATGGCGTATGACCCGGCGTACGCCGGGCCCGGCTATGTGGGGACTTTATTCTATTTCATTCCGTTGGTCGCCGTGACGTATGTGGTGCATTTGTTGACGAACTTGACGCGGGCGAACAAGTCTCTGGAGACGCTGTTCGTGGTGTCGCAGTCGATCAACCAGCAAAACGACTTGCCGACGATGTTGTCGCAGGTGATTTCCGAAGCGAAGAAGTTGGTCGGCGGCTCGCACGGGATGCTCTATCTCGTGGAGTCGGACGGGACGCTCAAGCGCGTGATCGGCACAACAAACGTCAACCCGCTCAAGCGCATCCCGATGCAGGTCGGGATCGTCGGACTCGTCGCGCACACCGGAAAGCCGATGCTGATTCACGATGCGGAGCGCGACACGCGGGTGTTGCGCACGGAGACGCAGGAAGACACGCGCTCGCTGCTCGTCGTGCCGATTCACATCGAAGACCGCGTGGTCGGCGTCATGTCGCTTGGCAAACAAGCTCCCTATGCGTTTCGCGATGACGACCTCAAGATGATGACGATCTTCGCGACGCACGCGGGGGTGGCGATGCGAAACGCGCAGTATATCGAGGAGCAGGAAAAACGCCTGCTCTTGGAAGAGCGCAACCGACTCGCCCGCGAGATTCACGACGGACTGGCGCAAGATTTGGCGTCGGCGATTCTGCAAGTGGAGATGTTGAAGCGCAACGCGCCGCATGAGATGCAGAAACCGTTGATCGACTTGCAAGAGAGCGTGCGCAAGACGGCGACGATGGTGCGCCACTCGATTTACTCGTTGCGCCCCGCACCGTACACGCACGTCGGCCTCGTGCCTGCGCTGCGGGCGCACTTGGATGAAGTGCGGGCGGCGACGGGCATACAGACGCACTTTCAATCGAAAATCTGTGCAGAGAAGCTGCCGTCCAAAGTTTCCCAGACAGTGTTTGCAATTTGCACGGAGGCGGTGAAGAACGCCGCGAAGCACTCCAAAGCGACCGATCTGTGGGTGACGCTGGAATGCGACGGGACGACGGCGATGTTGCAAGTCAAAGACAACGGGGTGGGCTTCCACTTCGGACAGGCGATCTTGCAAGCTGCGGACCGGAAGAGTTTTGGGATTGAGAACCTGCACAGCATCGCCGACGATGCCGGAGGGATGCTCGATTTCGTGACGGCGCCGGGCGAAGGGACGCTCGTGACGCTGGAAATCACACTTGAGGAGGAAGAGAGCGATGAGTATTCGCGTGTTGCTTTGCGATGACCATACGATCCTGCGCGACGGATTGCGCAACCTGCTCGAGGGCGAGCCGGATCTGGACGTGGTCGGCGAAGCATCCGACGGTCACCAAGCGATCGAGGCCGTGCGGGAGTTGCAGCCGGACGTGGTGTTGATGGACATCAACATGCCGGGCATGGGCGGCTTGGAAGCGGTCGAGAAATTGACGGCGGAGATGCCGGACATCCGGATTCTGATCTTGACGATGTACAACCAAGAAGAGTACCTGTTCCGCACGATCCGCGCCGGAGCGAAAGGCTATTTGTTAAAAGACTCGCCCGTTTCGGAAGTGGTGGAAGCGATTCGCAAAGTGATGAGCGGCGGGTCGGTGCTGAACCCGAGTCTTACGGACAAGCTGCTGGCGTCGTACCGCGAGCCGAAGGAAGAGACGGCGGAGAAGCTCTCTCCCCGGGAGTTGGAAGTGTTGACGGCGCTGGTGCAAGGGCTGTCCAACAAATTGATCGCCGAGCAGTTGTTTATCTCGGAGACGACGGTGAAGCTGCACATCAGCAACATCTACCGCAAGCTCGGCGTGAAGAGCCGGTCGCAAGCGATCATGTATGCGGTACGGGAAAAGCTTGTGGTGTTTTAAGAAAAAAAGCCCCTTTCGCAACCGGAGACGGATCCGGGCGAAGGAGGCTCTTTTTTTGTTCGCTGTCGGGCTGGGCAGTCGAGTTTAGTCGACACCCAGCACCCAGCCTTCCATGCCCGCCCGCTTCCGTTCTTCGTCGTTCAACTTCGGGTGGAAGAGAGGGAGCAATTCGTCTCGCTGATCCAATTCGGCCAGCGCCGTCACGCAAGCCTCGGCGTCGTTCTCATCGGTGCGTTGTCCGCGGTTGTAGAGCGTGGGGTACACCTCCACGAGCACATGCCCATGCGCCGGGATCTCCCAACCGTCAAACGGCCACGCGTGCAGCAAAATCCCTTGCTCGCGGCAAAAACGGCGCAGGTGCGCGAGGTACGGCATCCCAAACAACGACTGCAACCCGACCGCTCCGTTGCCGCCCAACTGATAGATCGGCTTCAGACTCCGATTGCGCGTTTCCACCAGTCGACGTTCCGGCAGCCTCAGTTCCGCGTGCGGGAAGTTCGGTTTTTTCACCTGCGCGCGGAAGTGAGCCCCCCAGAACGGGCCGGTCGAGTGTCCGGTGCGCGCGGCGATCACGGCGTTCGCTTGCGCCGCCCAGTCGCGCGGGTTCCACTCCGACAGACACGACGCCGCCGACTTCAACAGAGCCAGCAAGTCGTCCCACGACCGCTGCGTCTCTCCCGTCACCGCCTCGTAAAACCCCAGAGGAAAACTGTAGCTGTGATCCACGCCGAGCAGAATCCGCTTCTCCCCCGCCCCTTGCAACAAGCCTTTCCACGCTCCAAAAAGCGACGCCCGCGTATGATGCACAAGCGTCACGTCCCGCCCGTCGCCCTTCGCCAACACGATGTGCTTGCGCTGACCCGCCAACGTCTTCGCCCCGCTGTAATCGGCAAACGCGTACCAATCAAACATCCGACCCAAACTTCTCACGCTCCATCTCTTGAATCACCGTCATGCGCTCGGCGAGGTTCGAGCAGTGAAATTCCCACTGCACGCCGTCCGGGTCGAGGAAGTTGACCGCCCGCCCGATTCCGCGCATCACCGGCTCCCGCACGATCGGCACGCCGTGCGTCCGCAAGTGCGCCACCGCTTCGTCAAACTCTTCCAGCGAGACGGTCAGCGCGATGTGGTTGACGCCCTTCTCCCCTTGCACGTTGGCGTTCGACGGTTTCTCCGACACGCAAAACCATGTCGGCCCCGATTCCAAATAGGCGTAATCCTTGCCTCTCTGCACGAGCTTCATCCGCAAGATCTCTTGGTAAAAAACGAGCGAATCCGCCAAGCTTTCCACAAACAGCGTCACATGATTCAATCCGCGTGTGGTAAACATACAAGCCCTCCCTCTACTTCCTGTACTTCCCGTCGGATGTATAGTACAATGACGACGACATTTTGGCGAGAACGTGTTGAGGTGATTCCGACTTGTTTGCAGCATGGAGACGTATCCATCAGGCGCTGGACGCCGTTTCTCTTTTTTCCCGTGTGGCGCATCTGCCGTACAGCTTGTGGCTGGACAGCGGCGCGCACGGCCGCTACATGATTCTCGCATGGGACCCCGTGCGGCAGTTGGACTTGCGCCATGACGACGCGGAGTGTCCGTTTGCCGCCCTCGATCGTCTGACAGCCGAAGCTCCGACTCTGAACGACCTGCCTGTCGACGCACCGCCCTATCTGACCGGCGTGCTCGGTTTTCTCGGCTACGAGCTCGGCTGGAACTTGGAGCGCATCGGAGAACCCAAACCCAACCCGCACCAAATTCCCGACGGCGTGCTGATCCTCCCCGGCAAAGCTCTCATCCTCGACACCTTGGAAAAAACCACCTGGGTCGTCGCCGTCACCGAAAGCGCAAACGCCGAGCAAGCGGTGGACGAACTGCTGGCACAAGCGCTGGCGTCGCACCGCGAATCGAGTCAAGCAAGCAAAGCGAGCGAGTCGGCACAATCTGCCGCATCGGCAAATCCTGCCGCATCGGCAAGTCCTGCTGTTTCGGCAAATCCCGCCGCGACAGTCAACTCCGACGCCGCGCTTCCCCGCGTGCTCCGCCCGCTGCGTCCCGAACTTTCCAAGGCGGATTATCTGGAACGCATCCGGCGCGTAAAGCACTACATCCGCGAGGGCGACATCTTCCAAGCGAATTTCACCTACCAGATCGCCGTCGACGTCGCCGACGCCGATCCGTGGGCGCTCTACTTGCATCTGCGCGAGACGAACGGCGGGCAGTATGCCGGTTATTTCAACATCCCCGGCTATGTGATCCTCAGCGGTTCGCCCGAGTTGTTCCTGCGCTGGGATCAGACGGACATCGAGACGATCCCGATCAAAGGCACGCGCCCCCGGGGAACGGACGCCGCCTCCGACCTCGCCCTGCGGCAAGACCTCGCGACCAGCGAGAAAGACCGCGCCGAACTGCTGATGATCGTCGATCTCGAACGCAACGACCTCGGCAAATTCTGCCGCCCCGGCACTGTCGAAGTGCCCGTGCTGTTTGATCTGGAAGCGCACCGCACCGTCTGGCACCAAGTCGCCGTCGTGCGCGGGAAACTGCCGCCCCGCATCTCGGCGGGCGAGATCCTCAAAGCGACGTTCCCCGGCGGCTCGATCACCGGCGCGCCGAAGATTCGCGCCATGCAGATCATTCACGAATTGGAACTCTCGCGCCGAGGCATCTACACCGGTTCGCTCGGCTTCCTCGACGCGCGCGGCTTGGCGGGCTGGAACATCGCCATCCGCACGATGACGTTTACGGACGACCGGGAAATTCGCCTCTACGTCGGCGGCGGCATCGTGGCGGACTCCGACCCCGAGGACGAATACGCCGAAACGCAAGTCAAAGCCCGCGGCATGCTCCGCGCCCTCGACGCCTGGTCCCAAGGCCGCATCCGTCCGGACTGGTACTGAAAAAAGCCCAACACGTCACCGTCGACGCGTTGGGCTTTCTCAATTCTCTGCTTTCGATTTTCTGTTTCCGATTACTTCGTGCTCACCGGCTGCCCCGCTGCGTGAGCCAGCACATTCTCGATCATCCGCAGCCCCAACTGGTTGCGGGCGCTCATGATCGACTCCGGGTGGAACTGCACCGCCGAAATCGGCAGTTCGCGGTGTTCCACGCCCATCACGATGCCGTCATCCGTCACGGCGGTCACGCGTAGGCTCTCCGGCACGTCGGCCGCATAGAGCGAGTGGTACAGCCCGACGGTGAACTGCTCGGGCAGACCTTGGAACATCGGGCTCGCCCCCTGTTGCTGAACGGTTGCAGGCTTCCCGTGGCGCGGGATCGGCAGTTGACCCAGCGAGCCGCCAAAGTGCTCGACGATCCCTTGCAGCCCCAAACACACGCCGAAGACCGGAATCTCCCGCTGCAAGCAAAGCGCGATCGTCTCGCCAAGCTGAAACTGCTCCGGACGACCCGGCCCCGGCGAGAGCAGCACGAGGTCGAACGTTTCTCGGGCGTCTTGCAAAGTTTGCCGTGCCAACGGCGAACGCAGCGTGACGACGTCGGCACCCGTTTGGCGGAAGTAGTTCGCCAGCGTGTGCACGAACGAATCTTCATGGTCGACAAACAGCACGCGCTTGCCCGCGCCCGGACGGTACGGCGGGCGGCCGGTCAACTTCTGCGGTTGATACCGGTTGCGGACGCTGCGAATCGCTTGCACCAGCGCCGCCGCCTTGGTCAGCGTCTCCGTCTCTTCGTCCTCCGGCACCGAATCGTACAACACCGTCGCGCCGACGCGAATTTCCGCGACATCGTCCTTGATGCGAATCGTGCGCAGGGTGAGTCCGGTGTTCAAATCGCCGTTGAACGTCAGATACCCGACAGCGCCGCCGTACCAGATGCGCGGCGCGTGCTCGTTCTGCTCGATCCAACGAGCCGCCGCCGGCTTCGGCGCGCCGGTGATCGTGACCGCCCACATGTGCGTAATAAACGCGTCGAGCGCGTCATACTGCGGTGCCAACTGCCCCTCGACATGGTCGACGGTGTGAATCAAGTGCGAGTACATCTCCGTCTGACGGCGACCGATCACTTTGACGGAGCCCGGCACGCAGATGCGCGACTTGTCGTTGCGGTCGACGTCGGTGCACATCGTCAGCTCCGACTCGTCCTTGCGCGAGTTCAACAGCTCGCGGATGCGGTCGGCATCTTCCACCGCATCGGCTCCGCGCTTGATCGTCCCGGAGATCGGGCACGTCTCGACGCGGTCGCCCTCCACGCGCACGTACATCTCCGGCGACGACCCGACGAGGTATTCGTTGCCGAGGTTGATGATAAACCCGTACGGGCTCGGGTTGATCTGCTTGAGCTTGGTGAACACTTCGGACGGGCGTTCCGCGCAGCGTTCAAACAGCGATTGCGTCGGCACCACTTCGAACATGTCGCCCCGGCGGAAGTGATCCATCGCCCCGCGCACGATGTCCGCATAGCGGCCCGGCACATACTCCGGCAGCGGTTCGTTCGGGAACTTCCGCTCCGTGTCGCGGCCCTCGCGCGGCAAACCCGACGTGCTGCGGCCGTTCACTTCAAATTCATAGCGCAGACGATACGCCAACCCCATCTGGTGGTCGACGACGGTTAATTCGTCCGGCAAGAACAACACGAGATCGGACTGCTCCTCGTCGCGCCGCTGCTTCAATTCCATCGGCTCCAACTGATAGATCAAGTCGTAGCCAAACGCGCCGTACAACCCCAAGAAGCTGTCGTCATCCGACGCAAACAGCTCTTGAAACGCGCGAATCACCGTAAACACAGACGCTTGGCGGCTGCGCTGTTCTTCATAAAAAAACGCATCAGACTGGCGGATGGTGCCTTGCAACAAAGTGGAAGTTCGCTCGGAGAGGGAGATGTCCGGGTGGGCATCTAAAAAATCGCCGACGAGGCCCATCAGGACCTCGCCGCGCGAATTGAGCGCTGTGAGGGTGAAGTTCCGGCCTGAAGCAGACGCTCGCACCTCCAACGCCGGATTGAGAAACCCGGTGTCCCAACGGGAGTATCGTCCCGGATACTCATACGAACTGGAGAACAACGCCCCGCGCCGCGAGTCGATCCCGTGCAGGATGTGCTCGACGGCTCCTTGCACCTCCACTTGCTCCAACGTGCGGGAGATCAGGATGCCTTCGCGGGTGGTGTAGGTCTTGACTTCAGAATCCAACTTCAAATTGGAAAGAATGCTCATGGGAAATTTCCTCCTCTGTGATAGGAGGACAACAGAACATATGCTGTTCACTAACCTCTACTCTGCTGTCCTGACTCGTCTCATCTCAAACTCTAAGCTCTGTGCTCTAAACTGGTTAAATTATAACACCGCTTCAACGGCGCGGCAATCGAAGCTTACAAAAAACGATTCACCCGCCGGAACCACTCCAACTTCCGCAGATCCACGTCCGGCGCATAGGATTTCAAAAACACCGGCACCCACGACTCGCCGACATTATAGACGACGCTCTTCACCGCGATGGCGAGATCAAGATAGCGGTCGGCGGTCCCCAGCGCGCCCCAATCGACATACCCGGAGACCGCATCGCCTGCCGGAGTCAGCATGACATTTGGGAAACTGTAATCGCCGTGAATGACGACCAGGTCCTGCTCCGTCGTCTCCGGGCGGGATTGGATCAGCTCTTGCAACTCCGCTTCCGGATTCTCGATTCCTTCCTCCATCAAGCCGCTGTGCAAATTGATCTTGGCGACTTGCAACAGCACGTCTGTGCGCATATCATACGGGCACAGATTCACGGGCAACGTTTCGTGCACGCGGCGCAACCCGGCCGCCAAGAGCGGCACGATGTCGGCCGCGCGTCCCGCAAAGTGCTCGTCGGCGGCATGCACCCCCGGCACTTCCGACATCAGCAGGTATTCAAACACGCCCTCTTCGCGGAAATCCAGCACGTCCGGCGCCGGCAAGAACTGCGCCGCCCAGCGCGTGCGCTCCGCTTCAAACGCCAAGTCCGAACCCGCCAAGCGGCTCATCATCTTGAGATACCGGGTCGGCTGCCCCTCCAACCCGATCAAGCGATGCAGCGTGGCGCCGGAGCAGCCCACGGTCAATTCCTCCCATCGGCAGTTGCCGATCACTTCCCGAAACGTCTGGTTCATTACCAAACCCGCCACCCTTCCGCCACGATGTCCATCCATTTGTTGTGCGTCTTCGCATACAGAGCGCTCAGTTCTTTTTCCAGCGCGCGCTCGTCATCCGGCGACAATTCGATGCGCGGGGTGGATTCCACGCTCTTCATCAACTCGATTCGGTACGCGCTCGGCGGATGGGTGACGTCCAAACGGGAGTCTTCCCGCAAACTGAGGCGGCGCAAACGTTCGATCTCCGTATCCGGGATGTTCGCAACTTCACTTCGCAACAGCGAGACGAGGTCTTCATGCTTGTTGAAATAACACTTGTGAATCGTATACTGGAACGTCTGCGTCCAGAACAATTTCTGCAGCATCGACTCCATCGCTTCCCGTCCGCTCTGTTGCATCGCCAACAAATCCGCGTAATACTCCGCCCGCTGCGAATCGCGGAACAGCAAGTGCACCAATCCCATGCCAGTCCAGATCAAACTATACGCGAACAAGCGCATCAAGAGCAGCACCGGCATCAGCAGAACCCCTAGCAAGCCATTGCCGAACAGCGAAACCGGATAGATCATTTCCGCCCAGGTAAACAAATTCTCGTACGCCTGCGACACATAGAAGCCGCGGTTGCTGTCTCCGTTGGCTCCGTGCGCGGTCTCATGGGCTAGCAACGCCACTTTTTCCTGACCGTTCAGCACGGACAGGAGCGGCACCCCGACCCCGATGTACTTCTTGCCAAGCCCCGCCGAGTAAAAGTACGCGTTGTAATCGTGGGAGAAGACCAACCCGTCCACGCGCTTCGTGCCCATCGAATCGGCGAGATCATCGACCAATTTGTACAGCGTCGAGAACTCGTTGCGGTCGAGGAGGTGTTGCTTCTTCGGTTTTTTCCGCCATTTTGGAAGCGACACCCACGCCAACAGCGCCACCACCGTCCCCCAGATGTAACACGAAACCATCCCCTCCGTGACCGCGACGTAATACAACCAAGCCGCCGCCGCCACAAAAATCAACGTCACCCCGTGCACGACGGTCGCGATGGCGTACGCGAGCAACTTGGCGGGCGTGAACTTTCTTTTCAATGAAGAGGCTCGTCCTTGTACTTCTCGGAACAGACCTTCGCTCATCTTGGAGCCGAGTTGCAGCATGACTTTCTCAAAGCGGTTGGCAGGCTCCCGCTTCTCTTCGTCCGCCAAGTTCCAGTTGCAGCTCGGGCACCACGATTTGTACCCCGGCGTGTGCGGCAAGCCCGCTTTGCACTCCGGGCATTCTTTCCTTGTTTCTTGCGCATTCCCCAATGCGTTCGGAAGCGTCGCTGTTTGACTCATCTCTTTGCAATCCCCCATCGCTTCGATTCAACATGTAATTCTGCAATTCTTCACTTGTATTTTATTCGCCCCGCCGCTTTCTTCAACCTCCCTAATAAAAGGCCCAAATTCCGCCAAATCAGCGGATTCAGGCTCTTCTTGGCGTTGGCGTCCGTTTTTTCGCTTGGTGGCTTGAACGGCTGTTGCGATTATGGGGGGAGTCGGAGCCGGGCAAAAGCAGTCGATTTGTTATGAGGATTCCGATTTCCGAGCAGGTTTGCTACAATTGCCCTGTTGTGTCAATTCAATAGCCGGAATGGAGGCTGTATCACAATGAAATTTTCGGAATCCCTGCGTCAGAAGGTCGAAGCGAGCTGGCAAGCGAGTTTTGACCACCCGTTTGTCACCGGAGTGGCGGACGGGTCGCTTCCTTTGGAGTGCTTCAAACATTATGTGCTGAACGACTCCTACTACCTCTCTGTCTTCGCAAAAGTACAGGCGCTCGGCGCGGCGCGCGCAGGAGACCTCTACACGATGTCGCGCATGGCGCACCACGCCCAAGGCACGTATGAAGCGGAGATGGAGTTGCACCGCAACTTCACCGTGCGCCTTGGGATCACCGATGAGCAAAAAGCGGCGTTCCAACCGGCGCCGTCCGCGTACAGCTACGCCAACCACCTGATCGCCGTCGGCTACACGGGGACGCTCGGCGAGATTCTCGCCGCGATCTTGCCGTGCTACTGGCTGTATTGGGAGATCGGCAAGCGCTATGTCGGCGTAGAATCGCCGGAGCCGGTCTACCAAGACTGGATCAACGCGTACGGCGGCGAGTGGTTCGGCGAATTGGTCGCCGAGCAGATCAACCGTCTCGACGAGTTGGCGGAAGCGGCGTCGGACGAAGAGAAGCGGCGGATGGAGCGTCATTTTATTTTGAGCAGCGACTATGAGTATTCGTTCTGGCAGATGGCGTACACACTGGAGAAGTGGCCATTTGCAGAGAAGGAGACGGTATCGAAATGAACGTGATCTACTGTTTGACGCCTGCCCCGTATTGGCAGCAATTCGAGGGCAAGGCGGAATACCTTCCCCGCGATTATGAAGAGGAAGGCTTCATTCACGCGACCAAGGGGGACGACCTGTTGGAGCGCGTGATGAACCGCGTGTATACGACGTATGAAGGCGAGTTGTTGCTGCTCGTGATCGACGAAGACCGCGTGAAATCGGAGGTCAAGTACGAGCAAGCGAGCGACGGCGACCTCTACCCGCACATCTACGGCCCGCTGAACACCGACGCGATCGTGGAGATTCGCCAGATGGAACGCGGTCCTGCCGGCTGGACGGTCTAAGATGGAGCCGATTCGGCTCGGCGCGTTGATGCAGCATCCCCCGTTGATCATCCCCGACATCGGCGGCGACGAACGCGCACTCGTGCGCGAGACGGAGCTTGCCAAACATCCGCTCCAATGAAGAGCAAGTGCAAATCGCGCTGGAGAAAGCCGGGATTGCGACTGATGAGAAAGGCGTGTAGTATTACCGGTTTGAAGTGACGAGGTATCACTAAGAAAAAAAGAGACCAGCCTTGACGGGGCAGGTCTCTTTTTAATGATCGCCGTAGAGGGCGAGGTATTCCTCCACCCCTTGAAGCGCCGCGGTGATGAATGTTTGATCCGTCGTGAACTCAGCCTTTATGGCGATCGATCCAAGGCCATAGTCGTTCCAATAGCATTCGACCTGCACTTTGCCTACCTTCTCATAGGTCAAATTCAAGATCATTTCATGCCCGATCGTCGAGAAGGACACCGTCCCCTCTAAGTTCTCGTTGCTTTGCCGCAACGCTTCGTAAAAAGCACGCACCAGTTTCTGCGATGTTCTTTCATCTTTCAAGATACGAAATGTGCCACACTTGAGATCAATCATTACTTGGAGGAGTTGACCATCATACGGGTCGTCTTCCTCAAACCCCTTCAACTCCACCCGAACATGTTCCCGTTCATTTCTCACGTTGAAAATCTCCATCTCAACCCGCCCCCTCTCTGTTTCCCCTCATTCTACCATCGCCGCTGATTCTTTGGTAAACTAATCCCAGAACTTCTCAGAAAGCTAGGTGACCTCTAGATGGCATACGCAGAAATCAACGGCACCACCCTTTACTACGAGACGGCGGGCAGCGGATATCCGTTGGTGTTCATCCACGGCTTCAACTTGGACTCCCGCCTGTGGGACGAGCAGTTTGCCGAATTGCAGAAGCATTTTCAAGTCATTCGCTACGACATGCGCGGCTTTGGACAATCCGGCCCGGCAGCGGGCGACTTTTCCAACTACGACGACCTCGCCGCACTGCTCGACCATCTCGGCGTCGAGCGCGCGCATGTTTGCGGTCTGTCGTTTGGCGGCTACTCCGCGCTGGAATTCACCGTCGCGCACCCGCAGAAAGTCAACAAGCTCGTTCTCGTTTCCAGCGGACTCAACGGCTTCCCGATGACCGATGTGCGCAAGGAAGACATCGCGACGTTCAACTCCGTTGTGCAAACGGGAGACGTGAACGCCGTCGCCAACGTGTTCGCCAACCAGTGGCTCGAAGGTCCTGGCCAAGCGCCGGGCCGCGTCCCGACCGAAGTGCGCGAACGCTTCCTCGACATGGTCTTCCACGCGTTCGCCCTGCCGAAGCCGGAGAACTTCCCGAAATTCCTTCAGCCGCCTGTCATCGAGCGCTTGCACGAAATCAAAGCGCCGACCCTGATTCTCGCGGGAGAGCTCGACTACCCGGACATGTCGCAAATCGCCACCCTGCTCCACGGCCGCATCACGCTCTCCGAACTGGTGGTGCTCCCGAACATCGCGCACATCATCAACTTGGAAATCCCCGTGCAGTTCAACGACATGGTGCTCGATTTCCTCCAGATGTAAGAAAACCGCGCCTCGCTCCGGCATCCCAACCCGCAAGGAGCCCGGCAGTACGCCAACGCGATTCTGGCAACGCTTTCCTTACCGTTTGCAAAAGAGTCTCCGACCAGCACGGGTCGGGGACTTTTTTTGCCTCGAATCTGGTACAATGAGTGCTAGAAATGGGGTGGAAATATGTTACAAATCACAAAACTGGATGAGCGCCATATCGCCGACTTGGTGGCGCTTTCAGATTCGATCGGCTGGGATTATGCCCCGCCGGAATTGCGGTTTCTGCTGTCGGTCGGTGTGATGTACGGACATGTCGACGAGGAAGGTCGTGCCGTGTCCAGCGCGGCGGTGTTTCCCTATACGGGGCTTGCGTCGATCGGCGGCGTGATGGTCGACCCGAAGTACAGGCGTCTGGGTTTAGGAACGAAGGTGATGAACCGTGTCTTGGAGGACAAGCCCGGCATCCCGGCGATGCTCGTGGCGACGGCGCAAGGGCAGTTGCTCTATGAATCGATGGGATTTCATACCGTCGGGACGCTGCATAAGTTTTTGGCGGACACGTATGTGCCCGTTGCTGATGTGCCGCTTCCGGACGGGTATGAGTTGACACCGCTGAATCCCGCCGAACTGGAGTGGGAGCGCCTCGTACAGCTCGATGCTGAAGCGATCGGAGCGGTGCGCCGAAGATTTCTGGAACGACGAGTGCAACAAGCGGTCGACGGACTTCTCCTGCGCCGGGCGGGGTCCGTTGTCGGATTTGCCCTCGCGGTCCAAGGCCCGGTCTACCGCGTCATCGGCCCCGTTGTCGCGCCCAATGCGGAAACCGCGCTTGCGATGGTCGATACTTTGGCGCGTCGCCATGACGGAGCGCTTCGCATCGACATCCCCTCGGAACAAACCGAACTGACCCGTGCCCTGCCTCCCCGCGGCTTCCGTCTCGCCAACGTCCCGCCCGTGATGCTGATCGGTGCGGAACACCTGCCGCCGCGTCAGGGCACCCTGTTCGCCATTTCCGCACAAGCCTATGGATGAGAAAAAAGGATCGATCTCGCACGGACGGCGGGGTAGATCCTTTTTTCTTCTCTATAAACGATGAAGAAGCTCGTCATACTCCTTCCAAAACTTCTCCGTGAGCTCCCGTTCCCACTCATCAAAGATCTGCTTGGGCGTGCTGAAATAAAACTCTTTGGCTTGGCGGGCGAACGACAGCACTTGCTCTCGATAGCGTTCTCTGGACATCCGAACCTGCAAACCCGGATAAAACTGTTTCCCTTCTTCTTGGCTGTACCACGTGCGAAAGTCGTCCAAGATGACATCGTCCCCCTCAAACCGCACATTCCAGTCCGCACAGACGTAACAACCCATTCCTTCCAGCAACCCGCCGCAACAGTTAAACATCGGCTGGTGACGAAACTCGACGGTGTGACGCCCGTCCCGCAAGGATTTCAGCAAGAGTAACCCAGTCACGTTAATTGTCCAATTCTGCTCCTCGTCCGAGAGCACGATGTCATGGACTTTGAGGAAGATGTGGCCGTGCGAGCAGATGTCATACGACCCGGCGTCCGGGGAACTCCACTCTTGGTGCAAGATACGAAGTTCAAACGACAAATTTTTATCTCCTCCCGACAGAAAAAAAGAACCTGAAGCGCACACTCGCGCCTCAAGTTCTCTACTTCTACCAAAACGTTACTTAACCTTCCGCGAAGCCAGTTTGGCTTGGGTGAACAGCAGGAGGTAGTCATGGCCGCCCGCTTTGGAGTCGGTGCCGGACATGTTGAAGCCGCCGAACGGATGCACGCCGACGAGCGCGCCCGTGCATTTACGGTTGATGTAGAGGTTGCCGCAGTGCATCGTCTCCAACGCTTCGGCAATCCGCACTTCATCCGTGGAGTAGAACGAACCGGTCAGACCGAACTCCGTGTCGTTGTAGATCGCAATCGCTTCTTGCCAGTCCTTCGCTTTGGCGATCGCCAGCACCGGGCCGAAGATTTCTTCCTTCATGATGCGGGCGTTCGGCGCCACGTCTGCAAACACGGTCGGCTGGATGTAGTAGCCGTTGCCCGCCTCTTCCGCTTTGCCGCCGCCGGCGACGAGACGGCCTTCGCTCTTGCCGATCTCGATATACTCAAGGATCTTGTTGTAGGCGTTCGCGTCCGACACCGGGCCGGTTGCGTAGTTCTCTTCCGGCAGCCCGATTTGCAGCTTCCTGGTCAGTTCCGCGACTTTCTCGACCACTTGGTCATACACCGACTCGACGATAATCGCACGGGAGCCCGCCGAGCACTTCTGCCCTTGGAACCCGAACGCCGACGCCACGATAGAAGCCGCCGCCGCGTCGAGGTCTGCCGTTTCGTCGACGACGATGCCGTCCTTGCCGCCCATCTCCGCGACGACGCGCTTGATCCAAATCTGGCCCTCAGCCGTCTGTGCCGCCAGTCGGTTGATGTGCAGGCCGACTTCCTTGGAGCCCGTGAACGAGATGAAACGGGTCTTCGGATGCGCGGTCAAGTAGTCGCCCACTTCTGCGGAAGAGCCCGGGATGAAGTTCAGAACGCCGCTTGGCAGACCGACTTCTTCCATCAACTCCACAAACATGTGCGCGATGACCGGCGTGATCGAGGACGGCTTGAGCAGAACGGTGTTGCCGGAGACGATCGCGGCGGTCGTCATGCCGACACAGATCGCGAGCGGGAAGTTCCACGGCGGAATGACGAAGCCGACGCCCAACGGAATGTAGGTCAGCATGTTCTCTTCCGAATCGATCTTCGGCAGCGGATGGTGAATGTTCGTTTCGCTGAGGCGAATCGCTTCGCGCGCGTAGTATTCCATGAAGTCGATCGCTTCGGCGGTGTCCGCGTCTGCTTCCGCATAGTTCTTGCCCGCTTCGAGGATCATCATCGCGGAGAACTCATGCTTGCGCTCACGCATCAACTCCGCCGCGCGGAACAGGTATTCGGCACGCTCGCGGGCCGGGACTTTTTTCCACGATTCAAACGCGGTCAGCGCCGATTGCATCGCTTGCTCGGCGAGCGCTTGCGACGCTTTGGAGACGCGGCCGATCACTTCGTCCGTTTTGCCCGGGTTGATCGACGTGATCTTGCCTTCGGTCTGAATCAACTCGCCGCCGATGTGCAGCGGGATGTCGCGTCCGAGTTGGGTTTTGATCTTGGTCAGCGCCGCTTCCATCGCCGCTTTGTGTTCCGGTTGGGTGAAGTCGACAAACGGTTCGTTCACAAACGGAGTGATCTTGCGGACTGCCGGTTTGGTTTGGGTGGTCATGTACGCCGGGCTCCTCTCTGATTCTGAATTCGTTCTCGATTAGTTCGCCACGTTTGCGGTTTCAAGCACTTGCTTGATTCGCGCAATCGCCCAGTCGAGTTCTTCGGTGGTGATCGTCAGCGGCGGTGCGAAGCGGATCGTGGTCTCGTGCGTTTCTTTGCAGAGCAGGCCCAGTTCTTTGAGCTTCTCGCAATACGGGCGTGCGCGTCCCGTCAGTTCCACGCCGATGAACAAGCCGCGGCCGCGAATGTCCTTGATCTCCGGGTTTTGGATCTCGCGGAGCTTTTCAATGAAGTAGGTTCCGAGTTCGAGGGAACGTTCGACGAGCTTCTCCTCTTCAATGACGTTCAGCGCTGCGATGGCGACTGCACAGCCCAACGGGTTGCCGCCGAACGTCGAACCGTGGGAGCCCGGTTCAAAGACGCCGAGAATTTCGCTGTCGGCTGCCACTGCCGAGATCGGGAACACGCCGCCGCCGAGCGCCTTGCCCATGATGTACATGTCCGGGGTGATCTCTTCCCATTGCGACGCGAACAGTTTGCCGGTGCGGCCGAAGCCGGTTTGAATCTCGTCGGCGACGAACAGGACGTTTTGCGATTTGCAGGTCTCATACGCTTCCTTCAAGAAGCCGTCGCGCGGGATGAGGATGCCCGCTTCTCCTTGGATCGGCTCCACGAGGAACGCGGCGGTGTTCGGCGTGATCGCCGCCTTCAGCGCGTCGAGGTCGCCGTACGGGATGATCTTGAAGCCCGGGGTGAACGGCCCGAAACCGCGGCGGTACGATTCGTCCGACGAGAACGACGTGATCGTGGTGGTGCGGCCGTGGAAGTTGCCTTCGCAGACGATGATCTCCGCCATGTTCTCCGGCACTTTTTTCACGTCGTACGCCCAGCGGCGGACGGCTTTGATGGCGGTTTCGACCGCTTCGGCACCCGTGTTCATCGGGAGGATCATGTTCTTGCCGGTCACTTGCACGAGCTTTTCGTAGAACTCGCCGAGGCGCTCGCTGTGGAACGCGCGGGAGGTCAGCGTGACTTTGTCCGCTTGGTCCTTAAGCGCTTGGATGATCTTCGGATGACGATGCCCTTGGTTGAGCGCGGAGTACGCGGAGAGCATATCCATGTATTTGTTGCCTTCCGGGTCATGAACCCAGACGCCTTCCGCTTCGGCGATGACGATCGGAAGCGGATGATAGTTATGTGCACCGAACTTTTCTGTTTGGTCGATAATTTGTTTGGTTTTGGTCATGAGGGTGTAACCTCCTTGAAATTGCCTTAGGCTTTCTTAGGATATGTAGATTGCAAAAAGCGTGCCAATCGTGAAACAAGCGATTTTTCGTGCAAGTTCGGTTTTTTTGTGCCAAAATAATTGGCAGGAGCAAAAAAGTTCGGCAGAAGGAGGCAAAAACTTTTGGCAGAGGGGCGTTTTTTTCCGATCTATGAGCAGATCTTGAACGAGATCAACGAGGGCGTGCATGTGATCGACGCGGACGGGACGACGGTGGTGTACAACCGCAAGATGACGGAGCTGGAATCGATGTCCCCGCAGGACGTGCTCGGCAAGAACTTGCGCGACGTGTTCCATTTCCCGGCGCAGGAGGAGTCCACCCTGCTGCGCTGTCTGCGCGAGGGGCGGGCGATTCGCAACGTGCGGCAGAGTTACTTCAACGATAAGGGCAAGCCGATCACGACGCTGAACAACACCTACCCGATTTTTGAAAACGGGGTGCTGGTCGGCGCGATGGAGATCGCCAACGATGTGACGAAGATGGAGCGGCTGATCCGCGAAACGCTGTTGGAGCAGGAAAAAGGCAACACGCGCTACACGTTTGCCAGCATCATCGGCGAGAGCGATGCGATCCGCGACGTGATCGAGCATGCCAAACGGGCGGCGAGGACGTCGTCCTCCGTGTTGGTGGCGGGCGAGACGGGGACGGGCAAGGAGCTAATCGTGCAGAGCATTCACAACGCGAGCCTGCGGGCGGAGGGGCCGTTTCTGTCCCAGAACTGTGCGGCGTTGCCGGATTCGTTGATCGAGGGGCTGCTGTTCGGGACGGCGAAGGGGGCTTTTACCGGGGCGATTGAGCGGCCGGGGTTGTTTGAGCAGGCGGAGGGCGGGACGCTTTTTTTGGATGAGATCAATTCGCTGAGTCTGCCGCTGCAAGCGAAACTGTTGCGCGTGTTGCAGGAGAAGACAGTAAGGCGCATCGGCGACACCAAGGACCGGCGCGTCAACGTCCGCATCATCGCGGCGATCAACGAAGACCCGATTGAAGCGATTTCGCACGAACGCCTGCGCAAAGACCTCTACTACCGCCTCGGCGTCGTCACCTTGATGCTGCCGCCGCTCAGGGAGCGGTCGGGCGATGTGGCGGTGCTGGCGGAGCACTTCATTCGCAAGTACAACCAGTTGTTTGAAATGGAGGTGGACGGGGTGAGCGACGAAGTGCGGGCGTTCTTCACCGGGTATGAGTGGCCGGGGAACGTGCGGGAGTTGCAGCACTTGATCGAGGGCGCGATGAACTTGATGGACGAGGAGCGCGAGATTGAGATGGTGCATTTGCCGCTGCATCATGTGCGGAGGAAAAAAATACTCGCGCCGATGGAGGTTTCATCGGAGGAGGCGGCTTTGGGTTCAGCGGAGACTGTAAAAAAGTCAAGTCAAGCCGGTCGTACAGGGAGCGTCGAAATCGTGGATTCCGCAGAATTCGCCGGCTCCGACGAGATCGAAAGTTCGCCCGTTCCCGGCACTCTCCGCGATAAACTGGAAGAGTTTGAGAAACACTACATCCAACAGACCCTCGCCCGCCACAGCGGCAATTTGTCGAGGGCGGCGAAGGAATTGGGCTTGAGCCGACAGAGTTTGCAGTACCGGGCGAAGCGCCTGGGACTGCGGGCGTAGGCTTTTTTTGCCAAGGGCTGTCCGGCGAGCCGTGCGATCCCATGCCGATTGGATGGAGGCTCTGAAGAGGTATGTCTGACACACATCAACACCACGAATTGCAACGCACCATGAAAAGCCGCCACTTGTTTATGATTTCGCTTGGCGGCGTGATCGGGACAGGATTTTTTCTCGGGTCGGGGTATACGATCGGACAGGCGGGGCCGTTTGGCGCGATTCTGTCCTACCTCGTCGGCGGGCTGATCATGTATTTGACGATGCTCTGTCTCGGGGAGCTGTCTGTCGCGATGCCGGTTTCCGGCTCGTTTCAGACGTACACGACGAAATTTATCGGGCCGGGCACCGGGTTTGCCGTCGGCTGGCTGTATTGGCTGGGCTGGGCGGTCACGGTGGCGCTGGAGTTGTTGTCGGCGGCGCAGTTGATGCAGCGCTGGTTTGCCGGCGTGCCGTCGTGGGTGTGGTGTTTGGTTTTTGGCGTGCTGTTGTTTTTGCTCAATGCGCTGTCGGCGAGGTCGTTTGCGGAGACGGAGTTTTGGTTTGCGAGCATCAAGGTGGCGGTGATCTTGCTCTTCATCGTGTTGGGGGCGGCGGCGATGTTCGGGTTGATCGGGTTTCGAAACGGACAAGCCGCGCCGATGCTCCATCATTACACGTCGATCGGGCTGATGCCATACGGGATTAAAGGTCTGATCTTAACGATGATTACTGTGAACTTCTCGTTTCAGGGGACGGAGTTGATCGGGATTGCGGCGGGTGAGTCGCAGGACCCGGAGCGGACGATCCCGCAGAGCATCCGCACGACGGTGTGGCGGACGTTGGTTTTTTTCGTGCTGGCGATCTTTGTGTTGGCGGGGCTGATTCCGTATCAGCAGGCGGGCGTGGTGGAAAGCCCGTTTGTGGCGGTGTTTGACGCGATCGGGATTCCGTATGCGGCAGGGATTATGAACTTCGTGATCTTGACGGCGTTGCTGTCGGTGGCAAATTCCGGGCTGTATGCGGCGACGCGGATGATGTTCGCACTCTCCAGCGAAGGGATGGCGCCGAAATCATTGGGTGCCGTAAACCGGCGGGCGGTTCCGCTGAATGCGTTGGTGTTGACGATGGTGATTGCGTTTCTGTCGTTGTTGTCGAGCGTGTATGCGGAGGAAACGGTGTATCTGTGGCTGATCTCACTGGCGGGACTCGGCGCGCAGGTCGGGTGGATTTCGATCACATGGTCGCAGTTGGCGTTTCGCAGGAAGTACGTGCGCGACGGCGGACGCGTGGAGGATTTGAAGTTTCGCACGCCGGGGTATCCGCTGCTGCCTTTGATTGCCACAGTTTTGAATGTGGCGGTGCTCGTGAGTTTGGCGTTTGATCCGGATCAGCGAATTGCGTTGTATTGCGGGGTGCCGTTTGTGGCGGGGTGTTATGGGTATTATTATGCGGTGGTGCGGAAGCAGCTAAATCGATAGAAGAAAAAAAGACTTCTCTAGATGCAGAGAAGCCTTGTTTCTAGTATATTCAATTTATGATAAAACTTTGAATCGGAGGGCATCGTATGAGTGAAATTCAAGTATCGGCTGAAAACTTGCATCAAGAACACTATCGGAATGTTTTCCTTGCACAAGATTTGCGTACAGTCATGCATACTATCAACAGTCAAGCGCGTGTTAGTTGGACGGGCAATTGCTACGATCATTATCTTGATATCTTCAACAAAATGAACTCATTTGCTGAAGGAATTGCTTTGGCACTTGAGAAGACGGCCGGCTACCTGGAAGAAGCAGCCACACTGTACGACCAAGCGGAGTCAACAGCGAAACGACAGTTTACCGGCTCTCGCTAACTTAATACTTTGATTGAAAACGAGAGTGGTTTATGGAGTTGAGGCTTCGAAACCACTCTATTTAGCGTTGGTAAGAGGCTTTACATCAGCCGAGAGAATGACGACACGCTCATCTCGAATCCCGAAAGTAGCAATGTACCAAACACTTGGCCCGTTTTTCGGAAAGAGATACCCCTGCTTTTCCAGAATGAAAAAACTAATTTTAGCGCTAAACGGTTCATCCGGGAGGATCTTCTCACTCCTTGCTTGCTCAATCACATCTGTCACTTTTTGAGGTTGGGAAAGTTGTCCAGTCTTGGAATTGTACGTAGCCACATATTGATCAGCTCCGTGGAAAAAGGAGTCCCTGTACATATTGATTACGTAGTAGTCCGGATTGGACATGAGCAGAATCGCTCCGTTCATATAGAAGCCCTTCGTAAGAAGTTCTTCTCGGATCTGATCCTTTTGTTCAAATGGCATGTCATCAGTAGGGGCATATCTTCCTTCTTTTACTTCTTGCAATCGGCTTTTTTCCCACGATACCTCATAGTAGTAGCTTGATACACTCGGCCATGATGTAGGCCCATAAGGCCCCTCCGTAAGAACAAAACATAGAAAGACCCCGACCAAAACCCACATCGAGGTAAATTCTCTCCACCCTTGCACCCATTGTACTTTTCGAAGGAAAAGAGCATAGAGAATAGCAACCCCATACACGACCGGAAACAGCGTAAAGCCCCCTACGAAGTAGTACGGCCCTAATACCTCAGGAAACAGAAGATACAGCAGGAAGGAGAGCATTACGCTCACGACCAAACCCGCAATGTTCACAATCCACCTTTTACTTTTTTCTTTCATCCTGCGGTACCTTTCCCTCGTAAACATACTGGTAGACATCCTCGCGCACTTCAGGGTCTTCGTGCATATCCGAATGGTTCAATTCATCGTACATTTTCCACGAAAATTGATCGTCGGAAGTAAATTCCTTCAGTTTTGCAGCGCTGTCCGGCAACACGACCCCGTCACCAAATGGGCCGTACGCTCGACCGCCTGCTGAGAACACTTGAGTGTCCGGATTGAAATCAGTCCGATCCTTATACAGTTCATGGATCGGGTTCGAGTCGGACCGCAAATTATTGATCGCTGGGAACCATTTTCCAATGACAGCATTCCCCAAGATTCCGCCGGGAGTAAAGTCCATCCCTACCATGGCGTACTCATCCACCTTGGACCCACCGATGGGAGAAGCTAAGGTCACCAACTTAGAGACGTCCTCTCCGCCTGTGTCCAAAATGTATTTGGTGGAAACAATGCCTCCCATACTGTGGGATACGACAATCATGTGCTTTGTGTGCGCATCCGCTTCAGCACGGGCCGCCATCAACTCATACGCTTTCTCTTGGTTCTCAAACGTCATAGATCCATCTTCAAATACAAATTGCACAACGGGGCGGTCCGTTGATTGATTCTCACCATATTCAACATTCACTTTACCATCACGTGTATATGTGTAGATAATTGAAGCCCCGCCAAAATCGTCCGCCATCGTTTTGAACGTGCCGACACCGCCTTCAAGACCGTGCATAAATACGACAGGCACTCCATGTGTGCCGCCTCGACGACGCGCCTCTTCCTGATTCTGAAACGCTAGTGCCTTCATCTCTTCCGCGCTCTCTCCATGCGGTCCTACAGCTTCGGGGTGGTCGTTATAATAATCAATCACAGATTGGTTCATGAGAATAGTGTCATTGAGGTACTCAACGAGTTGCTCGCCTTGATATCTCACGGACTGAACTCCGACGACACTTGGAGCATTGCCATTTCCGAAAAATCTTGAATTGGCAATCTGCTGAATATGATCTCCAAGTGTGTGGGCGTTCGGAATCGAGTACAGGATCGCCTGAAACTCCCGTGTCAAGTCATTATTGGTCTGCCGTTCTTCTTCTTGGATACGAGCGCGCAAATTGGAGGTTTCCGAAAACAGACTGCCACAACCTTCCGGATTCTGTTGGCTCATCCAATAGATTTCGTCTTCCAATTGAGCCAAACGATGCCTCATCCCGTTCAGTGCGTCCAAGCGGTCCGCCAGCAAATAAAGGGCGGAGGATGTCCGTTGGTAAGCCGAAACCCAGATATCCAAGTCTGAATCGGTCAGTTGCATCATCTCTTCATAAGCTTGAGCCGCAGTTCCTTTCCAAGCTAACGGCCCTTGAAACAGTTGCGCCGTATTCGACTTCAGTTGTTTCTTGCTCGTGCGAATCATTTCCGATTGCTGTGAAAAAAGTGAGGCCGCACGCCGAATCGGATAGCTTTCTCCAGAAAGACTCACGAATGTCCCCTTCTTTCTTATCCTAAAAATCCATAAACCGTATTGATAAGAATATTATATTCAAAATATAGAGAATATCAAATTCCACCCAATTTGACCATTGAGAAATTGAGTTGTGGGAATTCAATGGTTCTATAGAAAAATATTGACAGGAAATAGGTACCACAATAAGATAGTTATATAAAAAAGAAATCATATAGTGGCTTCAAAATGGTTATTACCGTAATAATCAATTGACGTCCACTCAATGGCTTAGGAGGAGTCAAAATGGATAGAAAGTTTAACGTAACAACGAGTGAACTTATTGGCGCAGCGAACTTTATGGAAAAATCTCATGGTGACATCACCACGATCTACACCCAAGTTACGAACCAAGTTCAGAGGTTGCAAGATGTATGGGGTGGTGATGCATCCCAAGCTTTCCAAGGCTGGTATCAAGAGTGGAAGAGTGGCTATGACCAAATGATGGATGCCCTTCAAAAATTCCATCAGGCGACTACCAAATCGGCGCAAGTATACGCCGACACAGAAGGTGCGGTTCAAAACGCCTTTAACCTGCGCTAATGTATTTTACGGCCAGTGCCAGCTTCTCTGGTACGGCCTTTTTTATTTCACCAAGGAGGTACTAGAAATTTATGTCCCTTGCCCTTGAAAAGTCCGCCCCGCCGCTTCTCGTCACTTTAGAAGGCTTGAACGGCTCGGTTGATGTAGAACTTTCCGGAGATGTTGCCATCTCCACGATGTTGCCCCTGTTGATCCAACACCCTCGCCTGACGTTGCCGGGTGCTCCGAGTACACCCTCTGAATGGACAATCGGGATCAAAGGCGGCCAAAAACTGGACCCGAACAACAAACTGTTTGATTACGGAATCCTCGAAGGCACGATCCTCCTCCTGCAACCAAGCTCCCAATACTCAAATCCGTTGCCGGAAATCGAGGGAGAGCTTTCTCTGCCCAACGAGAACAAACTGCTCGTCCTGAAAAAAGCGACCTCATCCCTCACCTCGATGTTTAAGAGAAAAAAGTAACACTTTACTCAAAGAAAAATCCCCTTGCACTTAACCCTGATAGTTTTGTATATTTATAACGAGGGTAATTCTTACAGATAAGGGTGATAGTAACATGGGTATCAAAAACTACAAGCAACTGGTCACAGGCATCATCATCGGTGCAGCTGTCACGACTTCCATTCCGGTCTTTGCAGGCGGCAGCGTGCAAGCAGCATTGACTTCCGTCGTCTTCAACTTCAACGGCACGCAAAAGCCGCTACCGGACGGCTATGCGGTCCTTTCTTACCAAGACCACACCTACGTTCCGGCTCGCTTCGTCGCGGAAAACCTCAACTCGGACGTGTACTGGGATGAGAACACACAAACCATCACGTTTAAAACCAAGGGCCAGTCTTCGAACTCCAGCAGCCCGTTTGGTGATCTGACTCCGGGTGGCGGTGGTACGAGCAACTCGAACGGCGGTACTACGAACAATGGTGGTACGACAAACACTGGCGGTTCTTCCGGGCACGTCGGCACTACTACTTCCCCGATCCCGGTTCTCGGTCAGTATTCGAACTATAAATTCTCTAGCGGTGCCACTTTCTATGACGTGAACCAAACCTTTACAAATGGTCCCATTCAAATGAAGGTATTGAAAGTCGCCCTTGACCCACAGTTTGATAAATATGGGGATCAGTATCCTGATTCTATGTATAAATCCCTTGCCATGGAAGTAGAATACACGAACATTTCCAAAGTACATGTATCTCACAGTGCTAGACTTGGCGGGTTTACGATTGCGGGTAACGAAAACAAATATATCCCCTGGGGCATTTTTACGGACAACTCACAACAAGAAAGCGACTATCAACCGGGCGAGAAACATAAATTTGTTTTCATTGACAAAGTCGCAGGTGACCTCAATAGCTTGAATTCGTTTGACTGGCTCATGACGGCGGTCTATTCGGATAACTACAAAGAATCGGCAGGCTCCAAAACTGTATCGATTAAATTCCGCTAGACAGGAAACTTCCCTGCGCACGGTTTGGGTCAGGTTTCAATCTAAAAAAAGCACCCCCTTCCACTACGATTAGTGAAAGGGGGTGCTTTTTCTACTCGCTCTCTTCCATAAACAACTGCACTTGCTTGTTCTTCTGATTCCGTCTCACCAAGAACCCGCGTCCCGGCGGGAACAGCATCGCCCGCTGGTTCCCGAGAATAAAGCCTTCGTTCGGATCCCCCGCCAAGATCACCCCCGGCGTGCTCATCTCCTTCAAGCGCGTCGGGAAGTTGTCAAAGCTCCGCGACGACCCGCCGACGCGTCTTGCCAGCACCGTGTGGAACCCGATATCCCGCGCTTGCAGCAGGTAATCCGCCAACTGCGTGATCGGGTTGCCCATCGCAGCCGACACCACTTCGTAGTCGTCGAGGATCAGGAAGTAATGCGGTCCGCTCCAGCCTTCCTTGGGATTCGGGGACAGCGCCGCTTGCGAAATCCGCGGATCGAGTTCCCCGCGCAACGCGAACACCGGGTCGTTGAGCATCTGCGCCGACCACGCGTAGTTCTTGATATACGGCTTGACCTCCGGATCATTCACAAACTCAAACATCATCCGGCGGAAGTCGATCACCAAGAACTGCACCTGCTCCGGCGTGTACCGCGCCATCATCCCGCGCATGAACTGCCGCAGGAACGACGTCTTGCCGGTCTCGCCGTCGCCGTACACCATGAAGTGCGGCTCGTTGCCCATCGGGTCCCACGATACCACGTCCAGCCGCGACTCCTCAATCCCGAACGGAATCGCTTTGCCTTGCAGCTGCTCCGCTTCCACTTCGCTTTGGCGAATTTGCAGCGGCAGAATCCGAATCGGCTGCACCTTCGGCCCTTTCCACGCGTCGACCGTCGCGTTTACAAACGCATCCGGAGCCGTGTCGCCCGTCACATCCAAGCGCGGCAGTGCGACTTGGAAGTAGAAACCCTCACGCCCCACACCGCGACCCGCGATGTCGCGCGGCATCACCTTCTGCGCCGCCCGGTTCACTTCGGAGTCGTTCGGCTCGTTGAGGCGCAACTCCAACCGACCCGTGATGTTGTCGCGAATCTTCATCCGCAAGTCCGCCCAGCGGTTCGACGCGAGGATGACGTGAATCCCGTAGTTCAGACCCGTCGTGACCAACTCGGTCACTTCGTTGTCCACCAGTTCAAAGTTCTCCGCCTGCAACTGCGCAATGTCGTCGATCACCAAGAACACATCGCCCGGCTGATCCAAAAACTCCCCGTTGGCGCGGCGCTCGCGGAACGTGTGCATCGTGTCGATCCCGTGCTGGCGGAACAACTGCTCCCGCTCGTCGATCAAGCCGTGCACTTGGCGGATCATGATCGGGAACTTGTCTTTGTCCGCTTTGCCGTACACCGTCCCGACATGCGGAGCCGCTTGCAGCGGACGAAGCAGACCGCCGCCGAGGTCGATCACGTAAAACTGCGCGTCCGACGGCTTGTGCGTCGCCATGAACGCCGTGATGATCGTCTTCAAGAACGTCGATTTCCCGCTCTGCGGCGCCCCGACGATCGCCAAGTGCCCCTCGTTGCCGAGGAAATCCAAAATCAGCGGCTCTTGCGCCTGCTGCAACGGCAAATCCAAAACCCCGACCGGAACCTTCAATAAAGTGCGCACCGGTCGCGTCGGCCACTCCGTGCCGTTGAAGAACGGGTAGTTCCCCGTGCTGAACAACGTCTGCAAAAACGGCTGCGGCTTCAACACGCCGTCGAGCGTCAAGTTGCGATCCAGCGGGTCCACCCATACTTGGTGCACGTCCTGCCCGAGCTTCTTGGCGTGATCCACCAACCGCTCGATGATCACTTCCATCTCCGTACGTCCGTCGGAACGCTTCTCCTTGGTCGCCGCCACTACGGTCATCCCCGGCAGTTGGAACTCCACGATGCGGCCCGACGCGTTGAACTCCCCGATCTGCACCGCCGCTTCCGGTCGGTCGGAGATCGGCGTGTACGGCCCCGATACGGACGCCGTTTTGAACAGGTCGTAGATGTGCGTGTCGACTTTGAGATAACCGACCCCCGGATACGACGGCAGATAGAACGCGTCCGGCGTGCCGATGACCGTGCGGGACTCCGCTTCCGAGAACGTCCGCAGACAGATGCGGTAACGCAGGTGCGTCTCCAGCCCTTTCAATCGGCCCTCTTCCAAACGCTGTGTCGCAAACAACAGATGAATCCCGATGCTTCGTCCGATCCGCCCGATCTTGACAAACAGATCGGTAAACTCCGGCTGTGCCGCCAACAACTCGCCGAATTCGTCGATGACGACGACGAGGTACGGCAACGGTTCCATAAACGGATTCGAAGCGCGTTTGTTTTGATACTGCTTCACGTTGTCGAGGTTGCCCGCCTCGCGCAGCATGCGCTGACGGCGATCCATCTCGCCGAGCAACGATTGGTAGAAGCGGTCGATCATCGAACCGTCGCCTTCGAGGTTGGTGATCATCCCCGCCGCGTGCGGCAGGTTGGCGAGGTCGGCAAACGCCGCGCCGCCTTTGAAGTCAACGAAGATGAAGTTCAACATCTCCGCGTCGTTGTTGACGGCAAGACCGACCACCAACGAGCGCAAGAGCTCCGACTTACCGGAACCGGTCGCCCCGATGACGAGACCGTGTACCCCCATCCCGTTGTCGGCCGCTTCCTTCAAGTCGACGATGACCGGCTGCCCGTCGACGCGCATCCCGATCGGAGCGCGCATCACCAACTCACGCGGCTTCGCTTGCCAAGTCGCCGCCGGGTCGACGTGCGCCGCCGAACGAATGTTCAGCAGGTCGGTCATCTTGACGAGGTCGGCAAGCGAGATCTGCGACGCTTTTTCACTCTGGACGAACGGCGCCAACCCGCGCGCGATGCCGTCCGAAGTGACCAGCGACAGACGTTCCGCCTGCTTGCCTTCCGCACGACGACCGCCAAACGCCATCTCTTCAAACGTGAACTCGCCCTCTTCGCCCACATGCACGCGGGACGCAAACGCCTGCGGGATCGAGTAGCGTCCGTCGACCAGCGAAAGCACGGTGATGCCCGCTTCCGCCGCCGAGTTGAACAGTTCGGCAAGCTCCGACGACTGCGAAATCAGCGTGTTGATGTCGATGCCGTCCAACACGAGGATTTGATGCGGGCCGAGCGGTCCTGCCGGTTGGTTTTTGCGTTCTTCACGGTTTTTCTTGACCTGCACGATGCGCGGCAGAATTTCTTCATTAAACATCTGGTGGAACTCCATCGCGTTGCCCGCCATGTAGCAAAGCGGGGTGCCGCCCGGCAATTTCTTGGTGGAGCGGGGACGGCGGCCGTGCGGGAGCCACTTGAACCATTGCCACTGCTGCTCGACTTCCTTGGTGAAGTAGACGAACATCTGCACATCTTCCGGCGCGTGGAACACGGCGACTTGGGTGAGCAGAGCGCGCGCCATCTCTTGGATCATGTGGCGTTTGCCGCGAATCGCCAGCGACCCGAGGTCTTTGAGCGGCAATTCGATCGGCGCGTTCTCGATCAGCTCAAATTTGGTGACGAGCGACTTCGCCCGGTAGATCAAGTTCTTGTCATACTCGGTAAACGGGTTCTCGTCCATCTCCAACTTCGCTTTGCACGACAGCGGCACCGGGCCGCGCCCCATCGACACGGTCAAAAAGTCCTCGTCGCTGCGGTTGCGCTCCCAGATCCGTTCGCGCTGCTGGACAAACTTCAGCAACTGCTCCGGTGCCGGGAAGAGCGTGTCGTAGTAGCTTTTTTGACGAAGGGAGAGCTTTTCCAACTTGTCATGCTGTTCGTCGAGGTAGTTCACGTACTTTTTCTTGACGGAGCGCTGTTGGGACATGCGGTTCTTCTTCTGCATGACCACTTGGACGATCGCGGTGATGATCGAGATCGCCGCCATGATGGAGGCGGCAAACGCCATCGTCGCATTGTGGTAGACGGTCGACATGATGTACGCCGAGGTCATGGTCAAGCCGGCCGTGATGATCGACATGATCAGCCCGTTCTTGCTCGGCGGTTGCAGCGGCGGCGGCGCGACGATCTTCACGTCGTCCTTGGGCAACGGTTCCGGATAGGTGCGTGCGGGTCTGTAGTATTGAATTCCGTTCATAACGTCCTCCTGTCTCACTTCTTGAACAAGCGGCCGAACAATCCTTTGCCGCCCGCTTGCGTGCGCTCTTCCTCCAGCGTCGTGCGCAGGAAGTTCTCCGGCACGAGCAGTTCAAGGATCGGCATCAGCGCGCCGTCGAGCTCATCGTCCACGTCGATCAACCGCGCTTCCCAAGCGGCACGGTAGAGGTGTTTCAAGGATTGCGCCGGAATGGTGGCGAGCGGTTTTTTCGGGAGGCACTGCCAGAGCAGTTTCTGGTCGACGCCGGCGTTGTACTTGTTGACGACGACGTGTACCTGCAAGTCTCCGCGCGCCTCGGCGTGAAGCAGGTCGCGAATCAGCAGATACTCCTCGGTGGGCGGCGCGCCGTCGGACGGCGGCATCAAGCGTTGCAGCAGCACCGGGTCGGGGTCGACGACGAGGAACACGGTATCGAATTCCTCAAAAATATCGGCGTCAAACCCCTCCTGCGAAAACGACGCATCGTAAAAAATAAACGGCGAGTGCCGCAGCTCGTACACCAGCTTCATGATCTCTTCGGCGGACACTTCGCCGTTGGGCAGCTGCGGGTGGTTGAGGTACATCGCGATGCCTTCGTAGAGCAGTTCGGATTCTTTTTTCAAGAGGCCGTATTCCAAAACGTGAAATGGCGGTTTGTAGTCCGGCATGAGCTCGGCGACGTTTAAGTGGTCGTACAGCGTCGGGCGGTTGCCCGGATGTTCGACCAGCGTGCAATGCAGCGAGCGGTTGGCGATGGCGGTGGCGAGGCTCGTCGTAAGAAACGTCGCGCCCGCCCGCGGCGTAAGACTTAAGAACATACAGACTTTGCTCTGCATCGAAACGTAGGAGTGCACGGGGACGGCGACTTTGATTTCGCGTTCGACGATGCGCTCTTTTTCGATGATTTTTTCGACTTCGACGATTTTTTCCTTCTCGATGATGCGGACCGGGCCTTCGTGCTCGTCCTCGTCGGGAAGTTGGGGACGAACCGGTTCAAGCGGTTCGTTCTGGGCCTGCAGCAACGGAGCGATGCGGCGCACGACCTGGTTGGCGGTGTCGCGCAGGTCTCCGTAGAACAGCAAGACTTCGACGCCGTAGCGATGCGCGAGTTCGTTGGCTTCCTGCGACCAGCGAAGCGTCGGGTCGAGGATCAGCAACTCACAACGGCCGGCGGACAACTGAGCCTGCAGGTCCGCCTCGGACTGGAGGTTGTCGCTCCATTCGAGGACGGGGTACGGCAGGAAGGTTTGCAGCTTCTGGCCCAACGGGGCGGAACCGAAAGCGAATAAAATTTTCATCTGTGTATCCCCTTACCTTCATTGCGGCTGTGTAATGGGCGTTAATCTATTTCCCAAGTAAGTTTTATTATACCAAAAATAGTCACCTCTTTGACGAAAAAAAACACCCGACCGCGCGGGCCGAGTGCATTTTTTAGTGCGTGACATTGGAGCCGAAGTCGTCCCGTGACGATTTGTCGGCGTCGTAGAACACCACGTCGCCGTAGTCGAGCGGGAACGGGTACGGCTTGCCGTATTTGTTGGTTGCCGAGGAGGTGAAGCCTTCCATCGACCATTGGTTCATTTTTTCCCCGTGAATGTATTGCAGGTGCGGGTGGTTGATGTCGGCGTGCTGGATCGACTCGATGTTGAAGTTGACGATGATGTACCCGTCATGCAGGAAGACTTTCGAATGGTCGTTCAGCGGTCCTTGCGCCCAGAGTTTGGTTCCCGCTGGCACCACGTACGGCGCGGCGGGCAGGGAGTATTCTCCGTACCAGTGCTGGACGGACGCGTACTGCCGCTGAGCGTCGACGCTGGCGGTGTAATACTTCGCCGGCGGATCAAACGTGCGCAACGGTGCGGTCAGCTCCAACAGGGAGTAGTTGCCGGCGAGCGTCTTCTTGCCGGCCGCGTAGAGGTATTGATCCACGTAGGACTGACGGTTGGTGTATTTCGTATTGTAATGGTCGAAGTAGTAATTCGCCGTGTCGGTGATCGCCGTTTGGTTGACGTTGCGCAGCGGGTCGTTGAGCACGACGTAGCGCTGGACTTTGTCGTCCGTGGAGCCGACCTGAACGAACTGCTGCTCGTTGGTGCGGTAGTAGAGGTCGACCGGGATACGCCCTCCGGAACCGTCACGTTTGATAAAAAAGAAACTGGGCGTGATCCGGATGCCGTCGTCGATGCTGAACATATTGCCTTTGGTTTTCAGTTCGAATTTGAAGTGGTAGCCGGTTTTGACCGCGGTGTTGTCATAGCCTGCGAGCGGCGAACTGCCGGGCAGGATCGGCAAACGGTACGGGTAGGTATTGCCGCGCGGGTTGCCGTCGATGTTTTGATAGCCGATCCAATACTTGGCGCCTGTAGGCGAAACGCCGTCGCTTTGGCGGAAGACGTATTGCCAGTTGTAGTCCGCCACGTCGGTGATGCGAAAGTCGTAGAGTCGTCCGATCACTTCGACGGGGATTGATTTGTAGGCGACGTAATTGCTCAGGTCGGTGTTGGCGTAGGTCTGCGAGGCGGCGTTGTCGCTGGATGCGTTGATGGCAATCTCGCGGAA
Source organism: Tumebacillus flagellatus (assembly GCF_000714935.1). Classification (GTDB taxonomy): domain Bacteria; phylum Bacillota; class Bacilli; order Tumebacillales; family Tumebacillaceae; genus Tumebacillus; species Tumebacillus flagellatus. The sequence continues at coordinate 44,309 of NZ_JMIR01000018.1, forward strand.
TTCCACTTGGTAATCGGCGCGCTCGTCCACCCAGACGGGCATCTGGAACAGGGTATCGTCGGAGTAGATGTCGATCCAGGTGCGGGCGAGGATCGGTTGGATGCCGTCCGCCGGAAACACGTCAAACGGAAACCGGACTTGCCGCTTCTTCGTGTACTTGCTGTAGTCGCGGGTGCGGTAGCCGGGGATTTCCAAATGTTCGGCGACGGTCGGCATGTAGACGTGGAACGGCCGGTCGAGGATCATCGCGCTGACGCCGGGCGTCGCGTGTGTTTTTTGGTTGTGCTGCCAGTCGTCCGTCGAGTAGGACGGGTTGACGACCGGAGTGTGGACGGTGACCCATTGGTTATCGAACTTGATGTCAAACGGAGTCGGCGGGTTGTTGGTGAAACTGCCGTCGACTTTTTCATACGTGACTTTGCCCGTGATAGAAGTGCGGGCTTGGTTCGGCAGCGTGTCCGGGATGTGAATTTGATTTTTGTACATCACGGGGTCTGCTGTCATCTTGGCGATGTCAATTTTGCCCGGTTTCGGCGTGCTTTGCGGTTGCTGGACGGGTGTATCGTCCATGATCAATTTGCTGACACCGTTGTCGTTGAAGTTGAGAGAATCGTTCTTACATGTGATCTGCGCGACGTCCGCTTCGGCGATCGCGTTCCAGCCCTCGTCCGCAGGCGGCGACTCACCCGGACTCAATGTAACGGTGCCGTAATCATGCGGGATTTCTTGACTGGGATCAGCCGGAGACATCTGCAGATGCTGGCGCTCGTCATCCGAGTGCGACACATCCATGCTGATGGTATAGTCCGGCGGAATCGTCACTTTTTGCGGCACGTCGAGGGCGTAATTGTTCACATCCGCCTGTTTGATCTTGTAGACTTCCAATTGTTTGATGACCCAGTAGGAGAAGTTGCGTTTTACTGTGATGGTCTGGTCCTTAGGCACGGTTTTCGGCTCACCGGGTGGCGGCATCGTACCGTCCGGATTGGGAACCGGGTCGGGCGGCGGAATGATGTACGTTTTTTTGAAGTGCACTTTGTAGGTTTTTTGCCCGACGACTTGTTCGAAGCTGTAGCGGAACAAGTATTCCTTGGAGTTGACTTTCGTGTACAAGTATTCAGAGGTCGGAATGCCCTGTTTGACATCGAATTTCTCGCCGGTTGGAGAGGCCGAGTCTGCTTTGACTTCACCGACAGGAGTCGTGGTCATGTCGGAGTTGGTTTGCGGCGGGTCTTGGGGAGGCAACGGAAGATTGTGAATCTTGAAGGTAGCCGTTACTTCGCCGTTGGTTCCGCTTTTGGAGGCGCGCGCGACTCCGTCGTAGAGGACGAAGTGCACGGTGTACGTGCCTTCCTTCCAATCGTCTCCGGTTTGAAGCGTGTCGGACTCGTTAAAAACGTGCGGGTCAGTCGCCGACCACGACCCGTCGCAGTTGTCGCTGCCGCAGTCGATTTTTTGGGCATAGGGTTCGCCGGTTTCGTCGTTGTACGGGAAGTCGGTTCCGTTGCCGACGAGATCGGTGATCAGATTGCCGTCCGGGTCGGTGACGTAGACGCTCTCGTAGTGCGCCCGTGTGTAGGCTGCGTACGTTTTGGCAACCCGGCTGATCGAGATGCTGTCGCCCGCTTGGACATCGTTGCTGCTCAGCGTAATCGAGCTGTCGGGAGCGGGGGTTGGGTAGACGGAAAACAGAGGGAATGCGGATTGACGGTTGTAGATCGAGTCGTATTGGACGAGGAAGCGGTTGGAAGAGGCTCCCTCGTAGTAGCGGATGTTGCCGCCGCAGTAGGCGAGTAATAAAGGGAGGTGGATAACTTCCCAAGAGTTACTTTTATCTTTCAAAGGTGAAGCGAGACCAATATCGCTTTTGATCTTGTTTCTAGCAAACTGTGGGTTCCCGCCCATTTTTGAAATCCAGCTGTCGATATCACGATACGAGAGAACCAGATACCCGTTGTCCGTTGTTTTCGCCTCATCATCAAAATGCAAAAAGCGACCTGTTGTTTGGTCGGGGAACAATGCGTATCCAAAAACCAACTGGGCAGTGATTTTCTCGGCGTCCCAGTATATATCTGTACCACCATGAATCCCTTGCTTATCTAGATCAGCGAACGTGAGAACATCTCCGGTTTTTGTAGAAGTTACTGGCACAATATATCCCGGACTTATCCCTTGACCTTGACCGTAATAACCATCCGGTACACTTGGATTTAACGTAACAGCAAGAGCTTCGGTTATCATGACCAGTGAGCAAACCAGAAAAGCCATGATCGCCAAGAAATACTTCATATTTAATTATTCCTCTCCTGCATTTTAGTACTCTACTGACCAAACCCCGTTTTTATATCTAAGTGTCGCGATCATATATACCTTTGCATTGTTATGATTCACATAGGCAATGCCGATATGATCACTATTTAGAGAGTTTACACTAAAAGGTCCTTGACCCTTTTTTTGATTTGTATCATCAGTCCCCACATACCAATACAACGAGTCCGTGCCGGTATCCGGAACTTGAATTGTTGCTTGATCGCCTTGCAAAGTTACTCTTGCCCGAAGAAAAGCTTGGACATGCTGTTGCACTTCCGCTTCTGTGTAGCCTTGACGCAAATTTTCGTCTACGTAAATGTTTCCGAACGAGTATGTCCCGTCCCCGTTTGGAACCAAGTTGTTTGCATTCGAGGTTTTGTTGTAGTAAACCTTGTCATCCGGTACAAACTTTGGGTACCCCACTTTCATAAGCGTTGTTTGCAGCATCAGAGTTGCCTCTGCACGAGTAACCGTTTGTGTATACTTAAAAGTTCCATCCGGGAAACCGTGAACAACACCGAACCCTTCCAGTTGCCCAATTAACTCCCGAACTTGTTGCGGTGTTTGACGGATGTCTTTAAACGTAAAATGATAGTCGGAATTAAAATCAAAGAAATGCGGGAACATTTTTTTATCAGGATACACACCTCGATACCCGTCAAATCCACACAAGTTCCATATCAGCTCCACCGTCTCACCACGGGTAAGCGGTTTATCAGCGTCAAAAGTTGTACCCCAATCGAGGTTGTCAAAGAGGCGCTTTTCTCTTGCAACCTTCACCTGCTTCTCATACCACGTCCCCGCAACGTCGGTAAAACCGCTGTCCACATCAGCCGTTGGGCGATCCACGATGTTGTAGAGAATCGTCAAAAACTCTGCCCGCGTGACCGTGTTGTCCGGTTGGAACGTCCCATCAGGATAGCCGTTGATCAAACCGACCGACGAAAAGCTTTTCAACGCCGGAGCAAACCAAGCGTCGTCGGTCACGTCTTTGTACTTCCCGGTTTCCGCGTGCGCCGTTGCAACGTGCGTCGCACTCCCCACCGTCGTCAAAACCCCCGCCGCCAACACCGCGGCCATTGCCGCGCTCCATCTCTTTTTCATCCAAATCCCTCCAATTTAGTACTCTGTTGCCTCCATCTTAGTAGACTCCACTCACAATTTCAATAGTCCTCAATCCCAGCTTGACCGTTCGTGCACGTCCATGGCATGTACCCTTTCGAAGCGGCGTCTTTTTCATCGGTGAACGTCTCTTTGCGCTCGTAGTTCGGCTCCATGTGGAATTGCGGCAGACAGCTCTCCCGCAGGTAGTACATCCTTCCTGCTTTCGGTCCGGGCGACTTCCCGACCACACCGACGATGGCGTCTTTTTTTACAATCCGCGCACCGCCGAGGGCGTAGTTGTTGTAATACTTGTCCCCCATCGGAATCCCTTGGATGAACGCCAGCAACCCGATGTCGTCGACCGTGTTGTTCCACTGCTCTTGGTCGATCGTCGGGAACGTGAACGTGTATGCGATCCCTTGCGACTTGGCATACGCGTTGTACCGGTTGATCTCGTTCTCCAAATCCTGCTGCAACGCCCCGACGATCGTCTCGCGCCGAAACGCGTCAAACGCCGCATGGTCGGTCGCCCACGTGTGCAACTCCTTGGAAGCAAACCCGTACAGCGGATTCTGGTAGTACGAGGCGTTGACTTTCTTCTCCACGTCGTCGAGCGAGCCTTCCTCCCAACGGTTGTGCAAACGGTCAAACACCTGCACCGTGTCGTCCAGCGTAAACCCGATCGAGTTGTTCGAGGAGTCGGTGAACACCCACGGACGCTTTTCAGTAAAAACGTGCCTGTACTCCGGGTCCCCCTCGGCGTTTTGGTACTGCTGCGGCTCATAGAGATAGTAGCCGTCAAAGTCCACCACCATCACCGCCGGGATATAACTCAATAGCGTCCCTTGCGCCGCCTCGTCCTGCGCGTCAAAACTCAAAAACAGCGAATGCAAAAACGCATCCACCGCCGCCTCTTTGTTGGCGCGGTACTTTTTGAGCGACCCGTATCCGGCTTCAAACTCCTGCTTCTCGTTGAACGTCAGCGCCTTGGCTCCGTCTTGCACCGCCGACGTGACCGCTGCGTTGTAGCGGGTTTCGAGGTTGAGCGACGCTTTCTGCGCGGTGACATGCCACCCGTTGAACACAAAAAACGGCAGCATCAGCAACACGGCGATAATAGCAAAATTGGTGATCTTCATGTCTTGGCGTCACTCCCCTCTCGTTTTTTCCCCTAAAAAAATCTGTGGCCCCCTCACGCGGAGGGAGCGACAGATCGTTGGAAATGCAATTATTGCTGGATAAACTTCAACCCATGAATGACGTTGGAGCTGTCGCGGATGATGGAAGCATTGAACTTGCCAGCCGGGTTGATGTAGGTCTTTTGGTCTTGCTTTAACGCTTCGCTCAAGTCCGAGTAATTGGACGGTTTGGTGGAAGAAGTGGTGGAATCATACGAGACAACCCCAGTATCTTCGTCTACCACGCCGTTGTACCAAGTGCCGCCGGAAATCTTTGTCGTCGTTCCCGAAGTGGTCGTGGTTTTGTTGCGGCCGGTAATGACGAGAATCCCGAACTGCTTTTGCTGGTTGAACTTGCGCAGCGCGTTGACAACCTGCGAGCCGGACACGATCGTGCCGTCATATACGGTGAACGACGTGTCGGACAGCTCGCGTTGAATGCCGGAGAAGTTCTCTTGCGCGTTCTTCGTCGCTTCTTGCGCCGAGATGAACATCACGACCGCGATGGTGATCAACGCGATGGCGAGGAAGATCCCGGCCGCCATGACCAAGGCTTTCTGAGCGTTACTCATCGTTGTGTATCCCCTTTTCCCCTACTTGTTTTTTCTAGTAATCTTCGTTCAGGACCATTCCGCCGTACGGGATGACGATTCTCTCCGTTTCCGAACTGCCGTTGTTCAAGAAATCCCGCAACAGCGTGGCGGCTGTTTTGTTGGTGTTCACCACCGTAACCTTGAAGAAGTCGCCTGCATTCAGCTTGTACACGCGGCTCGGGTCGTCCAACCCCTTCGTTTGGTCGTCGGGGAACAGCTCGTCCATGATCTGCTGCGTGTAGAACTCTTCGTAGTTCACTTGGTAAGACCCTAGAAACGAAGCGGTCGGCTTGGTCGGCGTCGTGTCCGAATATACCGGATCGTACCGCTTCTGCTGACGCTCCATCTGGACGTCAAACGTATTGCCCGTCTTCTGCAACTCGTCAAAAAAATCATTGTACATCTGCGGCGTGATATACCCCTTGTTGCGCACCGAATCGGTAAACTCGGTGACCGCCTTCAACGCCACCATATACGAGATGTCGTCTTGGCGCTCATACCCTTCCGACATCGGATAGAAGTAGAGCAACAGGATGGCGAGAATCAACGCAAACACTTTGGAAATTGAATCCATCCCTCATCCCCCTCTATGATGTCGTCGTGTAGCGAATGGAGGTCAACGTGCCTTGGGTGTCGCGCACGAGGTTGACGTTGAATTTGGCCTTCAAGTTGATGACGCCGACGCCCGTCGGATCGGAACGGTCAACACCGTCGACGTAGATGTGAATGCCGGAGTCTTCATACTGATAAATCGTTTGCACGACGACGGACCCAAGGACAGGGTCGCTCTGCGAAGTCTCTTTCAGTGTAGTCGTTTGAGTGCGGTCCATGTTTTGCGTGGTCACGTAGGTTTGATCCAGCGCCTTGGACGTGCTGGTGAACAAGTAATAGCCCACCGAAAGGGCGGAGAGAAACAATATCATCGCGACGCTCAGGTAGAGCATCTTGATCGTCGTGCTTCCCATGACCCTACTCGGCTTGTTGCACGAAACGAATTTCCTTCACGACGTTCGACTTGTCGCGAATGACGGTCGAGTTGAAACGCCCCGACGGATTGACGTACTGCGCTTGCGACACATCGTCTGCCAGTGCCGCCGTGCCGATCATGTAGTTGATGCCTCCACTTTGAACCATTCCTGTCGCAGACGGCTTCAACACAACGTCCCCCAAGGTAGCGTCGGCTTCCGAAATCACATCCCCGTACCACGCGCCGTTTGCATCACGGCCGGTGATGACGTGGATGCCGAATTCCTCACGTCCGTTGTACTTGCGAATCGCGTTCGTCACTTGCGAGCCCGTAACGACGGTGCCGTCATACACATTAAACGCCGTGCTCGACAGCTCGTTTTGAATCCCGGAGAAATTTTCTTGCGCGGTCTTGGTTGCCTCCTGCGCGGAGATGAACATAACAACCGCGATGGTGATCAATGCAATCGCGAGAAAAATCCCCGCCGCCATCACCAGTGCTTTCTGTGCGTTACTCATGACTGAAACTTCCTCCTTACTGTATCGTCGTGATCTGAGTGAAGTACGTGCTCATCTGGTTCATCGACATCCAGATCAGCGGGATGACCAGGTACAGAAACACCAGCGCATACATCGGCACAAATCCGATCATCTTACCCCAACTTGCCTTCTCGTTGATGATGCGCTCGTACTGTTCTTTGCGCTGTTCTTGGTAATACACCCGTTCGGTTTCGAGATCGTCGAACGCTTGGCGGATCGGAATCTTCTCGACGGCGACCAGCAAGCGCTCGACGGTGCGGACAAACGGCACGAACGGCGCGTCTTCCTTGAGCTGCTCCATCGCTTTTTCCCCGCCCGCCTCGTAGTCCATGAGGCAGATTTGCAGCGGTTGACGGAAGACGACGGCGAAGCGCTCCATCCATTCCAAGATGTTCTCCACGGAGATGCGCTCGATTTCGCACAGCATCGCGATGATCGTGTGGAACTGGTCGACCTCGTTTTGCATGTCCATCTCGCGCATCCGCCGCCGAAACTCGATCATCCACAGCGGCAGGTAGTAGCCGACCGTCGCGACCCCGACGGCGATGACCAATTCCCACCACTTGAAATATTCGTTCTCCAGCGTATCGAGCTTCTCCAGCACCCGCGCGGCGTCTTTGTTGATCACATCCTTGGTTGCGTCGCGGCCCGCTTGGGCTTTGACGGCGGCGCGGACCAGCTCTTCTCTTTTCTTCGGGTCCGGCTCGTCCTTCACGGCGAGGATGATCTTGCGGTCCGACACGGTGATTGCCTCGGCTTTTTTTTCTTCTTCCGGGGAGAGCTGACCGAACAGCGTGGTGTTCTTCGTCGGCGCGTACAGCACGTTCTGCTTGGCGACGTGGTGGATGTAAAACATCGTCGACACCAAGATCAGAAACGACGCGAGGCACAGCAAGATCCGCTGGAGATACAGCCATTCGATCGTCAGCGGCGAAGACGTGTCTTTCAACAGCCGCGTCAGTTTAAAGTGCTGCTTGGTGTGCTGACCCGGCACCAACCGGTCGACCACCCACGCCGCGGGTTTCCACTCGTAGACGCGCTGCTCCCACTTGATGCGGTTGGCTTTGGCGGCATACTTGCCCTCGTCGTTCTCCTGCATCTTGCGCAAGAGCACATACGACAGCAAAATCACGGCAAAGATCACCATCTTCGTGAAAAAACCGATCTTCCCCGCGTAGAAATCATCCATCGACGGAAAGTGCCCCCGCGCCCACACCTCAATCGGCTTGGTGAAAAACACCGGGGCGAGCGCGATGATCGTCAGCCCCGAGAACAGATAGCGCAGCCGGTCGCGGCGCAGAATTTCCAAATTGATCTCTTGGGTGAGGCGGCTCAGACCGTTTAAGTACATCGAGCCGTTGTTGATTTTCTTATCCCCGTACTCTTTGACGAGAAACGAGATGCCCGCAAACGCTTTGAGAAAGCGCGACGGCGCGACTTCGTAGTAATTTTCCAACTCGTCCTGCGGGTCGTTGGCGGTCAGCACTTCATAGATGCGCTCGGCATGCAGCTGCGCTTCATACTTGGAGACTTGGCCCGCTTCGTAGATCGCTTCTTCGACCATCCCGTGCTGGTGGTAGTAATGCCGCACGTCGGTCATCAAGTGCGACAATTGCTTCAGCAAGCGGTCCTCGACCCGTCCGACGAACGTGTCGATCAACATGCCGTTGAGAACCACCGTCGCCACGACGACCATCGCGAGAAACACAGGGTCCCGGTTGATCAAGACGAGCAGCAATACCCCGACAAACAGAATCCCGAGCGTCAAGTAGGCGATCTTCATCGTCTCTTTGCGCATCGTGAACTCGTCGTAAGAATGAATCGTGGAGAGGCGCTTGCGAATCTTCGCGGTGTAACTTTCGAGAAGCGGCGTGCGCGAGAAGATCACATACGACTTCTGAAAAAAATTCACCAACCGTTGCCGGGTGGTTTTTTGCTTCGGCTCGATCAAGTCCGTATAGCCTTTGTTGACTTGATACGCGGCACTCCCGCCCTGGCGGCGGCGCAAAATCTGAAACACGATCAGCAGGACGAAGAACAACCCCAGAGAGATGCCGATGATCGTATAGAGGAGGACGTTAAGATTCAAGCTCGGTCTCCCTCCAATGCTCGCGGAGGAAATCGCGGAACAGCTCCGCGTCTTCCTCCGACATGTGCTCGCACATCTCCGCCAGATTGGAATCGGAAATCGGATGCACCGCCACGTACTGCCCGTTGCGGAATTCGATGATGTTGCGCGACTCAAACCATTGGCGGTCGGTGGTGCGTTTGAAATACTCGGTCGCCGTGCTCATGAAGCGGTCGAGCTTGGCTTCGAGGCTGTCGGCGGTCTTGTAGTCTTCCGGGTAGGGCAAGTGTTGGTAGTCGAGCGGCACGCACTCTGTGATCCGTTCGATGTAGCGCTTCCCGTCAAAGTCCCGCTTGAGGTGAATGTCAAAGTTGATGACGGAGATGACTTGCTGTTCGGCGATCGTCTCGTTGTTGAACATCCCGGTTTTGAGCAGGGAGTTGCGCAGCGAGAACACCAAGTCGCGGAATGTCTTGGCATGGTGCGTAAACAGCGTGAACAGCGACGCGACCTGCGACATCTGGATCATCCACGCCGCGACCGGGTCGGTCGCGACTTCGCCGAGGATGTTGACCGTGCCGTCCGTTTTCTTCTGCACGTCGAGGCCCGCTTGTCCGGAGATCGTGTCGGTCTCGCGAAACGAGAGAATGTTGCGCTCCGGGTAGATTTTGCGCAGATGCAACTCGAACGCCATCTCTTGCACGCGCACGTTGAACGCGGCGTTGATGTAGCGAACCATCGCCATGAGCAGCGTGGTTTTCCCGGAGCCCTGCGCCCCGGTGACCGCCGTGATCCGGCAGCCCTTGACGAGATACTGAATCAGCGTGATCGGAAGCTCGGCTCCCGGTTGGCGGATCAACTGCTCCAAGGAGGCGTTCGGCACGTCGAACTTGCGCACGAAAAACGCCCACGACTCTGAGAAGTTCGGACGGACGACGACGACGCGGGAGCCGTCTTTCATCTCGTTGACTTTAAAGCCGTTGGATTCGGAGAGTTGACCGGGGTTGTTGTATTTGTAGATGTTTTGGCAGACGCGTTTGAGTTCGAGTTCCGATCCGAACGTGATGCACTGCAAGTGGATCGATTTCCCCTTGTAGAACAACCAGATCGAGTCGTGCGACTTCGGAATCGGCTTTTGCATCTGTTTGGTGTACATCTCAAACTCGCCCGTTTGCTGGATGAACGACGCCGGCAGACCGGACACCCCGCCGGAGATGCCGTCGATGTTCATGTCGCGGATCTCGTCGATGACGGAGAAGCCTTTGTAGGTCTGGTAGATGCGTTGGACGATGATGTTGAGTTTGTCTTCAAACAGCAGCCGGCGGATTTCCTTTTTGAAAATCAAATCGATCTCTTGCGTCGTGATGATGTAGGACGGGGTGTTGCCGTCTTCGATCACCTGCTTGCGGCGGTCGAGATCGTACTTTTGGATAAGGGCGGAAAGCGCGTCATAGCCGTGCTTTTTCTTGAAGTGGTAGAGCAGGATTTCGAACTTGTCCTGCGCCGTCAAGCGTTGGCGGTCTTCAAACGGAATCACGAGGTTGATGTTCGTGTCGTTCAAGCCGTAGGTCTTCAGGAGCAGGTCGAAGATGAAAAACTTCACGTAGTTTTTGTCATTGATGTCCCCGGAGGTGCAGCCTTTGAGGGCTTTTTTCAGTTCGGCGCGCTTGTTTTTGCGGCGGCGGAACTCTTCGGCGGAGAGGCCCAGATCGTAGAGGTTGGAGTTCGTCATCTCGTGCAGGGTGCGTTTGACATACTCGGTCAAGGCGTCGAGGGTGAACTTGCGCTCGTCGGTGACTTTTTTGTCGGGGAGGTCCTTCTTCTCGGTGAGCTTGAAGAACACGAACACGCCGACCAAGAGCAGCACGGCGACAATCAGCAGGATGTTGATCCAAAAAAACGACATCAGCGTGCCCTCCTCACTCGTCCATCTCCAGGTCGAGACCCAGACGGTCGACGATTGCTCGCGCGAGGCGGCGAATCTCCTGCATGAAGAAGTAGTTGTCGTGTTGCTTGTTCACGCTGCGGTTGCGCAGGAAGAAGTCCAACACTTTGCGGTCGTTGAGCGCATCGAGGAAGTCGGTGCAGTACGGCACGGTGTAGATCGGGTCTTTGTACCGGAAGCGGCGCGCGATGTTTTGCGCGGAATACTTCGACGCCGGGTCGTACGAGCCCAAGACCACGAGAAACGGCTTCTCGTTGAGAATCTCCGGCCAGTCCTCCTTGGAGAAAAACCGCTCCAACAAGTTGATGTTCTGGTTCAAGTTGACAACGATCAAGTCGGAAGATTGCAGCATCGTCATCGACAGCTGGTTTTGCTGCCCGGAGTTCAAGTCGATCAGCGACAGATCGTAGAACTGATTGGCGGCGTAGAAAATCCCTTGGATAACTTCGTGGATCGACTCAAACAACGCTTCATCCGGCTTGGTGGTGCCGGTCAAGAGGTCGAGGCGGTCCTTGAGAATCGGGTTGGTGTAGTCTTGGATGATCTCCGGAGCGAGGCGGCCGCTGCGCGCGAGGCGTTCCAGCGCGTCCAAGCCCGTGTCGTTGAACGTGATCATCGAATCTTCACGTCCGTTGAAATACTTCAAAAAAGCCGACTCCAGCGTGGAGCGTGACCAATGCGTATGGGCAACCAGCGTGCGCAGGGCGTATTCAAGGCCGATGACCGTGGCCGAAGCGACCACGTTGGCTGTCGTGGCGACCTGCCCGTGCGCGTTGCCCCAAAATGCGACTTGTCCCATTGCTTACTTGCTCCTCTCTGCCAGTTTGAATGCTTTCTTGATGTCGGAGTCCGGCAGTCCGGAGATGAGGAGAGCGAGTTCTTGAATCGATTGCTTGTACGATTTGGACAGGCGCTTCATCACCAGTCGTTCGTTGAATTGGTTCTCGATCTTCACCGCGTAATCCACGTCGTCAAAAAACACCGGATACGACGGGTCCGACCAGCGGATCGGATATTCGGAGATCGTCGACTCCACGTACTCCTCGTTGATTTGGCTTTCCACTTCGCGCAAGATCACTTTCTGGAACAGCACTTCGCTGTCGTCGTCGCGCGCGGAGAAGAACGCTTCGATCAAGTCTTGATTGGAGCGGATCGTGCGCTTCTCATAGGTGGTGACCAGCGCATGGTGCGCGATGTCCCCCCACGACGCGACGGCGTCTGGACGGTCGGTGTCGATCAGCAGACAGTCATACGCGTCGAGTTTTTCTTGCTCGCCGTCCATGTAGGATTGCAGGTCTTCATAGGAAGCGAATCCGTTGGCGACGTCGAACCCTTCGAATTCCGTCACGCGGTACTCGGCGTCGATCTTCGGCACGGAGTCTTGGTAGACTTGCTCGCGTGTGGCATCGACGAGGAGAACTTTCTGGTCGGCGAGCGCCAGCACTCTGCCGATGTAGAGCAAGAGGTCGCTTTTGTCGCAGGCGCCTGCAAACAGCATTTTTTTCATGATTCAGGCACCCTCCTTACGGCGACACGACGTGGTCGACGTTGGTTTCAAAGATAGACTTCTGCGTATCGGCGGATTGGTTCGGTGCCGACGAGCCGGGGGCTGCCACCGCGGGCTTGCCCGTTTGCGGGCCGCTCGGAGATTCTTGCGAGCCGGATTGAGAAGCGGTGCCGGAACTGTTCGGTTTTGCCGCGCTCGAAGAGCTGCCCGCGCCCGGATAGAGGCTGGAGTTCGGAGCCGGACCGTTGAAGTTGATCGCCGACAGCGGGCTGCCTTCGGCCCCCTTGACTTTCAAGTTCGCTTCCAAATTCAAGCGCGCCTGTTCTTCGAGGTTGTACTTGGCGATCGAGAGAATGTTCGGGTCGGCTTGGATGCGCGTGCGAACCATCGCGTTGACCGGATAGTCGACTTGCGATTTGTTCTGCACATACGGGTCGACGTACGAAAGCGCGTAGATGGTCGCGCCGTTTTGGAACGCGTCCACGATAGCGGATGAGAACGTCTGGATCTCCCGCTCGTTCATATCAAACCAGATCGTGTTGTCGAGCAGGTTTTTGACTTTTTTCTTGGAGAGGACGATGTAGTCCTGACCGGTCGGGAACTTGATGCGCACGTCGAGGAATTGGTTTTGCTTGAGGTCGCTTGGCAGTTGAATCAAGCGGAATTCCTGCGAGCGGATGTCGTCGGGCGTGATGCCTTCTTCGTAGAGCATCGCTTTGGTGAGGGGAGTGTTTTTCTTGATGGTGATTTTGGAGTACTTCCCTGCCGCGCTGTTGCTCTCGGTGATGGTGTCATCGGGCACCGCGTCGTTTGGAACGTCGACGGCGACAAGATCGCCCGCGTTGATCGACGTGCCGACTTCGATGTCCTTGCCGGCGACATAGACTTTTTTCTTGGTTTGTTTTTCCTTCTCCAGAAGCTGTTGGCTCTCTTGGAGTTGCTTCCGGTACTCGGCTTCCTGCTGCACCTTGACGTTGTGTTCGTGAATGATGATCGAAACGAACACCCCGGATGACAAGATAGCCATCCCCAAAGCTCCAATGCCACCGGCGATCAACAGTTTCTTCGTTCGTTGACTCGTTCGTTGTCGTAAAACGGACATGCCTTGTGTTTCACTCCCCCATTGCTCTGACTAAATGACGACAATTCCAAAGTAAGTGTAGGTCTTTTGTTAGGGGTCCTAATGGGACCTCTGTATCACTTTTATTATAGGATAATTAGTAAATCCAGACAATAAATACTAGGCGAGAAGAGCTATTGAAATTCAGTCATGACTTGGCTTTATTCTTCGTTTAAACGGAAGGTCAATCTATTTTCTCTTTCAAGCTCCATTTTTTGGGGTATTTGCTGTAAAATGAGTGGTATTCTCGTCTCTCTGATTGGAGTTGAAGCAACAATGCAATTGAAAATTTCAACACAGCGTCTCTATGAAGAACGAAATCATTCTCTGAACTCCTCCCAGGACTTGAAACAAATTCTTGAAACACTGGGAAAATCGACGGTTTCGGCAAGTTGGACAGGCTCTTCGTATCAGACTTTTCGGACGGCGTGGACGACATTCGGTGGAGCACTCAATGAACTGGCCAGCTCATATGAGATGATTTCCTCCGCTCTTTCAGACGCGGCACTCGCGTACGAAGAAACGGAGTCTAGCATCACAAGCGCAGCCAAATAACAAAACCCTCCCACTTGTGTTTGTGGGAGGGTCTTGTTTACTGCGGGAGAGAGCTCCAATATTGATACAGTTGATCTTCAAAAATCCAATACAAAAACATCGCCAAAGGCACAGAAAGCATGATGGTCAAGAATCCTTCTGACACCCGTTTAAACAGCTTAAAACTGAACAGCAAGAGAGCAATCAAGATCGACGTTGCGAATGGGACGACGGTGATTGACAAAATTCCGGCAACATATTCGTTGAAAACATAGAGTTTCAAGTTGCTTTTGACGATATTGAAAGAGAGAAGGATCGTCAAAGCCAGACCCACTGCATTCACGATCAACATACGAGTCCCAATAAACTCAGGCGGCTTACGGTTTAGGTTCATGACTTGCAATCTCCCCGAACAAGATGAACTTCAAGACATCCGCGATCGCCTGATCACTTTCATGAAGTCCTGAATGATCTGCTTCCGGATACACAATCGAATGGAACATGCCTTCTCCGGCAAAGTCTTTCAGTGCTGTTGCGCTCTCGGGCAGAACAACCCCATCCCCATAGCGTCCTTTCGCCAGACCGTATCCCGACAGTACTTCAATATCAGAATTGAAGTTGCCACGGTCAGTATAGATTTGCTTCGTCTCTTTTGAATCGGAAGACAAATTTTCTACGGCTGGATAAAATACATCGCCAAGCTGGATGAAAATATTAACGATGGGCGTATTCTGCAACGCATCCTGCGCAGCGTCATCAAGATCGGAGCCTCGAATTGGAGAACCCAAGGTAACAAAGCGGGAGATGTCGTCACCCCCCGTTTCTTCAATGTACTTGGTCGTCACCACGCCCCCCATGCTGTGCGAGATGACCATAACCGTATCCGTATCATAGTCCTTCTTCAGTTGCTCCATCATCTGCTTGTAGAATTCGGTTTGCTTATCAAACGTCATGGCACCGTCTTGAAAAACAAACTGAATGCACGGGTGCTCCGGAGAGTCGTTCTCCCCTTGAACAGGTTCCAGCATTTCTCCAGACTTGCTGACCGAGTAGATGGTTGAGAAACCACCCATCTCGTCCACCATTTTTGAAAATGTACCAATGCCGCCCGACAATCCGTGCATGAACAGAATCGGCACCCCGTAGGTGCCCCCTTGCTTGCGCGCCTCTTTGATTAGCGCTTTGGCCTGCTGGATCATCTGCTCCGCACTTTCTCCGTTGGGACCTGTCTGTTCCGGGTGAGCTTTGTAATATTTAACCGCAACTTGGTTCATGCGGATTGCCTCGTTAAGATACTCCACCCGGTCGCGTCCGACACGTCCGGACGCAAAATCCAACCGGGCCAGAACAGGCTTATGATTGCTGTCAAACAAATACGTACCAACTGATTGCACATACTGGGTGAGGCCATGGACCTTGGGTATCATCAATTTGATAGTAGAGAATGCCGTCTCAGCCTCTGTTTCATACTGGTGTTCATACTGTGCGATCAAGGTGCGGTAGTGTTCACACTCCGCCATCAATTGAAAATATCGACTGTAGTCTTTTTGATCATCTGGTTGATTAAACCCATGATCGAAGTTCCGCTCTCGATCAGCCGCACGTTCCAGATTTTTTAACGTGTCACGCAAAGACTGCAAACCATACAGTCGTTCTGCTACTTGCCTGAGTGTCGTCGCAAACTGTTCACAGGCAAGCACCATGCGATCTAAATGGTTTTCCAGCGTTTCTCGTTGCAGAACGTAAGCAAATGACGCAGGTCCCGTCCAACGATCTACGCCTGACTGGACCTGTTGAGTTTGGTTTTTTATAGATTTCAGTTTTTGACGAAGAAATTCGGCTTGTTGTGAATATTCGTGCGCCATGCGTTGAACGGCAACATGATCTCCTTCAAAATTGGCCAACCCTCTCACCCCGTTCATGGTATCAATCTAGTATACCATGAATTTACAGGTTGCCCGTTTTAAAAATCAATCTCAAACACATCAAAAAACCAACTGTCTGCGTGCTTGCGGCGGACGAAGTAGCGTTGTCTCTGCTGGAGGACGCCGTTTTCAAAAAGTGAAGCGAGGAGGTACCTTGCGCGTTCGGGACGGGAGAGAAATTGCCGGCACGCCGCGATCCGCTCTTCGCTGAAATGACTGCAGGCCATGCGGAGCAAGTTGTAGTCGACCGAATCGGCGTTGACTAGATAAGGAAACTTCTTGCGAAAGACATGCAGAATCTTCACGTCCGGTTGAGCGCAGCAGCTGTATCCGAACAACCAGAGCTTGATGGAAATCTCCACATCTTCATACCCCCACTCGCGAAACCCGCGCTCAAATCCTCCAATCTCCTCAAACACTCGTCTCGGGATCGCAAAGCACGCGCCCGACAACAGCGCCGTCGGAAACGGCACCGCTTGCTTCCCGTTCCATTTGATTTGAAACGTCTCAGGGTCCAGCGTCTGTCCGTATCCCACCGCGTCCGGCGCGTCGTGCGGAGCGATCCCCGGCGTGACCGCATCGGCGACGTCGGCGAGGATCGGCTCCAACAGCTTGTCCAACCACTGATCTTCAAAAAACAAATGAGCATCGCAGAACACCAGAAACTCCCCGCCGGCCCGCTCGGCCCCGGCGTTTCTCGCCGCCGCCGCTCCGACGCCTGCGGTGCGGACGACCTGCACGGAGTCCAACCGGAGATCGCTTGGTTGCTCAGCGAGAAAGTCCAGACAGCCGTCTGTGGACGCATCGTCGACGAGAATCACTTCATAGTCCCAACCCGTTTGTGCCTGTTGCAGGGAGCGCAGCGTCTCCCGGACGTGCTCCCCTTCGTTTTTTACCGGAATGATGATCGAAACCCTGTGCATGCGCATCTGCCCCATCCCTTGTCCGTTTTTAGGGAGTCTATGCGCTCCTTCTGCGAATCAACACCAATTGCAAAAATTCCTTGACATCCTCCCCCTCCAACCCGCATACTCTCATTTAGGAAAACGTTTACGTAAAACGTTTTCCGAAAACGGTTACAAACAACAAACTCCTCGTCCCTGTCATCAACCAGAGTCATTCATCAAAGGAGGTTCCCCTACATGAAACCGCGTGGAAAAAAACGCTGGGGCATTGCTGTGATCTTATTCTTGGGTATCTTGGTCAACTATTTTGACCGCACCAACATGTCGGTGGCCACCAAACCGATGATGTCGGAGTATCACCTGACGACCGTTCAGTGGGGCTGGATCATGTCGACGTTCGCGTGGACGTACGCGCTGATGCAGATTCCGATCGGCGCGATGCTCGATAAAATCGGCGTGAAGTGGCTGATGCGCGTCGCGACGATCATCTGGACAATCGCGACGTTGCTGACTTCAGTGGTCAGCGGTCTGGGCTTGATCATCCTCTCCCGCCTGCTGCTTGGCATCGGCGAAGCGCCGGCGTTCCCGTCTTCCTCGAAAGCGACCGGCTACTGGTTCCCGATTCGAGAGCGCGGCGTGGCGACCGCTACGTTTGACGCGGCGGCGAAGTTCTCGAACGTCATCGGCGCGCCGATCGTCGCCTGGGCGGTCACCCAGTGGGGTTGGCAGGGCGGTTTTTATCTGACGGCGGCCTTGAGCTGCATCTACGCGGTGATCTACTGGGTTTGGTACCGCGATCCGAAAGAGCATCCGACTCTGACGCAAGAAGAGCGCCAGTACATCGAAGAAGGCGGCGCCCAGCAAGAAGGCGCGGCAGAAGGCGGCGTGTGGAAGAACTTCGGGTTCCTGTTGACCCAACGCAAAGTGTGGGGCTTGACGCTCGGGTTTGCGGCATACGGCTATACGTTCTACCTGTTCTTGACTTGGTTGCCGGGGTATCTGCAGAATCAGATGCATATGACCGTTTTGAAATCGGCAACCTACACCGCGATTCCGTGGTTGATCGCGACGATCACCGACTTCTTCATCGGCGGGTTCTTGGTCGACAAGCTGGTCAATCGCGGGTTTGACCAATCGAAAGTGCGCAAGACGCTGTTCATCATCGGGTTGCTGCTCGGCCTCGCGGTCGGCGGCGCGGCGTTCACCGACAACCCGAACGTGGCGATCATCTACATCTCGATCGCGCTCGGCGGTCTCGCGTTTGCCGCTCCGATCGGCTGGTCGATTCCGGCTCTGATCGCGCCCAAGGGCACGGTCGGCATGGTCGGCTCGATCATGAACTTGGTCAACAACGTGATGGGGATTCTCGCTCCGGTCATCACCGGTTACCTCGCTGTCAGCGGTTCGTTTGCTTCCGGCTTCAAAGTGGCGGCGGTGGTCCTCGTGATCGGGATCGTGGCGTTCGGGCTCTTGATGGGGCCGATTGAGAAGATCCGTTCTCCGTACGAAACGAAGTAAGCAGAGAAATATCGTAGAAAAAAGAACGCATGGGCCAATAGGGTGCTGTCTCTCTCGGGAGTCAGCGCCCTATCCTCGTGATGGGAGAGATAGAACATGGAGAGAAACGTTTGCTCGCTGGGCCTTGATATCGGGACAACTTCGGTCAAAGTGATCGCCTTGGATGAGAACGGGTCGCTGTTGACCCAGCGCGGACAGCGATTGGACTTGTTGCAACCGGAGGAGGGAGCCGCTGAGCAGGATGTAACGGCGGTTATGGCTGCGTTGATGGGCGTGATGGAGGAAGTTTTGGAAGAGCTTCGCGCCGGGAACTGGGAAGTTCGCCGCGTCGGGTTCAGCGCGGCGATGCACAGTGTGTTGGCGGTCGATGCGGCGGGAAACCCGTTGTCGAACGCGATCACGTGGATGGATACACGCGCCAAGCATGCGGCGACCGACCTCTGGGAATCGGTGCTTGGGAAAAACATCTACGCCGTCACCGGGACGCCGGTGCATCCGATGTCGCCGATCACGAAACTTCGCCGCTGGTCTTTGGAGAGACCGGACTGGGTGAAGTCAGTGCATAAGTTCGTCTCGATCAAGGAATGGATTTGGCACCAATGGTTCGGCGAGTGGGTCGTCGACGCGTCGATGGCGGGCGCGACGGGGCTGTACAATTTCGCGCACGGAGGTTGGGAGCCGGAAGCGCTGGCGTTTGCGGGAGTGTCGGAGGAGCAGTTGAGCGCAGTGGTTCCGACGACGACTTGCAAGGTTGCGGGAGCGAGTGCGGCGTTGCGGGGATTGGGTTTTGAAGAGAGCGTGCTGTTCAACGTGGGGTCCACGGACGGCGTGCTGGCGAATCTCGGCGTCGGGGCGGTGAAACCCGATACGCTGGTGCTCACGGTCGGGACGAGTTGCGCCGTGCGCGTGACGTCTCATCACCCGCAGACAGATGTGGAGACGCGGTCGTTTTGTTACGCGTTGGACGGCGAGCGGTTCGTGCTCGGCGGGCCGAGCAACTCGGGCGGGATTTCGGTGGAGACTCTGTACGCGCAGATTCTCGCGGGGATCGGCGTGCAGTGGCAGCCGGAGGAATTGAGTGCGAAGTTGTTGGAAGCCGGCAACGTGGAAACGGACGGCTTGATCTGTTTGCCGTATGTGGCGGGCGAGCGGGCGCCGCTGTGGGCACCGGAAGCCAAAGCCGCGTGGATCGGAGTGGATCGCGGGCATACGGGGTTGCATCTGTTGCGGGCTGTTGTGGAAGGTGTGTTGCTGAACGCGTACTGGATCGCGACGAGCCTCTTCCAGATGACCGGTCAACCGAAACAAGTGATGGCGTCGGGAAAACTGCTCGAAGTTGCATGGGTGCGCCAACTGGTGGCGGACATCTTCGGACTGCCTGTGTATGAAAGTCAAAACGGCGACGCTTCGGCGGTCGGGGCGGTTCTGCTGGCGGAGATCGCTGCCGGGGTGAAGAGCTTCGAGGATGCTGTACCGCAGAGCGAAAGCGAGCAGAACGTGACGTATCCGCGAGTGGAGATGCAGGCGTACTATCGCGAGAAACTTGAGGTGTTCAAGAGATACGCGCTGTTCCTCAACGAGTAAAACTTGTCCATCGAATGCCACTAAAGGTCTGACGTCATCAACACTTGATATAAATAGCCGACCTTCTTAGAAGCAGACCTCGCTTCTATGCGTCGGCTTTGTGATTCACTATGTCACTTCCATACGTGACAAAAAACCGACGTGTGTTGAAGCAGTCCTCGCTTCTGCACGTCGGCTTTTTTTATTTGGCGGTCCGTTCTGTCGCGGGTGCCAGCACCAGCACAGACGGAATCATCTGCACGGACGGTTGCAGATGCGGTTTGATGTCCCCTCGCAACCGCTCCAACACCGTATTCGCCGCAAGTTGCCCGATCTCGTGCGTCGGCTGGCGAACGCAGGTCATCCGAGGCTGCGTGATGTTCGCCCAATCCGGCTCGTCGAACGTCGCGACGCCCATCTGCTCCGGCACGCGCAGGGACAGCCCTTGCAGCAACGGATACAGTTCCATCATCAGCAATCCGTTCGCCGTGTACACCGCAAACGGCTGCTCCCCCGATTCCTGCTTCAATAGGTTGAGGACTGCCTGACACGTATCCGTCTTCCGGCGCTCCATCCAGCAGACCGCCGGCTCTACACCGCGCTTTGCACACGCTTGCTGATACCCAGCGTAGCGTTGTGTTCTCGTACTGAGCCCGTTCAACTCCTCCGAGATGAAAAAGATACGCCGATACCCTTCCTTGAACAGCGCCTCCGTCAACTGGTACGACGCTTCCTCGTTGTTGGTGATGACGTTTTTGACCCCGGTGATGTCGAAGTGGCGGTCGACGAGCACGATCGGCATCGTCTCTGCGAGCTCTTGGAGCAAGTCGTTGTTCTGCCCGTTCGTCTGCAAGATGATGCCGTCGACGCCCCGTGCGACCAGCGAGCGGATCAGGGTCAGTTCCTTCTCCGCGTTCTCTCCCGTCTCGCAGACCAGCAGCGAATACCCCGCTTCGTCGAGCACTTCGGAGATCGAGCGGATCACCGAGACGCAAAACGGGTAGCTCATATTCACGACGACCACCGCGATGGTGCGGCTCTGGCCTTTGAGCGCTTGCGCCATGATGTTCGGGTGGTAGTTGAGTCTCTGGATCACGTCTTGGATGCGGATTTTCGTTTCCTCGCTCATCGAGGAGTAACTGTTATTGAGATACCGCGAAACCGTGGCGATGGAAACGCCTGCTTCGCGGGCTACGTCTTTGATGGTTACTTTTTTCTCTGACATGTAGGTACAACACCTCATGATTCATCTTCCCATAGATGAATCATTGATGCAAGAAAACCACTTACCTTTGTGCATGGATCAGTTTTTCAACTTTGGTGTAAGTGGTATTATTACGCAATAGTTTTTGATGTAGGGCTGTAAAACCTCCAATGCCTTTTCAGAAACAACCAGTCTGCATCTTTCATTCATCGAAAAATCATGCCCCGACCAGTCCTCAAAAGTATCACCTTCCAAAACTATACTCCCCAAAGGAATCATTCGTTTAAAAGACGGAAGTGTGACATTTGGTTCCAATTCCAAAAACATTTCAGAAGTCGAAACTTCTACTGTCTCGAAATGCAAACCTGTACATCCACTTCGTTTAAGCAATTCGGACACTCTGTCTGTCACGATATAACATGGATGTGAAGTAAGCAACTCATCCCCCAACCAGCCTTCAAACTCATAATGAAGGTGCACAACATGTTTTGATACCAAGGGTTCATCATCCGGCTTACGAATCTGAGTGTTCTCCCCAAATCCTCCTGCTACCTCAGGTTTTAGCAAAAAAAGCACCGATTCCAGCTCCTTGTCATTTCAGTAAATGAAAAATCAGCCACTTGCTGCCTCCTCACTGCGGGTTTTCTGAGCTGTTCCTTGCGCATCTTCTCCAAGTGCAAGTGGCAGCCTTGGGTAACGAGAGGTCAGTTGCCGCTCAAGTAATAGTCGGTCTGTTCATCCATTTTCTTCAGGAACTTTTCCAGGGAATCCGCTATTTTCTTACCAAAGTAGTAAATGCACCCGTCTGGACGGATTGTGAGATAGCACCCTTCTACGATTTGGAAAAATACAACTTCATGATCCAGATCGTAAAGTTCTCGGTCTTCGTCAAACTCATAGATATCTTCTCCAAGCATGAAGTCAACAACAGAATATGGATCCATAATCCGATTGAATCTTGTTGAATCTAGTTGACATAGAAATCCATAGCCAATCTTGTGATAGAACTCTCGCAACTGTTCCGGAAACGATCTGCCCAAACGCCGTTCATTATCAGCAATTTCATCAACCGAAATCTGAAATAATACGTGTTTCATTTCTTGGATATTTTTGTGATCTGTTGGGTTCTCAACGATATACCGGCTAAAATGGGAATAGTCAGCCATAGTTACCTCTTCAGTCCTTGTCTATTGTCCATAGGCTGTAAAGCAGTGACGATGCAATCATTGGAGATATAAGGTTGCAGTACCTTCAGAACTTTGTCCGTAACAACCAGTTCACTTTTTTCATTACTTGACACATCATGTCCTGACCAATTTGTATAACGATCTCCGTCCAATACGACACTCCCTAAAGGAAGGAGTCTCTTAAAAGACGGCAAGGTAACACCGGGCTTCAGCTCCAAAAAGGTTTCGGACATCGAGATTTGAACCTTGCCAAATTCCACACCCGTACAACCACTGGATTGGATGAAATCCGCCACTCGTTCAGTCACGAGATAGCAAGGGTGTGTAGTGAGCAGTTCATCCCCTAACCAACCTTCAAATTCGTAATGTAAGTGCAAGATATGCTTCGCCTGTAACACCTCATCCCCATGTTCGAGGATTTTGGTGTGCTCCCCAAATCCCCCTGCGACTTCCGGCTCTAAAACATATAGCATGTACCCACAACTCCTTCTCCGTTTTCTCAGGAGGTCAACATACTGGGAAGATTGC
The DNA here is from genome assembly GCF_000714935.1 of Tumebacillus flagellatus. Classification (GTDB taxonomy): domain Bacteria; phylum Bacillota; class Bacilli; order Tumebacillales; family Tumebacillaceae; genus Tumebacillus; species Tumebacillus flagellatus. The sequence goes on from NZ_JMIR01000018.1 coordinate 67,004, forward strand.
ATGATGAAGGCAATTGATGACGCGTGATCACCGCGTTACAGCCTCTCCTTGCGAATCTTCTCCAAGAGCGCGAGGCAGCCGCGGGTGACGAGGTCGTACGTCTCGTCGAAGTCCCCCGTGTACCACGGGTCGGGCACGTTGCCGTCCGGGTGGTCGGACACCAAGTCGAGGAGGCGGAACGCTTGGCCCGGTTTGAGCGTGCCGAGGCGCTGGAGGTTTTTCAAGTTGTCGGCGTCCATCGCAACGATGTAATCAAACTCGCTGAGGTCGCGCTTCGTCAGTTGCCGCGCGCGCATCCAGTCGTGCGGAATCTGGTAGCGGGTCAGGATTTCCAGCGTCCCTTTGTGCGGGCGCTCTCCTGCATGCCAGCCGCCCGTTCCCGCCGAGTCCACGGAAATCTCCCGCTCCAAGCCCTCTTGCTGGACGAGATGACGAAACACCGCTTCACCCATCGGCGAACGGCAGATGTTGCCGAGACACAAAAACAAAACGCGGATCATGTTCATTCCCCCGAATACAAAATTTACTAGTTCCATGATAGTATATCTACATCCATTTGCAAGTCAGGAGGGTTGTGCATGCTGTATCATTTCAGCGAGGAGCCGGGCATTCAGCGCTTTGAACCGAGACTGCACCCGTCCCATCCGGGAAAGCCGCCGGTGGTGTGGGCGATTGATGAAGGGCGCGCGCCGATTTATTTTTTTCCAAGGGATTGTCCGAGGGTGTGTGCGTGGAAGTTGGAGGGAAGCACGGAAGAGGATGTGCGACGGTTCCTAGGCAGTGACGAGACGCGGATGATGATCGCCGTGGAAGGGCGGTGGTTGGAGACGCTTCGCAAGACCAAGTTGTATGTGTACCACTTGCCGGAAGAGACGTTCGCGCTGGAAGACCACGGCGCGGGCTACTTCACGTCGCGGGAGGCGGTGACGCCTGTGAAAGTGGAGCCGGTCGGCGACCTGCTGACCCGGCTGGTGGAAGCGGGCGTCGAACTTCGCATCACCCCGACGCTCTGGCCACTACACGACGCGCTGGTGCAGTCGTCGTTGCACTTCTCCATGATTCGCATGCGCAACGCCATACCGCGATAAAAAAATAGAAAAAAAGAGGGCCTCGATTTAGGCGAGACCCTCTTTCGCATTCGCTTGTGTCTGTGTCTCCGTACGTTCATGCCGAACGCTCACTCGCTGATTCCGCACGCGCAACAGCAAGTTCAACGCCGCCAACCCGCAGAGACCGAACAGAATCGCCATCGTCCACGACGGCAGAAACGCGCCGACCGTGACGGCGAGCGACCCGAGGATGCTTGCGCCCCGGAACACCAGCCCGTTGACCGCCATGTATGCGCTGCGGTTTTCCTCCGGCGCGAGGTCTGCCATCATCGACTGCTTGATCGGCACCCAGAGCAGTTCCCCGCAGACGGCGACCCCCATGCAGAGGAACAGCACCAGCGGCTGGTTGCTCCACGCCTGCATTGCATATCCTGCGGTGTAGAGCAGCACGCCAAGGATGAGCAGAGGTTGCTCGCGACGCTTCTTCAACCAGACGGTGACGAACGCCGTCAGCAAGACCACGAACAGCGAGTTCTCCGAACTGAGCATCCCGAACATCTTCACCCCGTCGAGCGGCAGACCGAACACGCTCTGCACCCCGAACTCACGAGAGAGCCGAACGCCGGTGTAGGAGTTGTTCATAAACTCCACCGACATCATCAACAACGATGCCAGCACGTAGAGCATGAAACGGCGGTCTGCAAACACCTTCCCGTAGTTGCCGAGCATCTCGCGGACGGCACCGCTGCTTTTTTCCTTCCGCACACAGGACGCATGCGTCCCTCGATGCGTTTCTTCTATAAAAAACACCAACAACAGCACCGACACCATCTGCGCGACGCAAACCGCAACAAACAGCTCAAACCGATAGCTCTGGAAGAAAAACCCCCCGATCACGCCCCCGAGCATCACCGAGAAATTGACGCTCCAATACTGGACGGAGTAGACGAGCTTGCGGTTCTCAGGCGTGGAGACGTCGACCATCATCGCGTCCATCGCGGGACCGGACAAGCCCCAACAGAGGCCGGTGATCACAAACATCACGAACGTGAGCACCGGAGAGTTCAACCAAGGCGAGTTTGCGGCCATCATCCCGACGAACGCGGTCAACCGCAAACTCTCGCCCGCCAGCATGAGAGTTCGGCGGCCATACAAATCCGCGAGATACCCGCCGCAGAAGTTGGCGACAACGCCGAGCGCGATGTTGAGCATCAGCAGAAGCCCTGCCGTCTTGCTCCCGAACTGCTCGGCGAAATAAATCGTCATGAACGGAAACAGCATGTTGCCCAGCATCATCGACAAAAACGAATCGAACATGCGGATTTTGAGGTTGCGGTGCAAAGAACGAATCCCCATTGTGTATCTCCACCTTTCACCAGCTGTACGTGTATGGTGGACAATGATGGCCATAACAAAAAGACCACGCAAAGTCCCGAGCGTTGGAACTTTCCGAGGTCTTTTATCCCTACGGTGTAGCGCACCGCAACGTGCGCCTGCGTCGCTTGGTTCGATCCGAAGCTAACGAAGCAGCTTCGTCGGATCCCTAGACGGCCTTCCAAGATTTGTAGGAGTAGTGTAACATGTGGAAGTGTCCGCCTGCAAGAGACGTGTAAAAAGTTGTAAAATTTAGACTTCCATCCCTACAGATCGAAAAAACTGATCTGCCCCGGGGGCTCCCCCTTGTACTCCACGCCGAGGAGCTCCGCCAATTGCAAGGCATTGGCAGCCGCATCGCCGCCGGAGTTGTTGTTGAAAATCACGCAGATTTCCGCCGTGCCCGTCTGCAACTCGCGGATGCGTTCCGCCCAGCGCGCCAACTCCTCTTCGCTGTAGCGGTAGAGATACCGCTTCTCCCGCCAGTTCTCGCCGCTGGGTTCGAGCCACGCTTCCCGGTTGCGGCCGTGGAAGCGGATCAACGTCAACTTGGCGTCGGTCGGGTGCAGGACGATCGGCACCGAGCCGGGGTTGACCTGCGGCTCGTCCACGATGCTGTGAATCCAGCCCTCCTGCTCCATGAACGCGAGCGTCCGCTCCTGCATCTCGGGCTGAAACCACGATTGATGGCGGAATTCGAGCGCAAGCGGGAGGTCGCCCATCTTCTCCTTGGTGTAGCGCAAGACGTCGACGTGCGGACGGGTGCAGTCAAACCACGGCGGATACTGAAACAGCACCATCTTGCACTTCCCCGCTTCCCGCACCGGCGCAATGGAATTGAGAAACGCCGCAAACATCTCGCGCTTGCTCGCAAACGGCACGTCGCCGCGCTGGTGTCCGGTCATGCCTTGGTACGCTTTGATCACGAACCCGAAATCGTCGGGCGTGCTGCGGACCCATTTTTCATAATTCCGAACAGGCTGCACAGCGTAAAACGAACTGTCCACTTCGACGATCGGAAAGCGTGCGCTGTACGCCTGCAACCCTTCCATCCCGCGATGACCGTTCCAGCCGGTCAGACCGATGCGAATCATGCGGGCACACCCTTTGATTCCGGGACGTACAGTTTGTTGCGCACCAGCAATTCCGCGATGCACACGTTCACCGTCCAACTCGCCCACGCGGCAATCGTATACGCAAGCGTGTATTCCACACCGAACACCGAGTTCAGCAGCAACGTGTAGAGGTGGATCGTCGTGTTCGAGAACGCCAGCGACAAACTGCGGATCATCCAGATGCGGTGGCGGGCGATGTCCTTGCGACGAATCGCGCGGTACGCTTGCCATGTGGCTGTGAGCCAGAGCACTTCCAGCACGAAAAACGACAGCGAAACGAGCGAGCCGCCGGTCGCGTCCTTGATCAAGTAGAGCGAAGTGAAGGAACTGATCAAGACGGAGAGCATGTACAATTGCCCGTTGCGGCGGTGGAAGTTTTTACTTTTGCGCAAGAGTTTGCCGGAAAAACCGAGCACGCCCGTCACGATCACGAGGCAGGCGGTCACGATATGACAGCGCACGAACACAAGCCACAACTCGCGGTTGAAATCGGCGGCGAGATGCTTGTGCTGGAGAAACTTCACCAGTTGCGGGTCGACGATCAGGTTGTTGGTAACCGTATGCAGCGTCCACGTAGACGCCAAAAAAAGAAAGAACGCGACAAAAAAGCGACGGGCCCTCACAAGGATTCCTCCCGATTCTGTGATCAAGCACGCCCTCTATTATACTGGATTCCCACTTATTTTTGGACGACCATCGTCTCCCAACCGTCGTACTCCCCGTCGTTTTCCAACGCGAGCATGGTAAGCGGCGCCGTCACGTTATGGATCGAACCGAGGTCGACCGCGTCGATTCGGGTGACGGAGAGGACAAACGCCTGTTCATGCTCGGATTCTTCTTCGATGGTGAACCCCTGCGCGGCCAGTTGGTTTTTTACTGCTTCGCGGCCTTCTGCGGTGCGGAAGTACAACCAATGTTGCACCGGGCGCGGTGTGAGCGGATCGCCCTGTTCCTCCAGTTGCGTGACGATCTTGACGTCTTGCATCCATTGGAATTCGGTCGGCGAAGGGAAGAGGAAGCCGAAGTAATGCTCCCACTGCGGGTCGGATTTGTGCCCGAATTGGAAGGCGTAGTCGGGGAACTCCCCCAAGACCGGCTTCAGTTCGTTGTGCAGATCATCCCCCGATTCGCCGTAGAAGTAAAATTCCCGACGTCCGTCCGTGGTCACGACTCCGACGGGAACGCCGCCGTACTCTGCGCCGAGAAATTCGATCAATTTGTCTTCCATCACCAAGAGCCGCTGTGCTTCTTCATCCGTCGTCAGCCCGTTCTCATTGGGCGCTTGCAGTTTGACCCAGACGTAGAGCAGCGTATTGAGGAAATCCGGACGAAACTCCGGATTGGTGAATGTCAGGTCGATCCGCACCGATGCGAGATTCTCGCCGACGCGGGTGAAGTACGATTCCCATTGGTTGGACATGTGGTGCCTCCTTTATTGGTGCGTGTCTAGGATTGCTCACGTAGAGTTCGGCCGTTACTTCGAATACGCAACCACCATACTGAGGCGGGCGATGCCGTCGCCGGAGTTGTGGTAGACATGCGGGCGGTCGGCCCGCATGCGGATCGAATCGCCCGCTGCGACGGTGTACTCCTCGTTGTTGACGCGAATGGTCAGCTCTCCGTCATACACCGTGATAAACTCCTGCGTCCCGTCCGAATGCGCTTCGGCGCTCAAGTACCCGCCCTTCTCAATCTCCACCGCATACATCTCGAACCGCCTGCCGTCTTCTATCGGAAAAACCGGATACAGCCGGTACCGCCCGTTGTCCTCCAACAAGGGGTGGACTTCGCTTTTGGTGACGACGACCGTATCGGGCTGCGGGCCGTTGATCAGGGTCGTGAACGTGACCTTCAACCCGTTGGCGATCTTCCACACCGTGTTGATCGTCGGGTTGGACTCTCCCCGTTCGATTTGCCCGAGCATCGTCTTGCTGACGCCGGTCAGCTCCGCGAGCTTGTCGAGGCTGAGTTTGCGCTCGTCACGGAGGAGTTTGAGGTTTTGCGCGAGGGTGACGTTTATGTTTTCCATGCCATTCACACCTTTTTGTTGTGCTGGATAACGACCGCATTGTATAATCATAACGTACAGTTCCATACGTTAAGGCGTACATTTTGTTCAAGTATAGCATACAAAGAGGGCGAGGAAAAAACAGGATGGCAACACGGCGGATTCACTATGGCTGGATCGTCGCAGGCGTTACGTTTTTGACGCTGTTGGTCTCGGCGGGCATTCGTTCAACGCCCGGCGTGCTGATGGTGCCGCTTGAGACGCAATTCGGCTGGGAGCGCACGGCGACGACATTCCCGCTCGCGATCAACTTGGCGTTGTACGGGTTGTGCGGGCCGTTTGCGGCTGCTTTGATGGAGAAATACGGGATCAAGCGGCTGATGGTGTTGTCGCTGTTGCTCTTGGCAGTTGGCACGGGGTTGTCTGCTTGGATGCAGACTACTTGGGAATTTACGCTGCTGTGGGGCGTGATCATCGGGATCGGGACGGGGTTTACGAGCAACGTGCTCGGAGCGGTCGTGACGAACCGGTGGTTTCGAGAACGCCGCGGGCTCGTGATCGGGATTCTGACGGCGAGCGGGGCGACGGGACAGTTGGTTTTTTTACCGTTGCTGGCGAAGTTGGCGACAGACGTGAACTGGCAGTGGACGGTTTGGCTGACGTCGATTGCGGCTTTGATCGGGGTTGTGTTCGCGCTGGTGTTCATGCGGGAGAAGCCGAGTGACGCGGGCGTGCTGCCGTACGGACAAACGGAGCCGCAGGAAGAAATGGCGAAACCTTCTGTGAAGAATCCGTTCCGGGTTGCGTTTGGCGGATTGAAACTGGGGTTTCGGTCGAAGGATTTCTGGTTGCTTGCGGGGAGTTTTTTCGTATGCGGACTGTCGACGAACGGTTTGATCGGAACGCATCTGATCCCGGCGTGCATGGATCACGGGATTCCGGAAGTGACCGCTGCGAGCATGTTGGCGGTGATGGGGATCTTCGATCTGATCGGGACGACGTTCTCCGGTTGGCTTTCCGACCGGGCGGACTCGCGGCGGCTGTTGTTTTGGTATTACGGTCTGCGCGGGTTGTCCTTGGTGTTTTTGCCGTATGCGTTGGATTCGAACTTCCTCAGCATGTCGGTGTTTGTGGTTTTTTACGGGCTCGATTGGATCGCGACGGTTCCGCCGACGGTAAAGCTTTGCAACAAAGCGTTCGGCGCGCAGAGCGGCGTCGTGTACGGCTGGGTGTCGGCGTCGCATCAGCTGGGGGCTGCGACGGCGGCGTTTGGCGGCGGATTGCTGCATACGGTGCTCGGGAGTTATACGTTTGTCTTCGTGGTGGCCGGCGTGCTGTGCGTGACGGCGGCAGGGTTTGTGTTGCGGATTCGCAAAGGCAAGGATGTCGCGGTGCAACAAGCGATGTAAGGACGAATAGACGAAAGCCCTTCCGATTGGAAGGGCTTTCTGTATGCGTTCCGGGATCAGGTTCGGACTAGCAGACGTCCGTGCAAACTTCCGTCAGGCACCAGGGGCCCGTAAGGCGCTCCACCTCTACCGATTCCTGCGAGGTTTGCGCTACCTGTACGTCCAGATCGAACATCGTTTCCATCTCAATCCCTCATTTCTTTTGATTTTGTGGATTGCTAAAGGCAAGAATGTTTCGGTACGTGAGTCGGTATCAGGTTCTGACTAGCACAAGGAAGTGTCCGGCGGGCAACGGAAACCCGAAATGAGCTCTACCTCTACCGCTTCCGTGGGAGATTGCGCTACTTGTACATCCAGATCGAACATCGCTTCCATCTCAATCCCACCTCATTTCTTTTGATTTGTGGATTGCATACAACGTGTTGGATCTTTCACTGAACTTTCAACTCAAAACATTACTTCATGATTAATATATAACATGATGCAGAATAAGTGTCAAGTAATAATTTTTCGAAATTATCCGAATACAACTGCAACTCTACAAAAAAAGCCAATCACTCGGGTCGAGTGACTGGCTTTTCCGTTTTACGCTCGCACTTTGAACTTTTTGATCAGCGCATCCAATTCTTCGGCCATCTCGGTCAACGCGATGGCGGAGGAGGTGATTTCCTCCATCGAAGCTAGTTGTTCCTCACTGGAAGCGGAGACCGACTGCGTGGCGGAAGCGGTCGTGTCGGTGACTTCCTTGATCAGTTCGACGGAGGACGCCGCTTGTTGCGCGCCTGCGGACATCTGTTGCACCGAACTCGTGACTTCCGCGATTTGCCGCGAGACTTCGCGGATCTCGTTTTGAATCTGATCGAACGAAAGCCCCGCGTCATGCACAACTTCCAACCCGCGCGACACTTCTTCCGTGCCGAGTTTCATGGAAGCGACCGCATCTTGGATTTCGGCGAGGATGGTGTGGATCGTCTCGCCGATCTCATGCGCCGATTGCGTCGACTGCTCGGCGAGTTTGCGAACTTCATTCGAGACGACGGCGAATCCGCGTCCATGCTCGCCCGCCCGCGCGGCTTCGATGGCGGCGTTCAGCGCCAACAGGTTGGTCTGGGCGGCGATGCCTTCGATGGTCGAGACGATCTCCCCGATGTTTTGCGCGTGCGTCTCCAGGTTTTCGATGATCGCGGACGACCCGTTGACCGACTGGCTGATGGACTTCATTTGCTCCACCGTCTTGTGAATCGACCGGTTGCCTTCCTCTGCGGCACGCGACGCGCGCTGTGCCGTTTGCGAAACCGTCTCGGAGCGGGCTGCGATCTGCGAGGCGCCGGCAGCCAGAGCGCGGACGATGTGATCGGTTTCATCGGTGCTTTGGACTTGCTTGTCCGTTCCTTCCGCCAACTCTTGCATGGTGACGGCGGTATGTTCGGCAGCTTGTGACGACTGTTCCGCGCTGGCGGTCAGCTGTTCGGCGGAGGCCGCCATCTGCGAAGAGGTTTCTTCGACGCTGGTAATGACCGTGCGCAGAGAGTCGATCATGGTGTTGACGCTCGCTCCCAGTTGGCCGATGTCATCGTTGGCTTTCAGTTTGACGGGTTTGACCGTCAGATCGCCTTGCGAAACTTTTTGCACCACGTCGACGATCGACTGCAAGGGTTTGGTGGAAACTCTCACCAAAATGATGGCGGCGATTCCGATCAGGGCCGACAGGATGGAGATGATGTTCACCCATAAAAACTGCGTGTGGTCGAGGTTTACGCTTTGGATTGTATGTTCTGTAATTCGTTTCTCAGCGTCTTGCCTGAGCGCTTTCAAGTCGTCTTCGAAGGCGAAAAAGGGAACTGCTTCCCCTTCGTAGACAGCCCGTTGCGCGTCCTCGTGATGGTTGGTGTTGTTGTCTTGGGCTTTGTGTATGATCTTCAGGTACTCGTTGACGTCGTGTATGGCTTTGTTCACGTGCTCTCGTTCGGCAGGGGTCAGCGTGATTTTGTTCAAGTTCCCCAGAGCGGTGTTCATCGCCACTTCCGCGTCTTTGTAGGCTTGGATGGTTTGATCGACCAGTTTCTGATCCCCGAACCGATTCTCCCCGACGCCGAGCCCGACCAAGAAAATCGAGTTGTCATCCAGCGTGAGAAAATGCACGTACGCGTCTTGGACGTTTTGCTGGAATTTCAAGTCCGTGGCGTTCATTTCCTCAATGATCTTGCTGGATTTCGAGTTCATGAAATAGGAGACCCCGCCCGAGACCAGGCTGAATGCCACCATGATGCTTCCTAAGAGCGTCATCTTGGTCGCAAGGCGCGTCTTTCTGATTGATCCCTTGGCTGCTTTCGTAACTCCCAACCGATTCTGCCCCCTCTTCCTCCCCGGTCCTGAACGATCGGAGAGTAAACATGTGGTTGACTGACTAAGTAGTACAAACTATAGAGAGCTTCAATTTATCTTAAATATACCAATCCATGTCAGTTTTTGTCGACTGGAAGTTTCTTACAGTTGGAGAATTGGGTGGGGGGTCTAATGAGCACAAAACCAAAAACCTATTTCGATCTTGAGGAACGCCAAAGTTTCTGGGAAGCTATTCATGAACAGCCGCCTGAATCGGGTCAATCTCAACGGCTGCGACGACATCGTAACCAGCTGGTTCAAACCCCAAAGACATCCCTCCAGCACCAGATAGGTCTATTGCTTTTGGTCTAGTCATTCGCATACCTTCCTAACCTTTCTACAAGGCGATACTCCACCCAATCGCGCTTACTCCCTCACCGTTATTCTCACCTGTGCATAAAACCCTTGCCAGCTATGCGTCATCCCTTGCTTTTGAAAATCTGCGTTCCGCTCGACGTTTGAATCATCTGCGCGATGTTCACGTTTTTTCCGTTGCTGTTTCGGCTTTGTCTTTTCCTGCTCCACAATTTTCCCCACCGTCACCTACCCCCTCACGTTCCGATCCACTCTTTGCGCAATGCAAAAATGTCTCTCAGTTCTTGATTCGACATCTCGGTAATCCAATTCTCACCGCTGCCTACAATTTGCTTGCTCAGACCTTGCTTGCGTTCGATCATCTCATCAATCCGCTCTTCCAGCGTCCCAAGCGTCACGAATTTGTGCACTTGCACGTCTCTCGTCTGCCCGATCCGAAAGGCGCGGTCTGTCGCTTGATCCTCGACGGCAGGGTTCCACCAGCGATCAAAATGAAACACATGGTTGGCGGCGGTCAAGTTCAATCCGGTTCCTCCTGCTTTTAGCGAGAGGATAAAAACCCCGGCGGACGCAGCGTTCTTCTCGGTCGACGACTCTTGAAACTGATCCACGAGCCGATCCCGCTTCGCCTTCGGGATACCTCCATGCAAAAACAACACCGGCTCGCGCAATTTCCGCTCCAGCATCTGTTGCAACAGGTTCCCCATCTCTACGTATTGTGTAAAAATGAGGCATTTGTCACCCTCACTGCGTACTTCCTCCACAAGCTCCAACAAGCGAACCACTTTGTTGGAACGCTGCTCGGCATTCGAAGTGATTTCCTCCTTCAACAGCAACGTCGGATGATCACAGATTTGTTTGAGCTTCGTCAACGCGCCTAAGATCAGTCCTTTTTTCGCCATGCCTTCCGCCGTTTGCAGCTTTTCAAACAGCTCCTGCACGACATGTTCATACAACGCCCCTTGTTCCACCGTTAACGAAACATACGTCTTCATCTCATTCTTCTCCGGCAGATCCAACTGGATGGCGGGGTCTTTTTTCACCCTGCGCAACAAAAACGGACGAATCAGCATCTGAATCTGTGCAATCCGTTGCGTGTCGTTGTTCTTTTCAATCGGGTTGACGTACGATTTCGTAAACGCTGACAGGCTGCCGAGATACCCAGGATTCAGAAAATCCAGGATCGACCACAACTCGGTCAATCGGTTCTCAATCGGTGTCCCTGTCAACGCGATTCGATGATTGGCTTCCAATTGACGAAGCGCCTTCCGGTGCTTCGTATGGGTATTTTTAATCGTTTGCGCTTCATCGAGGCAAATCGCATCCCACTTGACTCTTTCCAAGTCTTCTTGATCCAGATGGGCAAGCGTATAAGAGGTGATAACCAGATCAGCGTCCCTTACCGTTTCCAAAAAAGAATCTTCTTTGGCACGCGGGGAGCCATAGTGGACATACACCCGCAGCGAGGGAGCAAATCGCTGCAGTTCTTTTTGCCAATTGCCTAGCACAGACGTCGGACACACCAGCAGGGACGGCCCCGTCGTCCCCCTCTCTCTGGAAGCGAGCAGATACGCAATGAATTGAAGGGTCTTCCCAAGCCCCATATCATCCGCCAAACAACCGCCAAGACCGTATTGACGCAAAAACAGCAGCCATGACACCCCTTCCAACTGATAACCGCGCAAGTTCGCTTGCAGCGTCGCAGGCGGTGAAATCCGCGGAATCGACGAAACCTCTTGCAAGTGATGGACGAACGCTTGCAGATAGGAGTTTAACTCCACCTCAATCTGCAAATCAGCCAACTGATCTCCCGGATCGCCGCTCTCTTTCACAGCAGCCTCGTCCGCAAGTTGCCGTGTTTCTTCCCGTTGGAGTCCCAGCCAGTGCAGTTCTAACACGTCGCGCAAGGAGAGTCCATTGTTTTTCTGTACACGGCGAGCGGTCGACATCACTTGGTTGAGAAACTGTTGATCCAGTTGAATCCAGCGTCCTCGTATCGAGATCAACCGCTTTTTCTCAGCCACGATACGGGCAAATTCCGCTTCCGTCAGCTCCATGTCCCCCACCACAACACGCCAGTCAAACTGCACGATTTGATCCAATCCAAACAACGACTGCTTGGAGGAACCTACGGTCGATCTGACCTTGGCTTTCAAACGCGGTGTACGAGAACGTAGTTCTTCCCACCAAGCAGGCACGAGGACGGAACATCCCGCCTGCATCAATTTGGGGCTTTCCTGCTCCATGAAGGCTAACGCTTGTTCATCATCGAGTTCCGCCTTGGGTTGCTCCGCCCGCTCTTCTGACTGGAGCCATGGGATGATCTGCAGGAGTTTCGTTACTTCTTGCTTCGTGCGAGGCACCCAGTAAGGCTGCCAATGAACAGGTACGTCTCCTTCGACGGGAGTTCCCAACAGATCCGTTTCCACAACCAGACTTGGATTCTCCAGATCCTGCACGAGAAAACGCAAGTGCCAGAGATCGTGTTCTGCGTTGGGTTCCATCAGTTGCACAGACAAGCGAAACGGAACGTCATCTCGCTTCCATCCAATCCGCACAAGCCACTCTTCTTCCTTCATCCACTCCGTCGCTTGAGCATTCGAAAGCGATGCCGAGACCGTGTCCAAGATTGGGTTTTCATCCAACACCCTCTGCAAAGCTGCCGTTATTTCGGGTTCTCGTTGAGAGAGATCAAGGACTACCTGATCAAACCATTCGTTCCAATAGGAGACCTCCTCCCTGAGACTCTCCTGTACCGGAATCTGCGAAGCCGCCTCTCCCGTAGAAGGCAACCGCAACTGCCATCCCAAGCGCCCTGATTTCCAGCATTCATAGGAAGGAACAAACCACCCCTGCGAGAGGGCGGTTACGTACACGTGAGCGATCTGTTGCAACTTCATCAGCCCTTCCTCCCACTGAAGCGATACATGCAACGAAGGGCGTGGCGTCGTTAGAAACGAAACGGCCGTATAGGGGGAGAGAAGGAGTCCGGGACGTTCCTCCCGATGTGCCGATTCAATTCGGGTTCCGTAAAACGAGCGGGAATCCCAAGCGAAGAGAAGGGACTTCAGTCGCCGAGCGGGATACGAACGTCCGGTCTCATCTGTTGCAAAGAGAAATAGTTCTCCTGTTGTCAGTCGTGTGCCCTGCAACACCAGTACGCTTTGTGCCATCATGGGAGTAACTTTCCTTTCTCCAGTTCTTCTTGGAACGCACGATACCGCTTGTACGTGACGCTGAGGATTTCGATATAGCGCTCCCAACGGCGCTCTTCTTTGAGTTTTTTATAATGAGTTTTCAGTTTTTTCAAGAGCTTGACCGCCCTCTTGTAGGAGTCGCGGTTTTTTTCAAGAATGTGCTTCTCCGCCGCTTGATGATAGAGCGGCAATAGCAGGCGGCGGTCCTGCGCTTCGACTTGCTTCAGATCACCCGCGTGCAACTCCATCGGGGACGTTTCTGTAAAGAGATGCAAGTCCACCCATTGCTGAAATTTTCCTCGTTCCATCAGGTAGCGGGCATAGTTGACAGCACTGTCAGGCAACAAGTCCACGAGGGTTTGCTCCCAGTCGTTGTCATAGGCTGGGTTGTTCTGCCCGACGATCTCCCAATACTGGAGGTAGCTCATCAGCACATCACGAGTAGCCGACTGAATTCGCGGTTTCAGCCAGGTGAGCCATGCAACCATTCGGCTCCACTCTTCATCGTTTAAGAACATTTGCAGGTGCGGGAAACACCACGTCAAATCTGGAGCGTGAAGCGTGCTTGCCAGTTCCATCGCTTGCTGGTCGCGGCCAAATTGGATCTCAAAATACAACAGTGCCTTGATTACTCCATCACGCCCAAACGCTGAGAGCTGCGGTTTGGGAAGTTCTGCACGCAAGCGTTGCATCTCCTCACGCATCCACTCCCCAACGAGGAGCAGTCGATTCCAGAGAAACCCGTAGACAAGCGACCAATCGGTGATCGTTTCTTCATCGTGAAACGCGTTTTGAACCAGATAGTCCTTCGTGCTCAGCACGAAAGGTTCGTACTCGTCGCGGAGTTTTTCTCTGTCCAAGTGTGAAACGATCTCCACGAGTTCCGAAAACCACTCCTGCGACCTCCGGCGGTAAAACGAAAAACTGTCATAAAAGTACAGGTCTCCTCGTCTGTACTTTTCCTCGATGTGGTTCACCAAAAACAACCACACATGCAGGCGGTACATCCAACGCGTGGTGGAGTTCCACGTTTCGCAATAGGAGTCAAGCTTTGTTCTCCCTTGCAGGTACAGTGAATCGAAGGAGGTAGCGGTTCGCAATCCCTTCTCGTTCACTTGCGTCTGAAAAAACTGATGCCACTCCTCGACTGAATCCGACTCTTTCGGGCCGATGCTTGCCGGTTTCGAAACTTGATTTCCCTTGCGTATCATGTTCGGGTGCAGAAACTCGATGGGGTGTTGCCCCTCATAATCGAACACTTCAAAAATAACCGCCGCCATATGTTTGCAGTAGTCATCGTACGGACATGTACAGGAACTAGCGGAGAAGTTCATAAGATTGATTCGTACACGATACGAATTCGTCCCCACCACAACGGCTTCGTATCCCATTTCTTTTTGGGTCAAGTTCCTGACCGCACGCTCTAGAAAGTAGTTCCAACCGCGCTTAAGTATCGTATTTGTAAAATAAGGGCGAATGTGGTTTGTGATATGCTCTATGTCCACCATGAACATCCTGCTTGCTCCTTCTGACGAATTCTCTGGTACTCATTAGCAATAAGTATAGCAGAGAGTGCGTCGTGACACTTCGAATCCATTCAGATCGCAAAAAAAGCGAGGAATCGTGCGCTCCTCGCTTTTACGGGTAGAGTTTTTGGTTGCTGTTGAGCATCTCGATGAACTTGTCGATTCGGGCTTGTCTCGTTTCTGCTTTTTTTGCGGTTTGAATTCGGTGGCAGAAGGAGTATTGATTCTGGCGGTTGAGTGATTCAAAAAACGCTCTGGCTCGGTCATTTTTTGCAAGTTCCGTTTGAAAGTCCTCGGGGATCGTGAAGTTGCGTTGGGATTCGTAGGCCGCGTCCCAACGTCCGTCCTCCTTGGCGGCGTTGACTTCCTTGATTCCGCTGGGTTTCATCAGGCCGGACGAGAGGAGTTGCGCGACTTTCTCGACGTTGACCTTTGACCACACGCTCTTGGGTCTTCTTGGGGTGAACTTTTGCAACCACGCGTCCGCGTCGAATGCTTTTTTCTGCCCGTCGATCCAGCCGTAGCAGAGAGCTTCTTCGAGGGCTTCGGAGTAGGAGAGGGTGGTGAGCGGGGAGTCTTTTTTTGCTAGTTTTAGCCAGACTCCTTTGGGTTGTTCATGGTGGGACTCCAACCACAGTTCCCAGTCGCTTTGCGTTGCAAACAGTAGAATCGGAATTCCGGCGAGTTCTTCCATTATTTCAGAAGTGCCGCTCGGAGATTGGTGACGCCGAATTCCAAGTAGGCTTTCAAGCAGGACAGCATGTAGACCCAGCCTTCTTTGTTATCGAGCATGGTGTTGAGAAGTTCGTCTCCGCTGCCGGTGAAGCCCTCTTCCTTGACTTCGATGATGGTGCTTTCGTTCTCTTGCTCGGTCAGTGTGATGGTGACGACGTTGCCCGCTTCTGCGGCGCCCCACTGGAAGATGATCTTTTTATGGGTATCGACTTCCAGGATTTTGATGTCTACTTGGGCATTGTATTCCTCGTAGCGCAGAGTGATCGTCTTGCCCGCTTCCCATCTTGCGGAGCTGGAGGAGAACCAGAAGTTCGCGATCTTGGACGGATCGACGAAGGCTTCGAAAACCTCGTGCGCGGGCTTGCGGATGATGAATTTGGTGAGGTTGTTCATGGGATAATCACTGCCTTTCCAACGGGGGTCAAGTTCGTATCGTTTCTATTCGCCCTTTTACGACCGGCTATTTTTTTCCGCAATGAGGCGGTAAAACAATAGGGTGGCGGTTTGTGAAAGAAGGTAGATGCAGTAGGAATAGTAGATCCTATACCCTTTATTATAATGAAAAACTCCCGCTCGCACACAGACCCATTCAAACGCAACGGAAGCCAAGGAACAACCTGCAATTAAAAAATGATCCTGATTCCTCGGACCCTGAATCGATCATAGACATAGATAAAAAAATAGCCTAATGGAGCGTAAAAAAATACACAACAAAATCCATAATCGTATACGTCGGCCCGTCAATAATGTCATACAGGTCGAAAATATGACCGCCAATCGAATTGTCGAGCACGCAGGCCACCGTAGAGCTAAAAAGCAACAACAGACACGTTACAGATCGCGGAAAACGTTTCGGAAGCACGTACATCAATCCATAGAAAACAGCGAGGCATCCCAGCAAAAAACAATCGTTCAAATCGAATGCGCCTTCGTCAAAGGGCATGTAGCCGCTCATCTTTGTCTGCACATCCTTTCGAAGCCCTGTACTGCGAGAAGGGTAAGAAAAAACAAAATCAATCGGTACCCTACCAGTGCCGGCAACTGCCAACTCCCCGTATAGGTGATCAAATTCAAATAGCGGGAGAGGAAATCGAGAGCCCCTACCACGCAGAGAGAGATCAAAAGAAGCGTTGTTTTTTTGCGCAAATCGGTTTGATGTAAAGAGGCATTGAGTACGAGAGCCAACAGAGCGGGGATGATGAAGCTTTGATACAGCGAAAAGGAGACGTACCGCGCAGCATCTCTTGTTAGCAAGTACATATGAATGGGGTCGGAAAGCAAGTATGCGATGTTTGTATTCACGAAGCTCAGAAACAAAAACACGAAACTGAGATGTTGGATGGACACCCGTTTGGGCAGCATGAATAAGATTCCGACAACGAACCAACTCAAGGCCAAGTAGAAGGAGATGATCATTTTGAGGACTCCTGACTCGTGCGTTTCCGTTTTCCTTGTTATGAGAATTAACGAAATTAGTTATGCGCCCCGGTATGAAACAAAAAATGCCCTCCCGATTAAGAAGGCGACAACATGATCCTGCACAAGCTGGTCATCGCTGCTGACTTGGATGCGCGACATGATCTCCACACCTGTCCAGGAATTCTCGGGTCTCCCCGCCGCCCTCGCCTTCATCGCCCTGGTAGATGACGCCGATGCCATGGCCCATTGGGAGTACGGCTCGTAGTAATGGAGACGGTACTCGCAACCGTTGAGGAGCAGATGTGGTCTGTGAGGTCATTTTTGCCGCTACTGTTCCTTCTCTTCTAGAGAGGGAGTTTAAGCGAACGGTGCTCGTGGCGAAGCAGGAGTGGTTGCGCGGTGTATTCGCCGATCTGGAATCGGGGAAGCTTGCGTTGCATGAGAAATGGCTCCGGGAGATGTCCTCTAAGCTGGATGTGCCGGAGAAAGGGAAGTCTTTGTTGGGAAGAATCGAGTAGGAGGGGGTGGTTAACCCCCGTCCTCTCACACCACCGTACGTACCGTTCGGTATANAATCGAGTAGGAGGGGGTGGTTAACCCCCGTCCTCTCACACCACCGTACGTACCGTTCGGTATACGGCGGTTCATGTTGTGGAACGAAGTGCATCAAATCGGTCGACTAAACTTTTCAGCCCTTATGCCCGCCAGTAGGCGAGACCGAGGGCTTTTTTTATTTGAGGTGAGTTTGCGAGCCGCCAAGCTCCCTTACGGGAACCACTAATGAGGGATGCCCAATCCTTCGAAATCCCAAGATTTATTAGATTTTGGCGTTTCGTCCTTGGCTTCTTCCATTGCTTCAACAAACACATTCTGAGCCTTCTGCGTGTCCATTCGTCCAAGGGTTGGAAGGTACTTCTGGTTTCTGCCACCCTGAAGTACCTGCTCCATCCCTGAAGATAAGTGTTCAACATTTGAAGTCTCTTTTCCATGGACTGACTTTTGCTCCGGCTTGTCAGAATCCGCACTTTGTCTTTGAATCGCTCGATGGTTTTTGGAGCAAGTCGAAGACGTGAGTCTTTGTGATGGGTGAAGGAAAAGCCAAGAAACTTACGTTTCCAAGGACGGTCTACCGCACTCTTCCCCTTGTTCACTTTTAGTTTGAGCCGTTTTTCTACAAACTGCGT
>NZ_JMIR01000019.1 GCF_000714935.1 Tumebacillus flagellatus
AGTTTTCAAGGATCAATCGGCGAGATCACTCTCGCGTCAACCGCTTGTCTCTCGCGGCGACAGGTATTAAGATACCACACCGAAGAAGCAATGGTCAACTGTTAGTTATTGGAATAGACGCAAACCAAACGCGTTTTGTTTATTTTTTAAGTAAAATATCGTTGGTGAAATTTTCGTTGACGATCAGCCTCCCTCCCCGCTATCCTATTGCCACAAGGACGTCGAATATTTCTAAACATTCGGTGTTCCGATAAAACCTGGGAGGGATTTTCATGAAAAAAGAAATCAAGAAAGCAAACCTCACCCAACACGCGATCGTCACGGAGATGAAAGCAAAACCGACTCCGGACGTGTTTTACGGCGGCACCAGCCGTTGCTGGTAAGCAAACAACAACAGGCACCCGGTCCGCGGGTGCCTGTTTCCTCTTCTCCACTTCCCTCCTGCGAGGTGTTTCTATAATGAACAAACAAGCTTTGCTCATACAGTTCCACTCCCTCTCGCAACTTGCCCATGACCCCTCCGCTTGGCTGGACTCACGGGTCGGAAGCGATCTTTGGGTCGACGGGCTGAATGTGTTTCAGAATATCCAGACCGAGGATTTCGAGAGAGCGCTTACCCTCTTTCCAGAGAGAGGAGGACACTTCGACTCGTCCTCGATGATCCAAACCTTGCACGCGTTGCATCGCTTCTGCTTGGAGCAAAACGCGCGGGGAGAATTCGAACTCTACCAAGCGCTCGCGCTTGGCATGACGTGGTTGACGCTGCAACCGGAGACATATGGGCAGTTTTTTAACGTGCCGACGCAAGTGACAAACCACTCCACCGCGCTGTTGCTCAGCCCCACGTACCAAGCGGTCTGGGCGCACAGCTTCCAGGAGGGCCTCGAACTCTACGCCGATCTGGAAACCCGCCGCCTGTCGCTGTTTCGTCCCGAACACGGCCGCATCTACCAAAACCCGAACTCCTACCACCAAGGCGAGTTCCTGAAGTATCCGTTCCAAAACTTCTTCCATGAAATGACCCACATCTTGCTCACCTACGACGTCTACCCGCGCGTCTTGGGCACGCCGGAGGAAGAACGCAGCTGGCTGACCCAAATCGAAGCCAGCGTCTCTTGCTTGGAAGAGGACGTCATGGCGGAGTTGGTTGCCGTGCGCTCCGACCTGAACATCATCGACGACGGATTCGGCTCAACCGGTTCCTACCCGGAGTACGGCGAATTCCGCTATGCCGTGATCACCGGACAGCATGAAACGGGTCTCTCGCGAAAAGCTCTGCAGCACTTCCGCAAACGCTTCATACAACTGGGTGAAAACGAGACCTACATCCCGGAGAACCCGATCAAAGCGGAAATTCTTGCAAACTTTCAAGTCACCGACGCGGAAATCGAAACGATCCTGCCGCACTTCGCCGCGTACATCGCCAACCAGCAATTCCACACCACGTGGGGCATCGAAAGCAGCGCCCGCAACCGCATTCCCGGATTTCGCGAAGTGATCGAGTTACTTCCGCCCGACCCATATTGTTTGCAAAAAATGAAAGAGTGCCTCCGCCCCGACTCTTGGCCTACGCCGGAAGCGCTGCTCTCCAAAAACCCGCTGCCGGAGCTCTCCCTCGAGCAGCGCAACATCAACCGCCGCCGCTGGCGTTGGCGCGAGTTGCTGTGCCGGGTCGCGGAGATGCGCGGCTTCTTGCAAACAAAAGCGCTCGCCTCAGAGCCGCTCGTGCAAGACGAGCTGTTTGATTGCGCGCATGAAATCGCCGCCACCGTGCCGCTTTCCTTGACAGAAGCCCAGCACGACGTGAAGTACCCCGTCATGCAGCGCCGCATTGCAAACACGCTGCACCTCCTGCAAGACCCTGCCGATCGCGACCGCCTTCTGGAACTGGTCGATCAGCCGTTCACCTACGTTCTCGATCCTCGCTAAACAGAAAAAGCCCGATCTCCGAAGAGATCGAGCTTTTTCTGTTTTGGTCGGAATGCAGGGATTCGAACCCTGGACCTCACGCTCCCGAAGCGTGCGCGCTACCAAGCTGCGCTACATTCCGATATAAAGTTTTGATCGAAGTTTGTTTGATGCCGTGCAGAACAACGAAACTTATAATATCACGCTTCTGCCGCATGCACAACCGCTAATTTTTTCCTCTTGAAAAAAAGCCCGTTTCCGGGGGCTTGGCGGAGCGGAAACGAGCTTTTTCCATAAAGTATTGTCTGTGTTAGAACTCTTCCTCCTCGGAGTCGAGTTTCTGGATCTTGATCTCGCGGTATTCCTCGTCGTCCAGTTCCTCTTCGGCAGGGCGTTTTAAACCGTTGTCCACTTGACGTGCCGTGTCGAAACCGTAGAGGTAGCCATAGGTCTCCGTGCCATCGCGCATCACCAACGGGTCTTGTCCTTCTTGGAAGCCGCGGTTGTAGTCCGCCACCCCTGCGCGAACTCCCACGAACGGCGTCGCCGCATGCTTCTCGGAAGCAAACATGCCGCTGGAATAATCCCGATGTCCCGTCTCCCGTGCACCGTTTTGGATGAGCGGGTTCCTCGGCAGAACCCTCACACCGTTACGTCCGTCCAAAATTCCTGCCTCGTAGTCTTGCTTCGCCAATTTTGCGGCGGGAGTGGCCGGTTGATACGAGGGGTCTCGACGGGCTTGATACGCAGCTTCCAGGTATTCTCTTCGCTGGTAGAGTTCGGTCTTCCAGATTTCTTTGTCCAGAGCGGAGGCTTGATGTTTCGGTTCGTATTGGGTGCGAACCTCCCCCATCTTGGCGCTGTTCTCTTCGGAGTGACCTCTGAACAAGTTGTTGTAGGTTTCCCAGATCTTCGGGTACTTCGCTTTGATTGCGCTCTCCCATTCAAAGAAAATCATCGCCAAGTAAGTCTCTTGGTCTTCCTGAGGCGCGGTTGCCACGGCGGTTTTTTTGACGTCGAGGTGTTTAAGCGCTTGTTGTCGGACTAGGATGTTGATCGCTTCGTTTTTTTCAACTTCGCTCAAGACTTTCTTGGAATCAAGCTTTTTGGCGAGTTCTTTGGTTCGTTTTTCGGAGGATTTGTTGCGGTAGACTTTTTTCTTTTTCTTTTTGCCGAATTCGTTTTTGAATTTGGGAATCCAAACGCTATCGTAGAAGTCGGGCAATTCCTCCACATCTTCCGCTTCTTCCTCTGACGCATTATCTTCTTCGATCTGCATGCTCGGGTCCACGGAATCCGGAACTTCCTCTTCCTCTTCCTCTTGAGCTCCTTCTTCCTCCACGTTGCCACCGAGGTGTTCTTCCAAAAGTTTGAGGTACGTGTTGGCATCCTTCTCCCCGTTGGAAACGGCAGCCCCGTCTGCGTAACTCGCGAGCGGAGAGGAGTTATACGCCACCACATAATCGCTGATCATGTTCTGCAACATCGACGTCCACGCGAGTTCGGTCATCTTCACGTCCACGAGGGATGCTTTTGCTTTCAAGATGTTGGCTTCAATTTTGTTGTGAATGTCTTGCAAACGCTCTTGGTTCTCCTGATTGTGTCTTACCAGGGTTTCGCTTTGCGGTTGTTTCCTCAGGTCTTTTTCATAATGGCTCCCCCGCAGGAAAGGTTTGGTCAATAAATAGGTCCAGTCTTGATTTTTGAGAAACTCCCACTTGGAGAGCATGAGCAGCAGAAATTCCTCCATGTTCTTGCCCTTGGCTTCGGCAATCAATGAATCGCGGATCAGCCCCCAGGAAACGGTGTGGGACTTTTGCCCGGAGCGGTAGTACTTGGTGTATACGCGATCATCCGACATCTTCACGTGATCCAACCGCAATTCACCGGCTGTCAAGACTTGGACGAACGGGGAGGTCGAGTCCATTCCCATGCGGACTTGAAACTTGTCTTGCTGCGGAACTTCCTTTTCGACGACCATTCCGTTGTCCGCGTTGACCGGTTGGTTTTGAACGTTCGCCGGGGCGTTCTCTGCATCGGCGGCGTTCGGCACGACGATGAGGTTGTCGTCAAACGCGGCCTCTTGTTTGCCTTCAAGAACATGTTGAACGGCGGGTTGGAAGTATTTTTGGGTCAGCGGAAAAGCACGTCCGAAGATTTTTTGGAATTCCGCTTGCAGGTACTTGATCTCCTCGGGGTCTTGGACCCCGTGCGGATGGTCGGCACCGAGATCCCAATAGCGTTTGGCGCTCTTCATGACGTTTTTGGCATGACCGCGCAGTTCGAGGAGCGCGGCGTCCCGCGTGCTGTTGTCTTGGAGGAGCGGTTCTTTTTGTTTCAAATAGGATTCAAAACTTTCGAAGTCTTTGTTGGATTGGCCTTCCCCGTGGTATTCGGGACGGTCACCGTTGTAGCCGGTATGGGTCGTCAGCGGTGCCAACTGAATCGCGACAAATAAGTCGGTCACCAGCGATTGCACCAATTCCATCCACTTCAAGGGCGGATGGGAGGCGGCGATCAGACTGTTCATGTAGGCGGCGTCATATCTTTCGAGGTAGGCGTTCAACTCGACATACTCGTCACGGATGTCGGGGTTTTTTTTCTCCAAAAGCTTTAGTTGTTCGTCAAGCGAAAGCCAATCCACTTTGGCGTATGAGGTGAGAAAAGTCTCGACATCCATCCCTTTGGCGGCGGCATAGGAATGTTTGAGCAAAGTCCAAGAGATGGAATGGGCGTTCTGCTTGGCTCCCGTTTTGGTCGGCGGACGGTAGGAACCGGGGAACATGATGCTGCCGATCGTAATCAGATCGGCGGTGACGGCTTGATCGTTCCCTCCGTCTTCGCGGCTGATCTTGACTGTGTTGGTGTAGGTGGAGAGGTCTTCCTGTTCCTCGTCTTGCAGTTGGATCGGCGGTGCAGCAGAAGCAGGGGCGATGCGCTTTTTCATCAACTGGAGCACCGCTTGGTTGCCGTACGCCTTTTGCAACTGCAACAGACGGGCGGAGGAAGTCAGAGGTTGCGTCCCTTTTACGGCGGCAGGACCGTCTGTATGAGGTTTGGACGGGGTATAGCCCGGAGTTTGGAACATGAGGGGGTCCTCCTTGGTCGATCGCCGAATGTGGATAGTGAGTAGATTCCCTGCAAATGAAAAAACTCCTCCCGCATCCAGCACGGGAGGAGTTTCTGGCGATCTTAGAACGGGTGGTAGATCGAGTACGCGTAGTGATACAAGGTCGTCGAGTACTGTTCGCTGGAAGAGGAAATTCCAGAGCCGATCACCATCGGGATGATGTCGTAGTAGTGGTAGCTGACCGGGCCGTACCACATGTAATCCCCCGCAGCCGGGTTCATGTTCGCGAGATTGATCGAGAAGTTGCCGTTGGCGTCGGTGACGCCGCTTGCGGATTGGGTGCCCAAGCGCTCGCCGACCGCGAAGCTGACCGGCATGTTGCCGATGCCTTGGCCGTCCGCGTCACGCAGCGTTCCGTTGACGGTCATCCAGTGCTGCACGCGCCATTTGTATCCCTCATAGTAGTTCACGTAGCCGGAGACGTTCGGGTCGGAGTTGATCGTGTTGAGCGCGATCGACGACGATTGACGGCTGATTTGCAGGTGATACGTCTGCGCCGGGTTGACCGTGCCCGTCGAGAGGACGCGGAGGTAGTAGTTTGTGCCGCCCGCAAACACCAACTTGCCCGCCGCGTTCGCCGGGAGATAGCCCAACGAATTCAACGTTCCGTTGCTGCCCGCGCTGTACACCTGCACGATGTAATTCGAGCCCGTCGGGAGCTGGTCGAACGTCAATTTGGCGTACTCGTTCGCCGCCGGCGTGAAGCGAATCCAGTCTTGGTCAAACACGTTGTCGAGGTTGCCGGTCACGCTGAAGTCGGACGTCTTCGCACGCGCCTGCCAGAAGCTGTCGTCCGGTTCTGCCGCGTCGTAGCCGTACGATTGCACCACTTCGAACAGGTACGGGTTGGTCGCGTCAAAGCCTTGGACCGAATTCACGCACAGGAAGTAATAACCCGGTTGCGCCACCATGCTGACTTGGTCGTCATTGCCCGCGCCAAACGCGGAGTACTGTTCGTTCTCCAGCGCCCCGGTCGTGTCGTTCATATGGAACAGGTGCACGTCGTAGTTGACGCCCGCCGTCTGCATAGCCGGAAGCAACGCGGTCAATTTGCTTGCATCCGGCACGTAGACAAAGTACCAGTCTTGCTGACCTGCTGCGGACATCGTGTTTTGGTAGAGCGTGTTGAGGTCGATATAGATCGCGCTGTTCGGGTCGTGGTTGCCGAGGTCCGCCGCCGCGATGCCTTGTTGGGTGGAGAGCGTCGGTTTTTTCGACTGGTCGCGGTTGAGCTTTGTTTTGAATTTCGAGAGGTCTACCGATTGAAAGCCTTTGCTGTTGGCGTCCACACCGCCTTGCAACGTCACACCCGCTCCGGAAACCTGGGTGATGTGACCCGTCGCTTTCGGTTGCTTCGCGTCCGCATAGGCGGCAGACGGCAAGATGAGCGCCGACGCAAGCAATGCATAAGCAGCCGGTTTCAGCCATTTTGAATAGGTCATTTCTTTTAACCCCTCTCATCTACGAAATAGTTTTATAGAAATATCATAACAACGTTCAGAATAGAAGTAAATATTATCGAAGTAAAATAGGAAAAAAGCCCCACTTACAGGAGTCGATGTTCACACTTTTGACAGGAACCTCCACCCGCACCCCGTGGCAAACAGAACCGCTGCGTGATACGGTAAGGGTAGGAATACATTCCTTTATTTGGAGGCGAATTGGCATGATCTCCTATGATGTACGCTGTTTTTTCTGCCGCTCAATGTTCTCCGTTCTCGAAGGAACTCCTCAATACAAACTTGTCAAACGCAACATGGACGGCCGCCACTGCTGTGACGATTGCCGCAAACTGATCGAGCAAGACGCACAGCGCGAATCCGGCATGACACCGGAACTGTTTGCCGCGCTGGAACAGTTGGAGCTCGAAGAGCGTTTGAGCAAATATGACGATATGAAAGACATCCTCAAGATCCACAAGGAATCCAAAGACCCAGGCCATTCGTCAGATCACCCCTCCGCGTCCGCACCGACAAATGTCCAATAGGTGCACACAATCGTCTCCACCTGCATGTACTACTAAGGAGTGCTGTTTGTAAGGAGGGAGAGACGTGCCAGATGCCATCACGACGGTCACAAAATGGATCGTGGCCTTCCTCATCATTTTCCTGCTCCTGATGATCCTCCTCTTCTCGTTCTTCTGGAAGAAAAAAAACACCCCCGCTTCCCCCCCACACCCTGCCTATCGCTAGGCACAACGCAAAAATCCCCGCTCTCTGCAGAAGAGAGCGGGGATTTTTTGGGTGTGGTTGCGGTTTAGTCGCTGACTAATTCGGTGTTTTCGTATTCATCGTTGACAAGCACCGTTTCGTTGCACTCCGGGCACAACACTTCGACGACTTCGTCGCCGTCGAACACGTCCTCGTCCACGAACACCGTCTCGCCGCAGTTCGGGCAATTCACTTCGATGTATGCGATCGCGGTGTCCTCGTCTTCGTCGTAGCAGTCCAGGTCGAGGTCTTCGTCATACTCGTCCTCGTCATCCAGCAACAGTTCGTCGAGGTCTTCGTCGTACTCGTCGTAGAATTCGTTCTCAAGGTCGGTCAGGTCATCGTCGACCGCCTCGATGTACTCTTCCAGGTGTGCTTGCGTAAGCTCCAAGTTGTCAAGTGATCGGGACATCGCCTGGAGGACATCCATCATCTCGACGAGCACGCGCCCTTCCGGCGAATTCTGCCCTACGTTCAGCCCTTCGGCCAAACCTCGCAAATAGGCCAAGCGTTCTTTTACACCTTTCATCAGTACATTCCTCCTGTCTAGGCCGCATTCCACAAAAAACAGTGTGACCTAGCCGGAGGAAAATTATCCCCGCACCCCCCACAGGATCAATCCCACTCCACCCATGACGACCAGCATCCGCCAGAACTCCAGTTTATCCGCCATGCCGATCAAGCCGAGCGTCGTGACCAAGATCAACACAGTCGGCCCGACCAAGGCGAGGCCGGCGTTGATCATCACCGCTTTTTGCACCGTGCCGAAGTACAACATCAGCAGGGCTGCCGACACTTCAATCAACCCGGAAACAAACCGGAGTCCCGCCATTCCGTTGACAATTGAGTCCTTAAACATCGCCCATCCTCCCTCTGGTTGTCCTGCTAATACCTATGCGGACGAGGGGGTCTGCATGTCCGAAACCGTGAAACACGCAGTACGACAACCACAGCAAAAAACCCCACTGGTGACAGTGAGGTTTTTGCTCAACACGTATGCTGTTACGCGCGGGATACGTATGCGTTGTTGCGGGTGTCGATGATCAGCTTCTCGCCCACTTCGATGAAGAGCGGGACGCTGACTACTGCGCCGGTTTCCATCGTCGCGTTCTTGGAGCCGCCTTGCGCGGTGTCGCCCTTGATGCCCGGTTCGGTTTCTGCCACGGTCAGAACGACGGTGTTCGGCAGTTCGACGCCGATCGCTTGTTCTTCGTAGATCATGACTTGGCATTCCATGTTCTCAAGCAGGTACTTGGTTTCGTCTTCGAGCATGGCAGCCGGAACTTGGAGCTGCTCGAACGATTCGTTGTCCATGAAGGTGAAGTACTCACCGTCGGTGTACAGGTATTGCATCTTGCGGGTTTCAACGCGTGCGCGTTCCAGCTTCTCGCCAGCGCGGAAGGTGGTTTCACGAACAGCGCCGGTGCGGATGTTTTTCAGCTTCGCACGGACGAACGCTGCGCCCTTGCCCGGTTTTACGTGCAAGAACTCGAGGACGCGCCACAGGCCGCCGTCCCACTCAATAGTTACGCCAGGGCGAAGATCGTTGGAAGAGATACTCATTTCGAAAAAAGCCTCCTATATGGTCACAAAATTGATTACTGCTCGAGGATCAACAGTTCTTTGGTGGATTTGGTGAGCACTTCGTTGCCGTTGTCGGTGATGACGATGTCATCCTCGATACGCACACCGCCCCACTCCGGCAGGTAGATGCCCGGCTCGACCGTGACGACCATGCCCGGCTGAAGCACCATATCTCCGCGCAACTGCGACAGCGACGGCATCTCGTGAACGAGCATGCCCAGACCATGTCCGAGCGAATGACCGAAGTTGTCTCCGTACCCCTTGGCTGCGATGATGTCGCGCGCCAGGGAATCCGCTTCCTTGCCGGTCATCCCGGCGCGGATGTTTGCTACAGCGTGCAGTTGGGCTTGCAGCACGGTGTCGTAGATCTCGCGTTGCTTGTCCGACGGCTGGCCCAGCACAACGGTGCGGGTCAGGTCGGAGCAATACCCTTGATAGTATGCACCAAAATCCATTTTTACAAAATCGCCCTTCTCAAGCACCTTGTCGCTCGCACGGCCGTGCGGCAGGGACGAGCGGTGACCGGAAGCCACGATGATGTCAAACGAGGAAGAGTCCGCCCCCGCCTTGCGCATGAAGGTTTCGAGCTCCAGCGCAACTTGACGTTCGGTGAGGCCGGGTTTGAGGAACGTGAGGATGTGCGAGAACGCGTCGTCCGCGACTTTGGCGGCGGCGCGCAGGATCGCCAGTTCACTCTCGTCCTTGTACAGTCGCAGTTCATCCACCAACCCTGCGGCCGGGACGAGTTCGATGCCTGGGAAGGCTTGCTCGAACGCGCGGTGCTGGTTGTAGGTGACGAAATCGCTCTCAAAGCCGAGGCGCTTGACTCCTTGGGCTTGCAATTCCGCAAACACGGAGGTGTTCGGGTTGCCGCCGTTCGGGTACTCCACGATTCGGCAGTGCGGGCTCTGCGCTTGCGCTTGTTGGGTGTAACGGAAGTCGGTCAGAAACACCGGTTGGTCTTGGGTTACGAGCAGCACGCCTGCCGAACCGGTAAATCCGCTGAGATAGCGGCGGTTCACGGGACTCAGCACGATCATCGCGTCGAGTCCTTGCTTGGTAAGCAACGCGCGCATACGGGTCAGTCGTTGTTCCATCCTACTTCCTCCCTGTGTCTTCAGTCTTCTGTTGTCAACAGTCCGCGCTTGGCGAAATCCTCAAGAAAGGCATGGAAAGCGAGCGTGTAGCCGATCGCTCCAAGTCCCGTGATCTGGCCTTTGCAGACCGGCGCCAACAGCGAACGATGGCGGAATTCTTCGCGCGCGTGGACGTTCGAGAGGTGCACTTCAATCGTAGGGATGGAGGTGCCCGCAATGCAATCTCGCAGGGCGACGCTGGTGTGCGTGTACCCGCCCGGGTTGAAGATGATGCCGTGGGTGTTGCCCATCGCCTCTTGCATGCGGTCGATCAGGGCTCCCTCGTGGTTCGACTGGCAGCAGTCGATCTCCACGCCGAATTCCTGGGCGAGTGCGGTGAGGTCGCGGTTGATCTGCTCAAGCGTCGTTTTGCCGTAGACTTCCGGCTCGCGGGTGCCGAGCAGGTTCAGGTTGGGACCGTGCAGAACGAGCAGTTTTGCCATAGGGATAACCTCCCAAAAAGTCCAAGATTCATTGTATCAGAAAATAGGGTTGTTGAAAACGGGGGTTCGATTCCATTATACAGGAATCCAGAGTACAATACAGGAAAGTGTTTCTAGATGGATGTGGAGGAGTGTGAGAGAATTGGGTGAAAAAACGATTGTGACGTTGGTGCGTCATGGGGAGACGGTTTGGAACCGGGAGTTGCGGTTGCAAGGGTCGCAGGATATCCCCCTTTCTGAGGTTGGGTTGGCGCAGGCGGAGGCTGTAGCTGTTCATCTGCGCGAGGAACCGTTTCATGTGGTGTACTCGTCTCACCTGTCGCGAGCTCATAAGACGGCAGAGCGGGTCGCGGAGGCTGCAGGGGTTGAGCATAGGGTTTTAGAGGGTTTAATGGAGCGGTCTTACGGCGAACTGGAAGGCTGGACGCGGGATGAAATCCTCGCGAAGTACCCGGACTTTTGGGGGCCTGGAAAAAAATACTCGGTGCCGGGGTTGGAGTCTTTCGAGGAGCTGGCTGCTCGGGCATCCAAGGCTGTACACGAGATTGTAGAGCAACATCCGGGGCGTAATGTGTTGGTTGTTAGTCATGGCGGAACGATCAACGCATTCCTTCATTCGATATCCGGTGGGGAGTACGGGGCCGGAGTGAATAAGCTCGGAAATACGTCTGTGTCTCGCGTCGTTCGGAATGAAGATGGAAGCTGGAGCGTGTTGGAGGTCGGACGCGTAGACCACTTAGGCGACGCTTAAGTGGTGACCAGGGGCGTCGGGGGGATGTTCCGTCGCTCCTGAGGAATTTTTTTCTTTCTGATTTAGTAAACCCGTTCAATGGATAGGAAAAAGATTCCAAAGTCGCTTCTCCACATCCCCCTCTCCCCCCCTTCTCGGGGTCTTAAAAAAAGAGAGTGCCACATGGCACTCTCTTTTTGTTGCGTTTGTTTTTTCTTAGCCTTCGAAGGTGTATCGAAGAATCGGGCTGCGGGCAGCCGTCGTCTCGTCGAGACGATTGACTTTGGTGCTGTACGGCGCGTTTTTGACGAGGTCCGGGTTCTCTTCCGCTTCTTTGGCGATTTGGATCATCGTGTCGCAGAAGCTGTCCAGCGTTGCTTTGTTCTCGGTTTCCGTCGGCTCGATCATGATCGCTTCCTCGACGTTCAACGGGAAGTAGATGGTCGGCGGATGGACTCCGAAGTCCAGCAAACGCTTCGCCACGTCCAGGGTCTTGACGCCGAATTCTTTTTTGAGGCGCTTGCCGCTCAGGACGAATTCGTGCTTGCAGATTTGGTTGTACGCGACATCGTAATGCTCGGAGAGTCGCTTCATCATGTAGTTCGCGTTGAGGACCGCGTCCTCCGTGACTCTCTTGAGACCGTCCGGACCCATGGTCCGAATGTACGAGTACGCCCGTACGTTAATGCCGAAGTTGCCCCAGAAGCCTTTGACTTTGCCGATCGATTGCGGGCGGTTCCAGTTCAGGACGTATTCTTCGGTTTTTTCGTTGTATTCTACTCGCGGTTTCGGGAGGAACGGGATCAGATCCGCTTTCACACCCACCGGGCCGGAACCCGGCCCGCCGCCGCCGTGCGGCGTCGTGAAGGTTTTGTGCAGGTTGAGATGCACAACGTCAAAGCCCATATCGCCCGGGCGTGCGTAGCCGAGGATTGCGTTTGCGTTCGCGCCATCGTAATACAGAAGGCCGCCCGCCTCGTGGACGATTTCGGCAATTTCGATGATCTGGTCCTCGAAGAGGCCCAACGTCGACGGGTTGGTCAACATCAGCGCAGCTGTATCGGAGTTGACGACTTGACGCAACGCGTCCAAGTCGACGCCGCCTTTGTCGTTGGATTTGACGGTGACCGTGCGGTAGCCCGCTACCGTTGCCGACGCCGGGTTGGTGCCGTGCGCGGTGTCGGGTACGATGACGGTCGTGCGCTTTTCGTTGCGGGATTCGTGGTAGGCACGAATCATCATGAGACCGGTCCATTCGCCGTGTGCGCCTGCCGCCGGCTGCAACGAAACTTCGTCCATGCCCGTGATTTCCGCCAGCTCTTGTTGCAGTTTGTACATCAGTTCAAGTGCGCCTTGAACGGAGGTTGCCGGTTGGAGCGGGTGGATGGACGCGAAGCCCGGAATCCGTGCCATTTTTTCGTTGCGCTTCGGGTTGTATTTCATGGTGCAGGAACCCAACGGGTAGAAGCCGTCGTCTACGCCGTGGTTGCGCTTGGAAAGCTCCGTGAAGTGACGGACGAGGTCAAGCTCCGCGAGCTCGGGCAGGTTCGCCGGAGTTTGACGCACATATTCCGCAGGAATCAGTTCGTCAACCGGGATTTCTTCAACGTCCAGTTCCGGGAGGGAATAGGAGACGCGGCCCGGGACGGAGAGTTCGAAGATGAGGGCTTTATCTTTTTCTTGACGCATTACAGGATCGCCTCCAGTCGTTCCACAAGCAGGTCAATGTCTTCCTTGGTGCGCAGCTCGGTGACCGCGAGCAACATGCAGTTTTCATACTCCGGATAGGTGGAGCCGAGGTCGTAGCCGCCTACGATGCCCGCTTCGAGCAACTGACGGTTCACATAGGTGATGTCCGCGTCAAGTTTGATCGCAAATTCGTTGAAGAACGGAGTCGTGAACAGCGCTTGGACTTTCGGCAGAGCGGTCAGACGCTTGTAGGCGTAGTGCGCTTTTTGCAGGTTGAGTTTGGCGACGTCTTGCATGCCTTGTTTGCCCATGTACGAGACGTACACGGTCGCTGCCAGCGCATTCAGCGCTTGGTTGGAGCAGATGTTCGAGGTCGCTTTTTCACGACGGATGTGCTGCTCGCGCGCTTGCAGCGTCAACACGAACGCACGACGGCCGTCCAAGTCGGTCGTTTGACCCACGACGCGGCCCGGGATGCGGCGCATCTGTTCTTTCGTCGTTGCCAGCATCCCGAGGTACGGGCCGCCGAAGGAGATGTTGTTGCCCAGCGCTTGACCTTCGCCAACGACGATGTCCGCGCCGCATACGCCCGGGGACTCCAAGAGGCCCATCGCGATCGGGTTGACCGAGACGACGAAGAGCGCTTTTTGCGCGTGCGCAATGTCCGCCAGTTTGCGGAGGTCTTCGATGCCGCCGAAGAAGTTCGGGTATTGGACGAACACACCCGCGATGGTGTCGTCGAGTTTGTTGTTCAAGTCGTTGAGGTCTACGACACCGTTTTCGATGGCGATTTCTTCGACTTCGATGTTTTGGCCGTAGCCGTAGGTTTTCAGGACTTCGCGGTATTCCGGGTTGACGGAACGGGCGACGAGCACTTTGTTGCGGCGGGTCGCCGCGCAAGCCATGAAAGCAGCCTCGCCGAACGCGGTCGGGCCGTCGTACAGAGAAGCGTTCGACACGTCCATGCCGGTCAGTTCGCAGACGATCGTCTGGTACTCGAAGATCGCTTGAAGCACGCCTTGGGAAATTTCCGGCTGGTACGGGGTGTACGCCGTGAAGAATTCCGAACGCGAAATGATCGCGTCCACGACGGACGGGATGTAGTGCTGATACGCACCCGCACCGAGGAAGTTGATGTTGTCTTCGAGGTTGTCGTTCTTGCCCGCCAGTTGGTTGAAGTAGCGGTTGAGTTCGAGTTCCGACAGTTTCTTCGGCAGGTTCAGTTCACGCTGAAAGCGCGCTTTGTCCGGAATGTCGGCGAACAGGGCTTCCACAGAATCGACGCCGAGGACGTCGAGCATGGCTTTGCGGTCGGCTTCCGTGTTCGGAAGGTAGCTGTACTTGTTCAAGGTTGTGCCTCCTCTGCTTACTTCTGACGCTTGTAGAACGGAGTTTTGACGATCACGGCTTTGACCGGTTTGTTGCGGATGATCACGTCGATCTCTTGGCCGATCGTCGCATGTTGCACGTCGATCAGGCCGAGGCCGATGTTTTTCTTGACCGTCGGACCCATCGTGCCCGTGGTGCACTCGCCGATTTTTTGCCCGTTCACTTGGATTTCGTAATGGCTGCGCGGAATGCCACGCTCCAGCATTTCAAAGCCGACCAGTTTGCGGGTCACGCCTTCTTCTTTTTGCTTCGCCAATGCGTCTCGTCCGATGAACTCGCCCTTGTCGAGCTTCACGAAGAAGCCAAGGCCCGCTTCCAGCGGCGAGATGTCCGCCGTGATTTCTTGGCCGTACAGCGGCAGGCGCGCTTCAAAGCGCAGCGTGTCGCGTGCGCCGAGACCGATCGGCAATACGCCCGCGTCCTTGCCGGTTGCCAAGATGGAATCCCAAAGTTTTGCGACATCTGCCGCCGCACAGTAAAGTTCGAACCCGTCTTCGCCGGTGTAGCCCGTGCGCGAAACGAGACAGGATACGCCCGCCACGTCCACGCCTTCCGCGAACCAGTAGTATTTGATCTCAGAGAGGTCGGTGGTGGTCATGCTTTGCAGAACTTGTTCCGCCAGCGGTCCTTGGAGCGCCAATTGCGCGATGTCGGCAGAACGGTTTTCAAGCGTTACGTCTCCGAACGCGTGCGACTTCATCCAGTCAAAGTCCTTCTCGATGTTCGCTGCGTTGACGACGAGCAGGTAGTCGTTGTCCGCTTTCTTGTAGACCAAGAGGTCGTCGACACAACCGCCGTTTTCATAGCACATCGGCGAGTACAGCGCTTGGCCGTTCGCCAACTTCGACGCGTCGTTGGTGATCAAGTTCTGGATGTTCGCCAGCGCGTCCGGTCCCTGCATCGTGATCTCACCCATGTGCGACACGTCAAACAGGCCCGCGCGCGTGCGCACCGCTTCGTGTTCTTCGAGGATTCCGGCATACTGCACCGGCAACGCCCAGCCGCCGAAATCGATGATCTTGCCTCCGTAGTTCGGATAGACCTCAAACAGCGGTGTTTTCTTCAGATGATCCACACCTATTCCTCCTAAAGCGAGTAATGAGCAACAAAAAAAGGAGACACGGATGCCCGTCAGGCCCCGTCTCTCCTCTGTCCTCTTAACCTGAGAGTTCCCCCCGCCCGCACGCAAGATGCGGACAAAGTTACCCCTTGGGTGGCCGCAATCACGCGCGGCACTCTCCAGAGATGCGTCCCGCAACGGTCCTTATGCCTGAGAGATTCGCAAGGTGTTCTTGGGCAGAACCCCCGCTTGCTCCTTCGGCGCTACATGTCCCAAAAAACACGAACATTGTAAACTCTCCCGTCAGCGATCATTCGCATTATTCTGTTCCTTGCCCCTATTCTACCACAGGTCTGTTGATCTTTGGAGTCTGCTTCGAAAAATTTTCCCTATCTAAGGTCATACTATCCCTTACAAACCTTGGCTTTGGAGGTGGGTTCCGTTGGAGAAGACCGGTTTTATGCCGAGGCTGGAGTGGGAAGAAACGTTGTTTGACCTATTTCAAGAGCGTTTGCAGACCCACGAATGGGCGACGTGGGATCTGTTCCGATTGGCCTATGACGCAGAACGCACGCGCGTGGTGCCAAACTTCGACCAGTTGATCTGCTTGCAGCAACTTCCCGAAGTCACGCCCTACCCGCACCAGATCGACACCGCCAAGAAAGTCCTCAACGAACTGCACGGCCGCGCCATCCTCGCCGATGAGGTCGGCCTCGGCAAGACGATCGAAGCCGGGCTGATCTTGAAAGAATACCTGATTCGCGGTCTCGTGAAAAAAATACTGATTCTCGTCCCCTCCTCGCTGGTCATCCAGTGGGTGCGGGAACTCAACGAGAAGTTCAAAATCCCTGCCGTCCGGCAAAAAAACGCCTACACCTGGGCGGACTGCGACATCGTCGTCTCCTCGATCGACACCGTCAAGCGCGACCCGCACCGCGAGATCGTGCTGAATCAAGAATACGACCTCGTCATCGTCGACGAAGCGCACAAATTGAAAAACAAGAAATCCAAAAACTACGAGATCGTCAACAACTTGCGAAAAAAATACCTGCTCCTCCTCACCGCCACGCCCGTACAAAACGATATGAAGGAGCTCTACAACTTAATCACGCTGTTGAAACCGGGACAACTCGGCTCGCAAAATGACTACTCCTCGATGTTCATGGAGTCCAAGCGCACGCCGAAAAACCGCCAAGAGTTAAAAAAAGCTCTCTCCGACGTCATGATCCGCAACAAGCGCTCCGAGGGCGGCGTGCAGTTTACAAAGCGCAACGTACAATCCCTGCTGCTCGATCTCTACCCGGAAGAGCAACAACTCTATGAGAGCGTGACCGAATTTATCAAGGAGCAATACACCAAGATGCGCGAGGAAGGCAAAGGAAACTTCCTGCAACTGATCACGCTGCAGCGGCAAATCTGCTCCTCTCCGTACGCCGCGCTGGTGTCGCTGAAAAACATGAAGGAAAGCGAAAAAACCCCGCACGACATCCGCGGGCGTGTCGAAGAGTTGTATGCGATGGCGGAAAGCATCCCTGCGTATAAGAAAATCGACAAGCTGATCGAGCTCTTGAAGACGATGGACGACAAAGTGATTATCTTCACCGAGTATCGTGCGACGCAGGATTTTATTTTGTACATGCTGCAACAGCACGGCATCCGCGCCGTCATCTTCCGGGGCGGCTTCAAGAAGAACAAAAAAGACTGGATGACCGAGCTCTTCAAGAACCGCTTCCAAGTGCTCGTCGCCACCGAGGCGGGCGGCGAAGGGATCAACTTGCAGTTTTGCAACCAACTGATCAATTTCGACCTGCCGTGGAACCCGATGCGCTTGGAACAGCGGATCGGGCGCGTCCACCGGCTGGGGCAACAGCGGGATGTGCACATCTACAACCTCTCCACCCGCGGGACGATCGAGGAGCACATCGTCTCGCTCTTGGAGGAAAAAATCAACATGTTCGAGATGGTCATCGGGGAACTTGACTTGATTCTCGGCAATTTGAAAGTCGGACGAAAGCTCGACAACGAGATGATGGATCTGTTCATGCGCGGAGCAAGCCGCGAGGAGATGAAAAACAAATTGGATGAGTTGGGCGAAGAGATGATGCGCGTGTCGGATGTCGTGCGCTGAAGACACAGAGAGAGGAGGTTCTGAGATGGAGACGCAAGCGGAGATTCAAGATTATTGTCGGCGGTACTTTCAGGCGGTACATGCGCCGATCCTGCGGGACTTGCCAAATTTTTTGGAAGTGGAATTGCCGCGCGATGTGGACAAGGAATTGATCGATCGTCCGTACCACTGGATGATGGTGGAGACGATCTATCAGGACTATCCGAATACGGTCAAACAGTTGATTTTTGAGCAGAACGTCAATGTTGAGGAGATGGAGCGGCCGGAATATCTGACGCTCGGGAGTTTGTTTCTGACCAAGATGATCGATTCCACAAAAAAGCGCGGGAGCTGCACGTTCGGCTACCAGCAAGGGGTGCCGACCGGGTCGGTTTTGCGACCGGTGTTGCTGATGACGTGCAAAATCTCGTATGTGGCGGACCGTTGCCGGGATGAGATCGTGACATATGGCGTCAGTCTCGGGTCGGGTGAGGTGTACCGCGATTTCTACGAGCAGGTGGTGGACTTGAACTTCTCGACGGAACCTCCCTCTCCGATGCAACTCGTGCACGTGGAAGCACCGAAGCTCACCGTCAAGCAAGGGTTCAAGAAGATTCGCGATCAAGTGCATAAAGAAATTCGGTTGCTGGACCACACCTGGGCAGAAGAAGCGGAGGAACATCTGGCACGGGAGCGGGAGCAGTTGGAGACGTACTACCAGTCGCTGGGGCTGGTCAATGCCGACTCCACCGTGCCCGATGCAGAAAAAATAGCGAAGGCACGGCTCTATGAAGATGAGCTGAAGATGCGGCTCGACGAACTGGAAAAGCGATGCAGTCCGAGGATCAAGATCGAGCCCTTCCAGTTCGCGTTGCTGTACGTGAAAGGTTAGTTGATGGTTAGCAGCACATGTTTCCTGTACCCTACTAGGTAAAAAATTCTGCACCATTCCTTGCACATGTTTCGTAGGGGATATTTGCGTGCGCCCTTTTGTAAAAAACTCCAGCGGCTACTTTAGTCGCAGGAGTTTTCTCGTGTTCCTCCTCTGCGGAGGCTGCCCTCTCTATTTCCCACGCACCGGCACAGCCGTTACGGGGAATTCAGCGTTCACGTACACCGGTTGACGTTGCGCGTCGTTCAGCGCGAACGGGTCGGTGACGCCGAAGTAGGTGGCTTCGGGGGTGAGGGTGATTTTTTGCTGAAGGTTCAGCGCGACGAACAGCTTGTCCGGAATCGCGTCATATACCATTTCAGCCGGTTCCGCCGCCTCCGTTTGCTTGGCGAACTCTTGCAGAGGCACGCCCCCTGTCCCCTGCTCCCCAAGCTTCATCTTGCCGTACAACCCCGTCGCGTACACCGCGTCGTCTTCGCCGTGCACAATCTCCGGAAGCGCAGTCACGGCGGCGGACTGTTGCTTTTTTTCCAACGCGAGCGCCGGGAGTTTGTCCGGCACGCGGTTGAGCAGTTCGCCGCTGGGCAGTTCTTCGCCCGACATCAAGTTGTACAGTTGCGGTCCTTGCTGTCCTTGCACATACGCCAGTTGCAACGCCGGCCCTCCGTACAGATATCCGTTCGGGATCGCCTGCTCGTCCCCCGGCAATTCCGGCGTCGGGCGACGGCTGAACTCATAGAGAGATTGTCCGTCTGGAGTGGTCACGAGATACCCGAGCGCCTTCCCTCCCGTCTGCACGCGCCACAACACCGCGTTGACCGCTCCCTCTCGATCATGCAGATTGCGCACCGCTGCAACGTCTGCACTCCCCCAATCTTCAAAGCCGGGCACGCTTGCCACCACGCCCAGCAACGGATGCACATCCAACGATGAATCCACAGGTGTCACGGTGACCGTCTGCCCGTCCATCACTCGTTGTTCATCCAGCACGGATACCGCCACAGGCGAATTCCCTTTCGGCGACACCATCGTTCCGGACACAACCGACGATCCCACCATCATGACGGAGATCATGCACGCACTCCACACCATGTTTTTCATTTCGTTGACACATCCTCTCGCAGAGTCAAATCTGAACCCGTTTGATGTTGTTTTCATCGTAAACGAATCTGTCTGCAATGTTTGTTAGAACCTGTCAACGAGATTGAAGTTTTTTCCGACAAAAAAAGCGACCCTCCCGCAGGAGCGTCGCTTTTTGTCCAACGATATAGCTTACTTCGGTTGTGCGCCGGTAGCTTCGATCATTTTGCGAACCGGATCGAAGTTCTTGTCGTCGCCCGGTACGAGGCCGTCGAAGTTGTAGATGTCCATGCCGATCTTCTTGCCTTCGTCGGTGGACATGATCTTCGTGAACGCATCCGCAACTTTCTTCTTGAAGTCAGCCGGGAGGTCCGGGCGGATGGAAACGGTGTCGTTCGGGATCGGCTCGGAGGTTGCGAAGATTTCGAGCTTCTCTTTCGCGTCCGGAGTGGTTTTCGCGATGGTTTGGTCGATTGCAGCGTCAAATACGGTTGCAACGTCAACGTCACCGCGGTAGAGCGCCATCAGCGCTTTGTCGTGGCCGCCTGCCATGATGCCTTGAACGTCGGTGTCCGGGTTGAGGCCCGCGTTTTTGATCATAACGACCGGGTAGAGGTAACCTGCAGCGGATGCGCCGTCAACATAAGCAATTTTCTTGCCTTTGATGTCCTTCACGTCCTTGATGGAGTTGTCGCCTTTCTTCTTGACGAAGACGGACTTGTAGGACGCGGAACCTTGACGGGAAGTTTGCAGGAGAAGATCAGCAGCCTTCTTCTTATCGTGAGCGAATACGTAGTTAACCGGGTTCAGGAAGCCGACGTCGATTTTCTTCGCAGCCATGCCTTCAACGAGCGCGTTGAAGTTGGTGGTGACAGAAACTTCGACCGGAATCCCCAGTTCTTTGGAGAGCAAGTCACCCATCGGCTTTGCTTTTGCTTGGAGGGTTTCTGCGTTTTGGGACGGGATGAAACCAACGACGAGTTTGTCCGGAGCTTTTTCAGCTGCCGGCTTGGTAGCGGTGTCGCCGGTAGAAGCGTTGTTGTCCTTGGAACCGCAACCTACAAATGCGGTAGCTGCCAATGCAAAGGTGAGACCCACTACTACGGATTTCTTAAACATTTGTTTTCCCCCGATGAAATGAAGATTTTGACTAATTCCATGAGTTAGTATAGCACAATCCACGAGAAAGTATATATTCTTTTTTTGTAGTTTTTGTAATCAAAAGTCGAATTTTGTCTACGAACCCCTACAGATGCTTCGGACCGTGCTCGGAGGGCGGGACGGGTTTCAGTTGGCGCACGCGCTTTACTTCGGCCTCGATTTCGGCGTGAGCGCTTTGCAGGGCCGCTAGCTGTTCCGTTTTTTTCTCGACGAGCAGAATCAGAACGGAATGCATCTTGCTGTAGTCTTTTTTGGCTTGGGCGGCGTAGTAGAGTGTGTGGTAGTCTTCGATCTCCCCGCGCAGGGTTTGGGCTTTTTTGATTTCTTCATGGAACTTTAAGAGGTTTTTTTGCGTGGTGGCGCGTTCCGTGTCGCTCATCGTCTGCGCGCGGTGGCGCAGCTCGCTCGTCGACGCTTTCAAGACGCGCATGATCTTGTGAATGTCTCCGTCGAGTTTGACGACTTTATTCTGCTCCATCGTGAGTTGTTGCGGCGTCGGACTTGCAAAAGCCGGAGGAACAGCGGGTGAAAATAAAAAAGCCGCCGCAGTGAGACTTGCGGCGACAAAGCGCGTACCTTTCTTCATCGTCCTCACCTCTTGCGGGTAGCTTACCCGCAAACTAACGACCCGATGCGTCCAGGATGTCCATCTGAGTCATCCGGTAATCGCGTCCGGCGAGACGTCCGATGCGCGTCATCTGGATGATCCGCGAGACCAGCGCATCGACGGTGCGCGTCTGGTCGCGGAACGTCTGGTAGACGACCGGCGGTTCGTAGTTGGAAGTGAAAAGCGTCGGCAAATGATTGGAGAAGCGATAGTTGATGATGCGGAACATCTTATCGAGCGTGAACTCGTTGGCCCGCTCTTGGGCGAACTCGTCGATGGCCAGAACCGGAACGGTGCAATACTTCTCGATGACCGTCTCCATGTCCTTGCCCGCCCCCACGCTCATGCGCAGTTTGTCAAAAATGTTGTCGGCATGCACGAAGATGTTCGGAATCTTGCGCTCGTCGAGGCGGTTGCAAATCGCAAGCACCAGATGGGTCTTGCCCACGCCGGGCGGTCCCCAGATGTAGAGGCCCTTGAACGGCGCGTCGCTCGCTCCGGCACGTTGCAGCTCCTGCTGAGCCGGAGTGTAGCAATCGGCGAATTCCAAAGCGGCCGCATACAGCTCCGGGAATTTTCGCGCTTGTTCCGACGGGAAGTTGTCAAACCGAAACCGCTTGTCGGCGGAACTCTTCTGCGCGTACTCGTTCAAAGAATCGATCTGCTTGCGCTCCACCCAGTTTTGGTACGGCGGGCAATGCGTGGTGCGGATCGTCAATTGGTCGTTGTACAGTTCCAAATAGTCGTACAGCCCCTGCGCGTCGCCGTCCTTGCCGCACTTTTCGTAGCCTTGGCAATTGCCGCAGATGTGTTCTTGCTTGATCTGGTCGAGCAGGAGAATTCCGCCGCGCTGGATCGCCGCGTCGCTGACGTCCATCGCACGCAGTTGCGGAATTCGCTCGCGGAAATATTCCGGTGTGTATTGGTTGCGGGTCTGGTATTGCCGACCGAATTGCAACGTCGAACCGATGTGATCCATCCGGCTCCCCCTCTCTCTACGGTCTGTTTAGATGTTCACATACTATCACAAATCTCGCGGAAGTTACAAAACGTGAACGCCGCTGGTCTCCGGCTTGAGCTGGAGAATGCGCGTCGGAACGCCCTGCTGCGCAAACGTCCGACGCATCGCGTCGCCAACTTCTGTTGCGTTTGCAGTCGTCAGCGCCAACAGCGACGGGCCGGAGCCGGAGATCGCCACGGCGAACGCGCCGGCGTTCCTCGCCGCCTGCGCCGCCTCCACGCCGCCCTTGATCAACGGAAACCGATACGGCTGATGCAAAAAATCCGCCATCGCGTCGGCGAACACCCGCTCGATCATCGCAAGGTCGCCCGTCGCCATCGCCGCTGTCAAGAGGCTTGCGTTGCGCACGTTTTGCACCGCTTCTGAAAACGGCACTTGCTCAGGCAGAGCGCGCCGCGCCAGACCGGTCGACAGCATGTATCCGGGAACGGCAACGACGCAACACAGCCCTGCGGGCGGCGTCAAACGCAGCGTATGCAGGCGCGGACGGGAGACGGTTTTTTTTTCCAAACGGGATGAAGAAGCAGATTCCGGTGCAAAGTCGGACGTGTAGAGTCCGCTGGCGACAAACCCGCCGTAGATGGCAGGCGCGACGTTGTCCGGATGACCTTCGATCTCGACGGCGAGGCGAAGCAGTTCTTCGCGGTCAAACTGGCATCCGTCGAGCAGGTACGCGGCGCACAGGCCGCTGACGATCGCCGTCGCGCTGGAGCCAAGCCCGCGCGTGACGGGAATTTCATTGTGGATGTGCAATCGCACGCCCGGTGCCTGTCGTCCACGGACGGAAAAATAGCGGGCAAATCCGCGGTACGCCAAATTGTAGTCCGGCACGCGCGGAACATCTTCTACCCCCTCGCCCGAGACTTCGATGCGCACCGAGCGGTTCGGGCGCTCTTCAAACTCCAAGATGTTGTAGAGCGAGAGCGACATTCCAAACACGTCAAAGCCCGGTCCGAGGTTTGCCGTCGTCGCCGGCACCCGAATTCTCACGCCCATAGCGCACTGTCCTCCTACGAGTAACCGACGATCTCCGCCTTGCGGACACCGTTCATCTTCTGAAGGTTATCGGTCAGGTCATCCAGCGAGCCGTTCAAGTTCTTGACGTCCACCGTCATCGTCAGGTGTGCGGCTTGGCTCATCGGGATGCCTTGGTTGATCGTGATGATGTTGCCGCCCGTTTGGGCGATCGCATTCAGAACGGCCGAGAGAATCCCCTGGCGGTGTTCGAGGATCAGCGACAAGGTGATCAGTCGTCCTTGTCCCTCTTCTTCGTACAGGAAGACGAGATCGCGGTACTTATAAAAAGCGGAACGGGAGAGCCCGACTTCGTTTACCGCTTCGTGTACGGTATTCGCTTCGCCGCGTGCGAGCATGTCCTTGACTTGAACGGTCTTGACCATCGCTTCCGGCATGATATCTTCGGCGACCAAGAAGAATTTGCGTCGTTTCGTATTCATCGGGAGACCCCACCCCTTTCCTCGTCAGTTTGTTAAAGTTTCGTGTATATCGAATATACTCCATCTGTGGCGGACAGTATACCCCCCAAAAAAAGACCCTCCAAATTTGCGGAGGGTCTTTCGGACGGCTTATACAGTTTGCGCTTGGTAGGCGCGGCGGCGTTGCACGTTCGGGGTGACAGACGGCTTGATCTGCACGGAACGCTCGACGTAAATCTGATGCCACAGCAAGAACATCAGCACCGTCCAGACTTTGCGCGCGTTGTCGCGGACTCCGTTTTTGTGTTCTTCTAGCAGGTTCAAGACATACTGTTTGTTGATCAAGTGATCGACGTTCGAGGACGCGATCAACTCGCGAGCCCAATTGTAGTGCTCGTTTCGCAGCCACTGACGGGTCGGAATCGGGAAGCCGAGCTTCGGACGCTCCGCCACTTCGCGGGGGAGGATGTCCTTCACCGCTTCGCGCAGCACGTACTTGGTCGTGCCGTTCATCAGGCGGTACTGCATCGGAATCTGGGAAGCAAACTCAAACACTTCCTTATCCAAGAACGGAACGCGCAGTTCGAGCGAGTTCGCCATCGTCATTTTGTCCGCTTTCATGAGGATGTCGCCCGGAAGCCACGTATGGAAGTCGACATACTGCATCTGCGTCACCGGGTCATACTTCGACGCGCGGTCATAGTACGGCTGGGTGATGTCGAGATAGCGGCGCAAGTGCATCTGTTCCGGATTCAAGCGCACGAACTCTTCTTTCATCTGTTCGCCGAAGATGAACGCGTTGCCGACGAAGCGCTCCTGCAGGGTCTTCGACCCGCGCATGAAGAACGAGCGGCCCTTCATGCCTTCCGGGAACGCAGAAGCGACGCTGCCAAGCGTGCGGCGCAGGGACATCGGCAAGTAATCGAACATCTTGAGCGAGAGCGGTTCGCGGTAGATGGTGTAGCCGCCGAACACTTCATCCGCGCCCTCGCCGGAGAGCACGACGGTGATGAATTGGCTCGCCAGTTCCGCCACGAAGTACAGCCCGATCGCCGACGGGTCGGCGATCGGCTCGTCTTGGTGGAACATCAGACGCGGCAAGGCTTCCAGATATTGCGAAGCGGAAATCAACACGTCGCGATGCTCGGTGCCGAGGATGTTGGCCGTCTCGCGGGCGTACGCCAATTCCGATTGGCCCCCTGCGCCTTCAAAGCCGACGGTGAACGTTTTGACCTGCTCCATTTCTTTGAGCAGCGCCACGATGGTCGACGAGTCGACGCCGGAAGAGAGGAACGCGCCGCGCGGAACGTCGGAGTTCATGTGCGCTTTGACGGAGTTGCGCAGAATTTCGCGGGTGCCTTCGATGTAATACGAGATCGGACGCTGGACTTCTTCGAATTTCAGTTCCCAATAGCGTTCGATCTTGAACTTGCCGTCCTTGATCACCATGAAGTGCGCGGCCGGCAGCTTGTGGATGCCCTTGAACATCGTCAGCGGGTCCGGCGCATATTGGAAAGTCAAGTAGTTCCAGAACGATTCCGGGTTGACGTCGCGGCGCACGCTCGGATGCTCCAGCAGGGATTTGATCTCCGAGCCCCAGAGAATCGAGTCTTCGGTTTCCGTGTAGTAACAGGGTTTGATCCCGAAATGGTCGCGTGCAACCATCACTTGACGGTTTTTGGCATCATAGATCGCAAAGCAGAACATGCCGCGCAGATCCTTGACGCAGTCGACGCCCTTCTCTTCATAGAGATGCACGATGACTTCGGTGTCTGCTTCGGTCTTGAACTGGTGACCGCGCTCGACGAGGCCGCGGCGAATTTCTTGGTAGTTGTAGATTTCTCCGTTAAACGAGATCCAGACGGTGCCGTCCTCGTTGCAAAGCGGTTGGTGACCGCCCTCCAAGTCAATGATCGAGAGACGACGGAAGCCGAGGCCGATGTTGTCTTGCAGGTGCACGCCCATGTCGTCCGGACCGCGGTGCACGATCTGGTCGCTCATCGCTTCCAACACATTCTGCTCGACGGGACGCCCTGTTTTGTTAAACAACCCCACGATGCCACACATCTCTATGTAAAACCTCACTTTCGTATCTCCAAAAGGTGTCAAACATCAAACTACTTTGCTAGTGTACCCCCACTCATTGTGCCCGTCAATGTTAAG
Source organism: Tumebacillus flagellatus (assembly GCF_000714935.1). GTDB lineage: Bacteria > Bacillota > Bacilli > Tumebacillales > Tumebacillaceae > Tumebacillus > Tumebacillus flagellatus. The sequence goes on from NZ_JMIR01000019.1 coordinate 25,747, forward strand.
AGGCAGACAGTTTCATGACGATTTCGCCGACGATGTCCGCGAGACTCCTGCCTGTCGTGTCAAGGGCAAGATCGGCGAACTCATAGAGTCCGGCGCGCGCCTCTTGCAGCGCCAAGATGCGCCCCTTGAGGTCGCCGCCCTGCAGCAGCGGGCGGTTCGGGTCGTTCTCCACCCGTCGCACGATCTCCTCGACCGTGGCGGTGAGGCAGACGACGAAGCCGCTTTTTTTCATCATGTCTCGGTTTTCAGCCGCAAGCACCGCTCCGCCGCCTGTCGTGATCACAGCCGGACCTCCCGCGGCAAGTTCGGTGAGCATCGCCGTCTCCAGCTTTCGGAAATGAACTTCGCCGTCGGCGGCAAAGATTTCCGGGATGCTCCGCCCCTCCCGCTTGACGATTTCCTGGTCGGAGTCAAACAGCGGTACGTCCAAGGCCGACGCCAGTTGCTCGCCCACCGTGGTCTTGCCGGTGCCCATAAAGCCAATCAAAAAAATACGCGCTCCCATAGGATTCGATCCCGCCCTTGTCTTTTGGTCTCATCGTATCGCCACAAAGCGGACTGGTCAACGAAAATGTGCTGTCCGTCACGGAAAGGGTGCACGAGGTAAGGTAAGCAAAGCAAAGGCACGCCTTCAGAGCGGCGTGCCTTGCTTGTTAAATGGTATTTCCATGCGGAAAATTCCGTCTTTTTGCGGAAATGACGAGGTTTCGACTCCAGAGTCGATACTTCCTCAGAAACTGACAAAACTCTTGTAAATGTGTCGAAAGAAATCAGTAGAATACCGCGTTGGAGTTGCATATAATCCAATATGTTATCTCTTGTTTTGACTTATCCGTTCAGAAGTGGGGGAACGCCATGAGCAACACGCAAAAACTGGTTGGGAAGATCGAAGGGCTGCGCGCGGAGATGATTCGCGCAGCTGAATCCGCCGAGAACCTGCATGATCCGAAAGTCGTCGAGATCAGCCAGCAACTGGATCAGTTGATTCTTCGCATGCAGATTCTTACCCAACGTCCCCCACAGTCAGCACGTTCTTGCTGTCCTGAATGATCGGCAACTCCACTTCCACGGTCGTACCCTCTCCCAATCGGCTTTTAAAGCGAATGTCGCCTTGATGGTCTTTGATGATCTTGTAGCTGACCATCAACCCCAACCCGGTCCCCCGTTCCTTGGTCGTATAAAACGGCTCTCCCAATTTCGGAATCCGCTCCGGATGAATGCCGCATCCGTCATCCAATACTCGAACCCTCACCAAGTCCGCTCCCGCCCGTTCCGTTCGAATACGTAAATTTCCGCCGTCGGGCATCGCCTCGATGGCGTTTTTCATGACGTTGATAAACACTTGCTTCAGCCGGTTGGTTTCACAGGTGATGTTGGGCAAATTGTCTTCATATTCGGTTATGATTTGCACGTTATTGATGATGGCCTGCGTTTCCAAGAGCGCGACGATGTCGCCGAGCAGCTCTTGCAAGTCGGTTTTCACAAACTTCACCGCTTGCGGTTTGGCGAGCACGAGGAACTCGTTCATGATAAATTCAATGCGGTCCAATTCCGAAAGCATGATGTCGAGGTAGTGGTTGTACTCCGGCAAGCGGTTTTTCATGAGTTGGGCGAATCCTTTGATCGACGTGAGCGGGTTGCGAATTTCATGAGCCACGCCGGCGGCAAGTTGACCGACAACCGCCAACTTGTCCGACTTGCGCAAGAGCTCCTCGGTACGGCGCCGCTCTGTGTTGTCGCGGGCGATGACGACGAGTCCGATCACCTGCTCGTGGAGGTCAAACACCGGCATCACCATCGTCTCCAGCCATACGTAATGACCGTCTGCATGGCGTTGACGGAAAACGATTCGCACCGACTCTCCCGTACGGTACAGACTGTCAAGCCTTTCCATGATTTCACCAAAATCGTCCGGATGCAAGTGGTCAAAGTTGTTGGTCCCTATATAATCATCAGCAGAATATCCGAAGATCTGGTCCACTCGGGGCGAGACGTACTGAATGATTTGGTCTTGGTCGTAAATTGCGATAATGTCCGAAGTGTGTTCCGTGATCAATCGGTACCGATACTCGATTTCCCGCAAAGCCGACTCCACCCGCTTGCGCTCGGTGATGTCTCGCCCGATGCCCGCCAAAGCGACTCGTTGGCCGTTCTGGTCGCGGATGACCGAGACGGTGATCGAGACATCGAACAGGCTTCCGTCCTTGCGCATGCGGACCGTTTCATAGTCGGTGAGATGCTCTTGGCAATCCAAGTGCTCATTGAGTTTGCGCATTTCCTCTTGCCGACCCGGCGGGACGAGCAGAGAGAAGTTTTGTCCGATGATCTCTTCGGCCGACCACCCGTAGATGCGCTCAAACGCTTCGTTGACTTTGCACACGATGCCTTGGTTGTCGATCAAATAGATCGCATCGGTGGTGCTGGCAAAAAACGATTCGAGCAGTTCCTTGGTCTCGGCGAACTCTTCTCGGGTATGGACTTCGTCTGTGATGTCTTTGGCGATGCCGTACACCCCCATCACCCGGTCTTCCACGAAGATCGGAATGTTGGTGACATCGAGGAGAATCACGTGACCGTCTCGATGCACGATGCGGCACCGATAATGTTGCACCTCTCCCTCATCGATCGTCCGTTGGAAGCGGTACTTGACTTCCGGTGCGTCTTCGGGGTACAGAAATTGCGAAAACGAATGGTGGAGGGCTTCTTCAAGCGTGTATCCGGAGACGGCGACGCATGCGGCATTCGCTTCAATAAAGTTGCCCTCCAAATCGCAGGAGAACACCATATCGGGATGGGTGTCGAACAGCGAACGATACCGTTGCTCGCTCTCTTCCACAACCCGTTTGGTCAATTTCCGTTCCAAGACCCGCGCGCCGGTGGTGTCTTCCACATACTCCGAGAATTTATCCTCGCTCTCTTGCAGGGCCGCTTTGAGTTGTTTGATCTGGACGGAATTGCGAGCCAGCAGTCCGTACGCCACCAATCCGGAGCCCATCCCGAAGACGATCTCGGAAAGCAGATGCAAACGAGACAGCGTCGCGTCTCTCTCGACCAGCATCCAGTCCGTGATGATGTGAAAGAGAACCACGCTAACTCCCCAGAAGATCATGTACAAAGCCAGAGAGCGGAATGGCACCATACGCGTATTCAGGACTTTTCCGTTGTTGAGATCTTCGCTCATCCCCTAAGCCCCCTCGAACAGGATAAAAGTGTTAGTTCAACTATCCAATATTTATGGAGGCTCGTCAATGTTTGGAAGAGAAACTTACAATCTTTTTCGATAACTTCTTTGAGCGGCCGGCCCAACCTGTGCTTTCAATCAAGAGACTTCCGTTGCCGAGGTCGCTGACGGCGACCGAATACGCCCCCGTTGCGCAAGGAATGTTTGGAAGCGCCCCGCGCCAGGAAGGGTCGGCGGCCAATCGGTGCTCGGCGTGCAACACCCCTGATTCGGCGAGAACTTGCGCTTGTTCGGCGGAGATCAGGTCTTCTGTCATGCGCAGGTCTTGGGTGGTCAATTGAAGGAGGGCGCCGAGCAGCAAGAGCGCGAGCGTAAGGAAGGCCAACGGGAGGGCGATTTTCATGGCAGCGGGCTCCTTCCTGTCAAAGTTTCGCTGAGGTCGACGACCGCTCGTCCGGATTGGGTACGAATATGCAGAGAAAGAACGTCGGGCGGCGGCCGGGAATCCCCGTCTGCCGGGGCGAGCGTGACGAGTCTGCCTTGGAAGTCTGTGAGCTTAGCGCCGATGACGGAGCTGCCCGCGCCTGATTCGATGCGTTGCAGCAGTCCGGTGCGGGCGGAGAATCGGTATTGAATCAGCGTGTTGCGTTCATCTAGAAAAGACACCCCCTCCGATTGAACGGTGAATCCGTGCCCGGCTCGGATTTCGCTTTCTACCTTGCGCAGCACGCCGAGGGCTTGCTCGCGGGCCTCTAAGCGATCGACAGAGCGCGTATAGGATTGCACGGTGAACAGCAAGCCGCCTGCGATGACGGGCAGCAGCAGGGCCCAGATGGAAAGGGCGATCAGCAATTCAAGGAGGGTGTGTCCTGATCTGTCATGCAGGATTTTGTTACAGATGCAGCGCGGAGAGGGTTTGGACATAGGAGCGGCCTCCTTCATTCCAGGTGTACGTCAGGGTGAGCATCGTCAGCCCGCTGATCGGGTCGGGCTTGATTTCTGAGGCTTCGGTGATCGGCATGGGAGTTTGCAACAGAGAGGCGACGTCGCGGATGGTTGTTCCGGCAGACAGAGAAGGTTTCGCGCGGGCTTCTTCGAGCGTGGAGACGGCAAGCCGAGAGACGAGGAGGTGCAGGTTCGCCTTGCGGTCTTGGGCGGCAGACGCCTGCCAGAGTTCCGCAGCAGTGAGAAGAGCGAGGGAGAGCAGGAAGAGAGCGAGCAGGGTTTCGAGGAGGACAAAGCCTCGCTGGTTGGAGGCGGGGGTTGAAGGGATGACTTTGGCGGGGTTTGAGGTGATGCTTTGCGGAGTGAGATGCGGCTTTTCTGAAAATCCGTGTTTTGTGGTGTTCATGGGTGGACGCCCTCGTAGGTGACGGTGCCGGAGAACATCAGGATGTTGATGTCTGCCCCCTCCCTCAGTCTGTTTACGAGGCGTACTTGCCCGCTGCCGGTCGGCGTTCCGTTTTGGTCAAAGCGAAAAACGGACGATCCGGCTTCGAGGAACCCGCTCTGGTACTGAAGCGAGTCCGGCATCTTCACGACACCGGCGTTTTGGCCGTTGATCAAGCGTTGGTATTGCGGTTTGAATCGGTAGAGCCATAGTTCCTGCACCTCCCCGTGCGACCAAGCCGCCATCTGGCTGCCGCGAACAGCACTGACAAATTGCCGTGCGGAGGCGTCAAGCTCGTGGTGTTGGAAGAGGCGTTTGAGACTCGGCACCGTCATGGCAAAAAACAGGGACAGCAGGACGAGCGTGGTCAGGAGCTCCACGAGGGTGTATCCTTGTTGTGAGCGTTCCTGGTTTCGAGCGTGTTTCAATCGAATCTTCATAGTCCGAGAGCTCCGTGTTTGCTGCAATCGACGGTGACCGAGTTTTTGTCAGCAGCGATCGTAATGTGATACGTTCCGCCCAAGGGGCAGGTCGGGAGCGTTTGCAAGTACCCCTGTGTCACCAATTGCTGCAGACGATCGGTGTCGGTCAGCCCGGTGGGATAACCGTGCTCGGTGAGAAAGTAGTTCTCCAATTGCGCGCGGATCAATCGTTGGTTCCCTTCACACGCGACTTTCGATGCTTTGTCTCCCGTCCCGCGCAAGTTCGGCAACGCGATGGCGATCAAAATCGAAATCACAAAAATCGTCACAGCCAACTCGATCAGCGTAAATCCGCGTTGGTCGCGCCAGAGTGAGCACAGCGTTTTTTTCATAGGAAATCCTTCCTCTCTCGGTTTTGATTAAATCGATTGCAACAAGTCGAGCATCGGCCAGAACAAAAACAGCGCCACCACCCCGACAAAACCTCCGACAACCAACAAAAGCAAAGGCTCAAACATCTTGAGCATCAAATCCATTCGTTGTTTGCGCCGGGCGGCGAGATCGGTCGCGGCCGCAAGCAGGGAGCGCCCAAGATCGCCGGTGGCTTCGGCGACTTGGACGGAGAGCAGCAGAGAATTCTCGAACGGTTCGTGAAGCAGAGCCGTGCTGAGCGAAAATCCTTGGCGGATGGCGGAGGAGACGCGTTTGGAGACCGCCGTGGAGTCTGCCGGCAACGCGAGGTTGCTTTGTATCTCCAGCGCTTGCAGAAGCGGCAATCCGCCCTCCACGAGGACGCCCAGCGTGATCGTCCATTGGTGCGTGCGGTCGAGGAGATCGTAGTGGCGAAAGACCGGCAAAGAACGGCGGCAGCGCCGAAGCGTGAAAAAAAGCAAAGCGGCTCCCGCGAGAAGCCCGGTCAGCACGAGGAAATCATGTCTCCCCAACGCGAACATCATGCGGGTCGTCGCGCCTAAGTGAACCCCCATGCCCGCGTACAGATCGGCAAACCTCGGGATGATCACTTCAAACAAAAACAACAACAATCCCAACAGCAACAAGCAGAGAAAAAACGGATACGCCATCGCTTGTTGCCGCTCCCGCCGCCACGTTTCGCGCTGGGCGCAGGAAGCGGCCGCCCGTGCCAGATTGCCCGCGAGGTCGCCGTTGTGTTCGCCTGCTTGCACCAAAGCCAAGACCAACAGCGGCGCGCGCTCTCTGTGCATCGACTCGGACAGCGTGTTCCCCGCCCGCAACTGCCCCCCCATTCCCTCGGCAAGCTCGCGGACGCGGCGTTCGCTTCTCCCCGCAAGAAACGCCAACGCCTCCAACAGCGGTACACCGCCCTCCAACAACCGCCCCAACTCCTCGGAAAAACGACCCCACGTCCCTTCGGAAAGCGGCCGGTCGGCAAGGTGCAGCGTTTTCCGGAGCGCTCGCGCTTTTTCGGTCATGCGTTTGGCTTTCTGCAAGAGACGTTCCGCCTGTTGAAGCCAGGCGGAAACGTCGTGGTGCGGGCGCGTCATCGCAATCCCCGCTGGTCGAGATGGCGGTCGTACGTCTGATCGTCAATCAACCCGTGATCGAGCCACTCGCTGAGAATGTCGGGCAACAAACGAACTCCGTCGCGGCGCGCACGGACGGTCAGCTCATGCAGATCGGCCCGGTGGTACAGCCCTTGGCGAATCGTTTCGCTCATCGGCAAGCACTCAAACACCGCCCGTCGACCCTGCGCGCTTTCCACCAACCGCTGTCCGACGACTCCGCGCACCGAAGTGGCAACGACTTGCGGCGGAATGCCGAGGTCGATCAAGCGCAGCAGCGCCCCCACGGCGCTTTCGCTGTGCAGGGAAGTCAACACCAGATGCCCTGTCAACGCAGCGCGCGACGCCGCTTCTGCTGTCTCCCCGTCACGGACTTCACCGACCATCAACACATCCGGGTCTTGCCGCAAAATCGAGCGCAACGCGGTTCCAAACGTCAGCCCCATGCGCGCTTGAATCTCGACTTGGTTGATCCCTTGCAGTTTGACCTCGACGGGATTTTCCAACGTGGAGATGTTCACGCCGGCGTGTTGCAGATGCAAAAGCGTCGCGTAGAGCGTGGTCGTTTTTCCCGAACCGGTCGGGCCGGTGACGAGCACCATCCCGTGCTTCGCTTCCACCCACGACCGATACAGCCGCAATTGTTTCATGTCAAATCCCAGTTCGTCCAACGCATGCCGCGTGTGGTTGGGCAGCAAGCGCAACGCGAGTTTCTCGCCGTGCACAGTCGGAAGCGACGAGACGCGTACGTCCACCGACTCTTCTTCGTTCAGCCCCATGCGAAAACTTCCATCCTGCGGTAACCGCCGTTCCGCGATGTCCATGCGGGCCATCAATTTGACGCGCGACACGGTTTGTTCAAGCGTGCCCTCGACAGCTTGCCACGTCTGCAATCCCCCGTTCACGCGCACCCGAATCGCAAAGTGCCGCTCGTCCCCCGGCTCGATGTGGATGTCGCTGATCCCGTTCTCGTAGGCGTGGCGGATTAAACCCTCGATCGGATCGGTCATTTCGTTTTCTTGCACTTTCATGGTGTCAGCAGCTCCTCTTCTAGTTTGCGATGCGCATCTTGCAACGGAATGTAACACCAATTTCCGCGCAGGTAAAGTGACAAATTTGACTCAATATCACTCAACAGGCTGTTTAACAAGAGGCGTTGCAGGGTTGGAGAAACCGATGCCCGTCTTGCGTGAGCCTGTTTTTTTCATTATAGTGCTGTGATTTTCTTCATTTGAAAAACTCAACATTCTTAAATATTCCATCAAACCAAAAAGTATCGGTCTTTCAAAAAAACCGCTTTTTCCACAACTCGCACAGGTCATTTAATCACGAAAAAAAGACCCCGCACGCAACGCGCAGGATCTCCCTGGCACTAATTTAGGCTGTCCCCGCAACCGCTTCCGAAGTTCCGCGCGGGTTGCAAGAGACGCTTCAATCGCCGTGCCGATCGCCTTGTGAATGCCTTGCGACGACAGCGGGTCGCACGCCGCCGCCGCATCGCCAACATCCTGCCGGCCTTCCCCTTGCGCGTTTTGCAAACACGAACTGTTGGCATTGAAAACTCGCGGAATTTCTGCTACGGTAGATCCAAAGCCCTCCGGCAACCCGCCGATTCTCCTCGTCCGCGCCAGTCCGGTTCTCCGCGCATCCGCCTCACCAGCCGCCTTCGTCTGCGGCAAATCCCCGTCGCTTAGAAACTCAAGCACCCGCTTCTCGCCCGGAATCTTCGCCGTATATCACCATCCGTCTTCCACCGCTTCGATCTCCGTAAACGAATCCGGTCTTCCGTCATTGCCTCCGTTTCCAGTTGACAGTCGTGCGTATCCGTCGTTCCACGCCGCTTTTCGATTCAAAAGTTGCACCGTCCACGTGAGTTCTTCCACACCCGGGTCTTGTGCCGCCGACTCGCGCACCACCTCGCCCGCGCAGTTCAACCCGTAGAGCCGGAACTTCGCCGCTTGCCGATTGATCCGGCCTTGGTTGTCCTACTGCCCGCCGTCCGGCGTGACAAACACCCCCGTCACTTCCGGCCCGACAAAAAACTCCTCCGGTGAATTCCCCATGTGGATGTACAGAAAAATCACCCGGGCATAAACCCGGGTGCAGATCCCGATGAAACACAATGGGCGGACAAACTTACATCGGTTTGGTCAACTCCGGCAGGTAGCGGATCAACTGCTCCACTCCCCGTCCGCGATGGACCGACTCATGCGCCAGCGTGGACGCCTCCTCAACCCAACCAAACGACCAACTCTTCGGTGCAACATCCGGGAAGTGTTGCTGAACCGCGATCGTGCCTTCCTTGAGCGGGCCGCGCAACAGCGCGATGTCAAACATCTTCGCCGCCGACGCACGGTCGGTGGAATCGTTCGGCCGGAACTTGCCGTTGCCGTCGCCGTCCACCCAATTCAACGCGTTGGCGGTTCCGATGAAATCTTTCGCCCATGTATCGTTGGCATCGTCAAACGACGTGAACGGAGCTTCCTGCACGCCGCGCATCACCAGCACCAAGCGCACCAATTCCGCACGGGTGATCGGCGCATCCGGGTGGAACGTGCCGTCCGGATACCCGACAAAAAACGGCTGATCCACTTCTGTCCCTGTTTTGCACTTGATCTTGGGCGTCTCCATCTTCCACTTTCCGTCTTCCTCCACGACGCAAGACAGTTCAAACGACGTGTTCACCTCTGCGTCCGCTTTGACTTTGAGATGGAAGTGGGTGACGCGCGCTCCGTTGTTCTCCACATCCTTGAGGTTCCACGTCAGCATGCGCGCAGCGGCATCCCAAGAGGCACCGTCGGCATCGGATTCGTCCACATCCAGCCCTTCCGGCACTCGCACTTTCAGCTGCACGCGGGAGTTGTTTTTGTTCTCCACGTTGTGGTAGAGAGTGTGGTAGCCGATCTCTCCGCCGGCTCCTACCGTGTCGCAATCCTCGACCATCTGCACGCTGAGGCGGTTATCGGCTGCGTAGGCGACGTTCCCCGCTGAAGCAAAACCCAAGTACGTGGTGGTCACAGCGCTGGAGGCCAAGATCAAAGCCATTTTCTTCAGGTAAGAAGCCAATTGAAGTACCCTCCCCATGAGTGGTTGCGATCATGGTGAAGTGTACGGTGTGATATTTAAGCACATGACAATCAAATTCTTGCAAAAAAACCGCCGTTTCGACGAACACTAGCGGAAATAAGGGGGTGGTTGCGCCTATGTGGGACGTGCTTTCACATCTCAACATCGGCTGGATCGTGTTGATCGTCCTGTTCGCTTCTGTCACCGTGGAGCGGCGTTGGTTTGCCGATCCGACCGAACCGCCCGCTCACCCCGACGATGACGAATGGTGGTAGGCGGCGGCAGGCGCCAAGATAAAAACAAAGCAACGAGCAAGAGGATCAGCACGATCCCAAACACAGTTTCGTACGAGACGATTTGCAACAGTTCCCCAGAGAAGATCGGCAGCACCGACAACGGCGCGATGCAGAGATTCAAGTACGCAACCATACGGCCGCGCGTCTGGTCGTTGGACATTTCAAGCAGGTAATTGGTGAAGCCGATCCACCCGCTGCCGACGACGCCGAGCAACCCGAATGCGGTCACAACCAACTTTTCACGCCAACTTCCCGCCCCCTGCTGTCCGGCGAGCAAGATCAACACAGGCACCGCCGCGTTGCACAGCACCGCCCAACAGATCGCCGTGCGGTTGCCGAACTTCTCGCTGAGCACCCCGAACAGCAAACCGCCCGCGAGACCGCCGGCGATCTGCACGATCACCAACTCCCCGACCACGTTCATGTCGACGCCCGGCATCGTCTGCACATAGAGGATGTAAAACGGCATCGCCAACTGATGCAGCCCGCACAGCATCTGAATGGAGATCAGCTTTCGAAACGGCGGGTTCGTGCGCAATGTCCCCGCAAACGAACGCGGAGGTTCGGGACGTTTTTTTTCCTCGTCGGCGGGCAATTCCATTCTACGAGGAGCTTCCTTGACATATAGAAAGGACAGTGAAGAACAGAACAGCAACAAAAACGCCGTGGTGAACATCATCAGAAAATTCAACGGATACGGAAATTGTTCCGGGTGCGAGATGACGCGCTGGATCAAAAGCCCCGCTGCAAAGGAACCGGCGGCTCCGAGCGTCTGCATCAACCCGAACAGCTTGCCGTGGTTTTGCGGTCGGATCGTACGTCCCGTCAACTCCATCCACGGAACTTGAATCAACCCTTCACCCAAGCAAAACATCGCATGCCCGATGAAAAAGCAGATCAGCACCCACGGAGATTGCGAGTTGTACAGCAACATCCCGATGACGAGCAAAAATCCAAAGCGGCAAATCAAGTACGTGCGGAACACGAAGCGGCTGAGGCGCGGGATGCGGTGCATCCATTTGGCGATCAACACTTGGGGCAACACGAAGCAGAGTTGACGAATGGCTGTGGCGAATCCGATGAGTAGTGGGGAACCGCTGACGTGCTGGAGGAACAAGGGGATGAGAATCGTGGCGTCGAGGAAGGTTAAGGCAATAAAATACAGAGCACCGTCTGTGGTTAAACCGGCAAAATTTCGTCTTTCCAGCGCCGAACTGAACCAGTTGGGACGCATTGTGGGACGCATGAGAAAGAAGCCTCCTCTCGAAGTAAGGGCAAAAGTCTACACGCGCAATGGGAAAAAAGCCCCGCGTGCGGTACAATAGAAGGAAACGTACATACTTTCAGACTTCCAAAGTTTCGACTTACGTACGACTGCAAAAGCCGGGAGGTGCTTTGTTACACTCATGATCGATTCACTCCTTTTGTTTTTCTTCGGGGTGGTGGCGGGATTCTCAGGGTCGATCGTCGGCTTGGGCGGCGGCTTCATCGTGGTGCCGACGCTGGCGTTTTTACGACCGGATCTCGTGCCCTCGCACATCACAGCCACTTCGATGGCGGTGTTGCTGTTCAACTCGATTTCTTCCACCCTCGCCTACACGCGTCAGAAACGGATCGACTTCACGGCCGGAGCCGCGTTTGCCGCCGCTTCGATTCCGGGCTCGATCATCGGAGCGTTGGCCGCAGAACACATGAGCGGCAAGGGCTTTTTTGTCGGGTTCGGCTGTTTCTTGATCTTCATCTCGCTCTTCTTGGTCTTTAAACCGAAGAACCCGCTGAAACTGGGCTTGCCTGTTACCGTGCGCCGTTCGTTTGTGGACGCGATCGGCACGAGATTCGAGTACGAATACAACTTGTGGCTTGGCGTGGTCATCTCCTTCTTCGTGGGATTTTTGGCTTCGCTGCTCGGCATCGGCGGCGGCTCGTTGCTGGTGCCGACGATGACGCTCTTGCTGTTGTTCCCGCCGCACATCGCCGCGGCAACGTCGATGTTCACGATCTTCTTGACAGCGATCGTCTCGACCGGCACGTACTGGGTTCGCGGCGACATCGAGTGGTGGCTGGTGCTGTTCCTGGCACCGGGCGCGTTCATCGGCGGACAACTCGGAGCCCGCGTGGCTGCGAAACTGCCGGCAAAGCTGATCTTGCGCATCCTCTCCGCGATGCTGATCATCGTGGCTCTGCGCCTGATTACAAAATGATACGCCCCGCACTCACCGAAAATAACACAAAAAAACAGGACGACTGCGCGTCGCCCTGTTTTTCTTTTGTTAAAGTTGAAACGCTCTCCACCGCGGCGTGCCGTCCGCAAACGAGACGATCACGCACCACAGGTCCGGGTAGTACCAGTGCTTGCGGTCGTGTGCCGAAGGAACGGGCGGCGCGGTCGGATGGCTGTGCACCAACGCCAGCGGCGCTTCGCCGCGTTCCGAGCTCGAAACGAGCGCCTGTATCCAATCTTGCGGATGCACCGTAAACCGCACGCGCCGCTCGCCGTGTCCTGCCGCATTCGGCAAAAACGTCCACGTCCGAACTTCCTGCCCGCTTCCGCTCCACAAGCCGACTCCCTCTTCGGGGAGCATTCGGCTCAGGTCGGCAAACGTCTGTTGCAAAACGGCTTCCGGCACTTGAAGCGCCGCCCGCATTACTCCACGAAGTCGAAGCTGTATTCCCCGATCTCGATGGTGTCGCCCTCGGAAGCGCCCGCTTTGCGCAGCGCGGAGTCAACGCCCTTCTGCTTCATGATGCGTTGGAAGCGTTTGACCGAATCGTACTGCTCGAAGTTGGTCATCTTGCAAAGCTTCTCAATCCACGCGCCGTTGACCACGTACGCTTCGTTGTTGCGCGTGATCCAGAAACGTTCTTCGTCTTCCTCCAGACGGTAGACTTTGCGCTCCTCCGTCTGCTCCACTTCTTCGAGGTCGATGGTGGTGAAGTCGGGCGCCGTCTCCAACGTGTTGGCGATGGCGTACAACAGCTCGTCGATGCCTTGACGGGTCACGCCGGAAACCGGATAGACCGGGTATTGGTTGTCGGTTTTCTCCAAGAACGCTTTCAAGTTCTCTTCCGCTTCCGGGATGTCCATCTTGTTCGCGACGACGATCATCGGGCGCTCTTCCAAGCGGTAGTTGTAGAGGCGCACTTCCTCGTTGATCTTCACGAAATCTTCGTACGGGTCGCGTCCCTCCGTCCCCGCCATGTCGAGCACGTGCACGATGACGCGCGTGCGCTCAATGTGGCGCAGGAATTGGTGACCCAAGCCTTGGCCTTCCGATGCCCCTTCGATCAGACCCGGCAAGTCGGCCATGACGAAGCTGCGTCCGTCCGGCACGCCGACGACGCCGAGGTTCGGGGTGATCGTCGTGAAGTGGTACGCTGCGATCTTCGGCTTCGCTGCCGAAACGGAAGCCAGCAGCGTGGATTTCCCGACAGACGGAAACCCGACCAGCCCGACGTCCGCGAGCACTTTCAACTCCAACTGAATGTTGCGCTCTTGGCCCGGCTCGCCTTTCTCCGCGATCTCCGGCGCTTTGTTCGCCATCGAAGCGAAGCGTGTGTTGCCGCGCCCGCCTCGCCCGCCGCGCGCGACGACAAGTTTTTGCCCGTGCTCGGTCAGGTCGCCGAGGTACTCCAACGTGTCGGCGTCGGTGATCACGGTGCCCGGCGGAACTTTGATGTACATGTTTTCTGCGTTGGCGCCGTGCTTGTTCGACGTCTTGCCGTACTCGCCGCGCTCCGCTTTGAAGTGGCGCTTGTACTTGAAGTCGAGCAGGGTGCGCAGCCCTTCGTCAACGACAAGCACGATGTCGCCGCCCTTGCCGCCGTCACCGCCGGCAGGACCCCCTTCCGGGATGTACTTTTCGCGGCGGAACGAGACGATTCCGTTGCCGCCGTCGCCGCCTTTGACGTACACTCTCGCTGTATCTACGAACATTTTGTCTCACCTCTATTCTTGCAACTGGAAACGCACGCGGTACTCGGTGCCGTCCTCGCCGATTTCTTGGACGAATTCCACACCTTCCCCCGCATACGCCGTCGCCCATGCCGCCCAGTCGTGCGGCAGATCGGCGAACCAACTTATCTCATAGCCTTGACGGAATGAGACAATCCATACATCCAAAGCCAACGGTTCGAGCCACGTCTTGGAAGCTTCGCCCAAGGTGTCGAGGAGGCTTAAAAGCAGGCGGGCGGCCAAAACTTCTGCCGCTTCCGTCGGTTCTTCCTGCTGTTCATAGGAGACGTGCAGTTGCAGCATCTGGTACTTGATGTCACGGGAGAGCACGACATAGGACAACATCGAACTCGGCAAGGATGACCATTCGGTATGGCGTCCAGCTTCCTGCACCAACGATTGGATCGGTTCATTCAGCCGGTCGTACTTCTTGAGTTGCGAGTATGCCTGCAGCAATTGCACCTGATTCATGAGATCGTGGCGATAAATACGCAGAACTTCTAAGCTATCCTCCATCATCGAGCGAATGTCCGCCGCGGGAGTTCGTGGGTGTCCGTTCATGCCCGTTCTCTCCTCCTTATGTAAAAAAGACGGCCCTCCGCGGAGAGCCGTCTTGCCGTCGTCTCAGCTTACGCTTCGAGAGCTTCAGCTTGCACAACCGGATATACGCTGACACGTTTCTTGTCGCGGCCCATGCGCTCGAAAGCAACACGGCCCTCAACTTTTGCAAACAGGGTGTCATCGCCGCCCATGCCTACGTTCAGGCCCGGGTAGATCTTGGTGCCGCGTTGGCGAACCAGGATGGAACCAGCGGTTACCACTTGACCGTCTGCACGCTTCACGCCCAGACGCTTCGAGATGGAGTCACGACCGTTCTTGGAGGAACCTACCCCCTTCTTGGACGCGAACAGTTGAAGGTTCAGTTTCATCATTGGAGATTCACCTCCTAGAGGTTTTTCATATTGACCTTCACAAAGTCGGGATATTCCTCCCGAACCGAGTTCAGGCCTAAGACCATTGCTTCGAGAAGCAATTGAAGTTTGTCGTCAGCCGTCTGATCAGCCAGAACCGGAATGGAGCACTTCACATCGCCGGGTGCTGTGGTGTCATCGGTCGCCAAGATCACGCCGAGCAGTTGCTCTGCGGAGTTGACGGTGTTGATGACCAGCATCGATACAGCGGCACAGACAATATCTTGTCCATACTCAGCCGCATCGGCATGCCCTTGAACCGAAAAGCGACCCACCCGTCCTTGCTTGTCCCGCCAGATGATCGATCGAATCATGCGCAGAAACTACGCGTTGATTTTTTCGATTTGTACTTGGGTGTACGGTTGGCGATGACCTTGCTTGCGACGGTAGTTCTTCTTGGACTTGTATTTGAAGACCAAGATTTTCTTCGCTTTGCCGTGCTTCAGGACCTTCGCGGAAACGGTAGCGCCTGCAACAGTCGGGGAACCGACTACAACGCCGCCTTCCTTGGAAACGAGCAGAACGTTGTCAAAGGTAACTGCTGCGCCATCTTCAGCTTCGAGCTTCTCGATGAACAGAACATCACCTTCTGCAACTTTGTACTGCTTACCACCGGTTTGAACGATTGCGTACATGTGTGCACCTCCTCAATAAAAGACTCACTATCCCTAGGTACTCCGCAGAGTTTCGAAACCCGGGCTACGTGGTGTAACGCAATGTGTGTCAACACAAGACGCTTACTAAGCTACTTTATCATGGTAGAAGGCACCTGTCAAACAGATTCCTCAATGACGATCCCTTTGCCATATGTGCGGTTGACCTGCGTGACTTTGACGAGCACTTGCCGACCGACAACCCGGCCGGCGTTTTGAATGTCGAGCACATACCCTTCGAGGCGGGCGATCCCGTCGCGGGCGTTGTGCACGTTCGGCTCGTCTATTTTAATCGAAAGGACTTGTCCCACCTGCACCGGCAGCGCCCGAAGCTCGACTTCTTCCACCGTGCCCGCCCACGAGATGCGGTGTTCCGCCAAGTGGAGCGAATCTTTGCCCTTGATATAGACTTTGATGTGCCATTCCTCTTCCATCCGGCGCAAGTTCTGCCCGCTCTGCCCGATCAAGAGCGCCGCCACCGCCGGGTGGCACTCGACGAGCACCGCTTCATGGTCGGCGCCGCGCAGGTAATCGGTCAGTTCGCGCTCGATGCGCGCGGCCGTCGTCTCTTCGGAGAGGACTTTGCCTTTGCCGTCGCATGTCGGGCAGGGGCGGTGCAACACTTCGTCGAGCGATTGCCGGACTTTTTTGCGGGTCATCTCGATCAAGCCGAGCTGCGTCATCCCAAGCACGTGCGAGCGCGTCCGGTCGCGGCGCAGGGCTTTTTGCAGCTCTTCGACGATCTGCTCCTTATGCCCGGCGTCGCGCATGTCGATGAAGTCGATGATGATGATGCCGCCGATGTCGCGCAGGCGCAGTTGGCGGGTGATCTCCTTGGTCGCTTCCACGTTGGTCTTGAACACCGTCTCTTCCAGCGACGAACTTCCGACAAACTTGCCGGTGTTCACGTCGATGACGGTCAACGCCTCGGTTTGGTCGATCACGAGGTAGCCGCCCGATTTCAACCAGACTTTGCGCTTCAGCGCTTTTTCCAAGTCTTGGTCCACTCGGTGCGCCGCGAACAAATTCTCACGGCCTCTGTAAAGCTTCACGCGCTCATACAAGTTCGGCGAGGAGCGGCGCAGCATGTCGCGCGCCGACTCGAACGCTTCCAGATCGTCGATCCACAACTCCTCGACATCTTCGGTAAAAAAGTCCCGCACCGAACGTGAAAGCAGATCGAGATCGCGGTAGACCAACTCCGGCACTTTGGCCCCCTTCGACTGCCGCAGGATCCGCTGCCACGTTCCGTGCAAGAAATGATAGTCCTGTTCCAAAGCCTGGTCCGCCACGCCCACCGCCGCCGTCCGCACGATGATGCCGACTTCCGGGTCGCGCACGCGCTCGGCCGCTTGGCGGATGCGCTCGCGTTCCGCTTCATGTTCGATGCGGCGAGAGACGCCCACATAGGGGGAGTTCGGCATCAGCACGATGTGCCGGCCGGGCAGGGAGATGTTCGCCGTCACCCGCGCTCCTTTGGTGCCGACCGGTTCCTTGACCACTTGCACCAAGACTTCCTGCCCCTCTTTGAGCACTTCGGAAATCTGCGGTTTACGCTCCGGGTTGGGCGTTCCGGCGTAGAGCGCAAGCGCGTCGTCCAGGTAGAGAAAGGCGTTTTTCTCCGAACCGATGTCGACAAACGCCGCTTGCATGCCCGGCAAGATGTTCGCGACCCGCCCTTTGTAGATGTTGCCGACGTGCGGCTGGGCAGCCGTCGCTTGTCGTTCCGTGTAGTATTCCACTGTGCGACCGTCCTCGAGGATGGCCGCGCGCAACTCGCGACGGTCCTGACTCACCAAGATCTGTTTGCGCACTTGTCACCTTCCCCTTTCTGCACGTTCGAATCTATCACAACTTCGACAAGCGTTTGTCATTTCCTTTTCCTGTTCTCTCCAGCACTTGACGAAGCGTCCAATGCATCCCGTTCTCTTCGAAGACAACAGAGACCAGATCTTCTTCCTCCAGCACAGTTTGCACTTTTTTCCGCTCATCCAAAACATAGATCATGTGATACGCGTCCGGCGCAAACTGTTCGATCACTTCTCCGACGCGCATGCTCTCCGGCACCGCCAGTTGGCGCACGTCTTGAGCAGATGATTTTTTGCCTCGCCGTTTGGCGTCGAGGAAGCGGATGACGTCGACGCGCATGCCCTTTCTCAACTCCCACGCGGAGAACAGCAGGAACGAACCGAGCATGAGGAAAGCGAGGTTTACGTAGCCGGCCCACAGGGAAAGCAACCCGAACAGGATCAAGACCAGCGCGATCCCAAACGACATGCGCACCGCCACCTCCGTCGCCGCCCGAAAGCCCCGCGTGCCGGACGTCGCCGCCCGCAAGATGCGGCCCCCGTCCAGCGGCAGGGCCGGCAGCAAGTTAAAGAACCCAATCATCAAATTGCCTTTGATAAAAAACTGCGTCAACCCGTCCGACCACCAGCCCGCCGCATGCAACAGCACGGCGACGAGAATCATCAGCAAATTGTTCAGCGGCCCGGCGATGGCGATCGCCACTTCATGCCGCGGGTTCCACCCCATCGCGCCGTGTTCGAGCTTGGCGACCCCTCCATAGGGCAAGATCTGCATCTCGCGAATGCGATACCCGTACGAAGTGGCGACGAAGATATGGCCAAGTTCGTGGACGATGACGATCGTGAACAGCACCAGCGTCTCCACGATCATCCCCGCCCCGATGCTCGCCAGCAACAACAGCAAGAACAAGGGGTGCACGCGGACTTTCATGCCCGTCGGCCAAAAGGATCGCTTCGACATGCGACTTGCCACCGTCACGCTCCGGAGGGTTTCGTCTGCTTCGCCGCTTCCGTATCGGTCGCAGCGTTCAGCAGGTCACCCGGATTGACGTATGCGCCGTCCTTTTGATACGCAAAAAAGAACGATGCTGCCGTGCCTGATTTGCTGAGCGTGCCGATTTTCTGGTCGGACGACACCGTGTCGTTGGCGGCGACGGTGACCGACGCGAGGTGGGAATAGACGGTGCGACCGTTTATGCCGTGGCTGATCGTGACGGAATAGTCCTCGCCTTGGCCTTTCTCGATGCGCTCCACCGTGCCTTTGGCTGCGGCGTGAACGTCCGCTCCGAGCGGCGCGGTATAGGAGATGCCTTGCTGTTCTTTGCCGTCATAAGCGGTTTTGACTTTCGCGCCTTGGACGGGTTGGACGAACGCGAATTTCGCTTCTTGCGCCGGGACGGCGGCATCATCCGCCGGAGTCGTGCCGATTCCGGTGCCCATCGCGGGAACCGTCGCTTTATCAGTGACATTCGATTGCCACCACGCGGTGAGTTTGGAGAAGTTGCTGTCGTTGGTCATGTGTTGCGTCACATACTTTTGGACGCTCACAGCAGACGGAGACTGGCTGTGGAACGTGAAGTAGAGAATCCCGGTCAGCGCGACGGCACCGATGATCTGCATGATGCGGTGCACCGGCAAACCGGACGGCTCTTCTTCTTCATAGAATCGACGGCTGCCGTGGGCGCTGTCGTAGGAGCGGCCTTGTCCACCGTAACTTTGGCCGCCGCCGCGTGCGCGCAGAAAATCTTCATAGGTGCGCGGACGGGCAAGGCTGCCGGGCGGCGCCGATGTGAACACCGGGTTGGCGCGGGTCACGTCCCAATCTTCTTCGGAGCTGAACAGGCTGGATTGCGTGGTGTCCGCTTGGAAGCGCTCGTAGTTCCACGATGCGGCTTCCGGCGGCTCCTCCTCTTTGCGTTTGCTTTTCCAGAACTCAAACTTTGCCATGATGCGTTCCTCCTCGTCCCACTTGTTTCTGCTCCAATTCTATGTGCACAGGGACGAGTTTATGAAAAAAGCGAGCCCCCGCCGGATGCGGAAGCTCGCTTCTCTTCAAGGCCTACAGCCCGATCATTTTTTTCATTTTCGAGAAAAAACCGCCCCGTTCGTTCAGGACCATCAGCGGCACCGAATCGCCGAGGATACGGCGGGCGATGTTGCGGTACGCCATGCCGGCTTTGGTGTTCGGATTGAGCGCAACCGGTTCGCCGCTGTTGCCGGCGGCGATGACGCCGTCGTCGTCCGGCACCACGCCGAGCAGGTCGATGGCGAGGATGGAGACGATCTCGTCGATGTCGAGCATCGTCCCGTCGTTGACCATGTGTTGGCGGATGCGGTTGACGATCAATTTCGGTTGGTGAATCTTGGCCGCTTCCAGCAACCCGATGACGCGGTCGGCGTCGCGCACCGCTGCCGCTTCCGGATTGGTGACGATGATGGCGCGGTCCGCGCCGGTGATCGCGAGCCGGAAGCCGAGTTCGATGCCCGCCGGGCAGTCGAGCAACACGAAGTCAAACTGCTGCTTGAGTTTCTCGACGATCGGCTTGAACGCGTCAGGGGTCAGCGCGGATTTGTCCTTGGTCTGGGACGCGGGCAGCAGGTACAGGTGATCGAACCGTTTGTCCTTGATCAGCGCCTGTTCCAAACGGCACTGCTCGGTGACCACATCGACCAAATCATAGATGATGCGGTTCTCCAGTCCCATCACCACGTCCAAGTTGCGCAGCCCGATGTCGGTATCGACCAGGCAGACTTTCTTGCCGCTCAGAGCCAGCGCCGTGCCGATGTTGGCGCTGGTGGTCGTCTTGCCAACGCCGCCCTTGCCGGAAGTGATGACGATTGCCTCTCCCACTGTTACATTCCCTCCTCTTAATTCTCGCGGGGCCGGATGGAGTAGAGGTGGTTCATTTTATCCACCGCCATCTGGCCGTCGCGCAGATACGCAAATTCCATCTCCGTGCCCGCCAACTCCCGCTGTTGTTCCCGGGTGAGGTCCGGCGAGCGCGAGATCACATCACAGATGCGCAACTGCGTCGGTTGGAAGAAAACGGCGGCGATGATCGCCCGCTTGTTGCCGCGCCATCCCGCATGAGCGAGTCCGCGCAACGTCCCCATGACGTAGATGTCTCCCGTCGCGAGCACTTGCCCGCCGGGATTGACATCTCCGATGACCACGATGTCGCCGTCGTGCTCCACAATCTGGCCGGAGCGCACGGTGCCGTGGTAGAGGTGCGGGGGTTTGACCGCCGATGACTTCAACAGCTGTTCGGCTGTCGATTGAAATTCCTGAATGATCAAATTGCCGTGGCTCGCAAGTTTCTCGCGAATCGTCTCCTGCTCCTGCTCCGTCAACACCCGCATCCCGCTCTGCACGTGGACGCGCACGAGCGGGCCCGTCAGCAGTTGGCGGTGGGAACCGTTCAATTTATCCTCAAGATCTTCCACAATCTCTTCGAAGGAGCACTGATCATGTAGGATGAAGACCAGTCCATCACGGATGCCCTTGATCGTAACGGGCGTTCTGGTTCGATTGAGCTCGCATCCCGTTTGATGTCCCATACCGGTCCTCCTGTTCCATCACTTGCATCAGTAACTAATTCGCGGAAGTTGCGGTTTTTTCCTGCTTTTTGTCGTCCGGCTTCTTATCCTTGTCGAAGTACGCGTCAAACAGCGCTTTGGCGACCGGCCCGACGGTGGTCGAGGAGTGACCGTTCGCTTCGTTGTCCGGGATGATGACGGCGACGGCGATTTGCGGGTCGTCGTACGGAGCATAGCCCACGAACAGCGAGTTCTCCGTGCCGCGCCCCGTCTCGGCGGTGCCGGATTTGCCGGCGATCACTGGGTTGTAGTTGGCGAACATGTTGAACGTCCCGTAAGAAGCGTGGGTGACGTCGTACATGCCCTTCTGGACGACTTTGATCTGGTCTTGCGTAAACGGAATCTGTTCCACTTCTTTCGGCGCGATTTCCGTCTTCTTGCCGTCCGGGTCGATGATCGTCTTCACCACGTGCGGCTGCATGCGTTTGCCGTTGTTGGCGATCGTCGAGACGTAGGTCGCCAA
Source organism: Tumebacillus flagellatus (assembly GCF_000714935.1). Taxonomy (GTDB): domain Bacteria; phylum Bacillota; class Bacilli; order Tumebacillales; family Tumebacillaceae; genus Tumebacillus; species Tumebacillus flagellatus. The sequence goes on from NZ_JMIR01000019.1 coordinate 47,087, forward strand.
CTGCATCAAGTTGTACTTCTCGTTCTGACCAAACGAAGCCAGCGCCCAGTCGAAGATCGTACCGTCGGTGCTGAGTTCGCCGGCGTTTTCAAACGGAAGGTCAACGCCGGTGGTTTGCTCGCCAAGGCCCATGGTCTTGTGGTAGTCCATGATCTTCTGGAGCACGCCCGGCATGACGTTGTTGTAGTAGGAGTCAAGTTGCGACCAGTCCATCCCCGGACGCCAGCCGGAGAGGTTCTTGAACGTGTTGATCATGTAGACGTTACTGGACTTCGCCAGAGCGCTGTAGGCGTTGACATAGCCCAAGTTCGGCGCCCACGAGCGAATTTCCTTATCCCCGAGGTAGATGCCGCCCGGGTCGAGAATCGAAGCGTTCGGGTCTTTGATCGCGCCTTCCTTCATCCCGATCAAGACGGTCGCCATCTTGACGGTCGAGCCGGGGAAGTACAGTTCGGTCAACGCGCGGTTTTTCTCCGCCGGAGCGAAGTATTCTTGGTATTTCTTATCGCTCATGCCTTCGATCCACATGTTCGGGTCAAAGGACGGGTAGCTCGACATCGCGAGGATCTCGCCCGTTTTCGGGTTCATCGCGATCGCCGCCCCTTCCTTGACGGTCGGGATCGATTTGTGAATGGTCTGCACGGTCTCCGCCAGCGCTTTGTCGGACGCTTCTTGGATGTGCTGGTCAAGCGTCAAGACGAGGTCATGTCCCTTGACCGGGTCTTCCGTCCGCTTGTCTTTGAGCGGCTGGTAGTTGATGTTGACTTCGACTTTCAGCGTGCCGTCTTTGCCGTGCAGGAGGTCTTCGTACTGCTTCTCCACGCCGGCGGTGCCGATCATGTCGGTCTGTTGGTACTCGTCTTTGTGATCCTTCCAGAAATCCATCGGGATCGAGTTCAAATAGCCGAGCACGTGCGACGCGGTGTTGCCGTCCACATAATCACGGATCGGTTCGACGACGACGTTGAAGCCCGGCAGCTCGTCGGCGTGTTCGCGGATGTAGGCCACTTGCTTGTCGGTGGCGTTTTTGACGACTTTGCGCGCCATGCCGAGCGAGTACTTCTCACCGTACGGGTCCATCGCGTCCCAAAGTTCCTCCGGGCGCATGTTGAACAGTTCATACAGCGTCGCGTCGAGCATGAGCGGGTTCTGCACGTCGTCGCTCAAGCGCTGAAACGTGATGGTGAACGCCGGTTTGTTGCGTACCAACTCATTCATGTTGCGGTCATAGATCAGGCCGCGCGGGGCCGGTATCGATTGAGTGATATAACGGTTGTTCTCCGCTGTCTTCAGCAAGTCTTGACCCTGCGACAGCTGCAGAAAGCTCAGGCGAAAAATTAAAACGGCCAAGGAAATGAAGATGACCAAAAACAACAGGTTCATCCTTCTCCCCGTGACCGAGTGTTTCTCCCGCTCCAGGTTGGTCACTCTCGTTTCTCCTCTCTATTTCCCTACTCCTTTGCTTTTCGTTAGCAAACTGTACTTCGTTTTTGCACAGCGTGATTCCTTCTCTTTGGAACTAGAAAAATATGAAGAAAAACCGACTCATCGCCGAGTCGGTTTGAATTGGGCAGGTGCTGCCGTGGTGTTATTGAATTGAAAGTACGCGTCAAACATCGCCCGCGCCAACGGGCCCAGCGTGTCGGAGGAGTGCCCGTTCGGCATGTTGTCCGGAATGATGATCGCGATGGCGATCTGCGGATCGTCCGCCGGGGCGTATCCGACAAACAGCGAGTTCTCCGTGTTGCGCCCCGTCTCCGCAGTCCCGGTCTTGCCCGCCACTTTCACCGGATATTTCCCGAACACGGAGTAAAACGTGCCGTACGTTTTGTTGTTGACGTCGTACATCCCGCGCTGCACCGCCGCCAATTGGTCTTGCGTGAAGTCCAGTTGGTTTTGCTGCTCGATCGGAATCGTCTGCGGAGTTCCGTCGGGCGGGATGATCTCCTTCACGACGTGCGGCTTCATGCGCTTGCCTCCGTTGGCGATCGTGGAAACATATTGCGCCAGCTGCAGCACCGTGTAGTTTTCCGTCTGCCCGATGGCGGAAAACGCCAAGTCGGACACATAGCCCTCCCGCGTAATCTGCCCTTCGGCTTCGTACGGCAAATCGACGCCGGTGGTGGTCGGCCCCATGCCGAATTCCTTGTGGTAGGCGGCGACTTTGTCCATCGTCTTCGGAAGTCGGTTTTTGAGGAAATCGTTGACCTGAGCCGTGGGCATGTCCTCGCGGTATCCGGCGAGATTTAAAAACGTGCGGATCATGTAGACGTTCGACGATTCGGCGAGCGCGCGGTAAGAATCGGCGTACCCGATCGTCTTCCACGATTTGATGTAGTTCGGCTTGCCGTTGGGCAGGTAGCCGACTTGGATGCGGCCGGGGTCGTAGATCACCGAGCCGGGCTGGATGACCCCTTCCTTGAAGCCGATCAACTCGGTCGCCATCTTGACGGTGGAGCCCGGTTGGTAGAGTTGTTGGAGCGCCCGGTTCATCTCGGCGGGGGCGAACTGCTCGGTGTATTCCTTCTCCGTAACGCCCTTGATCCAGATGTTCGGATCGTAACTCGGGTAAGACGCCATCGCCAAAATTTCGCCGGTCTTGGGGTCCATCGCGACGGCGGCGCCGTTTTGCACGGTGCGGACGGTGCGTTTCAACGCTTGCACGCGCTCCGCCAGCGCTTGTTCGGTCGCCGCTTGCACCTTGGAGTTGATCGTCAACACCAAGTCGTGACCCTTGATCGGGTCCACGAGGCGCTGGTCTTGGAGCGGCTGGTTGTAGATGTTGACTTCCACTTGCAACTTCCCGGCCTTGCCGCGCAGGTATTGCTCGTACTGCCGCTCCACCCCGGCCATGCCGATCAAGTCGGTTTGCTGATACTCGTCTTGGTGTTTCTGCCAGTAGTCGCTGGGGATGTTGTTCAAATACCCGAGGATGTGGCTGGCGAAGTTGTTGCGCTCATAATGCCGAATCGGCTCGACGACGACGTTGACGCCGGGCAAGTCGGCCTGGTGTTCCTTGATATACGCCACTTGCTCGTCGCCTGCGTTCGTCAATAGCCGCCGCGCCATCGACAGCATGAAGTGCTGGCCCTTGAGGTCCATCGAGTTGAGAATCTCATCCGGAGTTTTGTGCAACACGGGAGCAAGCATGGCGGCGATCTTCTGCGGATCTTGCACGTCCTTGCTCAAGATCGTGTAGAGAACGGCAAACGACGGCTGGTTCGTGACGAGCAAATTGCGATCGCGGTCGTAGATCTGCCCGCGCGGGGCGGGCACCGACTGCTGGATGTAGCGGTTCGTTTCCGCGCGCTTAAGATAGAGCGAGCCTTGCGCCAATTGGATGAAACTCAACCTGACGATGAGCACAGCTAAGGCCACGAAGACCAGCACGAACAAATAGTTCAGCCGTTTCCCCGTGGCCTTTTTAAGGTCTTCGTCGAGTGAGTTCTGGTTGTACAGCATAGACCGCAACTCCCTTCTGAAGTGGAGATCTCAGAGGGGGCTTAGAGCGATTCGTCCGCCAACCCGCGTCGTTCGGAAGCCAGCAAGCGCACCGACGGCACGTAGAGGATCAACGCCATGATTCCGTTCCAGATCATGATGCTCACAGCGTGCGTGAGCGCCGGCATGAAGTCGACGTGCTGGAACCCGAACAGTCGGGCCAAGCCGTAGAGCATCATCTCTTGCAGGAACGTGTAACCGATCACGATCATGATCACCATGATCAATTGGCGCGCCCAATACGAGCGGAACGTCGACCCGGCAAAGTAGCAGATCAACGCGTAGGTAAACGCATGCGGCCCGAGGTAGGTGCCAAACAGGATGTCTTGGATCAGCCCGATCGTCAATCCGGTGTACAGCGAGAGCATCGGCCCGCGCGCCAACGAGACGTACATGAGCATGACAAAGACGATGTTCGGCTCGGCATACGAGAACGGCTGCACTTGAAACACGGTCGATTGGATGACGAGCATGCCCATCATCGTCAACAGAATCCAAGCAGGGTGCATCGGCGCTCCTCCTTATTGACTCGCCTTGGCCTGATTCACGACATAGAGGAAGTCCATGTTGTTCAAGTTCGCCGCCGGTTCCACTTGGGCGATCTTGGTGAGGCCGAGCTTGTCGTTTTCAATGGAGGTGATCGTGCCGATGATCAAACCGGCCGGGAAGATGTCGGATACGTTCGAAGTGACGACAGAGTCGCCTACTTTGACTTTGTCCGCGCCGAGCTTGATGCCGCTCATCTCCAGCATCGGTTTGCTCGTTTGCGACACGTCGACGGAAGCCCCCGAGATGATCCCGTATCCCTGTTCGTCAGAGGTGACTTTCGCCGAGATGCCCATCTTGCCCTTGTCGGTGATCAACAGCACTTTCGCATGGTAAGGGGTGACTTCGTAGACACGCCCGACCAAGCCCCGGTTGGCCGTGACGACGGCCATGTTCTTCTGCACCCCGTCATTGGTGCCGACGTCGAGGGTGATTTCCGAATTCCAAGTCGACGGCGAACGGCCGATCACGTTGGCGGAGATCAGTTGAAGATCGTTGACGTTGCGATTCTTCAACCCTAAGTCCTCTTTGAGTCGTTTGTTCTCCTGCTCCAGTCCCTGAATGCGTACGCGCATCGACGAGTAGTCGTTGAGGTTTGCTTTGAGCTTGGCGTTTTCTTCGTACAGTTGTTTGATGTGCTGCATGTCTTCGAAGAATCCGGCCATTTCCTGCACCGGGGCGTAGACCACCCCTTGCACCCAGCCGAACGCATCGATCAACATCTTCTCAGGCCAAGTCGGGTTTTCGCGTTCACGCAAGGTCACCCCGACCAAAGCGGCGAGCAAAATGAAGCTGGCGAGCAACACCATCAACCGTTTGCTTGTGAAAAATCGGGTCACCCGTTACCCACTTCCTTTGCAATTCCGGTTGTAAGAGGGACGTCAGCGTGCACGACGCTTCTTGCCCGTGTCGCTGGACTTGAAGAGATGGCTGTACTCCAGCGACTTGCCCGTACCGATCGCCACGCAGTCCAGCGGGTTCTCCGCCACCAGCACCGGCATGCCGGTTTCACGCGACAGCAGACGGTCGAGGTTGCGCAGCAAGGCGCCGCCGCCGGTCAACACGATCCCGCGGTCCATGATGTCGGCCGCCAGTTCCGGCGGGGATTTCTCCAGCGTGATCTTCACGGCTTCGACGATTGAGTTGACCGTGTCCGCCAGCGCTTCGGCGATTTCTTGCGCGGTGATCGTGAGGGTCTTCGGCAGACCGGTCACGAGGTCGCGGCCGCGCACGTCCATCGTCTCTTCCTTATCGGACGGAATCGCGGAGCCGATCGTCAGCTTCAGCTCTTCGGCGGTGCGCTCCCCGATCATCAGGTTGTACGCCTTCTTAATGTACTGAATGATCGCTTCGTCCATTTCGTCGCCCGCCACGCGGATCGAACGGGACGTAACGATCCCGCCCAGCGAGATGATCGCGACTTCCGTGGTGCCGCCGCCGATGTCAACGACCATCGAGCCGGTCGGTTCGCCTACCGGAAGCCCCGCGCCGATCGCGGCCGCCATCGGCTCTTCGATCGTCATCGGGTCGCGTGCGCCCGCTTCGCGAGCTGCGTCTTCGACGGCGCGTTTTTCAACGGCGGTGATGCCGGACGGCACGCAGACGACGACGCGCGGAGCCGGCAGCCAGAAGCCCTTTTGCTTGATCGCTTGGCGAATGAAATGGCGAAGCATGGTCGCGGTGGTGTCAAAGTCGGCGATGACGCCGTCCTTCATCGGACGTACCGCGACGATGTTGCCCGGAGTACGGCCGATCATCTGCTTTGCTTCTTCGCCGACCGCTTTGATCTCTCCCGTGTCAATTCGGGTTGCGACGACGGAAGGTTCGCGGATGATGATGCCTTTGCCTTTTACATATACGAGGGTGTTGGCCGTACCAAGGTCAATACCCATATCTCGTGAGAATCCTTTGAACATCTAAGCTAAACTCCCTTCCTGACGTGTGACAGGGCTTGTTATGTTAACATTTGACTATTATACAGGAAGCGGCTCTTCATGCCTAGTCCAGCCAGCCTTTTTCCCGCATGCTGCAGTAGGAATGCGACCCGATGACGATGTGATCCAGCACGTCGACGCCGAGAATCCGTCCGCACTCGACGAGGCGGCGGGTGACTTCGAGATCTTCATAGCTGGGCGTCGGGTCCCCGCTGGGGTGGTTGTGCAGACAAATGATCGCCGACGCGCTGCGCTTGATCGCGGTCTTGAAGATCTCCCGCGGGTGGGCGACGGTGCCGTCAAGCGTTCCGACGGAGACGATTTCCTCTCCGATCAGTCGGCGCTTGGCATCGAGATGCAACGCGACGAAGTGTTCCTTGAGTTGAAACTGCAACCGGTCCATCATGTACTCCGCCGCATCTTGCGCCGTGAGAAACTGCGGCGCGCTGCTTTGGGAGAAACGGGCGATCCGACGTCCAACCTCGATGGCCGCTTTCAGTTGCGCGGCTTTGGCGAGGCCGACTCCGGGAATCTCGGTCAACTCTTGCAGGTCTGCATGAAGCAGTTCCCGAATGGAACCGAACCGCTTCAACACCTGTTCGGCGAGGTTGACCGCCGAACGGCCGCGCGAGCCCGTGCGCAGGAGAATCGCCAGAAGTTCGGCGTTGCTCATCTGCTCGGGGCCCACTTGGCGCAACCGTTCGCGCGGGCGGTCTTCCTCCGGAATTTCGCGGACGAGCACCGGCGATGCAGCCAGAAGCAGCGCTTCGCTCATCGTGCTCACCGACCTTCCGAACCCGAACGCGGCAGCACGTCAAAACCCCACTCGGCAAGACGATCTGCCAACAGCGCAACCGGCAAGCCGACCACGGTGAAAAAGTCGCCGGTGATACCGGTGATGAACTGCGAAGCTTTGCCTTGAATGCCGTAAGCTCCTGCTTTGTCCATCGGTTCACCGGTGGCGACATACGCGTCGATCTGCTCGTCCGTCAGCGGCTTAAACCGCACTTCGGTGCCGCTCACATCGCGCACCATCCGCCCCGGCTCCCCCGCATCGACCAGCGCAATGCCGGTGTAGACGGTGTGCGAGCGTCCGGACAAGCGTCTGAGCATGCGCTTTGCGTCTTCCGCGTCCGACGGTTTGCCAAGAATGTCATCGTCACAGACGACGATCGTGTCAGCTCCTACTACAATGCCACCGGACAAAGTATTCGCAACGACGCTTGCTTTTCTGTACGCCAACTCCTGCACGATTTCCACCGGCGAAAGTCCTGGCGCAAACGACTCGTCCGCCTCGCTGACCAAAATGTCAAACGTCAGTCCAAGGCCCCCGAGCAATTCCTTGCGCCTCGGGGAGCCGGACGCCAAGATCAACAGGTGTTCCTGCATGATGGATACCCCTCCGATTGTTGGGAAATCTGGCTTTATGTAGTTTGTCCTCAATTTGGAAAAACTATCTGCACATACTGATTCATTCTACCGATTATCGCAACGCCTGTCCAGATGAACAGAAAATCCGCCCGGCAAGGGCGGATTCGCGGTTCTTCTTATTCGCCGAACAACAGCTTGGCGCCGGAGATTCCGGGGCTTGTCATCTCAAACGGGTTGAGGATGACTTCGAGCTCTTCCGGCGTCAGCACGCCGCGCTCGGTGCAGATGTCGCGCACGGAGCGTCCGGTTTGAATCGCTTCTTTGGCAATCGAAGTCGCGGTCTCGTAACCGACGTGCGGGTTGATCGCCGTGACGATGCCCACGCTCTGCTCCACGAGGTCGCGGCAGCGGTCGACGTTGGCTTTGAGGCCTTCGACGAGGAATTGGCGGAACACGCTGAGGGCATTTTGGAGAATGGAAAGAGATTGCAACAGATTGAACACCAGCACCGGCTCCATCACGTTCAATTCCAATTGGCCCGCTTCGGACGCCAAGGAGATGGTGTGGTCGTTGCCGATGATCTGGAACGCGACTTGGTTGACCACTTCCGCCATAACCGGGTTGACTTTGCCCGGCATGATCGAGGAACCCGGCTGGCGCGGCGGCAGTTGCAGTTCGTTGAGGCCGGTGCGCGGGCCGGACGCCATCAAGCGCAAGTCGTTGCAGATCTTCGAGAGGTTGACGGCGCAGATTTTCAGCGCGCCGGACACTTCGGTGTAGGCGTCGGTGTTCTGCGTGGCGTCGACGAGGTGCTCGGCGCGACGCAGGTCCAGACCGGTGATCTCGCGCAGGAACTCCGTGACTTTGACGATGTAGCGCGGGTCGGCGTTCAGCCCGGTGCCAACCGCCGTCGCACCCATGTTGATCTCGCGCAAGTTGTCCAACGAGCGTTTCACGCGCTCCACATCGCGTCCGACGACGCGGGAGTACGCTTCAAACTCCTGCCCCATGCGAATCGGCACCGCGTCTTGCAAGTGCGTGCGTCCCATCTTGATCACTTGGTCGAATTCGACCGCTTTCAACGCGAACGCTTGGCGCAACAGTTCCAGTTGCTCGATGACGCCCTTGGCGAGATTCAGCGACGCGATGTGAATCGCCGTCGGGAACACGTCATTGGTGGACTGCGCCATATTGACGTGCGTGTTCGGGGAGCAAAGCAGGTAGTTGCCGCGCTCGCCGCCCAAAAACTCAATCGCGCGGTTGGCGATGACTTCGTTGGCGTTCATGTTCATCGAAGTCCCGGCGCCGCCCTGAATCGAATCGACGATGAACTGCTCTTGCCACTTGCCTTCGAGAATCTCGTCGGCCGCTTTGGCGATCGCTTCGCCGATTTCCTTTTTGAGAACGCCGACTTCCATGTTCGCGAGAGCTGCGGCTTTTTTGATGGAAGCCAGCGCTTTGACCATCTCCGCATGCGGCGGAATCCCCGTGATCGGGAAGTTTTCCACGGCACGCAGAGTTTGAATGCCATAATAAGCTGCTTTCGGGACTTCCTTGGTCCCGAGCAGGTCTTTTTCAATTCGTACATCGGTCATGAGAGGTACATCTCCTTTGAGAACTCGTTCCACTGCATGCCGTTATTGTACCATATTTTTATTGAACACGAATCAATTGGTTGCCCAAGTCTTCATACTCGACGAAGAAGGCGGTCAGTTTCGCTTGACTCTCCAGCAGGTTCGGAGTGCCGGCGGAAAGCTGGTCGACCGCTCCTTGCAGTTGTTTGAAGAGCGCGTCCCACTTGCCGGCTTCCTCGCTCAACCCTGCTTGAAGCAGGAGCGCCCGCGACGCTTTTTGCTGGCCGCTCAGTTGGGTGAGGTTGGTTTTCAACGCGGCAAGTTTGTCGCTGTCCGGCTTGGCGGACGTCAGCACGTTCATCGCGTCGAGGCCGAGTTTCGCTTCGCTTTGCAGCTCTTGCACGACGGTGCGGGCATCGGCGTCCTTCAAGTTGGCGATGTAGCCTTGGCGCTCGGAGATCTTGAACTCCTTGGCGTAGAACGTGATCTTGCGCTTGTTCAACTCCGCTTCAAACGCCGTGTTGGATTTTTTGTCAGGGGCGACGGCGGAAAACAGTTGATAAGGACCCTCGCCGCGCAACGTGGTGACGATGCACTGTGCGGCCAAATCCTGCTGCGCTTTCTCGGCTTTGGCTTTTTCCGGGAAAGATCCCAACTGCCACACGTACAGGCTTTGCGCGGGCAACTCCGCCGCTCCCTTGACGGCCGGAGTTCCGGAAGTTTGACCGGGAATTGCCGGGATGGTGGTGACGGTCGGCTCGGCGGCTTGGTCCTTGAAGAGCACCAACAGCAGCACGCCGAGCACCACGCCGGTCACGACCGCAAGCAAGGCGGGCAACAGGTACGAGAATCGCTTCGCATCGCCATCGTTTGGGCGGCGGAAGGAAAACGCGTTGCGCGGCTTGAGGTCGAGCAGGTGACGCGAGTTATGTTGGCGATCTGACATCTGACGGTTCGACGCGGTGTTCAAGGTGGGCTGGTCCATGTCCTCATCGACTCCTTCGTTTCTCTTAACTCCAATACTAGACTCTATGAGCGGAGTTGGAAGTCTATGACCGGAAAAAAAGAAAAAAAACGACCGCTTGGTGTGTAACCAAACGGTCGTGTTGTTCGTCTAACAGGTATCTAGAGAGTTCGATTAGTTCAGGATGTACACTTGCACGGTCCGTCGACCGAATTGCAATGCTTGTGCTTCGCTGTCGAAGTGCAGATCGATTCGGTTCCCCTTGATCGCTCCGCCCACATCGCTTGCAACCCCGTATCCGTACCCCTCTATGTAGAGTCTCGTACCCAACGGAATTACACTCGGGTCCACTGCGACGGTTCCCTGTCCTGCCGCGCCGCCGGTTGCGGTGCGCGACCCCGGCATGGAATACGCCGAAGCGGCCATGGTCATAGATTTCTGGGCTTCTAAATTCTCACCGCTGCGGCTTGCAACGATGATCGGCCGCTGTTTCGTGCCATACGCGATAACTTGATTGACCGGTTCAGCGGTCGTCGTGCGATCTTCCTTGCGGTCCACAGCTTTGCCGTTTTCATAGAAAACGGTCGTTTTGACTTGGACCTTCCCTTCCACACCGGGCGTCAGCACCTTCTCTGTGCCGGTATACTCGTTGGCATCCGGCTGGCGTTCGGTCTGAAAAGGTATTGCTTCTTCTGCAACTTGGACATCTTGCGTGCGACGGGTAATCGCGATCGTAAGCCCTGATTGTATGGAAGCTGTTGCATCTACACTGAGTTTATCGGCGTCCGTTACTTGGATCTGAAGTTCCTTGAGCACATCGGCGACGGTGTCGCTCAACGTGTTGACGGAGACTGGGTCGTGGGTGCCATCTTGTATGACGATTGATTTCGCGTGTTTTACTTTGATTTGGGTGCCGTCAGTAAGTTCCTTCGTCACTGTAGGTTGCACCAGATCATCTTTCCCTACCTGTACGCCTTGTTTCTTCAGCAGATCGGCAACCGTCCCGAACTCGAACCCTTTGACGAGTTGGGATTTGCCGTCGACTTCTATGGAGATCGACTTGTAGGCCGTGGCGGCCGTGGCCGAACCTCCCAGAAGCAACGCAACTGCTGCGGCAGACAGGCAATAGATCGACTTTCGGTTGACCTTGCGCACTCAACCACCTCTTTTCACTTTTTGCAGTTCCTATGACCTAGGAAAAAAGACCCCCATTACCTGTTGGACAAATGCTGGAATCAGTATAACCCGACTTTTCCATCTTGGCAATGGGGGAAATTACCGTTGTCAGAAAATTACCGCGACTCGACAGGATTCGTCCGCCATGTCGGGTCGTAGGTTTTCATGGGTCCCGGAGCAGGCAAAACGTCGATTGCGTTCGGTGCAAAGTAGAGCGTGAAGTCGATGTCAAGCGTCACCACCGTCTTAAACACGTGGTTGCTTTGGATCGTATAGTCCGGTTGGTTGACGAGAATCAGCGGCGGCGGAATGTTCGCCGGGGGTTGCGGCGTCTCGTTTTGACCACCTTGCACATCGGACGTCTGTGCGTCCGCCGTGGAAGATATCAACCCGAGCACTTCGCGGATGTTGGCGTTGGTGCCGGGGATGAACACTTGCGCAAACTCTTGGTCAAAAACGGAATCGGCCTGTTTCTTCCCTGCCGTTCCGGCACTGTAGCGGTTGAACCCCTGTTGGATTCGCAGGTTTGCCACGTCCTTCTCATGCTGAGTCGTCAAGGTCGGAACGGTGGCGCGGATCGTCTCTTGGTAGCGGTTAAAATCGGTTTGCGTAAAAATCGGCGTGAGATCGTTCAACAATTTGTCGTTGAGAAACTCCGGCGTCAGGTGTTTGCGAATCTCGGCCGGGGTGAGGTTTGCGACGGCGAGTTGGTTTTGCAAGCGTTGCACGGTCGAAACCGTGTTTGCTGTGCTCCCCGTTCCCGTCGTGACCGCTGAAAAAGTCGCGGAAGAGCCGGAAACTCCGGAAGTCCCGGCTGCGGGCACGGTCGTGTTTCCCGTTCCGGTCGACGTCGGGGTAATGTCCTGTTTCTCTGCTTTGAGCGTCCAGGCGTTGTACGTGACCAGACGGCTCATCGTCGAAAATTTTTCGAGAAACGTTCGGACTTGTTTGTAGTCGCCGGTTAACGACAACTTCCCGCTGAACGTCTGCATCGGCAGAGCGGCGCTGCCCGGTTTGGCGTTCGTTTTCACCGAGGGCTTGGCGTTCGACCCGGCCGAAGCGTTCGGCGCTTGCGCACCCGCCAGCCCAGAGGACTTCGAGTCCAAAAACGCAATCGACACCACGTTCACTCCTGACGCTGCCGCACCCGCGTGCAGCTCTTGCAAAAAACGCTCCTGCTCCAGCTGCGCTGGCACCAGCAGGGCCAGTGCGTTTTTTTGCGCGTCGGTGACAGTCGAGGGCTTCGGGGTGGAAAGCAGGTTCGCTTGTTGCGCTTGGGCGGTCGAGAGTTGTTTCTGCAAACTCTCAACCCAGAACACTTTCGGTATGAAAACAAAATATGCAAGCAAAGAACCGACAAGAACCAACAAAACAACGCAGAGGATGACCCACTGTCGCAGTTTCCACTGTTTGACGTTCATACCGACGGGCCTCCTCTCTAGGATTGTTGCGCCGTCTTGGGCTTCAAAGCGACGGTGAGTTGCGCGGTAAAACTTTTCAAAGCGGGTTCGGACGTTTCTTCTTGGATATTGAGGATCGTGAGGTCGGACACCCAGACTTCATGGCGAAGCAAAGCGGCGTACTCCTCGATCTTGGACGCGTCGTCGGTGCGCAGCTTCAAGTCGAGCGACTGCTTTCCGGTGTCGACCGTCAACTGTTCCACCTGCATGTGCTCCGAAAGTTTCGCAGAGAGGTCGTCCAACATCTGCCCATAGTCGTTCTGCTCGGCGATCAGTTTGTCCACCGCCCCGCGCACTTGGTTGTATTTTTGGGTGCGGGAGTCCACGGTGCGCTCGGCGGCGAGAGCGGTGTTGTCCGCTTTGACGCGGTTGAGTTGCGCTTGCAGGTTGCTCTCCGTCGTCACGAGATGAATGTACCCAACCAGCGTTGACCCCACTCCGCCGAGGAGCAAGACGGCTGCGGCAAGCCAGGCGAGCATGCGGTATTTTTTGGTAGGGGACTCTTTGGGCAGGAGGTTGATTTCCACGTCACTTCACCTCCTTGAGCGCCAAACCGATCGGAATTGCGTATTCGTGCACGATTTCCTTGAGGTGTTCGATTTCCTCCGTCCATTGCAGCGCATCCAGCGGCATCGTCGTCGTCGCGATGTCGACGAAACGCTCTTGGAGATATCCTTGCAGCACGCCGGTCTTCGGCAGAACGCCGGAGACGATGATGCCCGTCAACGTGGCGTCGCGGTTGTTCAACGTGTAGCGGTAAAAGTTCATCGAGCGCTCGATCTCGTACCCGAGGTCGTTGGTAAACGACCGGAAGTCGGTGTTGCGCTCGAAGTATTCGAGGATTTCCAAGACGTGCAGCGGCTTTTGCAACTCCCGGTCGATCCGGTATTGCTCCAGTTGCATCGGCACGTTGCGGGTAAACTGCAAGATCTCTCCGTCAAAAATGTGGATGTCCGTCCACTCTTCGGCGATGTCAACAAACATCGTGGTTTGCCGGGGAATGCTCGGGCACAGTTTGCTGCACGTCCGCGAGAGCGCCAACGCGCGGATGTCCACGCCGGCGGGCTTCAGTCCGGCTTTTTTGGCAGCTTCGACAATCGGGTCGATCACGGAGCGAGAAGACGCGATCAACGCCACGTTGGCGAGCGGTTTGTTGTCTCCCGCTTTCTCCGTCGAAAGCTCGTCGACCGGGACTTGCGGCGTTGCGCGGCCTGTTTTAACCACGTCGTACACCGGGTCTTCAAACGGCAGGTGGATGGAGTTTTGCAACTCAAAGTCGATCACTTTGCGCAGTTGCGGCTCCGGCACGTCCGGCAGTTGCAACTGCCGGATCACGACATATTGGCTGGGCACGACGAGATGCGCTTTGTTGCTGCGGATGTTGTGTTGGCGCATCGTCTCCCGGATCACGTTCGCCAGAGTTTCCACTTGGACGATTTTGCCTTCGGAAGACATGACGCCCAGGGGAATCGAAGCTTGCACGATGCGTTGCAGGGTGTAAGTACCGGATTTTTTTCGAAGCTCGGCGATCAAGACGCGGTATTCGTTGATCTCGATGCCGAGTGTGGTTTCGGAGATGATGCTGAGCATGGGACTCCCTCTCTCTTCTCAAAAAACTGCGCTGTCCATCAGTGGCGGGTCAGCGTCCGTCTTGGTCATACAGCGCGGCTTGCGCTGCCGTCAACGTCACATAGAGGCGGTAGTTGGACGGCCAACTCGGTTTCTTGGCGTCGGTGTTCAAGATGCGCTCCGCCGTGATCGCGCCGCTGTGGTTCCAGACGAAGTTGTCCGGGAGTTTCAGCGTGGACGGACTGCTGCTCGCTGTGTTGTAGACGATGAGATCGCCCTGTGAATCGGTGCTTGGGTTCAATTGCAGCGAACCGTTGACGAGGATGATTTTGTCCGCTTTCTCCGCCAGCACGTCCCCGAGCGTTTGGGTGGACGAGAGGAACGTCGAACTGCCGGGGGGTTTTTTCACGGCTTTGGTCGCGGACGTGACGTTGCCGGAGAAATAGTAGACCGGAACCGCTTGCAGGCTGTTGTAGACTTTGTTGCCCAGTTGGTTGACGTAGGCGTGGAAATCGACGTTGCGGCTGCAGGAATCCGGCTGTGCGTACGGCCCCATCAACGAGTACTGCAACTCGGATTGGTGGCCGTTGCCTTGAGACCACTCCAATCCGCCCTCCGGTCGAATCCATCCGTTTATGAGGGTGTAGATGTCAAATTTGTCGTTGTTTTTCGGACGCGCGATCACCAAGGGGGCGTTGTTGTCCAGATAGACGCCGCCGGAGATGTCCACGCTGTCCGCTTTGTAGGCGTACGGGTCGTTTTTTAACAAGCGGCGGTCGTCTTCGAGCATCGCGTTGCCTAATTGAAGAGAGTCGCCGAGAACCAGCGCCCGCATCAGATACGTGTTGCTGACCCCGCAAATTTCTTCACCCGGATACGGTCCGGCGTCGGGAAGCGGTTTGATCGGTTCGGGGTCCGGCGTCGGGGACGGACTCGGGTCGATCGGAGTCGGATCAGGGGTCGGTTCCGGTGTCACGGGCGATTCGGACGCGGTGAGTTGAAAGCGAATCGCGCTCTCCGGTTTGGCAGGTGAAGAATTCCCGAAGCCCGCTCCGTCGGCGCTCGCCACCAGCGTTTCCACCGTCTGTCCTTGCTCGTCTGTGGAGGTTTCCAAACAGACGTTGACCGTGGGGTCGGACGGATTGACCATGCAGTGCGTGCCGGTGTCGCTGCGAAATGTCGCGGTAAATTGATCCGGTTGGTTGTACAGCATATACACGGCCAATTCCATGCTTTGCTCGGCGCGGTACTCCGCTTGCACGTTCCGCTCATGCAAAAGCGATTGATTTTGCGAATTGTGCACTGCAAGCGTCACGCCGCCGAGCATGATCCCGAGAACGGTCACGGCGACAAACACCAGCAACAGCGCCGAACCCTGTTCGTTTTTGAAAACGTTGCCCAACCTCCCTGTCAGACGCATCTTCATCGCCCCCAATTGAAGCGGGAGACCTTGGTGGTCATCTCCGCTCGATTTGCATCGTTCACATCCCCCACCGTCACCGCAATCGTAAACGAATCCCCTTCCTGCTCCACTTGAAACGTTCCGTGTTTCGTCAACGACAACGTCGTCTCCGTCCCGTTTCGCGAGGTCGTGTACAAAATCTCCGTTCCCGCCTGTTCATAGGCAACGTCGATTCCCTCCTGCGTTTCGTCGTTGGAGCGAGCCGTGTGCAGATGGAATTTGTGATCCGCCGCTGCTTGCCATCGGTCGGTCGACGCGCTGCGCCGGAGGTCTTGCGCCAACTGGTTCATGATCTGCGAAGCTTGCTCTTGGTTCAAGGAGCCTTGCGTCGTGTCGCGAAAACTGCTCATCGTGCTGATCGAAAACGCCACCACTCCGCCAAACACCACACCCATCAAGGCAATCACCATCAATAGCTCCATCAACGTCACGCCGCGCTCGTCGTCTCGAAGCATCATGGCGTCACCCCTGCCGCTTTCTGACGGACGGTCGTGGCAAGCGTCGTCAACGCTTTGCGAGCGCCGCCCGCCTGCTCCAAATCCGGGCCTTTGATTTCCACAGTGACGTCGACCAGTGCATGGGTCACCGGGACATCCGGTGTTCCAAAGTCATGGCGTTGAAGCGTAACGGTCGCTTGCAAGCCGTCAACATTCGGGTCGAGCGTGACGACGTGCGGGTCGTCCGGGTACGTGAATCCGTTGACTTCGAGAACTGCTTTTTGTTCCTGCACCGTTTGTTCGGCGAGCAGAACGGCTTGGTTTTTGAGTTGGTCTTCCTTATACCACCGATAGACGGTCGTGCCAATGCTCGTCAACGGAAGCGCGACGATCGTCAGCACGACGACGGCGATCAGCAGTTCCAACAGCGTCAAGCCTTGCTCGTTTTTTAGCATTCGCACCACCTCCTCATCGGTTATCTGAAGAGTTTCTTCTATAGAAACAACTGGCGATACCAGTCCCACACTTGCAGTCCGTACGCCCAAGACGTCAGCGTCCCCAGCAAGATGAACGGTCCGAACGGGATCGCTTGGCGCGGACGCAATTTCCCCGACAGCTTCAGGGGCACTCCGACCGCCGTCCCCCACACGCAGGAAAAAAACAACGCAAGCAACACGAGTTTCCAACCGAGCCCCAGCCCCAGCAACGCAAACAGTTTCACATCTCCGCCGCCCATACCGTTGGGCACGAGTGCCAGCAACAGAAGCAAACCGCCTCCGACCGCAAAGCCCAGCAGGTACACCCAGATCGGATCGGTGTGCACAAACAAGCGCAACACCAGGACGACGACCATGCCGGGCAGCGTGATTTTGTTCGGAATCAACTTCGCCCGCAGGTCGGTCAGCGTGACGGTGATCAGCAAGAGGAACAACACGACATCCACCAACGTCTCCCATCGACCTCCTCCGTGCCGCACGACGAACGTTAAGAGCATCGCCGTCGCCAACTCTCCCAGCGGATACAGCCACGAGATCGGTTCTTTGCAAGTCCGGCACTTGCCGCCCAACACCACCCACGACAAAAACGGAACCAAATCGCGGGCCTGCAATTGCGTCCCGCAAGACGGACAATGCGAACGCGGCGGGTTCCACACCGACGTCCCGGAGAGCGTCCGAAACGCCCACACGTTCAAAAAGGAGCCCAAAAACAGAAACAACACCCAAAAATAGCTCAGAATCACCCAATTTTCCATAGTCCCTCATCTAGAGCAACTGCGTGGACAAAACGTGTCCACGCAGCGCCGGTTGTGTTCTGGTTGTACCATCGATTCTTGCTGGAAATTAGTTGTGTGCGTACGTCACGGTCCCGTCACTTTTGTTAATCGTGTAGGTGCCGCCGTCTGCCGTGTACGTGCCGGCAGCGTTGTCCACGGTGCCGGATGCCGCCGTGATGCCCGATTTCGTCACGACTTCAGCCATGTCGTACTGCGTGGCATCGCTGGAAGCGTCCTTCGCCGTCGCGTACGTTTCGCCGTCGAAGATCAGGCGTTTGGCCGTTTGCGACATCGTCTGCGCGTTGGCTTGACCGGTCGAAGTCTCCGCGTCGGAACGGCTGTTCATGATCGCCGGAATCCCGATGGCGGCGATAATGCCCAGAATCACGATAACGGCGAGCAACTCGATGAGGGTCACCCCTCGTTCTTCTTGCAGTTTCTTCAGTACTTTGCGAATCAGTACCATAAAATGTCGCCTCCCGAGATTCTCTCTACTGCGTGCGTCCTGCGTGTTTATAAATTTCAAACATCGGCGCAATCGCGGCGGTGACGATGATCCCCACCACGACGGCCAAGATCAAGATCATAATCGGTTCAATCATCGGCCGGAGTTTGTCGACAGTCGCGTCGACGTCCGATTCATAGAAATCGGCGATTTTGCTGAACATCGCGTCCATGCTGCCGGTCTGCTCGCCGATGGCGATCATCTGCGTCACGAGCGGCGGGAACATTTTTTCCTCGCGCAAGGGCGTGACCATCGACTGCCCGGCACGAAGCGCATCGCGGGAGCCCCGCAACGCCCGGGCGTAGACTTCGTTGCCCACGACGTTCGCCGCCACCGTGAACACCGTCAAAGCCGGAACGGCGCTTTGCAAAAGCGTCGCCATCGTGCGGGAGCTTCGGGCGATCGCCGCTTTTTGAAACAGTTTGCCGAAGATCGGCAGTTTCAACTTGAACAGGTCAACCGCGAAACGCCCGCGCGGAGTTTTGACGAACGACCGCCCGCCGAGAATCAGGACGATCAACAACCCCAGATACCAAAACCACATGTGAATCAAGTGATCGGACGCTCCTATGACCATTCGCGTCGGCAGGGGCAAGTCGCCGCCGAGAGCGGTCAGGTTTTTGACGAAGTTCGGGATGACTTTGACGAGCAGGAAGATCGAAACCAGCACCGCGACGACGGCGATGACGCTCGGATAGGTCAGCGCGGATTTGACTTTCTCCCGCGTGTAGTGCTCCTTCTCCATCATCGAAGCCAGCCGCTCCAGCACGTCTTCCATGTTCCCGGTCAACTCTCCGGCGCGCACCATGTTGGCAAACACGGGCGGGAACCGCTCGTCGTGTTCACGCAGCGCGTCGGAGAGTTGGTTGCCGCGCGCCACGTGCGAGGCGCAGTCGGCGAGGATTTTTTTTAACCTTCTGTTATCGGTTTGCTCGCTCAAGATGCGCAGAGACTCCACGAGCGTTACACCCGCTTTGTACAGCGTGGCAAACTGGCGGAGAAACGGTACGAAGTCCTTGAGCGGCAAGCGTTTGGAACCGAGTTCGATCTCACGTTTCCAGATGCTGACCTTGGCGTCGGCGAGCTTCGTGACGTACAAGCCCCGGTCTTTGAGGTCGAGCACGGCGGCCTGACGGTCGGCCGATTCGATCCGGCCCTTGTGCGTCTTGCCTGTGTGATCCACTGCGTGATAGGAAAAGGCCGGCATCGAACGTCTCCCCTCTGTGATTCAGGCGGCGGGCGCTCCTAGAGCACCGCGCTCTGGTGTGAAAGCTGCTCGCGGGCGGATTGATCGCTGATGTCGCCGCGCCGCACCAACTCTTGCAAGTGCATCTCCAGCGTCTGCATGCCCTGTGCTTTGCCGGTCTGCATCGTGGTGCGAATCTGATGCACTTTCTCCGAGCGGATCAAGTTGGCGACGGCGGGCGTGTTCACGAGAATCTCTTGTGCCGCCACCCGTCCGTTTTGGTTGGCGCGCGGGAGCAGGCGCTGTGAAACCACGCCGAGCAACACCGCCGCCAACTGCACGCGAATCTGTTGCTGTTGCTCCGGCGGAAACACGTCGACGATTCGGTCGATCGTCTGCGGCGCGTCGGCGGTGTGCAGGGTGGCAAACACCAGATGGCCCGTTTCCGCTGCGGTGATCGCTGTGGAGATCGTCTCCAAATCGCGCATCTCCCCCACCAATATCACGTCCGGGTCTTGGCGCAACGCCGCCCGCAAACCGCTTGCGAACGACTGGGTGTCTTTGCCTACTTCACGCTGGTCGACGATGCTTTGCTGATGATGGTGCATGTACTCGATCGGGTCTTCCAGCGTGATGATATGACGGCGTTGGCGGCGGTTGATCGAGTCCAGCATGCAGGCGAGCGTCGTCGATTTCCCGGAGCCGGTCGGACCGGTGACGAGAAACAGCCCCTGCGGTTTATGCGTCATGTCGAGCAAGATGTCGGGCAGGCCCAATTCTTCGGGAGAAGGAATGCGCCGCGGCACGACGCGCACCGCCATCGAGAGACTGCCGCGCTGGCAGTACGCGTTGATCCGGTAGCGGGAGACCCCCTCTATTTCCCAGGAAAAGTCGTACTCTCCGCGCTCCATCAGCGTTTCGAACTGATCGCGGGTCAACAGTTCCCGCGCCATGTCCATCGTGTCCTGCGGTTTCAGCGGGTCGCCCGGCAGCGCGCGCAAGTCGCCGTGCAAGCGCAACACCGGGGCACTTCCCACCGTCAAGTGCAAATCGGAAGCGCCGCGCTCATACGTCGTGCGCAACAAATCTTGGATCATGCACGTGCCCTCCTTCGGTCATCGTGGTTCTGAACACTTCCGCAAACGTGGTGACACCGTTTGCGACTTTGCTCAGTCCGTCGTCGAACATCGTCCTCATGCCGGCCCTTATGCAGTGTTGACGGTACTCGGAGTCGGGTCTTTTTTCCATGATCAGGCGGCGCAACGGCTCGTCCATGTGCATGATCTCTTGGATGGCGACCCGCCCTCGATAGCCCGTTCGATTGCAGACACCGCACCCGCGGCCGATGCGCAGGAAGTCGACCGGAAGCCCTCGCGCTTCCAGCAACCGACGCTCATCTGCGAGCGGAATGTACGGCTGCGAACACTCGTGACAGATGCGGCGCACGAGGCGTTGCCCGACGACGCCGACAATCGAGGACGAGACGAGAAACGGTTCGATGCCCATGTCGATCAAACGCGTGATCGTTGCGACGGCGTCGTTGGTGTGCAAGGTGCTGAACACCAAGTGTCCGGTCAGCGCCGCCCGTACGGCGATCTCCGCCGTCTCGCCGTCGCGGATTTCCCCGACCATGATCACGTTCGGGTCTTGGCGCAAGATCGCCCGCAGTCCATTGGCAAACGTCAACCCGGCCGCTTGGTTCACTTGCACTTGGTTAATTCCGTCCACTTGGTACTCGATCGGGTCCTCGACGGTGACGATGTTCACTTCGTCGGTGTTCAGCCGGTTGAGCGCGGCGTAGAGCGTCGACGTTTTGCCGGATCCGGTCGGGCCGGTGATCAACACGATGCCGTGCGCGTGGCGCAGCATCCGGTTGAAGCGGTCCAAGTTGTACGATTCAAAGCCCAATTTCTCGATGTCGTTGATCGCGGTCTTCACGTCAAGCACGCGCATGACGATCTTCTCCCCGTGCGCGGTGGGCAATGTGGAGACGCGGACGTCGACCGTTCGCAAGTCGACGTCCATATGGAACCGTCCGTCCTGCGGCACACGGCGTTCGGCGATGTTCAGGTGCGCGAGTATCTTCAAGCGTGCGGAGATGACGCCCTGCATGTGTTTGGGCAGCGAGCGCTCGGTGCGCAGCACACCGTCCACCCGATAGCGCACGCGGATGCCGTCGTCCTGCGGGTCAATGTGAATGTCGGACGCGCGCTGGTGAACCGCCTGTTGGATCATCTGGTTGACCATCCGCACGACCGGCGAATCTTCGTCGATAATCTCGCGGTCGACTTCCAACTCCACTTGCGGCTGCATCGTCTGCATGACTTCTTCGACGGAGCCCTGCATGCCGTAATAGCGGGAAATCGCCCGCATGATCTCGTCTTTGGACGCGATGGCGGGCTCGATCACAAAGCCGGTGCTCATCCGCAAATCGTCGATCGCGTAATAGTCAAGCGGGTCGACCATCGCGACCATCAGCTTGTTGCCGTCTTTCTTGAGCGGCAAGACTCGGTACATCGTGGCGAGGCGTTCCGGGATGATCCCGAGCAAGCTCTGGTCGACTTTGTAGCGGTGCAGTTGGACATGCGGGATGCCCAACTGGAATTCTAAAGCCTCAATTAATTGTTGCTCCGTTACCAGCCCCATGTTGAGGAAGACGTCGCCCAGCTTCTCCTTGCCGGTTTTCTGGATGGTCAACGCCTCATGCAGTTGTTGTTCGGTGATCAATCCGGCGTCGATCAACAAATCCCCGATGCGTTTGCGGATCATGCGTGCGCGCCTCCCTTTTAACGTCTGTAGGCCAATCGTCCCAGTTTCATGGAGACGTATTTCGACATTTTCAGAAACTTTCCTGCTCGCCTTTTAAAAAAAAGATATTAAGGAACAATCCAGACTTACCTTCCTGTGATAAGTGTTTGAATTTATTGCCTTCTCTACAAAAAAAGAACCCCTGCCGCCAGGGCAAGGGTTCGGGGTGCGAGGTTTACTTTTGGAAGAGGAAGTGCCGGACTTCGGAAATCGTGTACAGCGACCCCGTGTAGAGGACGGCGTCCACCTGCCCGCCGACGGCGAGCTCTTGCGCGCGCGCCAACGCGGTCGGCACGGTGTCGCACACATCACTTGGCAAGTGCGGCGCCAGATCGCGAACGACAACGGCCACGTCTTGCGGGTTGGCGGCTCGCGGATAGTCGGCTCGGGTGACGATCACATGTGCCGCGTGAGCCAGCACGGGAGCGAGCACGCCGGGGATCGCTTTGTCGGCGAGAATTCCGAAAACGACCGCCAAGCGGGTGTTCGGCAGCAGTTCGGAAATCGTCTTGGAAAGCATCTCCGCCCCCTCGGGGTTGTGCGCGCCGTCGAGGATGGTCAGCGGCTCCTGCGAGACCACTTCAAACCGTCCGGCCCAGCGCATGCGCTGCAATCCTCGGCGCAGCGCGCCTTCGGAGATGTTCCAGCCCATGGCGTTCAGCTGCACGATGGCGGCGACCGCCAGACTTGCGTTCCACACTTGGTGCGGACCCAACATGCCGATTCGCAATTCGGAAAAAACAACTCTGTCACGCGCGGGCCCCACGTTCGCGTTCGAAGCATCAACCTGCGAAGCAACGGCGCTCGAAGAATCAACGTGCAAGTCATTCGCGCTGGAAGCACCCGCAATTCGGTCAATCGGCGATGCGATGGCAGACGTTGCTTCCCCTTGCCAGTCAAACATCTGGCCTTCAAGCCCGAGCGCTTTGCGGCCGGTTGCCCAAAAGTCGCGCCCCATGTGCAGAGACGGGGCGCTTTTTTCCGAAGCGGTGCGTAAGATGACAGAGAGTGCCGGTTCCGCGGCGGTCGTGAGCACGGGAACGCCGGGTTTGATGATGCCCGCTTTCTCGGCGGCGATCTCTTCCAGCGTCTCGCCGAGGATCGCTTGGTGATCGCGTCCGACGTTCGTGATCAGCGAAAGCACCGGTGTGACCACGTTGGTCGAATCGAGCCGTCCGCCCAATCCGGTTTCCCAGACGACGACGTCCACGCCGACGCGGGAATAATGAAGAATCGAGAGCGCCGTGACGACTTCAAACTCCGTCGGACGACCGTGCTCCGTTTCCGTCACTTCCTCGACTGCGGGACGGAGGAGGTTCCCCATCGCGAGCAATTCTTCGTCGGTGATGTTCAAGCCCCCGACCGACATGCGGTCGTGAAACGACGTCATGTACGGCGACGTGAACAGTCCGACGCGATACCCCGCCTCTTCCAAGATCGAAGCGAGATACGCGCAAGTCGAACCTTTGCCGTTCGTGCCCGCGACGTGCAGGAACTTCAACTCGCGGTGCGGGTTGCCGAGGCGGCTCAGCATCGCTTCCATGCGCTGGAGACCCGGCTTGATGCCTTTGCGACCGTCAAAGCGGTCAAAGCCGTGAATCCACGCGAACACGGCATCCACTGTTTCAAAACCCTCCGGCGACGCGGACGCCGCCGGGAGTTCGTGTTCCGTGCCTTTCATCAGCCGCGCAGCTCCGCGATGCGGGCGTTGACTTTTGCGCGCTTCTCCGCGTAGTCGGCGAGCTTTGCTTTTTCCGCTTCGATGACTTCCGCCGGCGCTTTCGCCACGAAGCCTTGGTTGCCGAGTTTTTTCTCGATGCGTTCGACTTCGCCGTCGAGTTTCTTCGCTTCCTTCTCCAAGCGGGCGATCTCGGCGTCGATGTCGATGAGGCCTTGAAGCGGCAGGAACAACTCCGCGCCGGTGACAACGTTGGTCACCGCTTTGTCCGGAGCGGCGAGGTCGGTGCCGATCGTCAGGCTCTCCGGGTTGCAGAAGCGAACGAGGTACGATTCGCCGCGCTTGAGCACTTCTTCGGTCGCCGCGTCGTTCGCTTTGATCAGGAGCGTGATCTTGCGGGACATCGGGACGTTCAGTTCGGCGCGGGTGTTGCGGATCGAGCGGATGATATCAATGAACAGAGACATTTCGCGCTCGGCGGTTGCGTCGTCGAGCCCTGCGCTGTATTCCGGGTATTTCGCCGTCATGATCGACTCGCCTTCTCGGGAGGCCGGCAGATGTTGCCAGATCTCTTCGGTCAAGAACGGCATGAACGGGTGCAGGAGGCGCAGAGCTTGGTCGAGGACGTAGACGAGAACGTTTTTCGTGGTGTTCTTCGCCGCTTCATCTTCGCCGTTGAGCGGCATCTTCGCCAATTCGATATACCAGTCGCAGTATTCGTTCCAGAGGAATTCATAGAGCGCGGTGCCGGCAGCGCCGATGTCGTAGTTGTTGTCCATGCGCGCGTTGACTTCGCGGGCGGTTTCGTTCAGGCGGTGCAGGATCCATTTTTCGGCGATGCCGAGCTTGGAGTTTTCGTGAATGCCTTCGTAGGTGAACGACTCGTCGAGGTTCATCATCACGAAGCGCGACGCGTTCCAGATTTTGTTTGCGAAGTTGCGGCCCATCTCGACGCGCTCCCAGTTGAAGCGCATGTCGTTGCCCGGCGACAGACCGGTCAAGAGCATGAAGCGCATCGCGTCGGTTCCGTACTTCTCGATGACTTCGAGCGGGTCGATGCCGTTGCCAAGCGACTTGGACATCTTGCGGCCTTCCGGGTCGCGGATCAAGCCGTGGATGAGCACGTCGGAGAACGGCTTCTCTTCGGTGAACTCCAGCGCCGTGAAGATCATGCGCGCCACCCAGAAGAAGATGATGTCATACGCCGTGACCAACACGTCGGTCGGGTAGTAGCGCTTGAGGTCTTCCGTCTGTTCCGGCCAGCCCATCGTGGAGAACGGCCAGAGACCGGAGGAGAACCAGGTGTCGAGAACGTCGTCGTCTTGCTTGAGGTTGTGCGAGCCGCACTTCGGGCAGGAAGTGACTTCTTCCATCGAAACGATCGTTTCGCCGCATTCGCAGTACCAAGCCGGGATGCGGTGGCCCCACCAGAGCTGACGGGAGATGCACCAGTCGCGAATGTTTTCGATCCAGTGCAGGTAGGTGCGTTCAAAGCGCTCCGGCACGAAGTTGACGGCGGTTTTTTCGTTTTTCTGCGCTTCGATGGCAGCGTCGGCGAGCGGTTGCATTTTGACGAACCATTGCGTGGAGAGGAACGGTTCGACAACAGCGCCGGAACGCTCGGAATGACCGACGGAGTGCATATGTTCTTCGATCTTGATCAGAACGCCCATCTCTTGCAGGTCTTTGACGATCTTCTTGCGCGCGTCGGCGCGGTCGAGACCTTGGTACGGACCCGCGTTTGCGTTCATCGTGCCGGATTCGTCCATTACGTTGATCTGCGGCAGATCGTGGCGCAGGCCGAGTTCAAAGTCGTTCGGGTCGTGCGCCGGGGTGATCTTGACGCAGCCGGAGCCGAATTCTTTGTCGACATAGTCGTCGCCGACGATCGGGATTTCGCGGTTCATGATCGGGAGGGTGACCGTTTTGCCGATCAGGTGTTGGTAGCGCTCGTCTTCCGGATGAACGGCAACGGCGGTGTCGCCGAGCATCGTTTCCGGGCGGGTCGTGGCGACGGTGATGTGGCCGCTGCCGTCCGTGAGCGGGTATTGCAGATGGTAGAGCGCGCCTTGCACGTCTTGGTAAATAACTTCGATGTCGGAGAGCGCGGTGCGTTGTGCCGGGTCCCAGTTGATGATGCGGTTGCCGCGGTAGATCAGACCTTTTTCGTAAAGCTTGACGAACACGGTGCGAACCGCTTTGGACAGCCCTTCGTCGAGGGTGAAGCGCTCGCGGGAGTAGTCGACGGAGATGCCGACTTTCGCCCATTGTTTGTGGATGGTGTCGGCGTACTCGTCTTTCCATTCCCAGACTTTTTCGAGGAACTTCTCGCGGCCGAGGTCGTAGCGGGAGACGCCTTGCTCGTCGCGGAGTTTCTTCTCGACTTTCGCTTGGGTGGCGATGCCGGCATGGTCGGTGCCCGGCAGCCAGAGGGTATCATATCCCTGCATGCGCTTGCGGCGGATCAGGGAGTCTTGGATGGAGAGGTTCAGCGCGTGCCCCATGTGCAGGTTGCCGGTGACGTTCGGCGGCGGAATGACGATGGAGTACTTCGGCGCTTCTTTGTTTTCGTTCGGTTTGAACAGGTTGTTTGCAATCCACCAGTCGTAGAGTTTGGTTTCTACGGCTTTGGGATCGTAGACTTTCGGGATGTTCAGTTCTGTCATGTTGGAAAACCTCCTCAAAATAAAAAAGTCCCCTCCGTCCTCCGACGCGGAAATCGCGTCAACAAGGACGGAAGAGACGTTTCTTCCGCGGTACCACCTTGGTTCGCCCCGCTCTGTGGTCGAGGCGCACTCCAATGAAGATAACGGATTCACCGGTCACCCTTAGTGATCCTGCCACAGACAGGAAGGTTCAGGGCAACGACTCCGGGACGACGTTCGAGACATTTCACTTAGGCGGCCTCACAGCGGGTCAACCACCCTCTCTGAAAGTTTCCAGTCTCTACTCTTTCCCATCGCAGTCTTACGTTAGTGTGGGTTGATTTGATACATAGTATACACGAAGAGTGTGTGAAGGTGCTACTGTTTCTTAGTAAAATTTAGATTCGAATTGGAGTTCGTCGGACGGGACGACGACGATGTAGTGTTCCAAATTGTCCAAGCCGTGCAAGTTGCAGTTGTGGTGCGCGACGATTTGCTCGGCGGAGAGGACTTTGTTGTCGGTGGTCGAGTGCGCGTCTTGGACGAGCGTGACGAAGTAGCCGAGCGTCGTGGCGCGGCGGCACGCGGAGTCCACGCAGTATTCGGTTTTAAAGCCGGTGATCACGAGATGGTTGACGCCGAGAGCTTGCAAACGTTCGTGCAAATCCGTCCCGTAAAAAGCGTCGGTTGATTTTTTGTGCACCGAGAGTTCTCCGTCGAGCGGCGCGATGCTGGGGTGAACGGCAAATTCCGGGGTTCCGACCGGGGCGACGTCGACGTCTTGGACGTAGAGCACCGGGATGTCGGCGTTGCGGGCTTTGGCGAGCACGTCTTGAATGCGATCCAGCGTTTCTTCCTTGCGGTAGATCGGGCGAGTGCCTTCCACCAGTCCTACTTGTGCGTCGATGACGAGGACTGCGGTTTGGTTCGTTTTTGGCTCATCTCCACCAATTCCTTCCGGTCATTGTTACAATCATTCTTACAATATCACAAGAGAGATGGAAAAAGACACCTCAACTTTTCAGGAGAGGTGTCTTGGACTTAGAGATTTTCGAGGTCTTGGAGAATCAGAGACTTATCCTTGGGGAGCGATTTGCGCAGAGCGTGGATGGTATCAAGCGGCTGTTCGCGCAGTTTTTTCAGATAGGGAGTGAAGTCGAGTTTGTAGAAGGCTTGGAGGATGTCTTGATAAGCGGAGATTGCTTCGATTATTGCTGCTTCTTCAACAGCCTCTTCGATTGCGTCTTCCATTCGTTGCAGTTCATCTAACCTTGCGATATCACGACTAAGGGCTCGATGCCTTAATATTTCATCTCCACTAAGAGTTACGAGTTTGTGATAAGCACCTTGGACCTGTTCGCTCATAGAACTCACATCCTCTTCGCTAAGTCTGTCTGCATAACGCAAGAAAAAAGCCAGTGAAACAAGGCGTTCCCCGTCTCAAGTACTTTTTCTTTATTATATCCGAACTTCGGCAATTCGATAAAGTGCATCTCCAGATGGTCGGTGAGCGTGAAGCCTTTGTTTCGCTCCCGAATCAAAAACGAGTTGTGAAAATCGGCCTGTCCTTGAAAATGAACAAAATCCACGAGATTGATGCAGATTGCCTTTTTTAGCTGTCGATACTGTTGTCCATTTTCTAATTGTCCACCGTACATTCTGGCCCAATAATAGAGGGAGCGATTGGAGTAATGCTTTTGGTTCGTAATCTGAATTTCGAGGTCGATTTGCTCCCGTTCAGAGGTGAGCACTTTGATATCCAGAATGGAGCTTTTGTCGTCAAGATCTTGAATTTTAAGTACAGGGTCTACAAGCGTCAGATCTGAGATCTTTGCGTCAAGGATCGCTTCCAACAGTGATTTCAAGTACTCTTTGCTGCTTTCCTGACCGAACAAAGCTTTAAACACAAGATCATTAGTAGGCTTCATCAGAGTTTCCTGTTTCATCGTCTCCCCGCCTTTTTGGAACGTTAGGCTGATCCTACCACGTGATCACAGCGGATACAACATGTAACATCCGCTTGCAAAAAAGACACCTCCACGTTTCGGCAGAGGTGTCTTTTTCCTACCGGATTCTCTTAATGCCCTGCCACGTGGTCGACGTGCTTCACATGGCGATGGTTCATTCCGATGAACACCACCGACACAAAAACAAACGCGGCCCCGACGATGAACGGGATGTGCGGGTTGTACCATTCGGCGAGTTTGCCGGCGAGGTACGGGGCGACCGCGCCGCCGATGAAGCGCAGGAAGCTGTACGCAGCAGACGCCGTGGAACGCTCCACCGGCGCGGCGTTCATAACCGCCGTCGTGATCAGCGTGTTGTTGTTCCCAAGCAACGCCCCCGCCACGATGACGCAGGTGATCGTCACCCATTGCGTTTGCGTCCAAATCCCCATGATCAGCAACACGACGGCAAACAGCGCAAGCATCAGGCTCATCGCTTTGATCGTGCCCATCGCCTTCTGCAATTTCGGCGCCATAAACACCGACGTGACCGCGAGCAGGATCCCCCAGCCCAGGAACACAAACCCAAGACCGTGCTCATCCAGCCCCAAAACAAACGGCGCGTACGCAAGCAAGGTGAAGAACCCGAAGTTGTACAAAGCAGCCGTCAAGCCGAACACGACCAGCGAACGGTGCTTCAACGCCTTGAACGGTGCCGACAGCGAGATGCTCTTCTTCGGCCCCTCATGCTTCTTCGCTTTCGGAAGCAGGAACACCGTCGAGAAAAACGCCACCACCATCAGCCCCGCCACGCCGAGGAACGGACCGCGCCATGAGATCGCGCCGAGCCAGCCGCCCAGCAGCGGACCGACGGAAATCCCGAGTCCGATCGCGGCTTCATACAAGATGATCGCTTGTGCCGTCCCGCTGTTCGAGAGCGTGACGATCGCTGTCAACGCCGTCGCCACAAACAGCGCGTTCCCCAATCCCCAACCGCCGCGCAGGGTGATCAACGCGCCGATGCTGTTGGAAAAACCGCCCAAAGCTGAGAACAGCGCAATCACCAAGATCCCCAGCAACAGCGTCCACTTGATCCCCAAACGAGACGAAATCGCGCCGGTGATCAGCATCGCCACGGCCATCACAGCGTTGTACGACGTGAACAGCAGGGTGACTTGACTCTGCGAAGCATCCAGCTTCTTCGCAATCGCCGGCAAGATCGGGTCGACCAACCCCAAGCCCATAAATGCAATAATGCCTGCAAAAAACACAGCCCACACCGCGCGCGGCTGTTTGAGAAGACTACTGCTTCCCTGTTCCGGCAAGGATGACATTGAAACCCCTCCTTCATCGGAATATGCCCATTCACATCGAGATGCGATTGTTTTCCGATTGTTTCTTGTCCAAAATAGTTGTATCATGAAACTACATAGTTGCATTATACAACTTCCTCGAAAGTTGTCAACATGATGACAAGTAGTTTCCCGAAGAGGTGATTGAAATGGATAAACGCGCCTTGGAGACGGTCGAAGTGGAAACAGCGTTTCTCGTGCGCCGCGCCACGTCGATTTCCACGTTAAAAAAAATCGGCGACCTCGACCGCTCCGCGTACCTGTTGCTCCATCAAATAGCATCCCACGGATCGGCCGGAGTTAAAGCGCTCGCCGACGAATTCCGTCTGAACATCTCCACCGTCTCCAGACAAGCGGCGTCTCTGGAGCAAAAAGGCTATGTCACCCGCATTCCCGACCCGACGGACAGACGAGCGTATTCTTTGGAGATCACAGAGGAAGGACTCCACGAGCTGCAAGCCCACAAACAGGCTCGCATGAAACGCATCGGGAACCTGCTCAGAGACTGGTCGGACGAAGAACTGGAGACCTTCGGCCGGCTTCTGACGAAATTCAACCGCACGTTCCTTGACGAAGAGTCTTGATTCTGCACGCCCAAAAACCATTGGCGCAGACCCCCGAAAGAACCAACTCCTTCTGCTCGCGCCGGAGGGATTTATCAAAGCAAAAAACCGTTGCAGCCACCCGGCCTCAACGGTTTTTCTCTGTTGCTCAGCTTATTTCTTTTTCTTCTTCTTCGTGTTGCGGTAGCGCTTTGCCGTCGCGTGCGGGACGAACGGTTTGTCGACTTTGGAATGCTTGTCTTTGACTTTGGCGCGCTCTTCATTCGCTTTCTTGGCGGCCACTTTCGCGTCGAGTTCGGCGCGTTTCTTCTCGGTCCATTCATGCGTTTTGGTGAAGATAAACGTCCCGAACACCGAGATGATCACGACGAGCATCGGGAGCTGCTTCACGGCGTTCAACAACAGCGTGTTGCCATCGACAGACCCGTATCGCGCGTAGACGTAGATCGCATAAACCGCATAAGAAATCACCGCAGCCAATATCGAGCCGATGATTCCGTGCGTGAAGCGGCGCTTCTCCACGCGCTGTACGATGAAGTAGATCGCAAACATCATCGCGACCGGCAGTGTCGAAACGAGCAGATCCGGGGTGAAGAACATCGGGATCACGCCCGAAATCACACCCAAAATCCCCGCGACAGCAAAAATTCGTTTCCAATTCAATTCATTCATCATGTTTCAATCACTCCAGACTGTATCTTCACGGTGCGGTTCGCGTACCGCGTCAAGCTGCGGTCGTGCGTCACCATGACCACCGTTTTGCCCTCCGCTTGCAAGCGGGAGAACAAACCCATCATCTCTTCCGCTGTTTCTTCGTCCAGCGCTCCGGTCGGCTCGTCGGCCAACAAAAGCGGCGGGTCGCCCATCAGCGCGCGCGCCAACGCCACGCGCCGCTGCTCGCCGCCGCTGAGCGTAAACGAACGGTCTTCTCCCCGGTCGGTAAGCCCCACGCGCGCGAGCAGCGCGTCCGCCCGCATCCGGTCGGATTTCGTCACGCTCCCCCGCAACAAGATCGGCAGCAGCACGTTCTCCCGGACGTTCAACGTGTTCACGAGGCTCGGGAACTGAAACACAAACCCGATCCGCCGGGCTCGAAGCCTCGTCCGCTCCCGCTCCCGCAACTGCGTCATATCCCTGCCGTCTATAAAAACGGCACCCTCCGTCGGCTGGCTCAACAGCCCGATCACCGAAAGCAACGTGGATTTCCCGCTTCCCGACGGCCCCATGATCGCGACAAACTCGCCCTGCTCGATCCTCAGGTCGATGCCGGCGAGCGCATGAATCTGCCGTTTGCGCTCCAAATAGTCGGGCACATCCCGGCCCCGCACCCGCTCGCGGCTCCCCCCGTTCCACGGTCCCTGGTAGGTTTTCGTCACGCCGAGCAACTCGATCATCACGACTCCCCCTCCCGAATCGCGTCGTAGGGATTGCGGCGCAGAATCCGGTGCACCGGCACGGCGGCGGCGAGCATGCCGATGCACATCGTGACCAAGAGCGCCGAAACGGCAAGCACGGACATCGACGCAAGCGTCGGGAACACGAGCGGCAACGTGAACGACTTGAGCAGCAGCCCTTGGTTGTCATACAGCGTCGTCGCCACCGCGAAGACCCCGATCCCGCCGCCCGCAAGCGCGGCGAGCGCGGCCTCCGTCAAAAACAAGCGATAGACCGCCCACGCTCCCGCCCCGACCGCGCGAAACATCCCGATCTCGCGCATCCGCTCTTGCACCAGTGCGGAAAAAAGCGTCATCGCCTGCAACGCCGCCATCACGAGCACGATTCCGATCATCGCATACGAGAGCAACCGCATCGGACGAAGTTGCTTGTTCATCGTATCACGAATTTTCGCTCCCGTCACCGCCGCAACGTCCGGCACGGTGCGTTCAATTTGACGTTTGACGAACTCTTCGTCGCCCGGTTTCGTTTTGACCAGCGCCACGGAGATCGAATCGGGCGGCGCTTTCACGTCCAACGTCCGCGCTTTGTCCAAACTCATGAAAATCGTATGATCCGCTCCCGTGCCCGTCGGAAACAACACCTGCGCCACTTCAAAGTCATGCCCGAACAAGTTCAACCGCTCGCGGTACGCTTGGTACTTCATGTGGGCGATCGCGTTGCGCCCTCCGGCTTCGCTGCCTATTAGAAGGGAGTCGGACGTCATCTTGTGCCCGACTTCGCTTCGAAAGCCCTTCAACGTGAAGTCGCTGCCCGGGTCAAACGCCACGACGGAGAAGTCCCCTTGGATCTGACAGCAAACGCCGGAGTACGTCGCCAGATACAACTGCGGCGACACCTGCTCGACTTCCGGAATTTGACGCAGCTTGTCCAACACGGAACTCGGCATGTAAAACGGAGAGGTCTCACCGGAGATCATCACCTGCTCGGCGACCGCGCCGTAGCTTTTGGGCACCACCATCACGTCGGCCCCGAAGCGGGCTTGGCTTGCGGTGAGGCCTTTGTCGACGCTCAGAAGAAAGAAATAGCTCAGGAACAAAATCGAAGCGGTAATCGCCGTGCTCGCCACGAGCAGCGAGCTGCGCAGCGGTTTGCGCCACAGGTTCCCCCACGCGAAACGCACGCGTTGCCACATGGAAGTCCCCCCTAGTCCTCTTCTTCGACGACAGCCGTTCCCTCGTCATACGGGTCCGGTTTGCGCAGAATCCGCACGGTCATCCACGCGCCAACCCCCA
This sequence comes from Tumebacillus flagellatus, assembly GCF_000714935.1. Taxonomy (GTDB): domain Bacteria; phylum Bacillota; class Bacilli; order Tumebacillales; family Tumebacillaceae; genus Tumebacillus; species Tumebacillus flagellatus. Next base: position 79,727 of record NZ_JMIR01000019.1, read on the forward strand.
ACAGAAACAGCCACAACAGATTGAAGAAGATCTCGATGCCGTTCAACATCTCTGTTCCCTCGCTCTCTTGCGTCAGTTTTGATCATAATAAAAAGGCCAAGGGCATGCAACCCTTGGCATGTAAGGACTAGTTTTCCACGATCGTCCGCATTTCATCCAACGACCGGCTCAAGCTCTGCTCCGTCCACAACAGATGCTCCAACAGCAACACGCCGACGAACAGCCCGTCGCGCTCCGGCATGTGACGCGGGATGATCAGCGAGCCGTTGCTCTCGCCCGCCGCGAGCACGTCTTCGCGCTGCACGCGGTCTTGGACTTTCTTGAACCCCTTGCCGACTTCCCGCACGCGCTGTTCGTAGCGGTCGCCGAGCCGGTCGATTTTTTTCGAGACGTCGGACGTTTTGACGAGCGAGCCGCTCCAGCCGCGCTCCCGCAACAGATGCAGCGCCGTCAAGGAAAAAAGGTCTTGGCCGCTCACGACCCTCCCCTGCTCGTCGACGGCGGTGAGGCGGCCTCCGTCGCCGGAAATCGCCACGCCGAAGTCGGCTCCCGTCTCGATCACTTTCTCCTGCAAGGCGGTCAGATACTCCGAAACCGCCGGGTCGGGCGCGATGCCGCCAAACAGCGGATCGTGGCGCAGACGCATCCGGATCACGTCGCTGCCGAGCTCTTCAAACGCCGTCGCCATCAGCTCGCCGCCGGCTCCGTACATGCCGTCGACCACGATGCGCAGGCGGCGTTTCTTCCGGGCGGAGACGGAGAGCAGGCGCAAGAGATGATGCACATACGGCTCGTCGCAGTTGGCGAAACGGATCAGCTCTTGCTCCAGCGCTTGCTCGAACTCCATCGTCTTCGGCGCGGTTCGCCCGACTTTGGCGGCGAGGTACTTCAGTTCGCTGGTCATGATCGGGCCGGCGTGCGGGCCTTTCCACGCGAGGCCGTTCCAATCCGGGGCGCGGTGGTTGCCGGAGATCATCACGCCGACCGCCGCTCCGTGGTAGCGCACCGCAAAAGAAAGCAACGGCGTCGGCGCCGGCGCGTCGAGCAAGTAGACGGAGACGCCGTTGCCCGCCAGCACTTGCGCCGTAACACGCGCGAACGCGTCGGAGAGAAAACGCGTATCATAGCCGATCACGACGCCCTGCTCTTCCGCCTGCCGCTCCACCAGATCGTCCGCCAACGCCTGCGAGACGATCCTGACGTTCGGGAGTGTCAGCGCGTCGGCGGTGCGTCCGCGCCAGCCCTCGGGTCCAAACACGATTTCCATGACGTAGATCCCCTGCCCTCTGCAAAAAAGTTCTTTCCATACCCTATGCAGAGAGATGGGCCGTTGTCACGCCGTGCACGGCACCTTCATAGGATACGGTGAACCGACCCATGCAGTTTGTCGAAACGGGGGTGACGGCGATGTACTACTATCTCTTGCGCGTCGTCAAAGTGTTGCTGTGCACAGCCATCGGGATCATCTTCTTGCGGGCGCTGTTCTTCCCGAACGTGCTGGACATCTTGATCCTCTTGCTGTTGTTCCTCGTGCTGATGACGATGTTCCTCGGAACTTGACACAGTAACTTTGATGACGAAAAAAAACACCACGAGCGCGCCGTCATGCGGCGTTCGTGGTGTTTTGCCATTTAGTTCTGAGCACTGCTCTTGGCGGGCATTTCGCGGCCGTTTTGGTAGCGATGCACAACGCCGACCTCGTCTTGAATCGAGAGGATGTTCTCTTTCTCGTCAAACCACGTCTTCTTCGGCTCGAAGCCGTTGAGCCCGATCGACTTGAACCCGAACATCGACTCGTAGAAGCCGAGGCGCTTCTGCCCGTCTTCGGTATAGAGGAAGTAAATCGATTGGGCATACTGTGATTTGAACAGTTGCTCGATGGAAACGCGATTCCCCGACTCCATGTCGTAGAGCGGCACCAACTCCTGCTCCGCGACTTTGTACACGCCAAACGTGTACTTGCCCCAGTGGTGGACGAAGTAGAACAGCGTCTTGCCGTTGTCCATCCATTGCAGGTATTGCGCGCCCTCCAAGTCAAACAACCCGAGGGTTTGTTTCTTCTGATTGGTGATCACGACTTGCGATTGATGCGTGTAGTACGCCATCGTCTTGCCCTTGGCGTCGATGTCGTACAGCAACGCCGTGTCCGGAGGTTGCAGATGCTCTTCGATCGGCACCGACACTTTGGCGACGGCGACCGCCGAGAAGCTCGACGTCTCGCCGGACGGCGTCAAGTATTGCTCCAGCGCGTAGAAGCCGGTCATTTGCAACACGACGACCGAGGCGAAGAGCATCAAGTATTTCTTCCACGATTTCATGGGCTCTTCCCTCCTCAGTTTTTCGTGACGACAAACGCCGTGGCGACCGGGCGTTCCCCGAGCGGGTTGCTGGGCGGCACGGTCAACGAGCCGTCCTGCCACATCTCGGAGGAAAACCCGCCGTCCAGATTGGCGGCCGTCATCGCGCCGTTTTCAAGCATCACTTGCTCAATGTCTTTGAGCGTCGCGCCGATGCCGCCCGTCCCGCGCCCTTGGACGACGAGGAGCAGCACCGCGCCGTCGCTGCGCTGGCCGATCGCCGAGCGCGCCGAACGTCCCCAGCCGCCGTCGCCGTTCGTGATCAACCCTTGGCCTTTGTCGACCAGTTGCGGACCGAACGAGACCGCTTCGGTGAGGTGCAACGACGCGATGTCTTCCTTATTATAGTTGCCGATGACCAGAGCGCCTGCTTGATTGAAGCCGATGATCGGGGCGTTCGTCGGCGACACGACGGTCTTTCCGTGCGAGATCGTCAACCCCAGCGGAATCCCGCCGGTGCCGTGTCCCGACACGTCCAAAAATCCGCCGGCGTTCACAGCGGCCACCGCGTTCGTGCGGTCCGCCATGTCGCTGACCAACTCCCCGACATCGTTGAGGTGTTGCGTCACTTCGACGTGCAGACGCTTCGGGTCTTTGACGATCATCAACTTGCCGGTGAACAGCTTCTCGTCGATCGGGATCACGTCGATGGAATTATCGTGGATGTCGCTGTAGTTGTTCAGCGCCTCTGCATCGGCGCTTCCCGCCGCCGCCGCGTCCATCGCCAGAGGTTGGTATTGCTTCAGTTTCTCTTCAGATAAAAAATATTCTGCGTACTGCGGATGCCGGGACGTGAGAATCGACCCGACAACCATAGCACGCAGATGTTCAAAAGGTCCGTAAAAGACCAGCAGTACGCTTGATACCAGTAGATATGTGAACAAGCTGAAGAGCAGACCAGTTCGCTTGAGCCATTTTTTCATGCGCACGTTTTTCGTCTCCCTACTAAACTATACTCTATCTCTACCACTTTATAAGAGATGGAGCCGACATAGCAAGAGGGAAGTTCTAGGTCTTTCGTAAAGATTTTCGTACGTTTACGATACCATCGAGTTGAACGACATGATCCAGATCGAACCGCCGACGATGAGCACGGTGAACATCAGGCCCAAAATCAGGCCCATGACGTGGTAGCGCGGACCGTCGGTTTTTTCCGTGATGTGCATGAAGAAGAACAACTGCACGACGATCTGGAGAGCAGCCAAGATCACGATGGTGAAGATCAAGGCTTTGACAGCCATGACACCGGCTTCCGTCAGCCACCATGCTGCCAGCGTGAGCACGATGGAGAGGATGAAGCCGATGATGTACATTTTCGGCGACTCATGTTTTGCATGCGAGTTCGTGTTTGCCATGTTACATCACCATCCCACTCAGATAGACGACGGTGAACAGGAAGACCCACACGACGTCCAAGAAGTGCCAGTACAAGCCGGAGGTCATCACTTTGCGCTGGGTGACATCGGTGATGCCGCGACGGGACAATTGAATCATAATCCCGATGATCCAGAACATCCCCACCGTAACGTGGGCACCGTGAGTGCCGACCAAAGTGAAGAACGCCGACAGGAACGCACTGCGGGACATCGTTGCGCCGTCCATCGCATATTGAACAAACTCGGTGATTTCAAAGCCCAGGAAGCCCATGCCCAAAAGCACGGTGACGATCAGCCAGCCGATCAGCCCTTTGACGTTGCCTTTTCGCATTTCAAGCGTTGCCAGACCCGAGGTGAAACTGGAGGTCAGGAGCAAGAACGTTTCGGTCATGAAGCCTTTTACTTCAAACAGTTCCTTGCCGGTCGGGCCGCCGTCGACGTGCGTGCGCAGCACGATGTACGTCGCGAACAGGCAGGCGAAGATCAGCAAGTCGGTGGCCAAGAAGAACCAGAAGCCGAGCATCTTCAAGCCTTCTTGGTCGTGATGCCCGTGGTCATGTGCATGAGCATCATGTCCGCCGTGTTTCATATCATGTGCAAGTTGTGCCACGTCTTACAACCTCCCCAATGCGGATTCGGTTGCTTCGACTTCTTCGACCGGGATGTAGTAGTCGGTGTCGTATTGGAAGGAACGAGCGAACAGGCAAGCGAAGATCCCGATCAAGCCCGGAATCGCCATCCAGTACCACTCAAACACCGCACCAAAGCCGCCGATGAAGAAGAAGACAGCCATGAAGAACGGAATCCCCGAGTTTTTCGGCATGTGGATCGGTTCGATGTGAACCGGTTTTTTCTGATAGCCAGGTTGAGCCATTTCTTCTTTCATTTCAAACCAAGCGTCGCGGGATTTCACGACCGGGATTTCCGCAAAGTTGTACAGCGGTGCCGGAGACGGAATCGACCATTCGAGCGTACGGCCGCCCCACGGGTCGCCGGTGGTATCGCGCTCGCCGTGTTTGATGGAGTAGATGATCTGCCATACCATGACGATAAAGCCGATCCCCATCAAGAAGGCACCGATCGTGGACACCATGTTGAGCGGAGCCCAACCGCGGTCCCAACCGTATACGTAGATACGACGGGTCATGCCCATGAAGCCCAGTGCGTATTGCGGCATGAAGCAAACGTAGAAACCGATGTTCCAGAGCCAGAACGACCATTTGCCGAGGCGGTCGTTCAGTTTGAAACCAAACATCTTCGGCCACCAGTAGTAGAGGCCGGCAAACATCCCGAAGACCACGCCGCCGATCAAGACTTGGTGGAAGTGGGCGATCAGGAAGTACGAGTTGTGGTACTGGTAGTCGGCCGGAGCGACGGAAAGCATAACCCCGGTCGCGCCGCCGATCGCAAAGCACGGAATGAACGCGAGGGTCCAAAGCATCGGCTGCGTCAAGGAGATGCGGCCGCGGAACATGGTGAACAGCCAGTTGAAGACTTTAACCCCTGTCGGTATTGCAACCGCCATCGTCGCGATGGCGAAGAATGCGTTGACGTCTGCGCCTGCGCCCATCGTGAAGAAGTGGTGAACCCAGGTGAAGAAGCCGATGATACTGATCGAAACGAGCGCCAAGACCATCGAAGTGTAGCCGAACAGTCTCTTTTTGGAGAACGTGGAGACGACTTCGGAGAAGATCCCGAACGCCGGAAGGATGACGATATACACTTCCGGGTGACCCCAGATCCAGAACAAGTTAATAAACATCATCGGGTTGCCGCCGCCGGTCAGCGTGAAGAAATGCGCGCCGCCGATGCGGTCGATGAACAGCAGAATCAGCGCCACGGTCAGAGCCGGGAACGCGTACAGGATCATGATGCAAGTGGCGAGCACCGACCAAGAAAACATCGGAGTTTTCATCAGTTTCATGCCCGGAGCGCGCATCTTGAGGATCGTAACCAAGAAGTTGATGCCGGTTGCGGTCGAACCGATACCGGAGATCAAGATCGAGAGCAGATAGTAGTTTTCACCGGGGCCGTTGGAGAAGCCCAGTTCGGAGAGCGGCGGGTACGAAGTCCAGCCGGAGTCCGGAGAACCGCCGATGACAAACGACAGGTTCAGAAGCATGGCGCCCATGAAGAACAGCCAGAAGGAAACGGCGTTCAGGAACGGGAACGCTACGTCGCGCGCGCCGATTTGCAACGGCACGACGATGTTGAACATCGCAAAGATCAGCGGCATCGCCATGAACAGAATCATGATCGTGCCGTGCGTGGTGAAGATTTCGTTGTAGTGCTGCGACTCCAAGAACTTCATATTCGGAGCGGCCAGCTGAATCCGCATCAGAATGGCGTCAACGCCGCCGCGGAACAGCATCAGCAGAGCCGCGATCAAATACATGATCCCGATTTTCTTATGGTCGACGGTGGTCAGCCATTCGCGCCAGAGCCAACCCCACTTTTTGAATTTGGTGAGGTAGAACAGGATGGCGACACTGACGAGAACGATGGATACGTCGGCCCCGTAAATCATGGGATCGCCTGTCACGAAGAACGTGGAAGCGAATTGTTTGATGCTATCCATATCCAAGTGTCATTCCTTTCTCTTTCGAACTTTTCCTGATTCAGGTTGTTATTTCGCCATGCTCGGCATGTTCTCCATACCGCTCATATTGCTCATGTCGTGTTTCATGTACATACCGCCGTTTTTGTCAACGGTGTTTTCATACAAGCCTTCCGGGTAGGACGAGAAGGTTTGCGGTTCTGCGGTGCCTTTTTCGGTGAGCTTGTTGTAGCCGTCCACCGTCAGCGCCGGAGAGTTTTTCTTCACGTCGGAAACCCACGCGTTGAAGTCGGCTTCCGACTTCGAGACGACTTTGAAGTCCATGTGTGCAAAGCCTTCGCCGGTGAAGTTTGCGCCGTTGCCGTCAAACGTGCCGATTTTGTCGGCTTGCAGCCACAGACGCATGTCCATACCCGGCATTGCGTATTCTTGACCGCCAAGCGCCGGAATCCAGAACGAGTTCATCGGAGAGTCTGCGGTCAGTTGGAACTGAACCGGAACGCCAGCCGGGATTTCTGCGTAGTTGACAGTTGCGATTTTTTGATCCGGATAAGTGAAGACCCACTTCCAGTCGAGCGACGTAACTTGGATGACCAGCGGTTTGATGTCGGCCGATTCGACCGGCGGCTTGGTCAGCGAGAACGTGCTTTTCGCGGTGAAGGTGCCCAAGATCGCGATGATCACGATCGGAATGCCCCACCAGAGGTATTCCAGCTTCGTGCTGTGATCCCAGTTCGGCTGGTACGGTGCGGTGTTGCCTTTTTTGTCACGATAGCGGTAGACGATGATCGCAAGCAAGATCAAGACCGGAATGATGACGATGGCGACCAAGACTGTGGACAGCTTGATCAGATGCAGTTCTTCTTGACCAACTGGACCTACAGGATTCAGGACCGGATATTGATCGGAGCAACCCGACAACAGGACGGTGAGACCTGCAAGCAGCGCCGCGATAGAAAAAGGTTTTTTGAATCTAGACGGCTTCAAAGTGTTTCTCTCCCCTCACGTTTATTGGCCCAGCCACGCGCGGAATACGTTAACCGTGGGGCCCGGCGGGTAGATCACGTACAGCATCAGGAAGACTCCAAGACCGCTGATTGTCGTGATAAACCAAACAGGTGCTGCTACACGCCCGATTTTCGCATGTTTGCGAAGCGAGCGTTTGTATATGAATCGAAGAGCCAGAAGCCCTAAGACCGCGCCGACAGTTGCCAAGACCGTGTGCAGTTGCAAGAAGGTTTGATACGTGACACGGAGATGTTCCGGTCCTCCGAAGCTGGTGTCCCCGACCAGAATCGTTTTGGTCGCGTATCCGATGAAGAACAGCGAAGCCAGCACCACGCTCGTTACCATCAAACGTTTATGGGCCTCGACCCGCTTGCGACGAATTTGCCACCACCCGAGTGCCATCGTAAGCGCACTGGCCAACATAAACCCTTCGTTGATGTACGGAAGAACGTGTAGCATGCGATTCCCCTCCTTGTACTCACTTGTTTTTTACTTAGCTTGCCTCGACATTTCATGTAATACTCTATACCCAACCGAGGCATTTTTGTATGAACACTTTGTGAAAGTCTTCACTTTCACGATTTCGTCACAAAAAGGGGACCATCATTTTCCTTTGATGGTCCCCTTTCCCTTGAACGACTGGGCGTTGTCTGTTTTTTCGCTCGAATCAGCGACCCGGCGTCCACGGACCCGTAGGTCCGCCGCTGTTCGTCGAACGGCGGCGCGGTGCCACATCCGCTTGCGTGCGCTTGGCTTTCGGGCGCGCTTGACGGGTTTGCGCCGCTTGGGTGATCGCTTGCGGCGACTCTTCGCTCTCGTCTTCGTCGTCTGCAAAGCGGGCGAGCGTGACGTTGGCCTCATGGTCTTCCACTTGCACGGCGATCGGGCCGCTTTCCTCGTCCTCCGCATTTCGATTCTCTTCCCAGCCGTCGTTGCGCGCTTGCGCCGAGGAGGATTCGTATTCTTCGAGATCGTAGGAGCCGACATCGTCGAGCTGCGGCGCGAACGACGGCGCCTGCATCGTCAACCCGTAGCGGTCGATGATCTCTTGCACGAACGTTTCACGGCCGCGGTCGAGCGCGAGCGATTTGCGGAAGTTTTTGGCGAAGCGCTCCACTTCCCAGTCGCGGGTGCGCTCAAAGTACGACTCCACCAGCTGCAGCGTGCGCGACGGGAACGAGAGATACGCGGCGAGCACCGTCATCTCTTCTTTGGTGATCTCGCGCTGGGCGCGGTAGACGTCCAGCACGGAGAACCCGATTTCCGCGTCCCAGTTGCAGCGCGGCATGTAGCGGGAGAGCAGCGCGCCGAGGTCTTGGATCGGGTGCCCGAAATGGCAGTGGTCGAAGTCGACGATGCTCATGCGTTCCTTGTCGACGATCAGGTTTTGGCGCGAGTAGGAACCGTGGCAGATCGTCTTCTGGTCGCGCGCCCATTCGAGCACCGCGCCGTAGGGCGTCTCGTTCAATTGTTCACAAGCGTGGTCGATCATTTGCAACAACTCGCTGCGATGCTCGGCGTAGGCGATGTCCATCAGCGTCTGGTCGCGCCGCTCCTCCAGGTGCTGGTCGTAGCTGACCAGTTTGGCGCGGTACTTGCCCCAGAGCGCGGAGAAATCCTCCCGCGTCTCTTGCCCGAAACCGCCGCCTTCAAAACCTGCCCCCGCGTTGTGAAACCGTGCGAGCGTTTCGGCTGCGAGAAACAGGTTTTTGGTTTTTTTCAGATCGGCTTCTTTGCCCGGCATCCAGTCGGTCAAGTAGTAAAGCCCGGACGCGTGCACGACAAACGGGTCGCCGTACTTGGTGCGGATGAAGCGCGGGACGTTGGTAAAGCCGTTTTGGAACAAGTGCTCCAGCGTTTCTTGGATGAAGCGCAGGCGGGCATGGGAGACGTTGACTCTCTTGAGCATGCGCGAGCCGGCTGAGGTGTAGAGTTTGATCACGCCGCGCACGGCACGGGCTTTTTCGACAGGCAGATCCCACTCGCGCAAGATTTCCACGTCGGCGCCGTAGCTGTCAAACGTTTCTTGCAACTCGCGTTCCTCTTTGCGTTTCCCCATCGTTCACACTCCCCCTTACTTATAAAAACTCGCGCAAATCGCGCTTCTCGATGCCGCGAACCAGGTCTTTGATCTCTTGGTCGCGCTCTTTGTCGGCGACGAGGATCGAACGGTCGGACTGCACGATCAACAGGTCGCGCACGCCGATGGTCGCGATCAGCAAATCTTCGCTTTCGATGATGCACTTGCGGGTGTCAATGCCCACATGCAGGCCGTTGACGATGTTGCCGCTGTTGTCCTGTTGCAAAAAACGCTCCACCGACCGCCACGACCCGACGTCGTCCCACGCGAAATCGGCGGGGATGACGGCGACGTTCGGCGCTTTTTCCATGATCGCGTAGTCGACCGACAGCTTTTCGAGCTTCCCGTAGGTCTCGCGGATCACGTCGCGCTCATCCGGCGTGCCGAGGTGCTCATAGATGTAGGAAAGCTGCTGGTACATCTCCGGCATGTGCCGGCGGTACGCTTGCAGAATCGTCTGCACTTTCCACACGAACATCCCGGAGTTCCACAGGTACTTCCCCGATTGCAAAAAGCGCAGCGCCCGGTCGAAGTCCGGCTTCTCGGTAAATTCCGCGACGTGGTAGGAGCGGCGGCCGTTGTCGTTGACGAGCAGAGAATCCATCTTGATATAGCCGTACCCCGTTTTCGGCTCGGTTGGGCGGATGCCAAACGTGACGAGCATCTTATGATTGCGGGCAAACTCAGCCGCCCAAGAGAGACAGCGGCGGAAATCCTGCTCCGAGCCGATAAAGTGGTCGGACGGCAGGACGGCCATCACCGCGTCTGGATCGCGCCGCGCCAGTTTGATCGCGGCAAGCCCGATCCCGGCCGCCGTTTCGCGGGCTTCCGGCTCGATGATCAAGTTCTCCGACGGCAACTCCGGCAGCTGTTCTTGGATTTTGTCGAAGTAGCGGTCGTTGGTCACCACGTAGATGCAATCTTGACGGATCAGCGGGCGAACGCGTTGGGCGGTGGTTTGCAGGAGGCTTTTGTCCCCGAAGATCTGCAAAAACTGCTTCGGGTTCGCCGAAGAGCTTTTCGGCCAAAAACGACTCCCCACTCCACCGGCCAAGATCACGGCATACAGCATGTGGGTGTCCCTCCTTTCACACTCCTTCGGCCCTTTACGACCATGTGATGCTGTCGGCGCCGTAGAGGATCGGACGGCGCGTCTGCCCTTGGATCACCGCCTGTTCCAGCCGCTCGGCAAACACGTCGGCGCTTTTTTTGAAGCGGGCGTATTGCGAGATGTGACGGTACGCCGCGTGCGGGAACGCCATGTACGCGTCGAGCACGACGATGTCTTGTTCGCTCAGTTGCCCGGTTTCCGCGTAGGAATCCACAAACAGGCGCGCCATGTCGTATTCGCCCTTCTCGATCAGGCCGTGCGCAAATTTCGCCACGTCATAGAGCGGCAGGTCGGCGATCGCGTCGTCGATGTGCAGCGTGGCGACGCGGCCTTCCATCGAGATGCGCAAATCGCTCAAACGGTAATCGCCGACGGCAAACTCCGCCTCCTGCTCTGCGCGGCGGGCCGCCTCTTCGTACTTGGCGGCGGTCAACCCTTCGACGGCGCGGGAAATCTGTTCGGAAATCCACTCGTAGTGTTCGAGAAAGCGCTCTTGCAGCATGTTCTTCTGACGGTGTTCGCTCCATTGCTGCGAGCGCTCCGCCAGTTCCTCGCCCGCTTGCGTGAAGCGTTGCAGCCAGGTGCCGTGGCGTTTGGGCAACGCGAGCTCCGGCGGAAGTTGCAAACCCCGGCACGCATCATGAAGATGCGCGAGGTTGCGCCCGACCAGCCGCATGTCGAGCGGCATCACTTCCGGCGTCCGGCCTTCCCAGTCGTCGCTCAGGGTAAAAAGCTGATCTGCCGCTTCGACCCACGACTCGCCGTAGAGGGAACGGATATGCCGCGGGATGCGGCGGAATCCGTTCTTGGCGAGGTGTTCCCAGAGGGCGTGCCGCCGTTTGACCACTCGTTCGTCCGTATCGATACGCAGGCGCTTCACGCCGCGGTCGCTGTCCACGAGGACGGTCTGGGGGTTGAGCGGCATGATCCCGCGCACGTTTATTCCGTAGCGCGGCAATACCGTTTCGAGGATCACGTCTACTTGCGCACTGTCCATACGTCTCCCCTCCCTTTTCTTGCTGTAAGCCTATGCGTTTGTACCAACGAGTAGACGAAAAAAACAGGCGGGACAAGGTGTCCGGCCTGTTTTTTCGTTAACGGCGTTTCGTCGGGATGTAGAGGATCTGACCGGCCTCCACTTCTTGGCGCGTCAGGCGGTTCGCCCGCTGCAGCTCGGAAGGGGTGGTGTTGTATTGTTCCGCCAGCTCTTGGAGCGAATCGGTTTCGTGCACGATGCGGAATTTCAACGTGGTTTTCGTCTCTTTCTGGCGCAGGAAGTTGCCCCAGACCGAGTCGTGCTTGCTGGTCGTCGAAGGATAGAGCGGCGCGGCGATCATCGACTGCTCGGTGGAAGAAGCTTCTCCCGTCAGGCTCTCCTGCAGGAGAGGCGCCGATTCCGCAAACGCCGCTTCCACGACTTCCGCAAGCGTCAGATCTTCTGGCGCCGCCGGAGCGCGGGACTCGCCCAGCAGAGCGGACAGTTTCAAGCCGGAGCCGCTCTCGGAGAACGTGGACTTGCTGCCAAGCGAGAGTTTCGGACCGCCGGGCTTGGTCGGTTGCTCGACCACTTCCGGCGCGGCGGCGATGATCTCTTGCTCCGGCACTTCGTCTTCGAACTCGTAGTGCGCGACCACCGTTTCCTCGGCTTCGAGGATCGGGCGGTCTGCTTCGTCCGCTTCTGTATAGTCGGCTGCTGGGTCGGCATCCGCTTGGTCGGCTTCGTCCTCGACGGAAGGTGCGTCGTGGAATTCTGTCGTCGCTTCGGAGTCTTCCGCCCCTGCCGTCTCGGCGGTTTCCTCCTTCTCTTCCTGACGAACGGCGTGGGCGGTTTCGACCGTCTCTTCGTGACGAACCGCATCGTCGTCCGGCGCTTCCGCCGCTGCAAACGGCTCCGGCGCGTCGAACGTGTCGTCGAGCTCCGTGATCTCCTCAACGCGGGTGTCTTCGAGGACGAACGCATCGGCGTCTTCATCGACCGGGCTCGGAGTGCCGTGGCTCGCGACGATGCGGTTGTACGCTTCGTGGTACGCGTCAGCAGAAGCGCCTGCCGACGAGGACGACGGCGTGCCGGAAGAGGAGGGAACTTTATAGTCTGGCTGCAATTCGCCGAATTGCTCCAGCGCGCGGTCATACGCCTCACGGTATTGATTCGCTTCGAACGCTTGATGTTGCCCGCCGCTCGCATAAGGATTCAAAAACTGATTGGCGTACGGCGACTGTTGCGCTTGATCGAAGAGACTCTTCTGCAACTCTTCGAAACTCGACACTTGGTACTGCTCCATGACTTCGCGTGACGCTTGTGCAAAATTCACTTCTTGCAAGTCCGGGAACTCGCGCTGCGCTTGCTCAAACATCGCTTGCGCTTGTTGGAACAACTCCTGCTCTTGGAGCGGCAACCCGTTCGGGAACGCTTGCTCCGCCGCGTTCAACTGCTGTGCCCACGCGCTGTCCGCTTCCGGCATCGGGAAGACCAGACGCGGGTCCGGCGTGAAGAGGATTTCGGTTTCGTCGTCGTCATCGTCATCGTCGTCCGCTTCTTGGTCGCGATATTCCGCTTCCGCCGTTTGCGCATCCGGCGCGGGCGATTCGATCAGCCAGTCATCTTCGGACGCCGGCTCTTCGACTTCCTCCAAGCTCTGACGGTAATTCGACGCCCACGCGTTGTCAAACGGCGCTTCAAACTCCGCGTCCTCCGCCACCGCGGGCGGCACGAGCGTGCGGGACTCTTCCTGATCCAGCAAGGTGTCGAGGCTCGACGCAGGCTTGACTCCCTCTTCCTGCGTGCCGCAGCGGAACACATAGCCCTCTTGGCCTGACAACCCTTGCAAAATCAACTCCGCGCGCAGATGAAGCGTGTTCTCGCCGAGCACATGCACGTTCCACTGGCCGATCTTGGGATTCACGTACAGCGAGCCGGACTCTCGTTGGTGAACCTCCTGCGCCGTCACCGGCACTTGCAAGAGAAACGGCAAGCGGTGATGGAACGGCAGCACCGGCGCTTCCGGCACGTCCGCCCCCGCGTCAAATACATCCCGGTCGTCCTGCGCATCTGGAATCGGAGCGTCGCCCGCTTCTTCCTGTCGGAAAAATCCTGCAAACGACAGCGCCCCGCGCAACACATACAGATCGTCTTCAATGTCAAATCCGGTAATCTCCGTCGCGACCGTTTCGTCTTCCACTTCTTCATGGCCGCGCACGCCTTCTATCGTGACCTGCTGGTCAACATGAATCCGAATCGACGGCTTGTTTTCCGCCTCCGCCACACGCAGTCCCTCCTTCGTTCACTAACGTCACGTTCATATCTATGAGACTGCCTGTACCCATATGACCCCGTTTGACAAAAAAGATGTGCCCGAAATCCGGCCGGGCACATCGTGACAACTTATGTGGTTCTCCAAGATTTTTGTATGGCTTTGGCAGCCAAGCGCGCGGAACGCATCGTGCCGAACACCCCGTGTCCCGCCGTCGTCCAATGTCCGGCGGCAAACAAGCCGGGAATCGCCGTCGTCCCTTTCGCGCTTCGACTGAACGGTTGGCAGGCAGACCGCTTCCAACCGTAGATTGCGCCGTCTGAATTGCCGGTGTAGCGGGTGATCGTGCGCGGAGTTGCCGTTTCCAAAAAAGTAACGCGTTCGCGAAGTCCCGGCAGGTGATGCTCGATCGCTTGCAGCGCGGCGTCTGTCAAAAAGTCCTTGCCGCGTGTCTCTCGAAGCTGCTCGACGAAATCGGCTTCGCAGCCCATCATGATGGAGACGACGGCGGTTCCTTCCGGTGCCAGACTCGGGTCGGACTTGGAGGGACACGTGAGCACAAACCAAGAGCCGGGAACGGGTTCCAGCGGGTTGAAAGAGTTGCAGTCTCGGGAGAAGTTTTCGTGTGGGTAGACGATCAATTCGTGAGGGAGTTGTTGTGTCCAGCCGTCATTGCGAAGCGCGGCATAGAGCAGCAAGGCGGAGTGTGAGGGGATCATGCGGTGGACTTCGCGGTGCAAGTGCGACGGAAGATCGGAAGGTGCGATCATGCGGGTAAACGTGGTTCTCATGTCGGCGTTGCTGACCACCGTCGAAGCTCGGAATTCCTCGCCCCGTTTCGTCCGCACGCCGACCGCGCGGCCGTCTTCGATCAAGATCTGCTCCACCTCCGTGCGCAATTTTACACGTCCGCCGTCGCGTTCCACGGCGTAGGCGAGCGCATCGGCCAGTTTTTGCGTGGAGCCTTCGATGTAATACGCGCCTCCGTGGTACGAAGCGAGCACCGCCATGAACGTCAGCGTCTCCATCTCGTCCGGTGTGACGCCGATGTATGGAAACAGCGACGTGATCAGAAACGGTATGCGCGGGTTGCGAAATCTCCCATGCAGATAAGACTGGACAGTCGTCCGGTTCACTTCCGGCATCCGTCTCAATCGTTGCAAGGAGAGTTGTTTCGGGAAAAAAACCCCCGTCCCCAAATCTTTGATCTCCATCATCGTTTCTTCGATCGCCGCCGCTTCGTCTGGAAACCAAGCGCTCAGCGAACGGGCGAACTCGTCGAGGTCGGCCGGTATGTCGTAGTGGTCGGAGCCGATCTGAACCCGATACATCGGCGACACTTCCACCAGCGGCAACCGATCCAAAACATCGAGTTCTTGCAGAATCCGGTGCGTAAAGCCTCCTGGCTCCAGACCGCCTATCAGATGGACCGCCGCGTCAAACACACAGCGGTGCCGACGGAACGTGCTGGCACAACCGCCGACCACGTAATGCCGTTCCAACACCAAAACGTTTGCTCCTTGCTTCGCCAACAAAGCCGCCGTCGTCAAGCCGCCAAGCCCGGCACCAATGACGATGACGTCCAGCTCTTTTGACATTCTAGTAGACCTCCTTTTATCCACATTAATCACTTACACGTAAACATCATACATGAAAATTACATATTTATAAATAAATTTCACTAAAAAAGGAGATGCATCCCTTTTGCGGGATGCATCTCCTCGTGTGTTGTCGTTTTGCGTTAGTGCGCCGCTTTGCCGATCTCGAAGTTGCCGGAAGACGAGTCGATTTTGACGAGCGGAGCGTTGTCGCCGGCGTTGTTGGCGGTGGCGGTCATGTGCTCGCCGTCGTCTGTGGCGTTTTGCGCGGTGAACGGGAAGCCGATTTTCTTATTGCCCGATTTCGTGACGGCGTCAAGTCGGAACGCGGCGGTTTCCGGCAGATAGAGCGCGGTGTCGCCGGAGTGCGATTCGAGAGAAAGGTCTTGCTTGAGATCGCTCATCGTCAGCTTCACATCCCCCGAGTGCGAAACGACCACGCCCTTGCCGCTCATCGCGTCAAGCGTCATGTTGCCGGAGTGCGTGGTCAATTTGAACGAATCGCCTTGGAAGCCGTGCACGTGCGAGTCGCCGGACGAGCTGTCCAATGTAAACGACTTCGCTTGGAACGCGTCGAGTTCCACGTCGCCGGAATGTTCCTCCACTTTGAGCGAGTCGTACGCTTTCTTCGGCACTTGCACGTCGAGTTTCAAATCGCCGCCCTTGTAGTCCATGAACGAGGCCGGAACTTTGGTGACGATCACCAGCTGCGAACCGTTGACGGAAGCGTCGAGGAGCTGTTCATTGTCGGAGTCCTTGGCGTTCTCGCTGAGCGTTCCTTTGAGCGAGAGCAGGATTTGGTCCCCGTCCGTCGGGATCAGATGCAAGTCGACGGAGTGCCCTTCGATCGAGACGCTTTGGATGTTTTTGCCGTCAAATGATTTCTCTTGCGAAATCGGAACCATCTTGCCTTTGAACACGTTGGCGTCGCAACCCGTTACGCTTGCCGCCAACAACAGCGTTGCCAACCCCGTCACCCACATCGTGTGTTTACGCTTCATTGTGACTCTTCCCCTTTACGAGCTTTATATTGTAAGCCAGATATCTGACCAACCATCTGTACATCCATTTCGTCACCCAGATCATGCCGCGGCCGAGGAAATATCCGACGATCGCCAGAACCAGCGAGAGCAGCAATTGCAGCCAATCGGCTCCGGTGGTCGGAAATCCATTCATATAGAGTTCGATCAGCGGCGAAACCAGGAACGCGAGGGCGACGACGATCATGCCGGCCCAGAGGCCCAGCAACCCGACAAACGGCCCCGCCACAATCAGCAGATTGAACAGGCCGAGAGACGCGGCGGTGAAGATCGCTTGGAACAGTTTCTTCATAGAAAGTTCCTGTTGCGCCTGTTCGACCAGCACCGAGGCGCGGATCTCCTTGGCGAGCGTCTTCGGGTTGCCAAGCGCCAGCGCCACACCGGATTCGTCTCGGCCGGCCTCCAGCGCCAACTCGAAGTGCTCCCGGTATTCCGCCAAGATGTCTGCGCGCTCGTCCGCATCGAGACCTTGGAGCTCTGCTTCGAGTTTTTTCAGAAAGGTTTCCTTGGTCATGCCTCTTCGCCTCCTCGAATGATGGAATTGACCCGTCCCACGAAGTCGTCCCATTCGCGGACCAACTCGTCCCGATAGCGCATGCCGCTGTCGGTCAAGCGGTAGTACTTACGGGGCGGACCCTCTTGCGACTCCATCAAATAAGTGGAGAAATAGCCTTCCTTCGTGAGCCGCCGCAAGAGCGGGTAGATCGTGCCTTCTGAAATTTCGATGTGTTTTGAAATGCTGTTCACCAGTTCGTACCCGTAGAGGTCTTCCCGGCCGACCAGCACGAGGACACACAATTCAAGCACTCCCTTTTTGAATTGTATATTTTCCATGTTTCTCACCCGCTTTCCTGTTAGTGAGTAAAATTTTACTTGTCAGTTTATCTCCTTGTGGTTTATTATAACACCAGCTACCTTGCAATGAAAGGTACTGTACGAAAAAAATTCACGGCGAGGTGATCTCGATTCCATTCGACAAAAAAGAATAAATTTTTACATGACAGAAGGAAACGCACCAGCTAAAGTAGAAATTGGATAACGCATCATGTAAATCATACTACTCCATATGAATGTTCGAGAAGAAAAGGAGTGAATTGGACTGTGACCCATTTAACACGTTTTTCGTTGCGCAACCCGATCGCCGTGTTCATCTTGGTGTTGCTCATCATCGTCGGCGGTGTCTACTCCACGACGAAGCTCAACCAAGAGATGATGCCGGACGTATCGCCGGCCGCCATCTACGTCAACGTGGTCTGGCCGGGTGCTTCAGCGCAAGAAGCTCTCAATTCCGTGACCAAGCCGCTTGAACGGGCCCTCAATAATGTAGAAGGTGTGCAAAAGCTCACCTCCAGCACCTCAGACTCGGTATCCTTCATCCGTTTGGAGTTCGACCTCGGCGTCGACCGCGAGCTGAAGAAAACCAAAGTCGAAGAAGCGGTTGCTTCTGTCCAATTGCCGGCGACGGCGATGGCTCCGAACATCATCAAGGGCGGTTCCAACACCGTGCCGATCCTGTTTGCGTCGCTCGTCCCGAAGGACGGCGTCTCGCAAGACGACTTCGAGAAGGAAGTTGTCGATCACGTCCTCCCGGCGATGAAGTCGGTGGGCGGCGTCGCTTCTGTCGACGCACAAGGTCTGAAGCAATCCAAGATCGTCATCGCCGTCGATCCTGAGAAATTGAAAGCGCAGAAAGTCACCTATCAACAAGTGCAACAGATGATTCAAGCTCAGAACGTCAACGCTCCGCTCGGTCAAGTCACCCTCAACAAAATGGACGAGACCGTCACGCTCAGCGGCGCGCTGACCACAATCGATCAAGTCTCCAACCTCACGCTGCGCCCGGACCTCAAGCTCCGCGACGTAGCGACCGTCTCCAACGTCAATTCCGCAGAAACGATCACCACCGTCGGCGAAAAGTCCGGCATCGCGATCTCGCTGATGAAAAACGCGGACGCCAACACCGTCGAAGTGGTCAAAGCTCTCAATGAAGAGATGAAGAACTACGACAAAGTGGAAATGAAGATGATCTGGGACTCTTCGGAACAGATTTCCGAATCGGTGTTCTCGATGGTGCGCGAAGGCGGCCTCGGCGCCGTGTTCGCGTCACTCCTGATCCTCTTGTTCCTGCGCAACTTCCGCGCCACGATCATCTCCATCGTTTCGATTCCGCTGTCCATCTTGATCACGTTGACGCTCTTGCAGCAGTTCCACATCGCGCTCAACTTGATGTCGCTTGCCGGGATGATCGTCGCGACCGGCCGCGTCGTCGACGACTCGATCGTCGTCATTGAAAACATCATGCGACGACTGCAATCCGAGAAGATGAGTTACGAATTGATCGTCGACTCGATCAAGGAAGTCGTCAAAGCGATCACGTCGTCCACGCTGACGACCGTCGCGGTCTTTGCACCGCTTGGCGCGCTCTCCGGCATGATCGGGATCGTGTTCGGTCCGTTCGCGCTGACCGTCGTGTTCTGCTTGCTCGCATCGCTCCTCGTCTCCGTCACCGTCGTTCCGATGCTGTCGTACCTGATGATGAAGAAATTCGGCTCCGCTTCGCATGAAGACCATGAAGGCGGCTGGGCGAAACGCTACAAAAAAGCTCTGCTCTGGTCGTTAAACCACAAAAAAACCGTGCTCCTCGCAGCGCTCGTGCTGCTCCTCGGCTCGGCTCCGCTGGCGATGACGACCGGCTTTACGTTCTTGCCGTCCGAGCAAAACAAAGTCGTCGGCTTGACGCTTACCCTGCCGCGCGGCACAGAACTGCAAGAGATTCAATCGTACTCGAAAGGCATCGACGAAAAACTTCGCCAAGACCCGCGCGTGGAAACGTCGCAGTTGACCGTCGGCGCTCCGAAAGGCAGCGGCAAGGAAGCGTCCGTCACCAACGTCGCCAACTGGATGGTGCTGCTCAAGAACGGCACCGACATCGTGAAGTTTATCGACGAGAAGAAACAAGAACTGAAACCGAACCGCGAATTCACCACGCTTGAACTGTTCCAAATCCCGAACGCCGCCAACGGCGCAGACGTGCAGATCGTCGTCAACGGCCCGACCCAAGAGGCGATCAAGAAAGCGGCTGAGAAACTCACCGACATCGTCAAAAACGTTCCGGGCACGGAAAACGTCAAAAACAACCTGCAGGAAGGCATCAAGGGCATCGAAGTCAAAGTCCGCCATGACGACGCGCTCGCACACGGCTTGACCTCCGGCCAAGCGCAACAGATGATCCGCCCGTACCTGTCCGATTCCCAAATCGGCGTGATCTCGGACGGCACGACGCAAGAAAACCTGTACATGCAACTGAAGCCGGGCAACGGCATCTCTTCCGTCGATGCGATCGCCAACCTCGAACTGATGGATGCGACCGGCAAAGTGTTCCAAGTCAAGGACATCGCCGATGTCAACGAAGTCGACCAACCGG
Organism: Tumebacillus flagellatus; assembly: GCF_000714935.1. Taxonomy (GTDB): domain Bacteria; phylum Bacillota; class Bacilli; order Tumebacillales; family Tumebacillaceae; genus Tumebacillus; species Tumebacillus flagellatus. The sequence goes on from NZ_JMIR01000019.1 coordinate 99,529, forward strand.
GCGCGCTGCAACTGCTCAACGGCAACGAGTACGCTTCCGTCTCGGCGGGCATCATCGGCGAAGACAAGTCCAGCACCTCTTCCGCGATCAAAGACGCGCTGAAAGGCGTGCAACTCGAAGACGGCGCTTCCTACTCCCTGGGCGGCGCAAACGCGCAAATCGCAAGCATGGTCAAAGACATGATGATGGCGTTCTTGATCGCCATCGGCGCGGTCTACATCGTTATGGTCGTCACCTTCGGCGAAGGGAAAGCACCGTTTGCGATCCTCTTCTCCATCCCGTTTGCGCTGATCGGTTCGTTGCTTGGCATCAAGATTTCCGGCCAACCGATCTCGTTGCCGAGCATGATCGGCTTCCTGATGCTGATCGGGATCGTCGTCACCAACGCAATCGTCCTGCTCGACCGCGCGAAGCAAGAGATGGCCAAGGGCCGCTCGATTCGCGAGTCGCTGGTCTCCGCAGGCGGCGTGCGTCTGCGCCCGATCTTGATGACGGCCATCGCGACGATGTTCGCGATCCTGCCGCTGACGATCGGCTTCGGTTCCTCGATGGTCATCTCGCAAGGCTTGGCGGTCGTCGTCATGGGCGGTCTGATCTCTTCGACCTTCCTGACCCTGTTCATCGTTCCGGTCATGTTCGAGATTCTGCATCGCAAACAAGTGAAACAAGAACGCCAAAACACCGGCAAAGCGAACCTGAAATCCGCACAAGCGTAATGAGAAGAGCCCCCGCCAAACGGCGGGGGCTTTTTTTGGTGCATTTTTATTCCAGAGCGTCGAACAGTCCGAGAGCGGCGACGATGTCGATTTCGGCAGCGGAAATCGTGTCGATCTCGGCGAGCGCGAGGTCCGGGTTCTCCGCGACGGCGCGCAAGATGTTGCCGTACTGTTCGGCAAACAGGCGGATCGTCTCTTCTTCGAAGAGATCGGAGTTGTACTCGAACGTGCACCAGATCACGGTGTCGGAAGTGCGGACAGACAGCGAGACATCGAACTTCACCGCTTGGTGGTCGATCAGCTCGTACTCCATCTCCAAGTCGGAGAGCCGGATCGGCACAACGGTTTTGTTCAAGTTGAACATGGTTTGAAAGATCGGGGGATGTCCCGGCACGCGCTCCGGTTGCACGGCGTCGATCACGCGCTCAAACGGCACATCTTGGTGTTCGAACGCTTCCATCGTGCGCTCGCGCACTTGTTTGAGCAGGTCGCGAAAGCTCATGTCGGCCGACAATTGACTGCGCAGGGTCAGCGAGTTGATGAACGCGCCGATGGAGCCGTGCGTCTCCGGCGCGTTGCGCCCGGAGATCGGGAAGCCGACGAGGATGTCTTCGAGTGCGGTGTAGCGGTAGAGCAGCGTTTGGTACGCCGCCATCATCGTCACAAACAGCGTGACTTCTTCGCGGCGGCTCATCTCTTGGATGCGCTCCGGCAGGCCGTCGGAGAAAAACAGGTTGAAGTGCCGCCCGGAGAACGTGCGGATCGCCGGACGAACGGTGTCGATCGGCAGTTCCAAGACCGGGAGCGGACGCTTCAGTTTTTCTTGCCAATAGGAGACTTGCTTGTCGACGCGCTCCGGCGTCAGGTAGGCGCGTTGCCAAGCGTCGTAGTCGATGACGTCCGCTTGCACGGGCGGCAGATTCACCGCGCCGCCCTGCTTGAGCGTTTCGTAGATCGTCGCCACTTCCTGAACGAACACACCCGTGGACCAACCGTCAAACACGCTGTGATGCACGGCGACGGCCCAGAGGTGTTCGTCTGCCGAGAGCCGCAGAAGTTTCGTGCGAATCAGCGGCAATTGATCGAGTTGGAACGGCTGCGAGCAGACTTCAACGGCGAGGCGTTGCTCTTCGGCTTGCCGTTCCCCTTGCGGCAAATCGGACAAATCGACGAGCGGGACGGGCAGATGGAGAGCAGGGGCCAACCGTTGCACCGGTTGCCCCTCCTCGTTGAGATGAAACGTCGTGCGCAGCGCTTCATGGCGCGCGATGACGGTGTTTAGGCTTTGTTCCAGCAGGTGTACTTGCAACTTCCCCCGAAAGCGCAGCCCGACCGGGATGATGAACGCGGCGTTGCCGGGCTCCAATTGGTCGGACCACCACATGCGGGCTTGCGTGGGAGACAGTTCATACGCGTCTTGGTTGCGCGGCACGCGAGGGATCGTGGAAGATCCCTCGTTCGCCGCTTTGTTGCGTTTCAGTTGTTTCTCCAGCAACTCGCGCTGTTTGGGCGACAGTGTTGCCAGCTTGGCTTTTAACTTGTCATTCATGTTCGCTCACCGCCGAATTTTGCAACAGTTCCAGCACGTCGTCTTCGTCCAGCTCGCCAAGCTCTGCCAGCAGTTCTGCCAGTTCTTCGTCTTCGCCCAGTTCCGCCGCGCCGATCATCTGGTCTTGCAGCGATGCCGCCAGTTCGGAAATCGTCGGGCCTTTGAGCAGTTCGACAACCGCGAGTTTGACTTGCAGGGCTTTTTCCAGCGAGACGCGCAGTTCGATGGCGAGCATCGAGTCGAGACCCAGCGAGTTCAGCGGTTGGTCGGCCGTCAACGTGGAGCGGTTCAAGCGCATGACGTGCGCGACCACGTCTTGGAGGTGCTCTTCGAGCATCGCGAGACGCTGTGCGTCGTCCGACGCGCCCTTCCACTGTTCCAGGAAGTTCACGTCGTTACCGACCTCTTGGCTTTCGTTTCCTTCGCGGCATTCGGCGGCGATGTCGACGATCATCGCCGGAGCGAAACCGCCCGGGTAGTTGTTCTGGGCGACGACGTCCCACTTGGCAATCGAGACGGTCACGTTCGGGTTTTCGTTTTGCAGCAGGTGGCCGAACGCTTCCAGACCTTTTTCCGGCGAGAATTGGTACATGCCGCGGCGCTCGAAGAACTCGATCAAGTCGAGCTTGGTCGCCATCCCGACTTCCCCCCACGGCCCCCAGTTGATGCTGAGCCCCGGCAAGCCTTGCGCTTGGCGGTCATACGCCAGCGCGTCGAGGAAGGCGTTGCCCGCCGAGTAGTTCGCTTGCCCCGGCGAGACGACGACGGCCGCCAGCGACGAGAACAGGACGAAGAAGTCGAGGTCGTGATGGCGGAAGTATTGGTGCAAGTTCCACGAACCGAACACTTTCGGGCGCAGGACGTTGCTGAGATCGTCCAGCCCCATGTTGAGGATCGTTTGCGGGACGGAAACGCCCGCGGAGTGGATCACGCCGCGAATCGCCGGCCAGCCTTCCGCTTCAAACTGCGCGAGGCGGGCAAACAGGTCTTCGCGGTTCGACACGTCGCAGCCGAGGACGTGAATGCCGGCGCCGAGCGCTTCCAGTTCCTTCACGGCGGCGATGCGTTCGCCGACACGGCTGTCGCGCTCAATCTGCGACCACGTGTTGCGCGGCGGGAGGTCTTCACGACCGAACAGAATCAAACGGCGAGCACCGTTTTCGATGGCGTAGCGGGCGATCTGCAAGCCGAGACCGCCGAATGCGCCGGTGATCAAATAGCTGGCATCGGCGCGGAACTTCGGCGCCATCGGCAAGGTCACGTCCTGTGTGAAGACGACGCGGACGATGTAGCGCAGCCCGTTGCGGAATGCCACTTGGTCCTCTCTGATTCCCTTGGAGACCAGGTAGAGTTCCGCTTCGATCTCCGCCGCGTCCGCCGCCGCGTCGATCGTTTTTCCGTCGAGATCGATGATGCCGCCCCACAGTTCCATGTGCTCTTGGTGCCCGAGAACGCGGGCGAGACCCCACAGGGGCGCTTGCGCCACGTTGAGACGGTCTTGCGTGCCGAAGACCGGCTGCGAACCGCGCGTGACGAGCCACAGGCGCACATCGTCTTTCAATGCGGCTTGAGCCAGCGATTTGACGAGCAGGAGTACCGACGCGGAACCGAGCCGTTCCGCTTGGGCGAGGTCGTCGTTCGTCAGTTCGCCGCCGGTTGCGGCGTCCACGCTCCAGAGGTGCACCACGCCTTTGCACGCCACCCCTTGCGCGGCGATCCATTGCATCAGCTCGCGGTAATCGTCCGCAGAGGTCGGGTTCAAGCGGGCTGCGCCGTTTTCTTGGCTCCAGCTGTCTCCGCGCTCGACTTGCAGAACTTTTTCACCGCGTTTCAAAAGGGAAGCTGCCAGTTCACGGCCGACGCCTTGAGCGTCTTGGAAGACCACCCAGAGACCCGGTGCCTCCGCTGCGCTCTCTTCCGCGACCTCGCGCTCTTGCGCTTTCCATGCCAATTCGTTGAATCCGATGTTGCCGCCGCCGCTGCCGTGCGAATCGTCCTTGAGCGAGCGGGCGATGCAATCGCGGATGAGGATCACCAGTTCCCCACGATCATTGACGAGGCAGATGTCGCCTTTGAGGATCGTGTCGGTCTGCTCGGTGATGCGGGCGTGAATCCACATATCGGGAGTCATCGCGCCGTTGCGGGCGTAGGTGTTGTTCATCGCGGTCGGCATGTAGACGGAGCTCTCTCCGTCGTTGAACGGCAGCGCGGCTGCGAGCACTTGGAAGCAGAGGTCGAGCATCGCCGGTTGCAACGTGAATTTGTCGAGGTCCGGGAGCAGGGATTCGTGCACGGCCACCTTGGCAAACGCTTCGTCATCGCCTTGCCAGAGCTGTTGAATGCCTTGGAACGTCGTGCCGTATTCCAGACCCAGCGTGCGGAAGTGACGGTAGCATTGTTCCTTCGGCACTTCGCGGTGGAAACGCGCCTGAAGGCTGTCCAACGGTTCGGTCGGTTCGACGAGATGCTTGGCGGGGCGCACGTTGCCTTTGGCGTGCAACACCCACTCCCCGTCTCCTTTCGGCGAGGAGAAGATGCCGACGGAACCGTCTTGCTCGTTGTAGTGCGTGCGCAGTTTTACGGTTTCTTCTTCGCCTAGGAACAGCGCTTTTTGGAACTCGATGTTCGAACCGACGACCCCGTGATAGTTCTTGCCAAAGTGTCCCCAAACCGCTTGGACCATCATCTCCGCGTACGCCGCGCCCGGATAGACGACGGTGCCTTGAATTTGGTGGTCGATCAGCCACGGCAAGTTGTGCACGTCGGCGTCCGTCTCCCACATCGGGTGCGGAGCGGTCAACGTGCGGGTGAACATCGGCGAGAGGTCTTCGCCCAGACGGTCCGCTTTCGAGCGCGCCGACTCATGCCAGCAACGCTCTTTCTGCCACGGGTAGGTCGGGAATTTCACGCGCTTGCCTTGCGGATAGAACGCGTCCCACGCCGGGTTGATGCCTTGGGTGTACAGGCCGCCGAGCGCTTCGAGCAGCTGCGGCAGTTCCGGCTCGTTGCGGCGCAGCGAGGTCAGGACGACGCCCTGCTTGTCCGCCAAAGTCAGGCATTCCCGAATCGAGGACGCCAAGACCGGGTGCGGCCCGACTTCGACGAACACGCGGTAGCCGTCTTCGATCATGCGGCTCATCGCGTCGGCGAAGTAGACCGGCTCGCGGTTGTTGCGCCACCAGTAGTCCGCGTTCAGCTCCGGCCCGGTGATGAAGCCGCCGGTGACGGTCGAATAGAGCGGGAACGCCGTCTCTTGCAGTTGGACGTTGCCCATCGATTCATAGAATTCGTCCTTGAGCGGTTCCAAGTAGTGGCTGTGGTACGGCACTTTCCCGTTCAGGAAGCGGCAGAACACTTGCTGTTCTTGGAGCGGCTCGACGATCTTCTCCAGCGCTTCCGGGTCGCCGACGAGCGTGACGGAGCTCGGGGAGTTGATCGCGGCAAACGAGACGCGGTCTTCATAACCCGCCATCGCTTGCTTCGCCTGCTCCATCGGCAGGCCGATCGCGACGAGGCGGCCAAGGCCTGTGGTTTTTTGCTGGAGGCGGGAGCGGTGGTAGATGAGGCGCACCGCTTCGTCGAGCGTCATCGAGCCCGCTTCGTACGCAGAAGCGACTTCGCCCGCGCTGTGCCCGATGATCGCGTCAGGCTGGATGCCCCAGGAGCGCCAGAGCGAGGTCAGACCGACTTGGATCAAGAAGTTCGCCGGTTGCGCGACTTCCGTTTCGATCATGCGGGAGTCTTCCTCGGACTTCAGCATTTCTTCGAGCAGCGACCAGCCGGAGAGCGCTTTGAATTTGGCGTCGATCTCCTCGGCGACGGCACGGAAGACCGGCTCTTGCTTCAGAAGTTGGTGACCCATCGCCCACCATTGCGGGCCCATGCCGGTGTAGACGAACGCGAGCTTCGGCGCGCCTCCGCGCGGAACGGTGCCGAGCGTCAAGCCCGGCGCCGCCTCCCCTGCTTGCACGATCGCGAGTTTGTCGATCAACTCTTGCTTCGACGAAGCGACGACCGCCAGACGGGAGTTGTGCTCCGCGCGGTGATGAGTCAGCGTGTAGCCGAGGTCGGTGAGGGACATGTCCTTTTTTTCCAAGGCGGTTTGGAGGTCGGCGGCGAACGCGGTGACCGCTTTTTCGGTGCGGGCGGAGAGCGGGATGAGAACCGGCTTTTCGATTTCCGCCGTTTCATCTGCCGTTTCCGCCGCTGCGTCTGCCGCTTTGCGGGCGGCGATCGCCGAGTCCGCGTCTTGGAGCACGGCGTGCGCGTTGGTGCCGCCGAAGCCGAACGAGTTGACGCCCGCCAGGCGCGGGAGTCCGTGCGTGTCCGGCCACGGAGTGTGCGTAAGCGGCACGACCAAGTTCATCGCGTCGAAGTCGATTTTCGGGTTGACGTTTTTCAAGTGCAGGTGCGCCGGGATCTCGCCGTGTTTCAGAGCGAGTGCGGCTTTGATCAGACCGGCGACGCCCGCCGCCGCTTCGGTGTGGCCGAAGTTGGTTTTCACCGACGCGATGTAGCAGGGACGGTCTGCCGGGCGGCCTTCCTTCAACACGTTGCCGAGCGCGTTGGCTTCAATCGGGTCGCCGACCGGCGTGCCGGTGCCGTGCGCTTCGAGGTATTGAATTTCGTGCGGTTGCACGCCGGCGCGCGCCAGAGCTTCCCGCACGAGCTCTTGTTGCGCGTCGCCGCTCGGGACGGTCAAGCCTTCGCTGTGGCCGTCTTGGTTGCAGGCGGTGCCGCGAATCAGCGCGTAGATGTCGTCGCCGTCGGCGAGCGCTTGTTCAAAGGGCTTCAGCACGACGACGCCTGCGCCTTCTCCGCGCACGTAGCCGTTGGCGCTGTCGTCAAACGTTTTGGAGCGTCCCGTCGGCGAGAGCATGCCCGCTTTCGATTCGGCGATCGTGATGTTCGGCTTCACCATCACGTTGACGCCGCCGACGACGGCGAGATCCGTTTCGCCGTTCAGCAAGCTTTGCACCGCGAGATGCACGGCGACCATCGACGACGAGCAAGCGGTGTCGACCGCGACGGACGGGCCGCGGAAGTCGAACACGTAGGACAGGCGGTTCGCCAGCAACGTCATCATCGCGCCCGTCGCGGTGTGCGATTCGATGATGCCTTGGTTGCTGTCGGCAAATTGCAGCGCTTGCCAGTCCAGCGTAAAGCCGCCCATGAACACGCCGGTGCGCGATCCTGCCAGCTGTTCCACGATCATCCCGGCGTCTTCGAGCGCTTCATAGGTCGTCTCCATCAAGAGGCGTTGCTGCGGGTCGAGCAGCGCGGCTTCGCGCGGCGAGATGCCGAAGAACCCGGCATCAAACTGGTCGATGCCGTCCACGAATCCGCCCCACTTCGTATACGTCTTGCCTTCTGCGGAACGGTTCGGATTGAAAAAGTGCTTGCCCCAGCGGTCGGACGGCACTTCGGTGATCGCGTCTACGCCGTTTTTCAACAGGTTCCAATAGGCCTCCGGGGAGTTAGCACCTCCGGGGAAACGGCACCCGATCCCGACGATGGCGATCATCTCTTGGTTTTGAGTGGCTTTCAAAAAACTCTCCTCCTATCCGATGTGTGCTTGCTATCCGATGTGTGCTTGCACGATGCGTTGGATTTCTGCTTCAAACAACCGCATGAGACGACCGATGTTGTCTTCGTGGTAGCGTCCGGTCGAGAACTGGTAGCCCATCGACAGCTTGCCGTCGCGAATCCGTCCGCGAATCAAGATGTCGAAGTGGTTCTCGCTGTCGCCCGGGTGGTTTTCCACAAACTGGACGCCCGGCGACCAATCGAGCGTCAAGGAACGCATGTTGTCGTATTGGCCGAAGAAGTTGTAGCAAACCTTGGGCATCTCGAAGTTCGCAAACAGCTCGCGCACGTCGCTCTGCTCGCTCAAGTAGCGCAGCATGTTGAACGACGCCCCGCCGTGCGGCAGGTTGTCCAAGTTCTCCACGACTTGACGGACCGACTCGGCGACAGGTTGGTTTTTTTCAATCCGCGCATAGAACGGATAGACGCTGGTGAACCAGCCCACCGTGCGTTCGAGGTTGATCCCGTCATCCTCCGCCAACTCGTCGCGTCCGTGGCCTTCGGTGGCAAGTCCGACCCACTCTTGGCCGGTCCACGCGGCGACGGAACGCAGCATCGCGGTGAGCAGGACTTCTTTGATCGACGTGCCGTGGCGTTCTGTAACTTCGGTCAGCAAGCGCGTCGTCGTCGCTTCGTCGATGGTGACGAACAGTTCCTTGTTGTCCATCATCCGGTTCGGTCCGTCCGGCACGTCGACCGGCACGGACTGTTGCCCCGCCGCTTCGAGGAACGGTTTCCAGTACGCAAATGCGCGCTCGCCTTGGTCGCCGTTCATCTGCCGGGTCGCGGATTCGACCCATGCGGCGTACGTGCTGGTCTTCGGCGGAAGTTTCGCGTCCGTGCCCGCTTCCAAGTTTTCGTAGATCGAGATCAAGTCGGTGGTCAAGATCCGCGACGACACCATGTCGGTGACGAGGTGGTGGATGATGAACAGCAAGCGGGCTTGGCGTTTGCCGAAGTTCAGCAGCGCCGCTTTGACGACGAGGCCGTCGGCGAACTTGATACGGGCTTTCAACTCCGCCTCGACGCGCTCGCACTCGCGGAACACGCCGTCCATCTCCATCTCCGGGAACTCGTGCACTTCAAACTCCAAGCGCGCTTCTTCCTTGGAGAGGATGCGCTGCACCACTTCCCCGTCTTCAAACGAGTAGGTCGCGCGCAGCATGTCGTGGTGCTCCAGCAGTTGTTGCAGCGCCTGTTGGACGTATTCGGAGACGACCGGTTTGCGGATGTCGAGGATGAGGGCGAGCAGGTAGTATTCGCGGTCGGTGTTCTCCAGTTCGAACAGGTGCTTTTGAATCGGGCCGAGCGGCACGACGCCGGTGACGGTTTCTTCCGGCTGGTCTTCGAGAAGGTAGAGGTCGTTCGTTTCGATGTACGCGGATAGTTCGGCGATGGTTTGGTGTTTGAACAGGTCTTGCGTTTTCACGCGCAACCCTTCGCGGTTGAGCACGGCGACCACTTGCATGGAGATGATCGAGTCGCCCCCGACGGAGAAGAAGTTGTCGTGGATGCCGACCCCTTCGCGGTAGAGGCATTTCTCCCACGCAAAAACCAATTTGGCTTGCAGGTCGTTTTGCGCCGGAACATAGCCGACCGTCGAGAGTTCGACGTCGCGTGCCAGCAAGTTTTTGCGGTCGATCTTGCCGTTCGGGGTCAGCGGCATCTCGTCCAGCACAACGAAGTGCGACGGCACCATGTAATCCGGCAACTGCTCGGCGAGGAAGGCGCGCAGGGCGGCGGTGTCGAGGGTTTCCGCTGCTTCCGCGTCGCTTTGGCTGTGCCCGCTGTGCCCGGTGACGTAGGCGATCAACTGCTGCCCGCCGCCCGGCAGTTTCGGGGCGACGACGGCACCGTCCTTGACGGACGGATGGCGCAGGAGCAACTCTTCGATTTCGCCGATCTCGATGCGGTGGCCGCGAATTTTCACTTGGTCGTCGCGGCGGCCGATGAATTCGATCTGGCCGTCCGGCAACAAGCGGACGAGGTCGCCCGATTTGTAGAGCACCGCTCCCGGCTCCGACGAGAACGGATGCGGGATGAACGCTTGCTTTGTGCGCTCTTCTTGGTTGCGGTACCCGCGCGCCAAGCCGACGCTCTCGATGTAGAGCTCGCCCACGGCGTTGACCGGGCAGGGCTTGAGGTTCGCGCCCAAGATGTAGACGCGGGTGTTGGCGATCGGCGTGCCGATCGGGATGTGCACTTGCTGTTCGGAGACGGCATCCTTGATTTCGTACACCGTGGCGCAGACGGTCGATTCGGTCGGGCCGTATGCGTTCAAGATCGCAATCGACGTCCCGAAGCGGCGTTGCCAAGCGCGAACCACTTCGCCTTGGAGCGCTTCTCCGGCGACGAACACGCGCTTGAGCGTCGCAAACTTAGGCAGGTCATCGTCGTGCAAGTTGCGGCTCAACTGGTTGAAGAACACGGTCGGCAACGTCACGGTCGTCGCTTGCAGACGTTGGACGGCGTCGGTGAAGCCCGCGACGGACGTGCGCTCTTCTGCTCCCAGCAGGTACAGATGCGCGCCGTTCAACAGTGCCGGGAACATCTCCCACACCGACGCGTCAAACGAGAACGACGCGAACTGCAGGACGGTGTCTTCTGCACAGTACCCGAAGCGCTCGCGCTTCCACTGCGTCAAATTCGCCACGCCGACGTGGTGCAGTTCCGTGCCCTTCGGCGTGCCCGTGGAGCCGGAGGTGTAGATCATGTACGCGAGGTCTTGCGGGCTCGCGGTGAGCTCCACATTCTCGGTCGGCAGGTCGGCAGGGACCCGTTCGAGACAGATCGTTTTTTCCCCGATGTCTTGCAGCGCCAAGCTCTCGACGATCGCTTCGTGCGTGAGAAAAAGGGCGGCGGAGCTGTCTTCCAGCATGTAGCGCACGCGCGATTCCGGATAGCTCGGGTCGATCGGCACGTACGCCCCGCCGGTTTTCAGCACCGCGAGGATCGCGACCACCGCATCGACGGATCTCTCCATCAACACGCCGACGATGTCCTCCCGCCCGATGCCCTGCTTACGCAGCAGGTGCGCAAGCTGGTTGGAGCGCTCGTTGAGCTGGCGGTACGAAAGCGTCTGCCCGCCGTCGGAGAGCGCCGGAGCGTCCGGGTTCCTCGCGGCTTTCGCGTAGAACAATTCGGGGATCGTCTGCTCCGCCGGGAAGTTTGCCGACGTTGCGTTCAGGCGTTCGTACAGCTCTTGCTCTTCGTCCGTCAGCAAGTTGAGGCCGGCGACGGATTGGTTCGCGTCGGTGACAAACGCTTCCAGAACTTGACGGTAGCCGTCGAGGAAGCGGTCGATCGTCTCCGGGCGGAAGAGGTCGGTGTTGTACTCAAACAGCACGGTCATCTCGTCATCTTTGCCGTTGACGATGCAGGAGAGGTCGAATTTCGAAACGTTGTGGCCGAGACCCCGCGATTCTTCGCCGGGGGCGGTGAAACGGATCAAGTGCTTCCCCGCGTCTTTGGGCTCCGTCACGTAACGGTAGGAGAAAAACGTCGTGAAGATCGGCGAGCGGCTCATGTCGCGCTCCACGCCGACGAGGTCGACCAGTTGATCAAACGGGAACGACTGGTGCTCGAACGCATCGAAGCTTTGCGAGGTGACTTGGCGCAAGAGATCGCGCAACGTCTCGACGTTGTTCAGGCGGGTGCGGATGACGACGGAGTTTGCGAAGAAGCCCACCGTCGATTCCAGCGCTTCCACCGTGCGGCCCACGACCGGAGTGCCGACGAGCACGTCGTCTTCGCCGCTCAAGTGGTGCAGGAGCATCTTGAACGCGGCGATCAAGAGCATGAACATCGAGATGCCTTCTTGCTGGGCGAACGCGCGCAGAGAGTCCGCCAGTTCATTCGGCAGTTGCAAGCGTCCGAGCGCGCCGTTGTACGTTTGAATCTCCGGGCGCGGGAAGTCGGTCGGCAAATTCAGCACCGGCAGCGGCTTGGCGAGCGTTTGCAGCCAGAAGTTTTCTTCCTTCGCAAAAGTGCCTTTGGCTTGTTCGGCTTCGTACCACTCGACATAGTCGATGTACTGCACGGCTTTTTTGAAGGAAGGCGTTTGGTTGTTCGCGATGGCATGGTAGGCTTCGAGCAGTTCCCGGCGGAACAGGTCCAAGCTCCAGCCGTCGGTGATGATGTGCGCTTGGTTGAGGTAGAAATGGTACTCGTCGTCGGAGAGCTTAAACAGCATCGCCCGAAGCAACGGGCCTTCCGTGAGGTTGAACGGGATGTTCTGGTCCTCGATGATCTTCTGTTCGCCGTAGCGGAGCTGCTCGGCTCGGGAGTGGAAGCCCGACCCGTCCTCGTAGTGGAGTTTGAACTTCCACTCCGGGCGGATCACTTGGTACGGCTTGCCGTCGATCTCCTTGAACACGGTGCGAAACGCGCTGTGGCGGTCGACCATCACTTGCAGCGCCGCTTCCAACCATTCGACGTTGACATCCCCCTTCAGCAAGTAGTGCGACGGCATGTTGTACACCGGCGACTCCGGCTGGAATTTGTAGAGGAACCACAGGCGGCGCTGGGTGTGCGAGAGCGGGTAGACCTCTTTGACTTCCGCCGGTTTGATCTCGCTCTCTTCCTCGTCGCTCGCGGCTTGGCGCAGGCGGTCGACGTGGGCGACGAAATCGGAGAACGTCGGGTGCAGGAACACGTCCTTGATCGGGATGTCGAGCCCAAGCGTTTTTTGCACCCGCGATTTGATCTGGATCATCATCAGCGAATCGCCGCCGAGCATCAGGAAGTGGTCGTCCGGCTGGACGGAATGCACGCCGAGGACTTCCTTCCAGAACTGCTCCAGCAACTCCTGAGTCGGGCGGGTGGAGCGTTGAATTTTTTCTTCAGCGGGTGCCGTCGCGGCGACTTCGGAAAGCGCCGTACTGATTTCCGGAGCGAGCTGCAACGCCGGCGTGTCGAAGGAGATCCAATACGACTTGTGCTCAAACGGATAGGTCGGCGCATGCACGCGGCGGCGTTTGAAGTCGGCGTCGAACGCTTTCCAATCCACGTTCACGCCCGCGGCGGCAAGTTGCCCCAGCGACATCTGCAGCGCCTGCCACGGTGCTTCTTTGCGGTTGAGGGAGCCGACGATCAGCGGCGAGCCGTCGGTCATCGCTTCGACCATCGTCTTCAAGACCGGATGCGGCCCGATCTCGACAAACGCGGTCACGCCCTGCTCCAAGAGCACGTCCACCCCTTGGTAAAAAAGCACCGGTTCGCGCATGTGCCGCCCCCAATATTCCGCGTCGAGAACGCGCTCCCGCATCACGTCCGCCGTCAAGTTTGAGACCAGCGGAATCGAGAGCGGCTTGAACTGGATGTTCTGCTCGATGTGCTCCTTGAACGGCGCCACGATCGGGTCCATCAGCGGCGAGTGTCCGGCGACGGAGATCGGCAGGCGTTTGTGCACGATGTTGTCGGCGGCCAAGCGTTCCGTCAGCTCTTCAATCGCGTCCGCGAAGCCTGAGATGACGAATGACTGCGGGGAGTTTTGCGTGGCGACGGAAAGCCGGTCGGAATGGCTCTCCAAGTACCGCTGCAGCGCGTCCGGCTCGCAGAGCACCGAAACCATGCCGCCCTCTTCCATCTCTTCGTGCATCAAACGCCCGCGCTCGACGAGCAGCAACAGCGCTTCTTCCGTCGTCATCGCACCGCTGATCGTCGCCGCCACATATTCGCCGAAGGAATGCCCCATCACGAGATCGGGCTTGATCCCCCAGGACATCCAAAGTTTGGCGAGGGCGTACTCCAACACGAACATCGCGGGCGTGGCGATGTAGATCAAATCCAGTTCGTCGCGGTACATCGGATTGACCAAGTACTGCAAAAACGGAACGGGGAAGTACGGGTCGAGGATGTCGAGGCACTCGTCCACCGCCGCTTTGTACACAGAAGAGCTTTCGTACAGGTCTTGCCCCATCCCGGTGTACTGGTTGCCTTGGCCGGTGAACAGGAACGCCAATTTTGGCGCTCCCTTCCCGACGCGTTTGCGGTACGAGATGCCGCCGATCACCTGCCCGTGCTCCCACGTCTCGGACGCGGCTTGGCGGCAGAGCGCTTGGAGCTCTTCCTTGGACGAGGCGACGAGGTTCAGACGGTGATCGAACTGTTTGCGCCCGACATGCAGCGTGTACGCCAAGTTGGCGAGGTTTTGGTCAGGTTGTTGCTCCAAATGTCGGCTCAAGTTCAAAGCCGCTTGGCGAACGGCGGACTCGCTGCGGGCGGATAGGTTGAACAGATGGTGTGAGCGTTCGTGAACGGGTTGATCGGGTTTCAAAGGAGCCCCCCCCTTACCTGGATTGCTTCTTGTTCATCGGAGTCGGCTTCAAAGTCGGACGGCGCTTCTTCCAAAATCACGTGGGCGTTGGTGCCCCCGATGCCAAACGCGCTGACCCCGGCGCGGCGGATGCCGTTTTCCGCTTCCCACGGCTTGTTTTCGGTGATGACGTAGAACGGCGATTCTTCGAATTTGCATGCGGGGTTCGGTTCTTTGAAGTTGAGGCTGGGCGGCAGTTCGCGGTGGTGGAGCGCGAGCGCCGTCTTCATCAGACCTGCGACGCCGGCCGCCGTGTCGAGATGCCCGATGTTGGTTTTGATCGAGCCGATGGCGCAGTAGTTTTTGCGTGCGGTTTTGCGGCGGAACACTTCGGTGAGCGCGGCGACTTCGATCGGATCGCCGAGCACCGTGCCCGTGCCGTGCGTTTCGATGTAGGTGATGTCGTCCGGCGTGACGCCAGCCGAAGCGTGAGCCTGCGCGATGACTTCCGCTTGCCCGCTTTGGCTCGGCGCGGTGTAGCCGATCTTAAACGAGCCGTCGTTGTTCACCGCCGACCCGCGAATCACCGCGTAGATCGGGTCGCCGTCACGCAGCGCGTCGGAGAGCCGTTTCAAAAAAACAACCCCTGCCCCGCTGCCGTCTGCGGTCCCCGTGGAATTTTTGTCAAACGCCCGGCAATGCCCGTCTTCGGAATGCACGAAGCCCGGTTCGTAGACATAGCCGCGCTTTTGCGGCAGCAGAATCGTCGAGCCGCCCGCCAGCGCGTAGTCCGATTTGTGATTGCGCAAGCTCTCGCACGCCATGTGGATGGCGACGAGCGACGTGGAGCACGCCGTGTCGACGAACATGCTCTCGCCTTTGAGGTTGAGTTTGTAGGAGACGCGGGTGGTCAAGAACCTCGGCTGCGACGCGATCATCCCTTGGAAGATCTCGGCGCGCGTCAAGTTCGGGATGCCGTGTCGCGGCAGGTATTCCGAACCGCCGCATCCGCCGTAGACGCTGACTTTGCCGTTGAGGCTCTCCACGTTGTAGCCCGCGTCTTCAATCGCTTCCCACGAGCATTCGAGGAAGAGGCGGTGCTGCGGGTGCAGCAGGCGCGCTTCTTTCTCCGAGACGCCGAAAAACTCCGCGTCAAATTGGTCGATGTTCTCCAAAATGCCCGCCGCCCGCACCAGTTGGGCGCGCGTTTCCGGGTCTTGGTTGAACGGCGTGTCCTCCACTTCTTCGGGCGGGAACTCGCGCACCGATTCACGGCCGTTTTTCAAATTCTGCCAGAATTCAAACGGCGAACTCGCTTCCGGGAACCGGCACGCCATGCCGATGATCGCGACGGCGTCTTGCTCGTGCGGCACGCGCTCGCGGACGGTCGCTTCCTCCTCGACGGGCGGCGCGGACGGTGCGATGCTGTCCGCCAACGATTGAATCGTCGGGTACTTGAACAGGTCGGTCAGCGGCAGGTCGAGGCTCAGCTTCTCGTTCAAAAGCGACTGTGCTTTCGCCAGCGCGAACGAGTGGCCGCCCACGTCAAAGAAATTGTCGTCCACGTCGAAGTCGTCATGCTGAAGCACTTCGCGCCAGATGCCGGACAGTTCCGTGACGATGCGGTCGGCCGAAAGACCTGTGCCTCCCGCCGCCTGTCCCGCTTGCTCTTGCATCGCGGCGCGTTCAGCGGCGCGGGCTTGTTGCTCCCGCGCTTGCGCTTCGCCGATTTCGTGCAGGGCGTTGCGGTCGATCTTGCCGTTTGGCGTGACCGGGAACTCCGGCACACAGACCACGCGCGCCGGGATCATGTATTCCGGCAGCGATTGGCGCACATAGCGTCTCCATTCCTTGGCGGGCAGGTCGGCGTCCGTTTCCAGATACGCGACGAGCTGCAAGTCGCCGTTGGCATCAGGGCTTGCGACGACGAGGACGTTCGTGACCGCGTCGTGGCGGGCGAGGGTGTTCTCGATCTCGCCTAGTTCGATGCGGAAGCCGCGAATTTTGACTTGGTGGTCGACGCGGCCGAGGTATTCCAGCTCGCCGTTTTCGTGGCGGCGGGCGATGTCGCCCGTTTTGTACACGCGCTGGCCGTCCAGTTCGAGGAAGACCTCGGCTGTTTTTTCCGGATTGTTCAGGTAGCGGGCGGCAAGTCCCGGACCTGCGATGTAGATTTCACCCGGCTCGCCGTCGACGACCGGTTGGCGGTTTTCGTCGAGCAGGTAGAACGTCAA
This sequence comes from Tumebacillus flagellatus, assembly GCF_000714935.1. Lineage (GTDB taxonomy): Bacteria > Bacillota > Bacilli > Tumebacillales > Tumebacillaceae > Tumebacillus > Tumebacillus flagellatus. The sequence continues at coordinate 115,870 of NZ_JMIR01000019.1, forward strand.
GTCGTCCAGCGGTTGCCCGATCGGGCTGCCCTTCCACACTGCGTCCACGTCTTGGCGCGTGATCGGACGGAAGGTGGCATGGACGGTGGTTTCCGTGATCCCGTACATGTTCACCAGCTGCGTGCTCTCCGGGTAACGGTCGAGGAAAGGGCGCAGGTGAGTAAAGTTCAGCGCCTCGCCGCCGAAAATCACGCAACGAAGGTGATCGCCGAGCGTGCTGTCGGCGTTCTTGCCGTCCGCTTCGATCAGGCGGTAGAACGCGGACGGGGTTTGGTTGAGCACCGTGACGCGCTCCTTCAACAACAAGTCATAGAAGGCGGGCGTCGATTGCGCCGTCGCTTTCGGCACGATCACCACGCGTCCGCCGTACAGCAACGCTCCGTACATCTCCCAGACAGAGAAGTCGAAGCAGTAGGAGTGAAACATCGTCCAGACATCGCGCTCGCCGAATCGGTAGTACGGCTGCGTCACGTCCATCAAGCGCAACACGTTGCGGTGGGTGAGCAGCACGCCCTTGGGCTTGCCGGTCGAGCCGGACGTGTAGATGGCGTAGATCAAGCTTTCGGCGTGGATCACCGATTCCGGATTGCTGTCCGGCAGGGACGCCAACGTCTCGGTCTCGCGGTCCAGCACGACCGCTTCGCCTTGGAACGCCGCGATGCGTTCTTGCGCCTCGCCGGTCGTCACCAAATGCCGGGCTTCGGAATTCTCCACGATGTAGGCGATGCGCTCTTCCGGATAGTCGGGGTCGACCGGGATGTACACGCCGCCCACTTTGACGACGCCGAGGATGGCGGCGATCATCTGCGGCGTGCGTTCCAGCGCGAGGATGACCGGCGTTCCCTCCCCCGCCCCGCGCAAACGGAGCAGGTGCGCGATGCGGTTCGCTTCCCGGTTCAACTGGTCGTACGTCCAAGTCGCGTCTTCCCAAGAGAGCGCGATGTTTTGCGGCGTGAGCGCCGCTTGGCGCTCGAAGCGCACTTGCAGGGTGTCTTCCGGCGCGGATTCTCCCGCCCGGCGAACGGCATCGTCAAGCGGAGCGGTCGGATGGAACGCAATCGCGCCCAATGCGGTTTCCAGCGAGGAAGCGAAGCGCTCCACCGTTTGTTTCTCAAACAAGTCGGTGTTGTACTCGAAGCGGACGCGCATCTCGTCCTCCGCTTCGCTGACGTTGACAGTCAGGTCGAATTTGCTGATCTCATGCGTATCTGGCACCAACGGCTCATACATAGGCGACATCTCCTCCAAGAACTGGCGATACGTAAACATCGTCGAGAAGATCGGCGTGCGGCTCAAGTCGCGCTCCGGGTTCAACTTTTCAATCAACAGGTCAAACGGATAGCCTTGGTGTTCATACGCGTTGAGGAATTGCTCTTTCACGGTTTGCAAGAGGTCTTGGACGCTTTCCACTCCGTCCAAGCGCGTACGGATCGCCAGCGTGTTGACGAAGAACCCGACGACCGATTCCAACGCTTCTGTCAGACGGCCGGCGATCGGCGTGCCGACGATCAGGTCTTGCTGACGGGTCTCTTGGTTCAGGAACAGCACGTATCCCGCCAGCAAGAGCATGTACATCGAGTACTCGCCCTCGGCGGTTTTGTTTCGCAAGGCGGTTGTCAGCGCGCGCGGAATCGTCAGCCAGACGGCGTCCCCTCGGTCGGTGCGCACGTCCGGACGCGGGAAGTCGGTCGGAAGTTCCAATACCGGCAAGGGTTTGGCGAGCGTGTTCAACCAGTACGACTCCTCCGCCAGCCACGCGTCTGTGCCCGTGAACGCTTCTTGCCATTCGGCGTAATCGGTATATTGCAGCGCAGGTTCGGGCAGCGCCGGCTCCACTCCCGCCAGCAACGCTTCGTAGAGCGCGCTGTGCTCGCGGGCGATCAACTCGTTGCTCCAGCCGTCCGTGATGATGTGGTGCAAGTTCAAGTAGAAGTGGTACAGCCCTTCTTCGCGCTTAAACAGCATCAGGCGGAGCAACGGCCCTCTGCGAAGATCAAACGGTTTGCTTTCGGAAAGCGCAATCGATTCGCGGATAAACGCCGCTTGTTCGTCTTGCGGGAAGCTCGACAGGTCTTTGAAGAACATGCGCACGGGCGAGGTCGGCAGGACTTTCTGCCTCGGTTCGCCGCCGACTTCCACGAAGACGGTGCGCAGGGCGTCGTGGCGGGCGATGAGTTGCTGCGCCGCTTTTTCAAACAGCTTCACGTTCAACTCGCGCTTGATCAGAATCTCCAGCGGCACGTTGTACGCTTTGGAACTCGGGTCGAGCTTGTACGTGATCCAGAGGCGTTTCTGCGCGTTGGAGAGCGCGTACTGCTCTTGCGGGGGAGCTTTCGGGATCTGTTTCCGGGTGTGAGCGTTGCCGGAGAGGAGCAGGTCTTCGATGTGCGTGGACAGTTCGGCAATCGTGGGGTGGGCAAACAGGTCCTTGAGCTGAAGTGCGGCGCCGAGTTCATTGGCGATGCGGTTGAGCGTCTGGATCGCCAGCAGCGAATGGCCGCCGAGGTCAAAAAAGTTATCGTGCACGCCCACTTGCCCGCGCTTCAGCAAGTCCGCCCAGATGCCCGCGAGCTTCTGCTCGGTTTCCGTCGTCGGCGCGGTGTACGCCGACACCGTTTCGAGGGCGTCGTCTGCCGCGTATTGCTCCAAGGCTTTGCGGTCGACTTTGCCGTTTGGCGTCAGCGGCATCGTCTCCAGTTGCACGAGACGCGGCGGCACCATGTAGTCGGGGAGCTTGGCGCGCAGGTGGTTTTTTAGCGCGGAGATTTCGATCTCGTCGTCCGCCGTGCAGTAGCCAAAAAGGGAATGGTTCCCGTCCGGGCCTTGGCGCACGATGACAGCCGCCATCGCGAGCGTCGGGTATTGCATCAACGCTTCCTCGATCTCGCCCAACTCGATGCGGAAGCCGCGTATCTTCACTTGGTTGTCGACGCGGCCCAAGAATTCAAGCGTGCCGTTTGGCAGGAGGCGAACGGCGTCGCCCGTGCGGTACAGGCGGTCGCCCGGCGTTCCCGGCAAGAGGTTCGGGAGGAAGGACTCGGCCGTTTTTTCCGGCTGGTTGTGGTAGCCCTGCGCCAGTTGCACGCCCCCGACGTAGAGTTCTCCCTTGACGTTGACCGGGCAGAGCGTGCCCTGCGGATTCAGCACGTACAGCTGCGTGTTGGCAAGCGGCACGCCGATGGTGATCCGCTCTTGCGGCGCTTCGTAGATCGCGCCCGAGACGTCGACCGCCGCTTCCGTCGGGCCGTAGAGGTTGGCGAGCTTCGTGCCCGTCGGATAGAGCGCGAACCATTGCTCGACCAGTTTGGACGGCAACGCTTCGCCGGAGACGATGATCGTGCGCAACTGCGGGCGGCTCTCGACCGGCATCTCTTGGAGAGCGGAGACGACGACGGACAGCAGAGACGGGACGAATTGCATATAGGTCGCCCGTTCCGCTGCGAGTTGTCCGATCATGCGCAACGGATCGAGGACGATCTCCTGCGGCATGATCGAGAGCGTCGCGCCGTGGCGCAGCGGCCAGAACAGCTCGATCACAGAGTCGTCGAAGCAGACGGTCGTGCGCTGGATGATCACGTCCCGCGGCGTGGCGGCGAACGTTTCTTGGTGCCAGTGCAGGCGGTTGAGAATCGCGCGATGCTGGATCAGCACGCCCTTGGGCCGGCCGGTCGAGCCGGACGTGTAGATCATATACGCGAGATCGTCCGGCGTGCCGATCGCTTCCGGCGCGGAGGCCGGGCTTGCGGCGACGTCTTTCCAGATCGCCGCTTGCACGCCGTCCGCGTTGAGATGCGGAGCTTCCTCCAGCGTTTCGTCCAGGAAGAGCACCGTTTGAAGCGTTTCCGTCGCTTCCACCCTTTCCAAGTACTGCTCCTTCACCAAGAGCACGTGCGCCCCGGAGTCTGCGAGCATGTACTGGATGCGCGCGGCGGGGTATTCCGGGTCGATCGGCACATACGCCGCGCCGGATTTCAAAATCCCGTACAACCCGACCATCAACTCGACGCTGCGCTCCATCATGATCGCGACCAGTCGGTTGCGGCCCGCGCCCCTCCCGCGCAAGAAATGCCCCAGTCGGTTCGAACGCTCGTGCAGTTCACCGTACGTCATCGTGCGACCCGTGCTCGGATCGCGGAGCGCGATGCGCTCCGGGTGCGCTTCCGCCTGCGCGATAAACGCGTCCAACAGCAAGCGTTCGTTGTCGTACGCCTTCTCCGTCGCGTTCAACTCGGCGTACGCCTTTCGATCCGCTTCTGTCAAAAACGTCATCGACCCGAGCGGAGCTGCCGGATTCGCCGCAAATTCCGCGAGTATCTGCTGGAACAGCGCGGTGAACTTCTCCGCCGTCTCCGGCTTGAACAGATCGGTGTTGTACTGGAGAAACAGCTGGCAATCTTGGCCTTCAAAGTCCAGCACGGTCATCTGCATGTCAAACTTCGAGGTCATCGTCTCAAACGCGTTCTCCGCCAACTCCAGCGTGTAATGCCCGCCCTGCAACACGTCGCGCTGCCCGACTTCCAACTGGAACATCGTCGAGAAGATCGGCGGGCGGCTCATGTCGCGCTCCGGGTTCAAGCGCTCGATCAGCAGGTCAAACGGCACGGATTGGTTTTGGAACGCTTCGATTTGCAGGCGCTTGATCTCTTGCACCAATTCGCGCACCGTCGAGATGCCCTCGGTGCGCACGCGAATGGCCAGCGTGTTAACGAAGAAGCCCAGCGTCCCGCTCAATGACTCCGCCGTGCGCCCGGCGATCGGCACGCCGACGATCAGATCGTCCTGCGCCGTGACATGCTGCAACAGGTGCACATACGCGGCGAACAAAAACATGAACAGCGACACGTCTTCCTGCCGGCTGGCGCGTCGCGCGCTTTCCATCAAGTCGCCCTGCAGCACGACGCGGACGAGATCGCCGCTGTACGTCTGCACGTCCGGGCGCGGGAAGTCGGTCGGCAATTCCAGCACCGGAAGCGGCTTGGCGAGCGTCTTCAGCCAATACTCTTGCTCCTGTTCAAAAATGCCCTGTTCCGCCTGCGACGCTTGCCACTCGGCGTAGTCTTCGTATTGCAGTTCCACCGGCGCCAAGTTCGGTTCGCGGCCTTCGACGAGCGCCGAGTAGATCAGGTGCAGTTCCTTGCCGAGGAGGTCGCGGCTCCAAGCGTCCGTGATGATGTGGTGCATTTGGAGCAAGAAGTGATACTCCTCGGCTCCCGTGCGGAACAACAGACAGCGCAACAGCGGTCCTTCACTCAAGTTGAACGGCAACTGCTCCGTCTCGCGCTGTTTGGCGCGCAACGCCGACTCGCGTTCTTGCGCGCTCCGGTTCGTCCAGTCCTCATAGACCAGCGCAAACGGCGACGTCTCTTGCACGAATTGGCGCGGCAGGCCGTCCACTTCGCGGAACACGGTGCGCAGGGCGCTGTGGCGCTTCACGATCTCGTGCAGAGCTTGCTTAAACAGATCAACGCGCAGGTCGCCTCTCAGCACGAGGTTGAAGTAGACGTTGTACGCCGTGTTCTCCGGGTCGAACTTGTGGAGGAACCACAGGCGTTTTTGCGCGTGCGACAGTTCGTAGTGCTCGCGCTTGGGCGCGCGCTCGATGCGAACTTCTGCCGCCTGTTCCGGCTCTCCCATCCCGCGCACGGCGTCCAGATGCGCCGCCAGCCCTTCGACGGTGGGGTTGGCGAACAGGTCTTTGAGTTCGAGGGCGACGTCCATCGTGTTGCGGATGCGCGAGTGCATCAGCATCAGCGTCAACGAGTGCCCGCCGAGTTCGAAGAAGTTGTCGCGCACGGAGATGTCGTCCTTCTTGAGCAGTTGCTTCCAGATCGCCGCGACTTGCTCTTCGGTCGGCGTGCTCGGAGCGGCGAACTCGTTCTGGACTGCCTCTTGCTCGAAACCTTCATCCTGCGCCAACTGAACCAACGCTTTGCGGTCCACTTTTCCGTTGGGCGTTTGCGGGAGTCGGTCGAGTTGGACGAAGAACGCGGGCACCATGTACGGCGGGACTTTTTCCCCGAGGTAGTCCTTGAGTTCGGCAACGTCAAGTTTCGCCGCGGCGGAGGTGAAGTACGCCGCCAGCGTTTGGTTCCCGTCGGCTTCTGTGTGCACGATCACGCCGACATTTTGGATTTCGGGATGCCGGCTCAGCACTTCCTCGATCTCGCCGAGTTCGATGCGGAAGCCGCGCACTTTGACTTGCGAGTCGAGACGGCCGACGTATTCCAGCACGCCGTCGCGGCGGACGCGGACGAGGTCGCCCGTTTTGTAGAGGCGGTCGCCCGGCGTGTTCGGCAGGAAATTCGGGAGGAACGCCTCGGCGGTTTTTTCCGGAAGATTGCGGTAGCCCTCGGCGAGTTGAACGCCGCCGATGTGCAGTTCCCCGGTGACGCCGACCGGGCAGAGGTTGCCGTGCGGATCGAGCACGTAGCATTGGTTGTTCGGCATGACGCGGCCCATCGGGATCGTGCCGGATTGTTTGCCGTCCAGCTTGTGGATCGCCACGTCGACGGCCGCTTCCGTCGGGCCGTATTGGTTGATCAACTGCGCCTCGGTGCCGAACAAGTCGTACCAGAGGTTGACGGGCTTCGGCGAAAGAGCTTCTCCGCCGTTGACCACGTAGCGAAGAGACGGAATGCGTGCGTTGGCGCCGCCCATCTCTTGCAAGCCGCTCACGAAGCTGGTGAACAGCGTCGGGACGAATTTCAGGTACGAAATGTTCTCCGCGATCATCGTTTCGCGCAGGCGGTACGCGTCGACCACCGCGTCGGTCGGGACGATCACGATCCGTGCGCCGTGGTGCAGCGGCCAGAACAGCTCCGGAATCGACATGTCAAAGCAGATCGACGCCCGCTGCCCGATGCAGTCGTCCTCCGTGATCGGCATCATCTCTTGCCACCAGTTCAAGAGGTTCGTGAGGGCGCGGTGCGCAAGCTCCGTGCCCTTGGGCTTGCCGGTGGAGCCGGACGTGTAGATCAAGTACGCGAGGTCGGCAGGCTCGTTGATCAACGCGGGAGTTGTCGCCGGCGCTTGGTCTGCCATCTCGCGCCACGTGAGGACGCGCTTGCCGTCAACCGAGAATGCGCCGACAGATTCGCCCGCTTCCCAAACGGACTCAACCCGATTCACCGCGTTCGTTTCGTCCGTGCCCTCTGCTTCGTCGAGCAACAGAATCGTTTCCAATGCCGGAAGTTCTGCGGCGATCGCTTGCAGATGCGGCAGGCACCCGCGCTTCGTGAGCACGAAGCGCGACGCGGAATCTTCGAGCGTAAATTGAATGCGCCATTCCGGATACTCGGGGTCGAGCGGCACATAGGCCGCGCCCGCTTTTAAAATGCCGTAGATGCCGACGAGAGTTTCCAGACTCCGCTCCATGAGCAGAGAGACCAGATCGTTGCGTCCGATGCCCGCACCGCGCAGGAAGTTCGCCACGCGGTTGGAGCGCTCGTGCAGTTCCCCGTACGTCATCGACTGCCCCTCATAGCGCAGCGCGATGCGTTCCGGGTGTTGCTCTGCCCGCTCGATGAACAGATCCATCGCCAAACGCCGGGAATACTCGCGCTCCGTCCCGTTCAATTCATCGAGGATGCGGCGGTCGCGTTCGGTGATCAGTTGCGGCGCGTGCAAGTTTTGCTCCACATCGGCAAGCACAGCCGAGAGCAGCAGTTGGAATTGCTCCGCCATGTTGCGCACGGTCTCTTCCAGAAGCAACGATGTGTTGTACTCCATCATCACTTTCAAACCTTGCTCGTTCTCCAGCACCTTCAGCATCAGGTCGAACTTGCTGGATTGGCGGTGCACGGTCGGCTCCGACATCTGCAAACCCGGCAGATGAAGTCCGGTCGGCGCGTTCGGGAACACGAATTGCACGGAGAACAGCGCCGGACGGCTCAAGTCGCGCTCCGGCTGCACGTTTTCCACCAGCAGGTCGAACGGGTACGATTGGCGGTCGAACGCTTCCAAGCAGCGGGCTTTCACCTGTTCCAAGAGACTGCGGAACGTCTCGTGCTCGCCGAACTTCACGCGGATCGCCAGCGTGTTGATGAACACCCCGAGCAGGTTTTCCACTTCCCGCTCTGTGCGGGTGGCGACCGGCGTGCCGACGATGATGTCGTCATCGCCGCTCAGACGGTGCAGCAGCAAGTGATAGACCGCAAACAGCAGGACGAACAGCGACGTGCCTTCGCGTTGTGCCACCTCTTGCGCCAAGCGCGCCAACTCCGGGTCCAATTGCCATTCCAGAATCGCGCCCTCGTCCTGCATCACCGCCGGACGGTCAAAGTCGAGCGGCAGGTTCAAGACAGGCAACGGTTTCGCCAAGCGTTCCGTCCAGTACGCTTCTTCCTCCTGGTACACACCCGCTTCCAATCGGCTTTGCTGCCACACGGCATAGTCGACAAAGGAAATCTCCGGAGCCTGTCCATTCACCGCTTGTCCGTGCAGAAGCGCGTGGTAGTCGTTCGCTAAGCTTTGGATCAACAGCGACATGCTCGCGCCGTCGGCGATGATGTGGTGGAAGTTGATGTAGAACTTGTGCTCGTTCTCACGCAAGCGGAACAAACGGGTGCGCAGAAGCGGCGCTTCGCCCAAGTCGAACGCCGTGCGCGCGTCGTCGTCCATCCATTTGTTCATAAACGCTTCTTGCAGGTCGCGGTCTTGCCCCGTCAAGTCTTCCACCGGGATCGTCACGCGCACGTCGTCGAGCACGATCTGGCAGGGCACCCCGTCTTGCTCCAAGAAGCGGGTGCGCAAAACCGCTTGGCGGGCGATGAGAGCGTTCAGCGCGCCTTCAAACGCTTCGTGGTTCCACTCGCCTCGCAACGTGACGGAGTACGGCATGTTGTACGACGAGTTTTGCAAATCGAGTTGCTGCTGGAACCAGATGCGGCTCTGGGTGTGCGAGAGCGGGTAGGAGTCGCGCTTCGGGCTTTGCGGGATCGAAGTGGTGGTTTCAAGACGCCCCGCTCGGGTGATTTCGTCGAGATACGCCGCCAAGTCCCGGATCGTGAGGTGGTCGAACAAGTCGCCCAGTTTGAGTGGGGCGCGGGTGGTTTCCTTGACGCGCGCCAGAACTTGCATCGCCAAAATCGAATGCCCGCCAAGCGCAAAAAAGCTGTCGCGGGCACCGACTTTTTCCACGCCCAGAACGTTCGACCAGATCGCCGCCAGCAGTTTCTCCGTCTCGGTTTCGGGCTCTGCATACTCGCGGCCAAGCTCCGGTTTCGCGTCCAATGCCAACGCTTCCAGCGATTTGCGGTCGATCTTGCCGTTGGGTAACAGCGGCATCTCCGCCAGCTCGTGGAACTGCGACGGGATCATCGCGTCCGGGAGTTTCCGACGCAAAGCGGCACGCAGGCTTTCCACCGTCTGTGCGGACGCCGATTCTACTCCTGTGAAGTAGGCGATCAACGTATTGTCGCCTTCCGCTTCCGTGCGTGTCACCACGACAGCTTCGCGGATGCCGTCCACGCCGTGCAGCGCCGCTTCGATCTCACCGAGCTCCACGCGAATGCCGCGCACTTTGACTTGGTTGTCGCAACGCCCGATATATTCGACCGACCCGTCTGAGAGATAGCGCCCGAGGTCGCCTGTGCGGTACACGCGATCCGGCTGCTCCGGGTTCGGATTCAAGGGATTCTGTAAAAAAACGCCGTCGTTCAGATCCGGCCGTTGGTAATAACCGAGGGATAAGTACGGGGAACGGATATAGATCTCGCCGACCTGCCCGATTCCGCAGAGCTTTTGCATCTCGTTGAGGATCAGGGCGGCGGCGCCTCTCATCGCTTTGCCCACCGGAATCGGCTTGCCTTCCGGGGGCAGTTTCTCGATGCGGTGGAACAGCTTGATCATCGTGGTTTCCGTGGAGCCGTAGAGGTTGACCAGTTGAATCCGCGTGCCGAAGATCTCCATCCATTGGCGGACGTGTTTGACGTCCAGCACTTCTCCGGCCATCAAGATACAGCGCAGGTGCGGGAATTTCGCGGCGCGGGCGGACGGTTCCGTTTTTTCCAATTCGGCGAGCAGTTGGCGGAACACGGAGGGGACGCAGTGCACCACCGTCAGCCGCTCTGCTTCGATCCAATTGACGAGCTTCTCCCGGTCTTGCACCGTTTCTCGCTCCGGCAGGCAGACGGTGCCGCCGGAGCACAGCGGGACGAACAGGTCGCGCAGGCTTGCGTCAAACGACAGCGCCGCGAATTGGCTGACGCGGTCGTTCGCGGTGATCCCGAATTCTTCAATCTCCCAGCGAATGAAGTGCGCGAGGCTTTTGTGGCAGCCCATGACGCCCTTGGGACGGCCGGTGGAGCCGGACGTGTAGTACATGTAGTTCAGGTCTTCCGGTTCCTGGATCAACTCGGGGTTTTCCACAGAGACGTCTCTCCGGTCGTCCCAATCGGAAACCGGCAGCACGCGGGCTGACTCCGGGAATTCGATGCTCTCTTGCAGCGCGGCGGACGTGATCGCAAAGCGCGGCGCCACTTCGTCCAGGATCATCGCGAGGCGGTCTGGCGGATAGTTCGGATCGAGCGGCACGAACGCCGCCCCCGCTTTCAGAACGCCCAGCAATGAAACTACCATCTCCACACTGCGCTCCAGCAGAATCGCGACCGGCTCGCTCTTGCCCACACCGTGTCCCCGCAAAACGTGCGCCAAGCGATTGGCGCGCTCGTTGAGCTCGCGGTACGACACTTCTTGCGACGAGTACGTGACGGCCGCATGGTCCGGTTTTTCTGCTGCCTGCGTTTCAAAAAGTCGATGAACGAAGTGTGACTGCGCGATCATTTCGCAACCCCCTCCTCCTTAACAGCCGCCAGTTGCGGCCATCGCTTGGCCACCAGCACCAGCGGGTCCAAAATTTGGTGAGAAGCGTCGGCATCTTCCCGCATCACATAGCGGGTCAGCAGATGAAATTCCGTGCATCCGCTGATCCAGCCGTCCACCTCATAGCGGCGAACCAACTCCCGCACTTGCTCGTAGGTATGCGCCATCAAATCCGGGCGGCTGCCGTATTGCTTCATCGTGTACGCGAGGTCGTGGATGCGCCGTTGATCCGCCTCGCTGGGAATCACGATGCGCTCGTGTTGCAGCAATTCGGTGCGGTACGACCCGTTTGTCGCCAAGAGAAGAACTCGCTTTGACGAAGATTCCACTTCTTGAAGCGTCAACTCAACGAGATTCACCATCTGATTGCGCATCGCTTCCGGGTACGAATTTGTGTAGTAATGCGACGTGATGCAGGGGACGACCAAGACCTCGATCCCCATACCTTGCATCTGCTGCCATAACCCGATCAATTTCTCGGTCACGGCGTCGTTCTGACCCGCCTCGATCATCGTCGTGCGGTCGGGAATGTCCGGGTCGGAACAGAGCACCAATCGCGGTTTGTTCTGCTCCGCTCCCAAATTCAAATTGTGTTCATAGATCGTGTTGACAAATTCGGCCGACGCAAACGGCCCCATCCCGCCCAGTATGCCTACCAACTTCTGTTTCATGATCTCTCGTCTCCCCCCCAAATCCGGCGTTGAAACAGCACTCCGAGTGCACCGACGGCAAACATGATGCAGCCCGTGATCCAAAACGCGGAACTGACGCCGATCGAGCCGATCAACAACCCGCCGACCATCGGGCCGAGAATCACGACACCGGACGTCAGCGAGTTGGTGATGCCGGTGATGCGCCCCATCGTCTCCGGCGGCGTCTCCCGTTGCCGCAAGAAGCTAAAACCGATGATCGTAAGCCCCACGCCGATGCCCCCAAGAAACGCGCAGAGCAGAACCACCCAAGCCGCAGACCCGATCGGCAGCTTTCCAAAACCGCCGAACGACACGCCGGTCAGCAAACACCCCACCGTCAGCGTCCAGCCAAACGACTTCATGTTCTTGCGGCTGGAGAGCACTCCGCCGACGCAGAACATCCCGAACCCGACCGTTGCGATCACGTAGCCAAGCAGCGAGGATGAGTCCGGCACCAGCGTCCGCAGCAAAACCCCAAACTGCGAGTCAACCATCTGCAACGTAAAAAAACCCACCAGATAAAACACGAAGCTCATATACAACACGCGAATGGAAAACAGCGTGCTCCATCCATCCTTCCAGGCGGTGAACACCGAGCTTTTGGCGGCGGCGGTCTCCTGCGCCGTTTCCATGCCCGGCTCCGGCACCCGTCCGGCCGAGACCAAAATCAAAGCAGATATGAAAAAGCTCACCACGTTTATGACCAGGCAGATTTGCACAGAGAACAAAGCGATCAGCGTTGCGCCAAGCAACGGCCCTGCCACTTTGGCGATCTGCATCACCATCCCGATCAACGTGCTGGCCTTCAGTAAGTGTTCCTCCGCCACCGTCTTGCGCAAGAGCGCTTGTTGGGCGGGTGTGTTAAAAATCGACGCGGTGGCCCGCAACAGCATGATCGGCAACGCCAAGTACGGGTCGCCTGCCCAGAGTAACGCCAGCGTCAAGAGAGCGCGGATCACGTCTGTGGCGATCATCACCGGCAATTTTCTCCAGCGGTCGGCATACACGCCCGCCAATTGTCCCAAGAGAATGCTCGGCAACGCGTACGAAATCGGCACCAGCGCCACCAAAAACGAATTGGCGTGCCAGGTGTAGCTGAACAAAATCATCAGAGCTGTCATGTCAAACCAATCGCCGAAACTCGAAATGGAATACGAAAGAAACATCTTGGTAAAAATTGAGTTCTTCCAAAGCGACTGCGGTGCTTCTGCTTTCTCCATGCCATCCTCCTCGTAGCCCGTGAACCCTGCTGGACGTAACACCCGTCCAAACCTTCACCATTTTTACAAACAGTATAAATCACATTGACAAGAACAGTATAATTAAGTAATTGTCTGGTGTCTAGTAATATTTTTGCATAATAGAAACGTTTTCTTAAGTTATATTTTACTAATTTGTTATTAGTATCGGTAACACCTGCGAGTTAGAATAAGTTTTCGTTGGCGGAAATTACTTGAATGTTTTGGGAGTTTCGGGTATTTTCAATGCATAGAAATAAATGTTCAGTGGTATTTATCAACTTACAGTCAATGGGGGTTGGGAAGATGGACGTGCAAAAAGACCAGATCAAGCTGTCCGCGCTGCAACCGGGGCAAACGCTGCCCTTGGTGGTCGAACCGTCCGAGGCGGGGCTTGACCTGCTGAACTGGGCGAAGCAAAACCGAGCATGGCTGGAGCAAAAACTGCTGGAGCACGGCGGCATCCTGTTTCGCAACTGGAACGTGACGGAGATCGGGAAGTTCGAGCAGTTTACCGAGGTGCTCTGCCCGAATTTGGAGGGCTACACAGAGCGCTCCACCCCGCGTTCGGAAGTGCAGGGCAAAGTGTACACGTCGACGTCGTATCCGGCCGACCAGTTCATTCCGATGCACAATGAGATGTCGTACGCGGCGGCGTGGCCCAAGAAGATCTTTTTCTACTCCGTGTTGGTGGCGGAGACCGGCGGGGAGACGCCGATTGCCGATTCCCGCGAGGTGTTGAAGAAGCTCGACCCGGAACTGGTCGAGCGCATCGCAACGCGCAAGATTCGCTATGTGCGCAACCACATGGAAGGGTTGGACTTGCCGTGGCAGGAAGTGTTTCAGACGAACGACAAAGCGGAAGTGGAAGCGTACTGCCGCGCCAACGGCATGACGTGGGACTGGAAGCCGGACGGCAGCTTGCGGACGACGGCGGTTCGCGACGCGCTGGCGAAACATCCGGTGACGCGGGAGACGGTGTGGTTTAACCAATTGCACCTGTTCCATGTGTCGAACTTGCCGGAGGAAGTGCAAGAGGCGATGGTGTTTGCGCTGGGCGTTGAGAATCTGCCGCGCAACACGTATTACGGCGACGGCACGCCGTTTGAGCCGGAGACGCTGGCGGCGATTCGCCAAGCGTTTGACGAAGTGACGATTTCCTTCCCGTGGGAGACCGGCGATATCCTCATGCTCGACAACTACCTCGTCGCGCATGGACGAGCCCCGTTCACCGGGAAGCGTCAGGTCGTGGTCACGATGGGAGACGTGACGAGCGACCGCCATTTGGAGTAAGACGTAGAAAAAAGCCAGTGCCCGCGAGAGGGCCTGGCTTTTTTGATAGGAGGACCGGCTCCGCAGGGGAACAGGCGTTTGAATGGAATCCAGCCTGATGCGGGGCTTGCTTTTTTGTGTGGAGTGTCCTCCCTGTGCGGGTCTGTTTGATTGTGAGTGCCAGCCCCTTGAAGGAGCTGGCTTTTTGTTTTATTCCAGCACGAGCGCCGCCGGATCGACCGCGAGGGACGCGAGCGCACTTTCCAGAGCGCGGGCGAACGTTTCGACCGTGGCTTTTTGGAAGAGATCGGTGCTGTATTCGAACGCGATGCGCAAGTGCTCCCGCTCTTCCTGAATCGTGACGGTCAGGTCGAATTTGCTGACTTCCGTGTCGGTCTCTTGCAACGGCTCGTACAGCGGCGACACGGCTTCCAGAAACTGACGGAACGTGAACATCGTCGAGAACACCGGCGTGCGGCTCAAGTCACGCTCCGGATTCAATCGCTCGATCAGCAGGTCGAACGGCATCCCTTGGTGCTCATACGCACTCAGGAATTGCTCCTTCACCCGCTGCACCAACTCCCGCCCGTTTGTCACGCCGTCCAACCGCGCGCGAATCGCCAACGTGTTCACAAAAAACCCAATCACAGACTCCAACTCTTCTGCCACCCGCCCGGCAATCGGCGTGCCGACGATCAGGTCTCGTTGACCGGTCTGTTCATGCAGGAACAGCACGTACCCCGCCAGCAACAGCGTGTACAGCGAAACCTCTTCCGCCGCCGCCCGCTCTCGGAGCGAGAGGGTGATTTCCCGGGGAATGGACCACCAAAGCACCGCTCCCTGATCCGTTCGAACAGCCGGACGCGGGAAATCGGTCGGCAAATTCAGCACCGGCAACGGCTTGGCGAGCGTATCGAGCCAATACGCTTCATCCCCCGCAAAGCGTCCGTTCGCCGCTTCTTGCTCCTGCCACGCCGCATAGTCCACATACTGAACCGGCAGTTGCGGCAACGACGCTTCTTCCCCGTTCACCAGCGCTTCGTAGAGAGCGGCGTGCTCGCGGGCGAGCAGTTCGTTGCTCCAGCCGTCCGTGATGATGTGGTGCACGTTCAAGTAGAAGTGATAGTCCGACTCTCCCCGCTTGAACAACAGCGTGCGCACCAACGGCCCCCGCGTCAAATCAAACGGACGGCTGTTGGCGAGCGCAATCGTCTCGCGGATAAACGCTTCCTGCTCTTCCGGCGACTGCGCGCTGAGGTCTTTGTAGAACGGCCGGATGTTGCTCTTGGGCAAGACCTTCTGACGGGGCTCTCCCGCCGCTTCGACGAAAACGGTGCGCAAAACCGCTTGCCGCTCGGCGAGTTGATGCAACGCTTTTTCAAACAGTTTGACTTGCAGCGGGCGTTTGATCGCGATCTCCAGCGGGATGTTGTACGCGCGGCTCGCCGGGTTCAGTTTGTACAGCAGCCAGAGGCGGCGTTGCGCGTTGGAGAGCGGGTAATCGGCGCTCTCCGGCGCTTTCGGGATCACGAGGGAGGATGCGGTGCCCCCCGCTTGCAAACGTTCGTCAATGGCGGCCGCCAAGGCATCGACGGTCGGGTTGGCAAACAGGTCTTTGAGTTCCAGCGCCGTGTTCAAGTCGCTGCGCACGCGGTTGAGGATCTGGATTGCCAGCAACGAGTGCCCGCCGAGGTCAAAGAAATTGTCGCGCACCCCGACTTGCTCGCGCTTCAGCAGTTCGCTCCAGATGCCCGCCAGTTTTTCCTCCGTCGGCGTGGACGGCGCGACGTACTCGCTGACGAGTTCAAACGAATCCTGCGCCGCGAACGCTTCCAGCGCGTGACGGTCAACTTTGCCGTTCGGGGTGAGCGGCATGACGTCCAATTGCACGAGGCGCGGCGGCACCATGTAATCCGGGAGTTTCGTGCGCAGATGGTCTTTGAGAGCGGACACTTCGAGCTCGCCGGACGCTGTCAAGTAGCCAAAAAGGGAATTGTTCCCGTCCGGGCCTTTGCGCGCAATGACAGCTGCCATCTCGACGGCGGCGTGTTGGGTGAGCACTTCCTCGATCTCGCCCAGTTCGATGCGGAAGCCGCGAATCTTCACTTGGTTGTCGACGCGGCCCAGGTATTCCAAAGTGCCGTCGGGCAGCAGACGAACCGCGTCGCCCGTGCGATACAAGCGGTCGCCCGGCGTGTTCGGCAAGCGGTTCGGGACGAAGGACTCTGCCGTTTTTTCCGGCTTGTTGTGGTAGCCGAGGGCGAGTTGCACACCGCCGACGTAGAGTTCGCCCTTGACGCGCACCGGGCAGAGTTGACCGTGCGCGTTCAAAACGTAGAGTTGCGTGTTCGCAAGCGGAGCGCCGATGGTGATCAGCGTGTGCGGCGCTTCGTAGATCGCGCCGGAGACGTCGACCGCCGCTTCCGTCGGGCCGTAGAGGTTGGCGAGCTGCGTGCCCGTCGGGTAGAGCGTGAACCATTGCTCGACCAGTTTGGACGGAAGCGCTTCGCCGGAGACGATCAGCGTGCGCAGATGCGGACGCGCTTCGGGCGGCATCTCTTGCAGAGCGGAGACGACGACGGCGAGCAGGGACGGGACGAACTGCATGTAGGTCGCTCGTTCCGTGAGCAACTGCTGAATCAAGCGTTGCGGATCCAGCACGACAGACTGCGGCATGATCGACAGTTTCGCTCCGTGGCGCAACGGCCAGAACAGCTCGATCACGGAGTCGTCAAAGCAGGCGGTCGTGCGCTGGATCATCACGTCCTCCGCTGTGGCGCGGAACGTCTCTTGGTGCCAGTGCAGACGGTTCAGAATCGCTCGGTGCTGGATCAGCACGCCCTTGGGCTGTCCGGTCGAGCCCGAGGTGTAGATCATGTACGCAAGGTCGTCCGGTGTGCCGACGCGTGGCGGAAGCGTCGACGGGAAGTGCGCGAGGTCGCGTTCCCCTTGCTCCATGAACAGAACAGTTTGCGTTCCCTCCGCCAGTTCGCGATACCCCTGCTTCGTCAAGAGCACACGCGCCCCCGAATCTTCCAGCATGTAGCGGATGCGCTCCGCCGGGTACTCCGGGTCGATCGGCACGTACGCCGCGCCGGACTTCAAGATGCCGTACAGCCCGACCATCATCTCAAGACTGCGCTCCATCAGAATCGCCACGAGTTGATTGCGCGCAACCCCCTGTTCGCGCAAGAAGTGCGCCAACCGGTTCGACGCCGCGTGCAACTCGCCGTACGTCATCATCCGGCCCGTCTCCGGCTCGCTGAGCGCCACACGCTCCGGGTGCGCTTCCGCTTGTTCCGCAAACGCCTCCCACAGCAAGCCTTCGTTGTCATACGCCGCTTCCGTGTCGTTCATCCGGGCATACACCGCCCGATCCCCCTCCGTCAGAAGCGCCGCGGCTCCAAACGGCACCGTGCGGTCGCCCGCGAAATTCTCCAGCACTTGCAGGTACAGATCGGTAAACTTCTCCACCGTCTCCCGCAAGAACAAATCCGAGTTGTACTGGAAGAACAGATGCACCCCCTGCTCTTCAAAATCCATCAAGTTCAACTGCAGATCAAACTTGCTCGTCAACACTTCAAACGGATTCTCCGTCAACTCCAACTGGAATTGCTCCCCGTGCAAGCCCCCCGCCATGCCGACCTCGTACTGGAACATCGTCGAGAAAATCGGCGAGCGGCTCATGTCGCGCTCCGGGTTGATCCGCTCAATCAGCAAGTCAAACGGCACCGACTGGTGCTCATACGCATCGAGCGCCGCCTGCTTGACCGCTTGCACCAACTCGCCCGGCGTCTGCAGACCGTCCATGCGCACGCGCAACGCCAGCGTGTTGACGAAGAAGCCGAACACGTTCTCCAACTCTTCGCTCGTCCGCCCCGCAATCGTCGTCCCGACCACGAGATCGTCCTGCCCGCTCAGATGGTTCAACAAGCGCACATACGCGGCGAACAAGAACATGAACAGCGACACGCCCTCTTGCTGTGCCGCTTTGCGCACGCGTTGCACCAAGTCGTCCGAGAGCACCTGCATAACCAAACCGCCGTTGTACGTCTGCACGTCCGGTCGCGGGAAATCGGTCGGCAAATCCAGCACCGGCAAGGGCTTTGCCAACACCCCGACCCAATGCTCCTGCTCCTTGGCAAAAACGCCGCTTTCCACTTGTCGGGCCTGCCACTCGGCGTAATCCACGTACTGCAGATCCACCTGCGGCAAATTCGGGCTTCGGTCTTCCGCCAGCGCGGCATAGACTTCCTGCAACTCGCGCAGGAACAGGTCGCGGCTCAGCGCGTCGGTGATGATGTGGTGCTTTTGGAGCAAGAACCGGTACTCCGCCTCGCCGGTCTGATAGAGCATCGCCCGCATCAGCGGCCCGTCGCCCAAGTCAAACGGAGTGCTTTCCGTCTCGCGCAGTTTCGCCCGCAAGCGCTGCTCCTGTTCTTCGCGCTCAAACACCCGCCAATCTTCAAACTCCACATGGAACTTCGAGAACGGCTGCACAAACTGGCGCGGCTCGCCGTCCACTTCGCGGAAGACGGTGCGCAACGAGGAATGGCGGCGGATCATCTCGTCAAACGCGAGGGAGAGCAGATCGATTTGGATCGTGCCCTTCAAGCGGATGTTGAGGTTGACGTGGTAGGCGACGTTGTCCGGGTCGAACTTGTAGAGGAACCAGAGTCGCTTCTGCGCGTGCGACAGTTCGTAGTGCGGTTGCAGCGCCGCCGGTTCGATGCGGGCGGCAAGGCCAGATGCGGAGAGGTTCGTTTTTTCCCCGGTTCCCTCGGCGTCGGCTTGCAGGCGTTCGTCGACGCGCGAAGCCAGTTCGGTGAGCGTCGGGTAGGCAAACAGGTCTTTGAGCTCCAGTCCGATGCCGAATGTCTTGCGCAAGCGGGAGTTCACCTGCATCAGCAACAGCGAGTGCCCGCCCATCTCGAAGAAGTGATCACCCGCTCCCACCTGTTCGCGGCCGAGCAGTTCCGACCAGATCGAAGCGACCGCGAGCTCCGTCGGTGTGGAGGGAGCGATGTAGTCAGCCTGCTGTTCGACGGCAACCTCAGCCGCCAGAACCTGCAGCGCTTTGCGGTCGGCTTTGCCGTTCGGGGTGAGCGGCATCTCGTCGAGTTGCACGAGGCGCGGCGGAATCATGTGATCCGGGAGTTTGGCGCGCAAGTGCTCCTTGAGTTCGCCCGCCTCCACGCCGCGGCTCGCCGTGTAGAACCCAAACAACGTGTAGTCGCCGCCCGCCGCCTTCCGCGCAATGACCGCCGCCAGATTCACGTCCGCCGCTTGCAAGAGAACTTCCTCGATCTCGCCAAGCTCCGTACGAATGCCGCGAATCTTCACTTGGTTGTCGACGCGGCCCAAGTAGTCGAGGGTGCCGTCGGGCAAGAGGCGAACGGAATCCCCGGTGCGGTACAACCGCTCGCCGAACGTGCCCGGCAGCGGGTTCGGGAGAAACGCCTCAGCCGTTTTTTCCGGCTTGTTGTGGTAGCCGAGCGCCAATTGGACGCCGCCGACATAGAGTTCGCCGGTGACGTTGACCGGGCAGAGCCGCCGCTTCGGGTTGAGAACGTACAGTTGCGTGTTGGCAACCGGGCGTCCAATCGTGATGTGCGACTGCGGGCCTTCGTAGATGATAAACGAAACGTCGACAGCCGCTTCCGTCGGGCCGTAGAGGTTCGCGAGTTTCGTGCCGGGGTAGACTTGGAACCATTGCTCGACCAGTTTCGCAGGCAACGCTTCGCCCGAGAGGATGATCGTGTGCAGCGGCGGACGCTCGCGTGCCGGCATCTCTTGCAAAGCGGAGAGGACGACGGCGAGCAGGGACGGAACGAATTGAATGTACGTCGCGCGCTCTTGGATCAACTGCTCGATCAAACGGTGGGAGTCGAGCACGACTTCATGCGCCATGATGGAGAGCCTCGCTCCGTGGCGCAGCGGCCAGAACAGCTCGATCACCGAGTCGTCAAAGCTTACCGTCGTGCGCTGGACCACCACATCCTCCGGCGTGGCGCCAAAAATTTCTTGGTGCCAGACCAGGCGGTTGAGAATCGCGCGGTGTTGGATCAGAACCCCCTTCGG
Organism: Tumebacillus flagellatus; assembly: GCF_000714935.1. Classification (GTDB taxonomy): domain Bacteria; phylum Bacillota; class Bacilli; order Tumebacillales; family Tumebacillaceae; genus Tumebacillus; species Tumebacillus flagellatus. The sequence continues at coordinate 135,974 of NZ_JMIR01000019.1, forward strand.
TTGACCGGTCGAGCCGGACGTGTAGATCATGTACGCGAGGTCATCCGGTGTTCCGACGGGCTCCGGCATGGAGGTCGGCATGCCCTGATAGAATTGCGTTTCTTCCATTAAAAACGGCTTGGCAGACAGAGACCCTTCTGCCCCCGTCCGGTCGAGGTACGCCCGTTTGGTCAGGAGAATGTTCGCGCCGGAGTCGGTCAGCATGTACTGGATGCGCTGAGCCGGGTATTCCGGGTCAATCGGCACATACGCCGCGCCGGACTTTAACACCCCGTACATCGACACCAGCATTTCAATGCTTCGCTCCATCATCACGGCGACCAGTTGGTTGCGCTGCACCCCTTCTGCACGGAGCAGATGCGCCAACTGGTTGGATCGCCGGTGCAACTCCCCGTACGTCATCATCCGTCCGGTCGACGGCTCCGACAACGCGATGCGTTCCGGATGCGCCTCCGCCTGCTCCACAAACGCGTCGAGCAGCAGATGGTTCAAGTCATACGCCGCGTCGGTGTCGTTCATGTCGGCGTACACCTGCCGATCCGCTGCCGTTAACAAGTCTGCCTCGTACAGCCCTTGCTCCGCGTCGTTCAGCACGAAAGCAAGCAACATCACATACTGCTCCGCCATCTTCGCCACGGTCGAGGGCAGGAACAGATCCGGGTTGTACTCAAAGTACAGCGACGTCTCGCCGTCGTGCTCCAACACTTTCAGCGCGAGGTCGAACTGGCTGGACAAGCGGTGAATTTCAGCAGGCGAGACTTCCAACCCCGGCAGCTGCAACGCAAACGGCGTATTCTCAAACACAAACATCGTGGAAAAAACCGCCGAGCGGCTCAAGTCGCGCTCCGGCTGCACTTTTTCAATCAAGCGGTCGAACGGGTAGGTCTGGTGATCGAACGCTTCCAAGCAACGCGCTTTCACCTGTTGCAACAGACTGCGGAACGACGCGTCTCTGTCAAAGTGCGCTCGAATCGAGAGCATGTTGATGAAGACGCCGAGCAACGATTCCAACTCTCGTGCCGTGCGCCCGGCGGTCGGTGTGCCGACGATGATGTCTTCGTCGCCGCTCAAGCGGTGCAGGAGCAAGTGATACGCCGCCAGCATCACCATGAACAGCGACGCCTCTTCCCCGGCGGCAAACTCGCGGGCTTGTTCGACGAGCCCCGCGTCCAAGGGATAGCGGAACTGCGCGCCCGTGTCGGTCAACACGGCGGGACGCTCGAAATCAAGCGGCAGGTTCAACGTCGGCAGCGGTTTGGCGAGCGTGTTCAGCCAGTACGCTTCTTCGTTATCCAGTTGCCCGGCGGCGAGTTGCTCGTTCTGCCAAGCGGCGAAGTCGACATAGCGCAGCGCGGCGGGTTGCAGATCCGCCTCTTGACCGTGGAGAAGCGCATGGTACAGTTCCGCCACTTCCTGCACGAACAGCCCCGTGCTCCAGCCGTCGGAAATGATATGATGCGTGTTCAGGTAAAAAAGGAACTCGTCCGCACCCGTGCGCAACAGCATCATCCGCATCAACGGCCCTTCGGTCAGGGAGAAAGGCGTGCGGGCGTCCTCGGCCGTCCAGTTGCGTGTACGTTCCACTTGCTCGGCGGCGGAGAGGTGGGTCAAATCCTCGTAGGAAATCGGCAGGGTGCCATGCTCGCGGATCACTTGATACGGCACGCCGTCCTCTTCCACAAACACGGTGCGCAGAATTTCATGACGTGCCGCCATGCGCTGGACCGCCGTTTCAAACGCGCCCAGATCCAAAGCGCCGCGCAGCACGACGCTGTACGGCATGTGATACGACACGTTCGCCGGGTCGAGCTGTTGCAGGAACCAGAGGCGGCTCTGGGCGTGCGACAGTTCATACCGCGCTTGCTCCGGCACGCGGACGATGCGGTGTTGCGGAGGAATCGCGTCCGCCAACGCCACGCTGTCCAGATGAATCGCCAACTCTTCCACCGTCGGTTTGGTGAAAAAGTCTTGCAGCGTCACGCGCACCCCTGTCTCTTCCCGCACGCGGGACAACACTTGCATGGCGAGCAGCGAATGTCCGCCCAGCGTGAAGAAGCTGTCGTGCACGCCGACTTTGTCCACGCGGAGCACGTCGGCCCAGATCGACGCCAAGCTTTGTTCCGTCTCCGTGCGCGGCTCTACATAGACGCGGCCTCGCTCCGGTTTCGCTTCGACCGCCAACGCCTGCAACCCTTTGCGGTCGACTTTGCCGTTGGGGAGCAGCGGCATTTCCGCCAAGAGATGGAACTGCGACGGAATCATCGCGTCCGGCAACTTCTGCTGCAAGTTCGCACGCAAGCGCTCCACCGATACTTCCTGCTCGTCCGACGCGGTGAAATAAGCGATCAGCGTGCAATCGCCCTCCTCTTCCGTGCGCGCCGTGACGACCGCTTCCCGCACGCCCGGCAATTCGACCATCGCCGACTCGATCTCGGCGAGTTCCACGCGAATCCCGCGCACTTTGACCTGGTTGTCCCGCCGCCCGATGTACTCCACGTTTCCGTCCGGCAGATAGCGCCCGAGGTCGCCGGTGCGGTACACGCGGTCCGCGCCTTCCGCGAGCGGGCGCAACGGGTTCTGCAAAAACACCTCGTCTGTCAACTCAGGGCGCTTGTAATACCCGAGCGACAAAAACGGACTGCGGATGTAGATTTCGCCGACTTGCCCGATGCCGCACAGTTTGTTTTTTTCATTGAGGATGAGCGGGGCGGCGCCCTTCATGGCGCGTCCGATCGGGATCGGCTTGCCGGGGGTCGGCCGTTTGTCGATGCGGTGGAACATCTTGATCATCGTGGTTTCCGTGGAGCCGTAGAAGTTGACCAGCTCAATGCGCGTGCCGAAGATCTCCATCCACTGAAGGACGTGCTTGACTTCGAGCACTTCCCCCGCCATCAAGATGCGGCGCAAACGAGGAAACATCCCCTCGTGTGCCGCCGCCAACAGCTGGCGGAAGACGCTGGGGACGCAGTGGATGATCGTAAGCGCTTCAGCTTCAATCCAGTTCACCAGCTCCGCGCGGTCGGTCAGCACGTCGCCGGGCGGCAGGCAGACCGTCCCGCCGTGGCACAGAGGGACAAACAAGTCGCGCAGGCAGGCGTCAAACGACAACGCCGCAAACTGCGACACCCGGTCGCCTTCGCCGATGCCGAACTCCTCCGCTTCCCAGCGGATGAAGTGCGTCAAACTTTTGTGACAGCCCATAACTCCCTTGGGCCGCCCCGTCGAGCCGGAAGTGTAGAAAATATAATTGAGATCGCCCGGTTCGTTGAACACGTCGAGATTCGTGGAAGGATAGGACGCCAGCTCCGCAAACGAAAACGCAGCGGCTTGAACATCGGACGTCGCCGCCATCTCGTGCGAATACAGCGCGTGGACAGGGTCCAACCCGACTGCCGGAATTTCGTCGGCGTACAGGGTTTGCACGTTCGTAAGCCCGGCCGCCGCTTTCAACTCCTGCAGCTTCCCGGCAAACGACGCCTGCGTGACCAACCACTTCGGCGCGACTTCCGAGACGATCATCGCCAGACGATCCAGCGGATACTTCGGGTCGAGCGGCACGAACGCCGCCCCCGCTTTCAAGATGCCAAGCAGCGACACGACCATTTCACAGCTTCTCTCCAAGAGAACTCCCACGAGTTCCCCGCGCCCAACGCCGCGGTCGCGCAAGAAATGCGCCACCCGGTTCGAGCTTTCATTCAGTTCACGGTAGGTCACCTGTTGCGAGCCGAACGACACCGCCGTATGATCGGGGGTTTTTGCGGCCTGCTCATAGAACAAGTGATGAATGATTTGCGAATGTTCATTCATCGCAGTTGCCTCCAATACGTTTTCTTACCTCTGTTCTTCCTTGCCTGTTCCCATTAACCAAATTGATATCATCAGTATAGGTCGTTAAACTTAGACTGTCTAGATCAAGTGAATCAGATTTAAACTAGTCTAACTCCAATAAAAAAACGCCCCGTCGCAGAGGCGTTTTTTTCCCGATCTACAGGTCTACACTTTGCTTCGTTGGAACAGCTTCTGATACGCCGCCAACGTCTCTTCCGCACACCGTTTCCACGTAAACTGCGACGCTTGCTGCAGCCCGTCGGAGCGCATCTTGGCTTGCAGAGCTTCGTCGTTGAGCACTGTGACCATCTTCTGGGCGAGGTCGTACATGTCGTGCGGGTTGATCAACTGCGCCGCTTGACCTGTGACTTCCGGAATCGAGGACGTGTTCGACGTGATCGTCGGCGTGCCGCACGCCATCGCTTCGAGCGGCGGCAGGCCGAAGCCCTCGTAAAACGACGGATAGACGAACAGGTTCGCCGCCGCGTACAGATACGGGAGCTCCAGAACCGGCGCAAATCCGGTGAACACCACTTTCTCCTGCAAGCGCAACGCGTCGACCAGCATCGCCGTGTCGTCGTAATCGCGCGCTTCCTTGCCGACGAGGACGAGTTTGTAGTCGGACGGGATGTCGTGCTGGATTTCGTAGAAGGCGTTGATCAAGCCCTTGACGTTCTTGCGCGGCGAGAACCCTCCGATATAGAGGATGTAGCGGGAGTCGATGCCGAACTTCTCCCGCACGTACTTCCGCGCTTGCGCTTTGTCGATCGGGCGGTACACGCTCTCCGGCGCTTCGTATGTCACGACGACTTTGTCGTCGGGCAGTTGGAAGATGCGCTGGATGTCGCGCTTGGAGTGCTCGGAGACAGTGATGACCAAGTCGGATTGCTCCATGATGCGCGGCATTTCGCTCAGGAAGATCTTCAGATACCCGCGCCCGACCGTTTCCGGGTAGATGTAGGGGATGAGGTCGTGGACGGTGACGACGTTGAGGCAGCCCTTCGTCGCGGGGAGGCCGATTCCGTTTTGCGGGACGTGGTAGATGTCGATGTGCTCTTGCTCCACGCTCATCGGGATATGCACTTCTTCCCAGAACTTATCTTTGCTGCGTTCAATCGAATTGAACACTTCGTCGACGGAAGGGTCGAGGTTTTTATATTCATCGCCCGGCCAGAAAAACCGGTATTCGTTCATTTTATCGAGCATATGCAAATTCTTGACCAGTTGGTACGTGTAGGTGCCGATCCCCGTACCCCGATACCAGATGGCGCCTCGTGCGTCTACTCCAATCTTCATCGTGTCACTCCTTCACGTCAGCGGATCTTGCCCTCTTTCAACACATAGCGGGCTCCTTCTTCAAATTCGCGAAAAAAACGCTCCCGGCGCTGCCGCTGCTGTTCCCACTTGCGCAGACGGGATTCCAACACGTCGGCAGGGCGGTTTTTTTCCACGAATTGATAGCGGGCCACTTCGTAGAGATCTTGCGGGAAGCGAAGCATCGCATGCACCAGGCGTTCTTCGCCCGGATGCGGCTCGGCGCGTTCGTAGTACGATTTGAGGATAAAAAAAGCCGTGCGGGCGTCCCACTTGTCGCTTTTCATGTTGCGCAAGATCAGCGACGCGAGGTCGTGTGCGCGGATGTCGGAGATCGAATAGTCGAAGTCGATGATCGCGATGCCGGGCTTGGCGTGCTCCCCGGTGATCAGCACGTTGTGGTGCGCGTAGTCGTGATGGCAAAACCCCTGCCACTCCTGTTCTTCCTTGGAAATTTCTTCGTAACGCGAAGAGAGCAGCAGCTCCACGGCGCGGGACGCTTCTGTGATACCATATGCGGCCGCGTCGGCATACATGTTGTCAAACGGCGTCCCGCCCTGTTCCGCCAAGACCTGCCACGACCGCAGTTCTTCCATGCGTTCGAGAAAGTGTCCCGTCCATGAGCCCCACTGCTCTTTGCCGATGGAAGCGGCGGTCGGCGGGGGGTGAAACCCGCGGGTCGCGCGGTGGAAATCGGCGAGCCCGCGGGCGGCGAGGGTTAAGTCGTAGATGTGGCTGTAGCGGCTTTCGCGGCCTTGGAGCCATTCCATGACGAAGTATTTGACGTCGTCCTGCTTGACGTAGAGGGCTCCGTCGCGGGTGGGGATCAAGCCCGGCACGTCGAAGCTCTGCTCTTTGACATGCTGCATGGCGGCGAGCGAATAGTCGAGTTCGCCGTCGGTGAACTTGAATTTTTTTAACGCCAGGACGCCAAGCGACGTGTCCAAGCGCACCACTTTGCGCACCGATTCGGCTTTGTACACGTCAAACCCGTACGCGTCCAGCACATCCGGCGCAAATCCGCATTCCTCCAGCGCTTGTGAGATCGTCGTCCGTTCGGCCATCAAGCTCCCCTCCCGGCTCTACAGAGAGGTCGGGAAGACGTCGAGACATGCCTTCCACGCATCCAGTTTGGCGACTTCTTGGTGCATTTTTTTCACGGAGCCCTCCGGCGAGTAACGGTGCGAGAGGAAGCCGCGCTCCACGGCGCGCCAGTAGCGTTGCGGGAAATAGAGCACCGCTTTGAGCACTTCCAGTTCGTCGGGGTGGAGCGGGTCGACGGTGTGGTAGGTGCTCAGGATGAGGTCGGCGGTTTCCGGATTCCAGTCGCTGCGGCGGAGCATCTTGCGCAGGAAGCGGGCGAAGTCGTGAGCGCGCAGTTCGTGGGCGCAGTAGTCGAAGTCGATCACTTGCATCACGCCGTCCGGGCGGCGGATGAAGTTGTGGTACGTGAAGTCGCCGTGCACGAAGCCGCGTTGGGAGCGTTCGCGGTAGAGCACGTCGAGGTAGGGCGAGGCTTTGAGCAGTTCGACGCCTTTGCGGGACATTTCGAGCATCGGTTCGACCGTTTCGAGAAAGGCGGCTTCCATTTCGTTTTGCGGTTCTTGGCCTTTCAAGCGGTCGTGGACGATGAGGATGTCGTTCAATTGGTCTTCGAAGCGTTCGATCCAGCCGGCCCAGCGCGTTTTGATCGAGGCGTTGACGGAAGGCTCGAAGCCGCGGGAAGCAGCGTGCAGGCGGGCTTGGAGTTTGACGACTTCGATCAGTTCTTCGCGGCTGTGGACGTTCATCTCCTCTCCGTCGAGCCACGTGTTCAGAAACAGCAGTTCCTCGCCCAGATCGACAAACGGTTTGCCGTCGAGGGTTTTGATGAAGCGCGGGAGCTCTTGGAAGCCGTTGTGGTAGAGATGTTCTTGGGCTTCGTACATGAATTGCAGCTTCTCCGGTTTGTGGGAGACTTTCTTGAGGGCAAACACGCCCTTGTCGGTTTCCATGCGCACGACGGCGCGCACCGGCTCGGCGCTCAACACCTCCAACCCGTAGAGTTGTTGGAGATCCACTCCGGGGATCACAGTGCCAAGGTCGTATGTCAAACTGTCTTTCTTCGCCAAGTGATGTTCCCTCCTCAACCTCATCAGTCATTCCGTGGGATAGTTCCACCCTAGCCTATGTGGGCGGAGGAGAAAACGTGAGGGGGTGTCTGGGGAGGGTTTTGTATCGAAAAAAAAGACCCCTGCACGCGGGGGTGCAGAAGTCATTTCGAATTTGTCAGGATCACTGTAGTGTGATCTTGAATCACCTTCATCGGAAGGTATTCCGCATGAAATTTATTTCCATACATTCTAATGCAATCCGCTTCGATGACCGATGCACTTGAAAAGAATAGGCTGCTACCCCAACGAGAGTTCCCGTGATACTTCCTTTTTTACGTGCAAGGTTTTCCATTTTATCACCGTGCGATTCATTTAATATTGAGCCAAACAATACACCGCTTGACTTGTAGTTTCATCTTGCAAGAAAGTTTGCATAAAATCCACGTTATCTATATAAGCCTCTCACGCGCAAGCTATTTCAGTCCTTATAATCGTGTCTAGGATTGTAACAGGCTGCATCCATTGCCTCCACAATTCTTGCGCAAATATTTCAGTCCCCTTGTAATCGGGTCTAGGATTGTAACGGACGAATTCGGACGTAAACGATTCGCGGCTCTCGTGTGTTTCAGTCCCCTTGTAATCGGGTCTAGGATTGTAACCGCTCGTTGTCGTCATAGATGAGACTTGCAAACCAGAGTTTCAGTCCCCTTGTAATCGGGTCTAGGATTGTAACCTTGCGTGGTTTCGGTGTCACGACGCTTGTAAGCCATGTTTCAGTCCCCTTGTAATCGGGTCTAGGATTGTAACCGCCCGAATCATGCATAGAAAAACCTAGACACGGCGCGGCTTCTCGTGACTCTTAGAACGGTCGCAAATGCACATTTTTTCGAGGATCGACTTTTTGCTTCAAAACTAGGGGGGATCCTCGAAAATCAATTTCCCTAGACCTATTGTATCCCTTCCAAGTATAACCGATGCACCTCATGGAGAAAATAGCTGATTTTCGGCCTTGTGTGTCGCATTTTGAAAGTGCAGAGTGTCGCGGTCACTGTATATACAGCGATTCCCGTATA
>NZ_JMIR01000020.1 GCF_000714935.1 Tumebacillus flagellatus
CAAGGTCGTGAAGTGACCGACCATGCGTTGGATCGTGGCGGCATCGAACAGATCGACGTTGTATGCCAAATTGCCGACAACTCCGTCCGCCTCTTCCACCAAAGTCAGGGTCAGATCAAATTTAGCGACCTGACTGTTCATCTCCACTTCGGTAATCGTCAGACCGGGCAGTTCGAGGTCTGTGGACAATGCGCTTTGCATGCTGAACATGACTTGGAACAACGGAGATCGGCTGAGGTCGCGCTCCGGCTTTAACTCCTCCACCAATTTTTCAAACGGGATGTCTTGGTGCGAGTAAGCCCCGAGCGCCGTTTCACGCACGCGGCCCAGCAGTTCTTCGAAGGTCGGCGCACCCGACAGATCGGTTCGCATCACCAACGTGTTGACAAAGAAGCCGATCAAACCTTCCGTCTCTTCCATCGTTCGTCCGGCAATCGGTGTGCCGACGGTGATGTCTTCCTGACCGCTGTACCGCGAGAGAAGCAATTGGAAAGCACTCAGCAAGGTCATGAACATCGTGGCACCGTGACGGCGGGAAAGGGGCTGCAACTGTTGGGTAAGTTCAGCAGACAAAGTGAAACGCTCGTCGGCTCCCCGATAGGTCTGCAAGGTCGGGTGCGGTCGGTCGGTCGGCAGTTGAAGCACCGGAAGTTCACCGCCCAACTTTTCTTTCCAATAAGAAAGCTGTTCCTGCAACACCTCTCCTTGCAGCCAGTCACGTTGCCATGCGGCGTAATCCGCATACTGCATCGTCAAGTCCGCGAGGGGCGAAGGTTGTCCCGCTGCAAACGCTTCGTACAGAGTGACAAACTCCCGGATCAAAACTTGCAACGACCATCCGTCCGAGACGATATGGTGCATGTTGAGCACCAAGACGTGCTCTCGTTCATGGAGTTGAATCAGGTGGAAGCGAATCAGCGAACCCGAGGTCAGGTCAAACGGCTGATCGATTTCAGAAGAAACGAGTTGTTGCATCTTGAGTTCGCGTGTCTCCGGGGACTCTGTGCGCAAATCCGTCCGGGTGACGGAAATCTCACTGGATTCATGAATGATTTGGACCGATTGTCCTTCTCTGTCAGCAAACGTCGTGCGCAAAATTTCGTGACGAACGACGATCTCTTGAAGGCTTCGTACCAGCGCATCCAGATGCAAGTCTCCCTGCAGGCGCACCGCCACCGGCATGTTATACAGAGATGTGCCGGGCGTGAGTTGTTCGATGATCCAGAGACGCTGTTGCGCGAATGACAGCGGGAACTCGGATTGGCGAGAGACGAGTTCTCTCGGTTTAGGCGAAACGAGTTCTCCTTGTTTCATTTCCGAGATGCGGGCGGCAAGCGAACGCACCGTTGGCGATTCAAACAAAATGCGCAGCGGCAGTTGTACATCCAATGCGTTTTTCAATCGCGAAACCGCCTGCGTTGCGAGCAACGAATGTCCGCCCATCAAGAAGAAATCCGCTTCCGCGCTGACTCGTTCCAGGTTCAAGACCTCTGCAAAAATTTTGGCTACGGTCTCTTCCAGCGGGATGCGCGGTGCTGCATACGTGTCGCGGTTGCCTTGCGACTTCTCCGGTGCCGGCAGGGCCCGGCGGTCGACTTTTCCGTTGGGAAGAAGCGGCATCTCCTGCAAAATCATGATGGCGGAAGGTGCCATATACGCAGGCAGTTGCTGTTGCAAGTGCTGCAGGATTTCCTCCGTGCGCGGCGATGCAAACTCAGCAGCGACCACGTATGCAATGATCCGCTTGTCACCGGGCGCGTCTTCACGAATAAGCACCGCCGCTTGCTCGACATCCTGTCGGGTCAGCAAGGCCGCTTCAATCTCGCCCAGCTCAATGCGGAATCCCCGGATTTTCACTTGATTGTCAATGCGGCCCAGATATTCAAGCTGTCCGTCCGGCAGGTAGCGAACCAGATCGCCCGTTTTGTACAGGCGAGCCGCGGGATCGTCTGAATAGGGATTCGGAACAAATTTCTTCGCGGTCAGTTCCGGTTGGTTTACATAGCCGCGTGCCAGAACCGATCCGCCAATGTGCAGTTCCCCCGGCACCCCGATCGGAACCGGTTGCCCCTGTTGATCCAGAACATAGGAGATACGATCTCCAAGCGCAGCACCGATCGGCACGGCCCGCTCTTGTTGCAGATGCGTGTGCGGCGAAATCTCATAGGCATGCGAGGTGATCACGGTCTCCGTCGGACCATAGGCGTTCAGGAGGCGCACTTTTTCCGTCGGCAGTTCACGCCAGATCTCAACAGGTCGGGACAGCAGGGCCTCCCCGCCCGCGATCATCAAACGCAGGGACGGCGGAATCTCGGCTTTGTTGGCTTTCCAGTCATACACAACCTGTTGCCAATAGGCGGTCGGTACGTTGGCCACGGAGACGCGGAATTTGTGGAGGTTGGTCAGAAGTTCTTGAGCACTCCACAGCGTATTGCCGCGCAAGAAGACGGTGGCTCCCGACAAGAGGGCGCTGAACAGTTGCTCCAGCGAAGCATCGAAATTCAAGGACGCGAACTGCAATACGATGTCTTCATCCGTGATTTCGTAATGGCTTTGCACGGTCTGCACATGTTTGGAAACGGCGCTGTGCTCCACGACCACACCTTTGGGCGTTCCTGTTGAGCCGGATGTGTAGATGATGTACGCCGCTTGATTGGCGTGTGTCTGCGGCAGAGCGGTTATTTCTGCGGAATCAGCAAGCGCAACGTCGATGTCCACGACTTCAAAAGCGGACGAATCAAACGAGTCGACCAGCGACCCCTGACTGATCACGAAGCGGACGCCGCTGTCTTGGATCATATAGTCCAGACGTTCACGCGGGTACGTCGGATCGAGCGGGAGATACACTCCCCCTGCCTTGAGAATCCCCAACAACGCAAGGATGGCGTTCGGCGAGCGATCGAGCATCATGCCGACCGGTTCTTCCGGCTGGACTCCCTTCCGATGCAAATAGGAAGCGACTCGGTCCGCGCGTTCGCGCAGTTGCGAATAGGTCAATTCCTCCTGCTCGGAAACAAGTGCGATGTGGTTCGGAACGCGTTCTGCCTGCCGATCAAATACGTGGTGCAAGCAAGCGTCCTTCGAATGCTGATCCGGCATCGTGCGGGTGAACTCCACCAGCAATTGATGTCGCTCCTCCTCGGTCAGATAGTTCAACTCGAAAACCGAAGAGGTCGGGTGATCCACGATGCTTTTCAACAGCGTCGTGATGTGCCCGGCCATGCGCTGAACGGTAGCGGCATCAAACAGGTCTGCGTTGTATTGCAGGGAGCCGGCGAGAGCGCCCCCTTCTTCCACCATACTCAAGGTCAAATCGAATTTGGCGATCTGGGTGTCCATCTCCACCGCCGCAAGTGTCAACCCCGGCAGCTCAATGCCCTTGGACAGCGGATCTTGCATGGTAAACATGACTTGGAACAACGGAGATCGGCTGAGGTCGCGCTCCGGTTGCAGCTCCTCCACCAACTTTTCGAACGGTACATCTTGATGTGCGTACGCACCGAGCGCGACTTCACGCACGCGGTTGAGCAGTTCTTCGAACGTCGGCGCGCCCGACAAGTCGGTTCTCATCACCAGCGTGTTGACGAAGAAACCGATCAACTGCTCTGTGTCGTGGTGATGTCTCCCGGCAATCGGCGTGCCGACACTGATGTCCTCCTGCCCGCTGTAACGCGAGAGCAACAGTTGGAACGCCCCCAGCAAGGTCATGAACATCGTAGTCCCGTGACGACGGGAGAGGGCTTGCAGTTCCTGGGTGAGTTCAGACGGCAGAGTGAAACTCTCTTCGGCTCCGCGATAGGTTTGAGCAGACGGATGAGGACGGTCGGTCGGCAGTTGCAGAACCGGCAGTTCTCCGCCCAACTGTTCCTTCCAATACGACATCTGTTCCTCCAGAACGTCTCCTTGCAACCATTCACGCTGCCAAGCGGCATAATTTCGATACTGGATCGGCAGCTCCGGGAGCGGCGACGGAACACCTGCCGCAAACGCTTCGTAAAGAGCGACAAACTCACGAATCAAGACTTGCAGCGACCATCCGTCCGAGACGATATGGTGCATGTTCAGCACCAACACGTGCTCTGTTTCCGCCAGTTGAATCAAGTGGGCGCGAATCAAAGGCCCGACTTGGAGGTCAAACGGCCGCTCTGCTTCCAGTTGAACGAGTTGCTTCATTTTTTGCTCGCGGTCTTCCCTTTTTTCCTTGCGAAGATCGATGCGGTTGAAGCTCATCTCTTCCGTTTCGTGAATCACTTGGACCGGACGTCCGTCCCTTTCCAAAAACACGGTGCGCAGGGCTTCGTGACGCGCAACGATCCGGTTGAGACTTTGTACGAGTGCTTCGATCTGCAACTCGCCTTGCAAGCGCACCGCCATCGGCATGTTGTACAGCGCTGTGCCCGGCACCAACTGCTCCATCAACCACAGACGTTGTTGCGCAAAAGACAAGGGGTTGTCTTCGCTCGACACCGACTGGATGATCGGCTGCCGTGCGGACTGTTTCGCTCCTTCCAGATGAGCGGCCAACAACCGCGCGGTCGGCGCGTCAAACAAACTACGCAACGGCAAATGGACATTCAACGCGATTTTCAAGCGCGAGATCGCTTGGGTCGCCAGCAAAGAGTGACCGCCCAGCGAGAAGAAGTTATCCTCGACACTCACCCGCTCAAGTTGCAACAAGTTGGCGAAGATTTCGGCAACCGCCTGTTCCAGCGGCGTGCGCGGTGCCGCATATTCACTCTGGGACGACTGAGACCATTCCGGCACCGGCAAGGCACGACGATCCACTTTGCCGTTCGGAGAAAGCGGAATCGCGTCGAGCAGGATGAAGGCGGACGGTACCATATAATCCGGCAGTTTTTGCAGCAACGCTTGGCGCATGTCGGCGGCGGTCATGCCCGATTCCGGATCGACAACCACGTAGGCGACCAGGCGTTTGTCACCCGGTTTGTCCTCCCGTGCCAAAACCACGGCGGCACGCACCTCGGGCAGGTTCATCAAATCCGCCTCGATCTCGCCCAATTCGATGCGCAAACCTCTGATCTTGACTTGATGGTCAATCCGTCCCAGATATTGAATAGTGCCGTCCGGCATAAAGCGGGCAAGGTCACCCGTTTTATAGAGACGTCCCTCCGGCAAAAACGGATCTGCAATAAACTTTTCGGCTGTCAATTCAGGACGGTTGTGATAGAGCCGCGCGACTTGAATGCCGCCGATATGCAATTCGCCCGGCACGCCGATCGGAACCGGCTGCATCCGCCCGTTTAAGATGTAGATCTGGGTGTTGGCAACGGGGCGGCCGATGGGGACCAGCAATTGACCCGTGTTGGGTTGACATTCCCAATAGGTGACGTCGACTGCCGCTTCCGTCGGCCCGTACAGGTTGTGCAGACGGGCATCAAGACGGGCGAAAAATCTCTCGACCAGCTCGGCCGGCAGCGCTTCGCCGGAGCACATCACTTGCCGCAAGCTCCGGCATGCTTCCACGCCTTGCTCTTCCAAGAACACCTGCAACATCGAAGGTACGAAGTGCAGGGTCGTCACCCGCTCGCGTTGAATCAACTCGACCAGATACGCGCTGTCACGGTGGCCCTCCGGTCGAGCGACGACCAGACGTGCCCCCGTAAACAGCGGCCAGAAGAACTCCCAGACCGAAACGTCAAAACTGAACGGCGTTTTTTGCAAGACCGTGTCTTGTTCGGTCAGGTTGTATTCATCTTGCATCCACAACAGACGGTTTACGATCCCACGGTGGGTGTTGATGACCCCCTTCGGCATGCCGGTGGAGCCGGATGTGTAGATCATGTACGCCGCGTTTTCGCCCGTTGTCGTGCAGGGCGGATTGACGTCGCTTTCCTGCTTCAGAGCGGCTGCTGTCGCTTCATCGTCCAAGTAGAGAAGCTGGACGGAAGACAAATCCAAGTGGTCAAGCAGTTGTTTTTGCGTCAAAAGCAGCGGAACTCGCGCGTCTTGCAACATGTACGAGAGTCGATCGGCCGGATACGTGGGATCAATCGGCACATAGGCCCCGCCTGCCTTGAGGATGGCGTACAAGCTGATGACCATCTCCATCGAACGCTCCATGGAGACGCCGACGAGATCTTCCTTCTGCACGCCGAGTTTTTGCAGATGATGTGCCAATTGGTTGGCGCGTCGGTTCAATTCGCCGTAGGTCAACACCTGATCTTCAAATACGAGCGCCACTCGGTCCGGCGTGCGTTCTGCCTGTTCCTCGAACAGCAGGTGCAGAGCTTTGTCCTGCGGGTACTCGACATGCGTATCGTTGAAGTCCACGAGCAGTTGTCGGCGCTCCGCATCGGACAGCGGATCAAACGAATGATGTTCGGTCTCAGGTTGTTGTGCCATCGTTCTCAAGACCTTGAGGAAATACCCGCGCATCGCCTCGCCCTGCTCCGGGGTCACCACCCGACCGTTGGTATCCAGCATCAAGATGAGCTCGCCCGTCGTAGGAAGCAAACTGAAGGTGCTGCACAAGTTAAAGTTGGTATCCGCCACTTCCTTCAGGTCGAGAATCTCCATCGGTCCGTTGGTCACAACATCTTTGAGCGCATGGAAATGGACAAAGTTGAACGAGGTTTCAAAAAGCGACTGGCGGCCGTACACGCTTTGCAAGGCAGACAGCGGGTAACGGCGGTGCGGCAGAATCTCCATCTCGTCGTGGAAGACCGCTCGCACCAGATCCGACCAGGTGCCGTTTTGCAACTGGAAGCGGAACGGCAGCGTATTTAAGAACAGCCCGCGCACGCGGTCGCCGCCCCGGTCTTCCGAACGGCCGTTGGACGTCAAACCGGTCTGCACATCGTCGTCGCCCGCCAACAAGCTCAGAACTTTAACGTGCGCGGCAAGCAACACGCTCTTCAGCGGAACGCCCGCTTTTTGAGACAGTTCCTGCAGACCCCGCTGAATTTCGCGCGGCACATGCGTCAGAAACCGTTGGAACGTGCGTTCGACCTTGTCTTCACGGGCGCTTGACCACCGCGGCAACAGAGTCGGCTTGCAGTCATCGATTTTTTTCATCCAAAAATCACGGCTGTCGACCGATTGCAACGCTTGGCGTTCCCACCAGACAAAGTCGCGGAACGAGACGATCGGCGCCTCTGGTTCCACAAACTCTTCGTCCTGCAACTGAGCCAAATAGAGCATGAAAATTTCGCTGAAGATCGACGTCAAACTCCATCCGTCCAAGATCGCGTGACACTCGGTGACAGAAAACTCAAACAGATTGTCACTGCGCAGATGGACGAAGATGCGGATCAACGGCGGGCAAGCGTAATCAAACGTCTTCGTCCGCTCTTCGGCGAACCACTGCTGGAAGTGCTCCTCCTGCTCCGCCGTGTTCAAGTGGCGCAAATCTTGGAGGCCGATTCGCAAGGGAGCTGCCGCGTGCACCAACTGCAGCGGCTCGCTGAACGTTGTGAAATCAAAGCCGGTCCGCAGCGCAGGGTGGCGTGCAATCACGCGATTGACCGCGGTTTCCAACTTCGCCAAGTCAAACGCGGCGCGGATGGACAACGTGGTGATGTTGTAGTAGGTCGCTTCCCCTTCGTTGTATTCCATATGGAAAAACATCCCCGTCTGCAAAGCGCTCAGCGGGTACGCATCTTCCACGCCCTTGGGAAGCAACTGTACATCAGACTCCAGCAAACCGTGGAACGGCTCCGTGACGGGAAGCTCCGCTTCGCTTTCTTCCAAAGCTTGTGCCCCGACTTGCAACACTTCACACAGCTCGCGTACCGATTGATGTTGGAAAAGTTGTTGCAAGTTGAACGTGAGACCTTGTTCCTTGGCACGCGCCACGACTCGCAACGCACGAATCGAGTCTCCGCCCAGCGCGAAATAGTTGTCGTCGATCCCGACTCTTTCCAATTGAAGAACTTCTGCGAAAATGTCAGCCAGCGCTTGTTGCTCCGGTGTGGTCGGCGCCACATACTCGCCGCCGAAATCGGATTTCACGACCGTCAGTTGCAGCAACGCCCGACGGTCGACCTTGCCGTTATTGGTCAGCGGCATTTGATCCAGCGTGACAAACAAAGCGGGGATCATATACTCCGGCAATTCCTGTTGCAAAAATTGACGCATCTCCGTGATCGTCAGCGCCTTGCCGGACGCCGGTACCACATACGCGATCAACCGCTTGTCCCCCGGCTGTTCTTCCCGCACCAATACCACGCACTCCCGAATATCCGGGTGCTGGCTCAATTGCGATTCGATCTCCCCGAGTTCGATGCGGAAACCGCGCACCTTGACCTGATTGTCGATACGCCCCATGTATTCGATGTCCCCGTTGGACAAGCGGCGTGCCAAGTCGCCCGATCGATACAGGCGTCCGCCGCCGCGGAACGGGTTGGGCAGATAGCGCGTCGAGGTCAGTTCAGGACGGTTGAGATATCCTCGGGCGACACCCGCCCCTCCGATGAACATCTCGCCCGGCACACCGTACGGAACCGGCTGCAACCGATCATCGAGAATGTACAACTGCAAGTCCGGAATCGGAACGCCGATCAGACTGCCGCGCCCTTCTTCCACGTCCTGCATCGTGACCGGACGGTAGGTGACGTGTACGGTCGTCTCCGTAATCCCGTACATGTTGACCAATTGCGGCTGCTGGTCGCCATGACGCTCAAACCAAGGCCGCAAGCTCTGAAACTCCAGCGCTTCCCCGCCGAAGACCACGAAACGGAGCGCCAGAGCGTCCGCCAACTCCGGACGGTTCTCTTCCACGCGAATCAGTTGGCGGAAGGCAGACGGTGTTTGGCTGAGCATCGTAACCTGCTCACGAGCCAACAATTCATAAAATTGCTCCGGATTGCGCGAGACCAGATACGGCACGACGACCAATCTGCCGCCATACAGCAGCGCCCCCCAGATTTCCCAGACCGAAAAGTCGAACGCATAGGAGTGGAACACCGTCCAAACATCTCGTTCATCGAAATGGTACCAATGCTCCGTCGCTTGGAACAAACGAACCGCTTGACGGTGTTCGATCATGACACCCTTCGGCAGACCGGTTGAACCCGAGGTGTAGATGACATACGCGAGATGATTCGATTGTGCTCCGCCCTCGGGGTTTTCGTCCGGCTGTTCGTCGAAAATCCCCGGTTGGTCGAGACAAACCAGCGTGAGGCCCTGGCTTGGCAACTTGTCGAGCAAACGGGTCTGCGTCAGCATCAGCACCGCCGACGCGTCTTCCATAATGAACGAAACGCGGTCATTTGGAGAACTCGGGTCCAGCGGAACATACGCGCCGCCCGCCTTGAGGACACCCAAGATCGCCACGATCATCTCAGCCGACCGTTCCAGGTAGAGCCCCACCAGCGAGTCCGGTCCGACACCTTGCGCTTTCAAGTAATGAGCCAATCGGTTCGCACGCGCATTGAGTTCCCGGTACGTCAGCGCCTCCGTTTCGTACACCAAGGCGACCGACTCCGGGCGCAGGTTCACTTGCTCCTCAAACAGTTGATGCAGGCAGTGTTGCGAATCTGGAAGCTCGAAGTTGTCTTGAAAACGGTACAACAGTTCCTCTTGCTCATCTTCCGTCAGAAGTTTGACTTCATTAAGTACGACATCCGGTTGCGCGATGAGGTTTTGCAACAACGTTTGAAAATGGCCCAAGAAACGCTCGGCCGTTTCCGCTTCAAACAGGTCGCTGCAATACTCCAAACGCCCCTCCAGACCGTCTGCTGACTCCCACAGTTCCATCGTCAAATCCACTTTGGAAGTTTCCGTCTCCACGCGGATCGGCTCCAAAGACAAACCGGCAAACGACATCGACGGCATCGGCGTATTGTTATACGACATGATGACTTGATAAATCGGGTTGTAGCTGCTGTCGCGCTGCACGTTCAGTTCGTCGACCAACTTCTCAAACGGAACCGTTTGGTGGTCCAGAGACCCCAGCATGGAGGTACGCACTTTGCGCACGAGGTCTCGGAACGTTTCCACGTCCGAAAAATCGGTGCGCAGGGCAAGCGTATTGACAAAAAAACCAACCAAGCCTTCGAGTTCCGGTCGGTTGCGGCCAGCAACCGGCATCCCGATGACCACATCCTGCTGACCGGAAAGCCGGCTCATCAGGAGTTTAAAGGCCGCAAGCAACATCATGAACAATGTCGCTTGTTCTTGCTGACCCAACGCCTGCAAGGAGCTGACCGTTTGTTTCGTCAGCGAAAACGGCAACGATCCCCCGCGCCCGGTTTGCACCAGCGGGCGGGCATGGTCCGTCGGCAATTCGAGACGTGCCGGAGCGCCCTGCAATTGCTTTTTCCAGTACGCAACATGGTTTGACATTTCTTCACTGTCCAAATTCTCGCGTTGCCAAGCCGCATAGTCAGAGTATTGAATCGGCAAGTCCGCAAGCGGAGACGGTTTGCCTGCCTTCATCGCTTCGTACAACGCAGCGACCTCGCGCAACAACACCCCGAGCGACCAACCGTCGGCTGCGATGTGATGAACGGTCAACACCAGCGTGTGCTCCAACTCGTCCGCACGAAGCAGCAAAGCGCGAATCATCAGGTGATCGGACAGTTGAAACGGCTTGCGGACTTCTTCCGCAATCAACCGCTGCACAAGCGCGTCCCGGTCCTCGGAATGCCGGACGTCTTGAAACCGGCATTCAAAGTCCTCCTCCGAACCCCTGACGAGCGCGGGCACACCTTCCCGTGCCGCCACACCGGTGCGCAAAACTTGATGACGGCGAACGATCTCACGCAAAGCGGCTTCCAGAAGGTTCGCGTCAAGTTCTCCTTGAATCCGCACGCCAACCGGCATGTTATACGAAGAATTTCCCGGAGTCCACTGATCCAAAAACCACAAACGCTCCTGCCCCACGGACAGCACGATCGATCCATCTTGAACAGGCAGGATCATCGACTGCGCGTTTGTCTGTTTTTGAGCTGCCTCGCGGAGGCGCTTTTCCTTCAACGCTTTTAACAGTTCTTGTTTATTGGCAGCGTTTTGATCCATTTACTTCGAGCCCTCCCCAAGCATTCTTTGAATCTCTTCCTCACTCAACCCGTCCAACTCACCCAGCAGTTCCGCTTCGATCAGTTCATCAATCAACTTTGCCTGGCTGGCAACAGTCGGATGATCAAAAAACGCGGCGATGGGGAACTCCATTTCGAACGCGGTCTGCAAACGTGACACCACTTGCAAAGCCAAAATCGAGTCGCCCCCGAGTTCATAGAACTTAGACTCCACACTGACCGCTTCCTTACCCAGCACAGCAGACCAGATCGCGGCAACCTGTTCTTCCATCTCGTTGCGCGGCGCTACATATTCCTGCTCCGAAACCATGGCGTCAACGTCCGGCTTCGGCAAACTTTTTCGATCCGTCTTGCCGTTGGGAGTCAGCGGAATCTCGCCGACCGGCATAAACATCGAGGGAATCATATACTCCGGCAACTGCTCTGCCAAAAACTTTCGCAGCGACTCGGCTGTTACCGATTGGTCGTTTTTCGGCACCACGTACCCGACCAACCGTTTCTCCATCGTGTCTTTCTGCCAAACCGTCACGGCGCACTTCTCGACGCCCGGGTGTTGGGCCAGCACCGATTCCACCTCGCCGATCTCAATCCGAAAGCCGCGAATTTTCACTTGGTCGTCACTGCGACCCAGAATCTCAAGCGTTCCATCCGGCAGATAGCGTGCGAGGTCGCCCGACTTATACATGCGCCCGCCCGAGGTCCCGCTAAAGGGATCTGCCAAAAAACGCTCTGCCGTCAGGTCCGGGCGGTTCAAGTATCCGCGTCCGACGCCTCGGTTGGCGATGTACAACTCCCCTTTTGCCCCGATCGGCACCGGTTGACGTTCCTCATCCAAGACGTACAGCTTGGTGTTGATGATCGCGCGGCCCATCGGCAGGAACGGCAGTGTTTCTCCACCTGCTGAGACATACACCGTGGAGTAGACGGTCGTTTCGGTCGGACCGTACAAATTCACGATGACCGCCGGTGTTTTTGCCCGAAGGTTCTCGATGAAGGCGGTCGGCAACGGCTCCCCGGCGAACCACCATGTTTGTAACGAGGCAAGGAACCGTTGCGAACCCGGTTCATCGAAAAGCATTTTGCCGCGGGACGGCGTGGTCTGCATCATGGTCACCGGGCCGATGCCGTACTGTTGCGGCAGTTGTAAAAAACGATCGTAATTGCCGTACTGTTCGCCGTCATACGGCACCAAAACCGTCGTGATTCCTTGGCAAACAGTCCAAAACAGCTCCGCCACCGAGATGTCAAACGAGATCGACGCCAGAGCCAACATGACATCGTCTCCCGTCGGCGGGTTCACACGACTCAAATCAACGAACAGGTTCACCACGCTGTGATGCTCGATCATAACCCCTTTGGGCTTGCCGGTGGAACCGGAAGTGTACAGGAGATACATCAGCCCGTGACTGTCCGTCATGGGCTCTGGATTTCCGTCCGGCCGCGCAGCCAACTCCTGTGCCTCTTCGTCCAAACACAGCACGCGCGCACCATGATCGGGCAGTTTGTCCCGCAAGGAACGAACCGTCAACACGATCGGGCAGTTCGCATCTTCCAAGATGGCGGAGAGACGTTCTTCCGGATACGTCGGGTCCAGCGGAACATAAGCACCGCCAGCTTTGAGCACACCGTACAGCGCGGGCGGCAAGTCGGAAGTTCGCTCCAGATAGACGGCAACCAACGTGTCTTTTTGCACACCCCATTCACGCAGTCGATGCGCCAATTGATTGGCTCGGGCGTTCAGTTCCCGATACGTGAAGGCATGCCCGTCGCAGACGATCGCCACCGCGTCCGGTGTGCGCTCCACCTGCAACTCAAACATCTGGTGCACGGTGTCATAAGGAACCTCATGCTCCGTTTGATTGAGTGTAACCAAGAGGTGTTCCAACTCTTGATCCGTGAGAATGTTCAGGTTTTTTACCGGAGTATCCGGCTGCTCTACCGCATGACGCAAAAGCAATTCCAGAGAATCCAGCATTCGCTGTGCGTCTTGTTGTCCGTACAGAACCTCATCGTAAGCAAGCACGAATTCCAAGGAACCGGTGTGCTCGCAACAGACCAGTTTCAATTTGCAAGAGGGGTCCGATTCAAACAGACCCACCCGTTGAAACGTAAACTGCGGCCCTTCTTCGGCAGCCGGATGTACATGAAAAGCGAATCCAAACGGGCTCCCGACACCCCCTCTGTCATACTCTTGCCAAGAAGCGGCCAGTTCCAGCTCTTGGCGAACCGTGTCTGCCGCCTCCGCGAAAGATTGACTCATCTGTTGCAGGCCGAGCACGGGAACGCTTTTGCTCAACGGACCCACGACGGTTTGCAAATCGGGAATGGCTCGCCCGTCCAACACGACGTTGACAGGGACCACATCGCCTGCATACCGGCTTAACAACGATTGCCAAGCCGTCAAAACTGTTGCAGTGGTTGCCAGTTCAGCCATTGACGATCCAACCGCAATCGGGTTCGGAACCGTCCGCCGTGCGAACGCCGTTCGGGGAACATGCGGTTCGCCGATCCGTCGTTCCAGCGGCTGCGTATACACACTCTCTTCCACCTGGGAGAGGGCCTGACGAACTTTTTGCCAATGGGTCAGCCCCCCGATGGCGTCTTCCTCGGCAAGCAGTTCGTTTAACCACTCCACCACTTCCAAGTACGGAATGGGTTCCTCGCCGTCACTCAGCCGACTCTTCATGTTTTGAGCGGCGGCCAACGATTCCTCGCCCAACAGGGTTAACGAAGGCACATCGGCAATTTGAGAAGAAGCTGTTTGGATTAAACAAAATTTATTTTCGGATAATTCTATTAATTCAGCATGTAACAAACTTCCATTTATCTGCTCATAAGTACCCGCATCTCTCGCGTCACTCATCAGTTTCTCAACCAGCAACTTTTCGTCTGCTGTCCCGAGTTCCTCCCGAATCGACTCCCCATTCGTCTGGGAAAGGCTGGCGTGCGAAACACCAAATCGTTCCGTTGTTGCCTGATAGGCATGGCGCAATGCTCCCGCATCGACGCGGCCAGACAACAGAAATGCAGTCTGCACAACGGATTCTTGACGCAGATCAACATCGCTTTTCGAATTCACATACCCGCTCATCAAAACACCCCAGTTTAGAATTTCTTCTATCAAAGCTCAATTTTAATCAAACAGAAAAATAAACATCAACCAAATTGAAGTATAGAAAAACCAATTTGACCAACTCTATAATCTCTAATTAAGCATCAATTGTCAACGTCGACATGTAAATTCCACAGAAACAGATCGTATTGACATTACATAAATCTGAAGAATATAATTTTACTCCAACAACATCATTATTTCCTCGACCCTGATTTATCTAGTTTAAAACCGTTCTATTCTTATTCGATTTCCCCGTTTGAAGAAGGCAAATCGAATCCGCGTTTGTCGAACCCATGTTGCGTTACGAGGAGGAATCGGCTTTGTTTTCCACAGTAGTTGATGCGCTTGAACACTGGAGCAACACCCATGCCGACTTGATGGCACTCACGTATCTCGGAGAAGACGGAGAAACCGAAGAAGCCCGTCTCACCTTCACGGAACTCGTGCAGCGTGCCCGGTTGATCGGTGCAGCGCTGCTCGAACGGGGCGCAACCGGTCAGCGAGTTCTCTTGGCGTATCCCTCTGGAAGTGAGTATGTGACCGCGTTCTTTGGTTGCCTCTATGCCAACGCGATCGCAGTGCCTGTGACCTCGCCGAAGATCACGCGCCCGGATCGTCGCTTTGAAGCGATTCTAGAGGATTCAGAAGCGAAGATCGTCCTCACGTCCAGTTCCATCCTTCACGCTTTGCAAGCTCAAGAAAACCGGTTCACCCAACAGTTTGGTGATGTGCAATGGCTTGACACTCACGACTTGGACACCTCCAATCTGGAACCGTGCCCGGTGCCCAACGTCAACCCGGATACGGTTGCGTTTCTTCAGTACACGTCCGGGTCCACCTCCAAACCGAAGGGCGTGATTGTCACACATGGGCATATCATGCGCCATCTGGTGATTGCGTCCGAAGCGATCGGGGTCTGCGAAACCACGACGTTTGTGAGTTGGCTTCCGCTCTTTCACGACATGGGTCTGATCGGCAACGTTTTCTCCCCGGTGCTAAACGGACGTCATGTCGTTCTCATGTCCCCGCTCACGTTCATCAAACGCCCGTTGCGCTGGTTGAAAGCGATCGACCGCTACAAAGCCGACATCACCGCCGGGCCGAACTTTGCCTATGATCTTTGCGTGCGCAAGGCCAAGCCGGAAGATTTGCAATCTCTGGATCTGTCCAGTTTGCGTGTGGCGGTGACCGGTGCGGAACCGGTTCGCTATGACACGGTGCGTCGGTTTGATGAAACGTTCGCTCCGTGCGGGTTGAAAGCGACGACCCTGTGCCCGAGCTATGGCATGGCGGAAGCAACGCTCATGATCAGCGGTTCCTCCTATGAAGAAGGTTATACGTCCCTGCAGGTGGACAAGCGGGCGTTGTTGGAAAACCGTGTTCAGCCTGCCGCTGCCCCGGATCAGGAACTGGTGCTGATCGGTTGCGGACGTCCGCTCAACGCCGTCACGGTGCGCATCGTCAATCCGCAAACGCGGGTTCCCTGCCCGCCCAACGAAGTCGGGGAAATCTGGGTGTCGGGTCCGCAAGTCGCGGGCGGCTATTGGAACAACCCGCTCGTCACAGAAGAAACGTTTCAAGCGACATTGCCTGACGAGCCGGGTAAAGTATTCCTTCGCACCGGCGATTTGGGCTTTCTCCATGAAGGCGAAGTGTTTATCACAGGCCGCCACAAAGACCTGATCATCATCCGTGGACAAAACCACTATCCGCAAGACATCGAATGGACCGTCGAAAACGCGCATCCGTTCGTTTCCACAGACAACACCGCCGCTTTTTCCATCGAAGCGGACGGTGAAGAGAAATTGGTCATCGTCACCGAAGTGGAGCGACAGTACCGCAAACACGACCTCGCCGAAGTCGTGACCGCCATCCAAGCCGCCGTGTCCGAGCGTCATGAACTGCAGGCGCACGCGGTCATCATCTGCAGCCCCGGCGCAGTTCCGAAAACGACGAGCGGCAAAATCCAACGCAAAGCTTGTCAACAAAAATTTGTTGACATGAGGCTCTCCACGCTTCATGCCGTCATCAAAAACAGACATGTGCCCAACTGGGGACTGGTGGAAAGCGGCAACGATACTGCCAACTGAAAGGAGCAATGAGTCGATGCGCGTTTTTGATCAATATCTCGCCGCGGAAGATATGGAACGGTACTTGGGGGACCCCTTGTGCCCAGGCAGCCGCATCTCATTTCAACGTGTGGTCGAGTTGGACGAAGCCGATCAATATCCGCAGGAGTTTCTTTCCCGCCTGCATGAATGGGGGTACATGAACTATCTGGTTCCCAAGCCGTTCGGCGGGCAATTGCGCTCGTTGGAGGAACTGTTTGCCCTCAGCCGCGTCATTGCCCGGCGCGACCTGACGAGTGCCGTTGCAACCGGCGTTTGCTTGCTCGGTGCTCTGCCGGTATGGCTTCGCGGCACCGACTCCCAACGGGCAAGAGCGGCAGAACTGCTGATGGGCGGCGGAAAAATGGGGTTTGCACTTTCGGAGAAGGAACGAGGGCACGACCTCATCGCCAATGACCTCAGCGCTTGGGCGAATGAAGAGGGACACTACCTGCTGAACGGAGAAAAATGGACGATCGGCAATGCTACCCGCTCCGACGCGCTCACGTTGTATGTGAAGACAGCCGACACCAACAATCCGCGCAGCCACTCGATTTTGTTTGTCGACAAAAAAGACCTCAACCCCTCCACCTTCGAAAACACGCCGAAAATTAAAACGCTCGGACTTCGCGGCCACGACCTCAGCGGCATTCGCTTCCAAGACAGTCCGGTTTCGCAAGACACAATGGTGGGGCAACCCGGTGACGGCTTGCTGCTCGCGACGCAAACCACGCTGATCACCCGTTCCCTGTGCAGCAGTTTCATGCTCGCCTCCGCCGATACCCTCTTGCGCTCCACGTTGCAATTTGCCAAAGAGCGCCATCTGTACGGCAAACCGGTCACCGACATGCAATACGTGAGAGCGACGCTTACGGAAGTGTTCGTCGACACGTTGATCGCCGACTGCCTCGCCACCGTCACGATGCGCGGACTGCATGTCATTACGGATCAAGCAAGCATTTGGGCCGCTGCCGTCAAGTATTTCGTGCCCACCAGCATCGAGCGTTCGCTCCTGACTCTGAACGGCATCCTCGGGGCCCGTTTCTTCCTGCGGGAAGAACATCAGTTCGGCATCTATCAAAAGTTTTACCGCGACGCGCCGATTGTCAGCGTATTCGAAGGCGGGTCCTACTCCAATTTGCAAGCCATTGCCCTGCAACTTCGTCAATTGCTCAAGCCGAAAGCCACCGAACCGCAAGCGTTGCGCGCGGAGCTGGAAGCGATCTTCGATTTGCAACACCCTGTGCCGGAATGGCTCGACGCTTCCCAACTCGATCTGCACAGTCATGGACGAAACACCGCACTCGACGGTTTGGACCTTATCGACGAGTTGATGCGTGATCGGATCTCGGACCGGGTCGCCGAAGCAACGCGGGATGAAATCGCCGCGCTGATCGAGGAGTTGAAATCGCAAGTCGAATCGCTTCGCACACTGACTCGCAAACTGCACCCGGACAAGTCGTCCGATCAAATGGAAGTGGCACGCCGGTACGTTCATTTGCACACCGCAGCCATCGCGGTGCACACGTGGTTGTTCAACCCAGAACATCCCGCCGATTTTTTCCGTACTGGAGAATGGCTGGTCTTGGCGTTGCGCCGCCTGTTGTACGGAGAAAATCCCAGCATGGGCTTTGCTCCCCGTGCCGACTATGTCGAAAACGTGTTCCAAGCCTTGGAAACGTTGTTTGAAGAAAATCGTCTGTTCGCGTTGGTGCCGATTTCCTTGGGTGCCCAAAACGAAGGCGCGATCTAAGAGAGGGGTTTTTGTTAATGTCGAAACAAACGCCGGAAGCGATTCAAGAATGGATCATTGATCAGATCTGCGAACTGACAGATCTTGAGGCGTCCGAAATTCATCCGGAAGAGCCGTTTGCAAGCTATGGGTTGGATTCCATGTCGACCGTCACGCTCGTCGGCGATCTGGAAGAATGGCTCGGCCTTCGATTGGCGGCCACCTTGCTGTGGGATTATCCCACCATCGATGCCCTGTCTGTCTATTTAGCAGAACTCTCTGCCGATTGAACGATACTCTGCACCTGCATACCAGGAGGAAAACATGGAACCTATTGCGATCATCGGCATGGCCTGCCGATTTCCCGGTGCTGACGGGGTCGACAGTTTTTGGGAACTGATAAAAAACGGGGTAGACGCCATCCAAGAAGTGCCGAATGATCGTTGGCGCTTGGACACATTCTACGACGAATCCCGCACTCGACCGGGCACCATGAGCACGCGCTATGGCGGTTTTTTGTCCCGAATCAGCGAATTCGATGCGCAGTTCTTCGGGATCTCGCCTCGTGAAGCAGCAAACATGGACCCGCAACAACGTCTTTTGCTGGAAACGGCATGGGAAGCGTTGGAATCTGCGGGTCTTGTACCCAAACAACTTGCCGGCAGCAAAACCGGTGTATTTGTCGGGATCATGAATTATGATTACGGCAACATGCAATCGCGCAATCCGGAAGATATCAATCCGCACAGCGGACCGGGCAGTCAGGGCTGTATGGCCGCAAACCGCCTGTCCTATTTCTTTGATTTCCGCGGCCCGAGCTTGTCCATCGACACCGCGTGTTCCTCCTCGCTCGTCGCCGTTCATCAGGCTTGCTTGAGCTTGCAGTCTGACAATGCCGGCCCGATTGCCCTCGCCTGCGGAGTCAACGTGATCCTCTCGCCCACCGGGAATGTTTTCTTCAGCACGGCGGGTTTGATGACCGCAGACGGCCGTGCCAAAACGTTCGACGCAAGCGCAAACGGATTTGCCCGCAGCGAAGGAGTCGGCGTGCTGGTTCTCAAGCCGCTTGCCAAAGCGTTGGAAGAGGGAGACCCGGTTCTTGCCGTGATTCGCGGAAGTGCGATCAACCAAGACGGACGCACCAACGGCATCATGGCACCGAACCGCTTCTCGCAAGAAGCCCTGCTTCGCGAAACCTATGCCAGAGCCGGGATCAACCCGAGCCAAATCCAGTATGTGGAGACGCATGGAACAGGCACGCTGCTCGGTGATCCCATCGAAGCAAACGCGCTTGGCACCGTGCTGAGTGAAGGCCGTGACCCGGAAGACCGTTGCCCGATCGGTTCGGTAAAAACCAACATCGGCCACACAGAATCGGCGGCCAGCATGGCCAGTGTGATCAAAGTTGTACAGATGCTCCGGCACAAATTGATTCCGCCGAGCTTGCATTTTCAAACACCGAACCCGTATATTCCGTTCGATTCCCTGCCCTTGCGCGTGCCGACAGAATTGGAACCGTGGCCGCAAGGAACCGGATCGAGACTCGCCGGAGTCAGTTCCTTCGGCTTCGGCGGAACCAACGCCCATCTGGTGTTGGAAGAAGCTCCGGCAAGCACCGCCAAGCCCGCAAGGCCCGCTTCTGCAGATCGTTCCGCTGCTGAGCCCTTTCTGTTGCCGCTCTCCGCGCGTCACCCTGACGCCTTGCGTGCGTTGAGTCAATCCTATCTGCAGCGTTTGACGGAGAATTCGGATCTCGCGCTTGACGATGTGGTCTATACAGCAAGCCTCAAACGCACACAGCACGACTATCGACTCGCGATCGTCAGCGATTCGACAGAGCAACTGATTCAACAGCTCCAAACATATCTGGCGCAAACCTCTCATCCCGATCTGGTCACGGGACACCGTGCACCCGCCCGCCAATTAAAGCTCGTCTATGTCTTCACCGGACAAGGTTCGCAGTGGTGGGGCATGGGACGTCAATTGTTGCAAAATGATTCATTTTTCGAACAAAAATTAATCGAATTATCGAAACAATACGAAACCATCTCTTCGATCTCCGTGCTTGACGAGCTGTTGGCACAGGAGGAACATACGCGTCTCGATCAAACTTGCATCGCGCAACCGGCGTTGGTTCTGCTTCAAGTGGCACTGGTCGAGTGGTTGCGCGCGCATGGAGTCGAGCCGCACGGTGTGATTGGACACAGCATCGGGGAAGTGACTGCCGCTTATATCGCGGGCATCCTCACACTTGACCAAACGCTTCAGCTCCTCCATCACCGCAGCCGCATCATGCAAAAAGCGACCGGAACCGGACGCATGGCGACCGTCCGCTTATCTGCGGAGGAAGCGGTTCCCTATTTGCAAGGTCTTGAAAACCGTGTCAAAGTGGCAGTGGTCAACGAGCCCGCTTCGTGCGTGCTTGCCGGAGACACAGAAGCGATGGCCGAGTTGGAGGCAACGTTCCACTCCGCATCCGTCACCATGCGCTATCTCCCTGTCCAGTACGCGTTCCACAGCCCCCAACTCGAACCCTACCAAGCGGAATTGCAGCAAGCTCTCGATTTCCTGACGCCGCAAAAAGCCTCGTTGAAGATCTGGTCCACACGTACAGGCAAACTCAGTGACGGAACCGAATACGACGCGTCCTACTGGGGACGCCAGATGTGCGAAAGGGTGCAGTTTTCCGCAGCCGTTCAAGCGTGCGCCCTGGAAGGGATCACCCATTTTATCGAAATCGGTCCGCATCCTGTGTTGACCGGTCAGATCAAAAAGTGCCTCCACCACATCGACAAAACCGGCTTGATCGTGCCTACCCTGCACCGCGAAGAAGGAGAGCGCCGTCAGTTGCTCCGCGCGCTTGGCACCCTGCACGCCAACGGGTACAACCTCAACTGGAACCGACTTTCGCCGCGCGGACAGGTGGTTCGTCTCCCCGCCTATCCGTGGCAACGAGAACACTTCTGGTTCGAACCCAACGCAACCGCTGCGGACTTTTGGGAGCGCACGCAAGACGCGCCGATCGACAAAACTCTGCATCCGCTGCTGGGTTCCGCCGTTTCTCTGGCCCATCCCATGGCCGCGAACATCTGGCAGAGCCAAGTGAACAAATCTCGCCACCCCTGGCTTGACGATCATCGGATTCAAGGCAAAGTTGTCGTTCCGGGAACGTCTTATTTGGAAATCGCCTTGGCAGCCCTTCGTGCCCAGCGCGGCGATGGTGTGTACACACTGCGCAATTTGGAAACCCGTCGCGCCTTCTTCCTCGAAGATCAAGAAAAACGCTTCGTTCAAACTTGGTTGTCCGAACCGGACCGCGAGACAGGCGTTCAGAACATCGCCATTTACAGCTCTCCGGCAGATGAACGGGACCCCAAATGGATTCAACATGCGCAAGGGAGTGTCGCGTTTACGGCGCGAGAATCCCACGTCGAGCCTGCTCCGCTCCCGTTGTACGAACTGCTGGCCCGCTTCCCGGATGCGGCGGCTCCCTCCGACTTCTACCGCGACGTGGCAGGCAAAGGTCTGGAATACGGCCCGACCTTCCGCAGCATCGACCAACTGTACCTCGGGAACGGAGAAGCACTGGCGCACTTGCGCCTCCACGAAAAACTGCACGCTGATGCGGGGCGCTTCCTGATGCATCCGGCACTCCTCGACGCGTGCGGCCATCTCCTGCTCGCCACCGATGAAGTCGAAGCGGGAAGCGATTTGATCTACATGCCGGTCGGAATTCGCGAAGTTCGGGTGTACGGTTCGTTTGACCAAGAAGTGTGGAGCCATGCCAGTTTGAAACACGACGAGCAAGGACCGCAGGACCGCGTCGTCGGGCAGATTCGCATCTTCGACGGTTCCGGCCGTGTGCTTGCCGAAATGGACGATCTCGAATTTCAACGGATCGGCACTTGGAAAAAACGTGAGCGCCACGACACCTTCGACTCGTGGCTGTACGAAGTGCAATGGGAAGAAACGCCGTTGCCCGCAACACCCGCCGAGCAGCAAGGTCTCTGGCTCATGCTCTGCGACACCGCAGGAGTCGGCGACGCTCTCGCAGACCTCTGGCAGCAACAGGGACGCACTTGCATCCGTCTCTACTCCGGCGACTCGTTCCAAGAACTCGGGCCCTTGCGGTTCGCGGTTGATCCTGCACGAGAGGAAGACATCCGCCAGGCCTTGCAGATTGCCTATGCGACGCTGTCTCAAGAACCGCTGGCAGGCGCGCTCCATCTGTGGAGCCTCGACATCCCGATCGAAAGCATGGCCCAAAAAGAACGGCTCTCCCTCGCTTCCCGCCTCGCCTTGCAAAGCAGCGTGGCACTTGTGAAAACGTTGAGTTCCGACCCGCTGGCCCGTCGGACAAAAGTTCACTTCGTAACCCGTGGTGCACAAGCGGTTGACAGCACCTCTTCTGTCCACGTCAACCAAGCGCCGCTGTGGGGTCTTGCTCGTTCCTTGCCCATGGAACACCCTCACCTGTGGGGCGGGTTGCTCGATCTGGACCCGAATGCATCTTCCGCACAATCGGCGGAGTGGCTCAACCTCACCATCGGCAAGGCTCATGAGGAAGACCAGACGGCGATTCGCAACGGCCGCCTGTACAACGCGCGGTTGCGCACCCCCGACAAAGCCAAAGTGCTCGGAGAACCGACTCCGATTTCGGAAGACGGAACCTATCTGATCTCCGGCGGCCTCGGAGGTCTCGGTCTGGAGACAGCCAAATGGTTAGCCAAACAGGGCGCCCGTCATTTGCTCTTGCTGGGACGAACCCCCATGGCGCCGCGCTCCGAATGGGCGCAGCTCGATCCGGCATCCCGACAAGGGATGCAAGCCGCAACCCTCCTCGACTTGGAACAACAAGGCGTGCAGGTGGAAACAGCAGCGGTTGACGTATCCGACGCCGAGCAAATTCGCGCATGCCTGCATCAACGGAGTGAACGAGGCGTTCCTGCCGTTCGAGGTGTGTTCCACTTGGCAGGCAACGCCGAAGGAAGCCTGCTCACCGACCTGTCTGCCCAAACCTTGTCCAACATCCTGTCTCCGAAACTGGCTGGCGCTTGGGCGTTGCACACGGCCTTGGAAGGAGCGGAACTTGATTGCTTCGTTTTGTTCTCTTCCGCTTCTTCCCTGATGCCGTCGCCGATGATCTCCGCGTATGGTGCGGCCAATGCGTCGCTCGATGCGTTCGCTCATTACCGCCGCTCCTTGGGTCTGCCGGCTCTCAGCATCAACTGGGGTCCGTTCGCACAAGTCGGGATGGCGATGCAAAACACCCAAAACGAACGCCAATCCTTCGGCGCCCTGCAGCTGATCCAGCCCGAAGAAGCGTTGGACGGGATGCGTCGCCTGCTCGCCGGTTCCGGTTCCCAACTCGCCGTGTTCCCGATCAACCGCGAGATGTGGTACCAACTGTATGAGCGCAACCGCACCTTCCCGCTCTTGCGCGCTCTCTCCACCGCACCTGTCAAAAAAGCGGAAGTCTCCGCTTCCGCACTCAAGGTGGATCATGTGGAGAACTACGTGAGCCAACAAGTGGCCAACGTGCTGCGCCTTTCGGTTGGCAAGCTCGATGTCCAAGAATCCATGCTCAATCTCGGGATGGATTCCCTGATGCTCACAGAATTGAAAAACCGCATCGAGACGGATCTGAACGTGTCGCTTCCCTTGGTCAAGCTCTTGCAGGGTCCAAGCGTTCACCAACTCAGCGAGATGATCCGCGAACAACAGCAAGAGGAAACCGCCGCAGAAACCGCCGCCGCGGCAGAAGCGACGATCCCTGACGAGCTGGAAGCGGAGCAGCTTTTGGATCAACTGGACGACATGTCGGAGGAAGAGATTGAACGACTGCTGAGCTTGATGGCAGACGAGGAGGTGGAATCATGACCGTCAACGACACGGCATCTGACAAACGCGAACTTTTGCGGCAACTTCTGGAGAAGAAAGCCCGCCAACCGCAACGGCTCCCTCTGTCGCACGGCCAGCGCGCCATGTGGTTTCTCTACCAAATGGAGCCGGATTCCGCAGCCTATCACATCCTGTTTGCTGGACGGCTTCCGAGCACGCCCGACCTCGAAGTCCTGAACCGAGCGTTGAAAAAACTGATGCGCCGCCATCCGGCACTGCGCACCACCTTCGAACAAACAGCAGAGTCTCTGGAGCAGATCGTGCATCCGCAACTTGAAGTGCCGCTCACGGTGATTCCGGCACACGCTGAAACGGAGGAAGAGCTCTACGAACACGTGATGACGATGGCGCGCACCCCGTTTGATCTTACGCGCGGACCGTTGTTTCGCGTGGTGGTGTTCGAGCGTGAGGAGTCCCCTGTTTTGCTGATCGCGATCCACCATATCATCTCCGACTACTGGTCGCTCTCCGTCCTGCTCGACGAACTTGGACTTCTCTTCGCAGAAGAGAAGTCCGGGGTTTCGGCGGAACTTCCCGCGATTCGCAGCACGTATGGCGAATATGTAAACTGGCAGAACGAACACTTGCAGGGTCCCGCCGGCCGTCGCAACCATGACTTTTGGACGGAAACATTAGCCGGCGAACTCCCCGTCCTGCGTTTGACAACCGACAAACCGCGTCCGCCGGTGCAGACGTTCAATGGCAAAGGGATCACGTTCGAGCTGCCGGAAGCGCTGGTCGAGCAAGTCGAAACGTTGTCGCGAGCGGAGTCTGTCACCTCCTATGTGACACTGTTGGCTGCGTTTCAAATCCTGCTCGCCCGCTATACCGGCCAAGAGGAACTGTTGATCGGCTCGCCGACGGCCGGACGAAGCCGTCCTGAATTTGAAGGTGTGATCGGGTATTACGCCAACCCGGTCATCATGCGCACCCGTCTGCAACCGCAACAATCCTTCCGCCAGTTGCTCCAAGACCTGCGCGGCGTGGTCCTTGACGCCATTTCGAATCAGGACTACCCCTTCCCGCTGCTGGTCGACGAATTCCAACGCGAGCGCGATGCCAGTCGTTCCCCTCTGTTCCAGACGATGTTTGCTTTCCAAAAAGCACCGCGTCTGGAGGAACAAGACTTTTCGCTGTTCATGATCGGCGACCCGGACGCCCGGCTGAATCTTCAGGGTCTGGAACTCTTCCCTTATCCCGTTCCGCAACAGGAAGGGCAATTTGATTTGACATTGACGATGATCAAGCACGGTACGGCGATTCGGGCGGCGTTTTTGTACAACACCGATCTCTTCGAAGCCTCCACCATTCAGCACATGAGTGAGAACTTCTGCCAACTGCTCACCGCGTTGACGGAAACACCCGACCAACCGGTTCACGCCCTGAACCTGCTGAGTGCGCAGGAGCGCCGTCTGCTGCTCACGGAATGGGGCCGTCCGCGTCTCTCGCTGTCGACGGAAACCGCCTTGGAAACCTTCGAAGCACAGGCGCGGCAGAACCCGCAGGCGACCGCGTTGTACTGCGAGGGAGAGTCGCTGAGCTATGCAGAACTGCTCCAAAAAGCCGATCAAGTCGCCGTGTTGCTCCGCTCCCGAGGCGTACAACCGCAAGATACGATCGGGATGATGCTGGAACGGTCGGCCAGCGCCGTCATCGCGATGCTTGGCATCCTCAAAGCGGGCGGCGTGTACGTCCCGCTCGATCCGGCCTATCCGCCTGAACGCCTCCACTATATGATCGACGACAGCCGAGTCCGTTTCCTGCTCAGCCGCCGCTCACTGGCCGACTCGTATGCTTCTTCCGCCCTCGACGTGTTGGACATGGACGACCTGCTCGCCATGAACACAGACCCCGACACGTCGATCGAGATGCCAACGCCGCGCGGGGACCAACCCGCCTATATCATCTACACATCCGGCTCGACCGGCACGCCGAAGGGGGTCGTCGTCAACCACCAAGCACTCGCTCAGCAGGCGCAGACGATCCGCGAGTATCACCAACTGACAGGCGCCGACCGCGTGTTGCAGTTCTCGTCCTTGAACTTCGACACGTCACTGGAACAACTGTTCAGCGCGTTCACAGCAGGAGCGGCCGTCGTCATGCGCGGCGACGCCTTGTGGAGTTCCCAAGAACTGCGAACAAACTTCGAGCAATACCGGGTCTCGGTCGCGAACTTGCCGACAGCCTACTGGCATCAGATTGTCCACGAGTGGAAAACGATGAACATCGAGTTCCCCTCCTCCCTGCGCCTGATGATTCCTGGAGGAGAAGCGCTGTTGCCCCGGCATGTGCAGCTTTGGCGTGAACTGCCCACCCAAAACATTCGGCTGATTAACGCCTATGGACCGACCGAAACCGTTGTCACGTCCCACTCCTTTGAGATTGCCCCCGACACGCCTTTGCAACAGGAAAAAGCCGTTCCCATCGGTCGCTCGCTGGGAGACCGGGTCTCCTATGTCCTCGATGCAAACGGACAATTGGTGCCCGTCGGCGTTCCGGGAGAGCTTCACATCGGCGGCTCGACCTTGGCTCACGGGTATCTCCACCAGCCGGAGTTGACGGCGCAAAAGTTTGTGCAAGACCCTTTTTCAGACGACCCGAACGCCCGCATGTATAAAACGGGCGATTTAGTCCGCTATCTGCCGGATGGTCATCTCGAATTCCTCGGCCGTATCGACAAACAGGTCAAAATTCGAGGATTCAGAATCGAAATCGAAGAGATCGAAGCGAACTTGTTGCAGCACCCGTCTGTTGCAGGAGCTTGCGTGGTCGTAAGAGAGGATGAACCGGGCAGCAAGCGACTGGTCGCCTATCTCGTTCCTGCTCATGACGAACCGCATACGAGTGAGTTGCGTCGTTTTGCCCGCAGCAAACTGCCGGACTACTCGGTTCCATCCGCGTTTGTCTGGTTGCCCGAATTTCCCCTTACTGCCAACGGCAAAATCAATCGCAACGCCCTCCCTGCACCGGAGTCCGTGGAGCAGACGGATCGGACAGACGGTGCATCACCGCGAACCGAAACCGAGACCGTTCTCGCCGCGATCTGGGGTCAAGTGTTGAAAAAAGAGCATGTCGGCATCCACGACAATTTCTTTGAGCTCGGCGGCGACTCCATTCTCGGTTTGCAGATGATCATGCAGGCTGGACAAGCAGGCATTCACCTGACGCCCAAGCAATTGTTTGAATACCAGACGATTGCTGAATTAGGCGAAGTCGCAGGTCTTGCGACCTCCAAGATTGTGGCCGAAACCGGACTTGTCGAAGGCGATGTGCCGCTGACGCCGATTCAACATTGGTTTTTTGAGCAAACGTTGCCCGAGCGCCACCATTTTAACCAGTCTGTGTTGTTGGAAAGCAGCACACCGCTTGATGCCGGTCTGCTCCATCAGTCCCTCCTCGCGCTGCTGGCTCATCACGATGCCCTGCGCTCCAAGTACCGACTCGTAGACGGAATCTGGCAACAAACCGTGACCGGATCGGTTGCGGAAGTTCCGTTCCAGACGGTGGATCTCCATTCGCTGTCTGCCGATGAACAGGAAAAACTCATCGAACAGACGGCGGCACAAGCCCAAGCCTCGTTATCTCTTGAAGACGGCCGTCTCTTGCATGCCGTGCTGTTCAACCGCGGGCCTGAGCAGCCCGGCCTGCTGCTCTTGGTCATTCACCATCTGGTCGTCGACGGCGTTTCGTGGCGGATTCTGCTTGAAGACCTGCAACTTTCCTATCAACAACTGCAAGCGGGTCAACCTGTACAACTGCCTGCGAAGACCACCTCGTTCCAATATTGGGCACAACGGCTTGCCGCCCACGCGAAGACGGAAGAGGTTCGAAGCGAGCTCGCTTATTGGCAACATCGACCGGCAGCCGCCCCTGTGCTTCCGCGCGATCTTGAACGAGGTCCCAACACGGAAGGTTCGACACAAACGGTGACTGTTTCGCTCAGCGACGAAGAGACATCCGCGTTGCTTCACCGATCGCTTCGCACCTACCGTGCCCAAATCAACGAGTTGTTGCTGACCGCCTTGGCGAAATCGCTGTCCGATTGGACCGGTCAGTCCGCCAGCCTGATCGAACTCGAAGGTCATGGGCGCGAAGATTTGTTTGACGACGTCGATCTCACCCGCACGGTTGGCTGGTTTACTTCGGTGTTCCCCGTTCAATTGGACTTGCGGGAAGCCTCCACCCTGATTCAAGCGATCCAAGCGGTGAAGGAACAACTTCGCGCCATTCCGAAGCGCGGCATTGGATATGGACTTCTTCGCTGTCTGCAGGAAGAGGATTCCGTGAGACGAGAGCTTCAACAACTGCCGGTTGCTGAAGTGACGTTTAACTATCTCGGGCAATTCGACGATGCCGACGGCTCCTCCGCACTGCGAATCTCCCCCCGCTCAAGCGGCCCGATGCGCAGCGCAACCGGGATTCGCAGTTCCCTGCTGAACTTCGACGGAAGTTTGCTGAACAACCGATTGCAATTTGAGATCACGTACAGCACCAACCTCCATCATCACGAAACGATGGAGTGGCTGGCGAACCGGTTCCTTGCACACTTGCGCGACATCATCAGCACCTCGGAAACCCCCGGCGTCTGTGCGCTGACGCCGTCCGATTTCCCGCTTGCCGATTTGACCCAAGCGAAAGTGGACTCGCTTGCAGCGGCGTACCCGCATCTGGAAGACCTCTTCCCGATGACACCTACGCAACAAGGGATGCTGTTCCGCACGTTGGCTTCACCTGGCCGCAAGATCTATCACGCACAACTGGACTGCCTCTTGGAAGGACCGCTCGACGTTGCACGTTTCCAACAAAGTTGGCAATATGTGCAGGACAAGCACCCGACATTCCGCACGTTGTTCGTGTGGAAAGACCTGGATGTTCCGATGCAGGCCGTGCTCCAGGAGACCGAACAACAATGGCAGATGATCGACTTGCGCCATCTGAGTCCGGAGGAACAACTCGTTGAGCTGGACTCCTTCTTGGAAGCGGACCGCAACCAACCGTTTGCGCTCGACCGTGAGCCGTTGATGCGCTTCACCCTGCTGCGGCTGGCGGAGGAACGCCATCATTTTGTCTGGAGTCATCACCATCTGCATATCGACGGCTGGTCCTTGGCGCTGGCGCTTACGGATGCGATGCGCCGCTATGAGGAACATGCAAGCAGTCCCCTTCAGGAACGTGCCCGTTCCTACCGCGACTATGTGCGTTGGCTCAGTG
The DNA here is from genome assembly GCF_000714935.1 of Tumebacillus flagellatus. GTDB lineage: Bacteria > Bacillota > Bacilli > Tumebacillales > Tumebacillaceae > Tumebacillus > Tumebacillus flagellatus. The sequence continues at coordinate 29,068 of NZ_JMIR01000020.1, forward strand.
CTCAATCCATGTCGGAAGCTCAATCCTATTGGACCGGGCGCCTCCAAGGCTACCGTTCCCCGAGCCGCCTTCAACTGCCTGCCGCACCGCCGGGAACACCGTCCGCATGGAGCAACCGCGACATCCAACTGTCTCTGGAAGAAACCAACGCCCTGCATGCGCTGTCCCGCCAAGCGCAGCTCACGCCCAACACGATCCTGCAAGGAGTCTGGGCTCTGCTGACCGCTCATTTCAGCGGTCAAGACGATGTTGTGTATGGAGTGACAACATCAGGTCGACCCATGGAACTGCGTGGAGCGGATTCGATTATCGGGATGTTCGTCAACTCCCTTCCGACTCGCATCCAGATCCCGCAGAACGGATCGGTCGCAGAGTGGTTGAGAGCGATTCAGACGGCGCAGGCGGAGGCACGTCAATACGAGTTCACCCCGTTGTCCCGCGTTCAGTCATGGAGCGACCTGCCGCATGGAGAAGATCTCTTCGAGAGCGTATTCGTGTTTGAGAACTATCCGCTCGACCGTTCGATCATGCAAGTGAACGGCCTGCGCGCACACCAACCCCGTTCGACGTTGAACCCGGGGTACACACTCTGCCTGCGCATCATGCCCGGCGATGAACTGCACGTCCTGCTTGAATTCGACAAAGCAACGTTCGCCGCCCAAGGCATCGAGACATTGCTCAACCTGATGCGACAGCTCCTCGTCACCTTGCACGAGCACTTGCACCAGGACCTTTCCGAGTGGCGGGACGTGCTCCGGCAAAAACACCAACAAGAACTGGACCGCTTGCAAAAAGACGCGCAACAACGCAAACTCAGCAAATTGCGGGAACGACGCAACAAGTCGTAACGCCAAAAAGGCAAGTCTCTCTCAATGGTATTATCCCCTCTAGGTAGACACGAGAAAAAGGACATCGGTAAGATGGACTTACTCGTGACGACCGGAGGGGATTTTTTTATGGCTAGAAAAGGGACAAAGTTCAATCGTTATTTCCTTGAAGTAAAAAGTGAAGCAATTCGGCTTTATTTAGAGGAGGGGATGGGGTATGTGGCTGTAGCACAACGATTAGGTTTGCGAAGCAAGACCCACGTGGAAACATGGGTCAAACGGCACCTTGAAGGGAAAGGATTCCAAGACGAGCGCCTTCGAGCACCTGTGAAACCTGATGAGCAGTAAAACAGGAGCAGATCGCCACACTCAAAGGGCACATTCTTGCGATCCACCAGCAATACCCATTCTACGGATACAAGCGGGTTCGTGTAGCTCTTAAACGCGAAGGTATTGTGGTCAATACAAAAAAAGTGCGACGTCTCATGCGTGAACTGAAAATTCGCTGCCACAAAACCAATGGAAAAGTTGGCAACCGACATCACCTATATTCGGGTCAAAGATGATTTCGTTTATATGTCAGCGGTGATCGATCTTTATAACAACGAGGTAGTGGCCTGGGCGACTTCGGAACGAAATGACATGGCACTGGTTCAAGCAACTCTCAACAAATTGTCCAAAGTACAAGGGATTGCGGGAGCTATTCTCCACTCTGATCAGGGCTTTCAATACACCTCTAAAGTGTACGCCAATCAGTTAGCAGGGCTGCAGTTAACAGGTAGCCACTCTCGCCGTGGAAATTGCTTTGACAACGCCTGTATCGAGTCATTCTTTTCGCATATGAAAACAGAGGAGATCTATCTCAACAAACCAGGTACCTATGACATGATTAAACGAAACATCGAGAGGTACATCCGTTACTATAACAGTGCTCGTTTTCAAACAAAACTAGACGAGCGCTCCCCAATTGAATATCGGAAAGCGCTCGCTGCATAACAATATCCTTTTTCTACTGTCTACTTGACGGGGCTGCGACCATCTTTCTTTTCATTTTTCGAATTGTCGGAATGGAGTTGCAATGTTGTTGACCTCCGTATTGGAATAACCCGATCCAGTTAGTCTCCCTGTAAGTAGGGTCTTGGGTTGTGGCAATCCAAAATCGGTACAGGAAACCTAGTTGTTGCGCGGCTTTCGGCCACCTTATTTTCAACCTACAACCACCCTGCATTTTTCGAGGATCTACTTTTTGCTCAAAAACCCCCTCGATCCTCAAAAATTTTCTAATTGCTCTTCTTCTTCCTCAGCATATTTTGTTGGACGCCTTTGAGAAAGAACTAGTTTTGATCATAAACCTTAACAAAAATAGTAATTACAACTGGACAATGTTGATTCTCAAAATTACAATACATATGTGCACTCGCTTACCACAAACAAATCAATGTTTTACTTTAGAAAGGAACCCCTAGTATGGACAACCTCTTCCCAGTCCTGTGTTCCATGTATTTTCCAGTCTATGAGGTGCTGACTACCTATGCTCCCCCGCACGAACTATCCACCCATCAAACGATCTTGGATGCCTTCCGTCCTCTTCCAACTGTCCCATCGCTTGGTGAGATCATGTACCAACTCTCCGAAAATCCAACGGGGACTACTCCCAAACTGATTGCGGAGTCCATCGCACTTTCTGGGTGGACAAAGCCCCACGGTTCACGACAAGCACTTGCTACGGTTTTCAGCAAGATCGAACTTGATCACAATGGCAGCACGCCTTCCTACTACCAACTTCAAAAACTCAAAGTAGACAGCCTGCTACTCCGACAGGCAGAACCCACTCATTCACTTCCAGCCCTTCAATCGCATGTTCGCCAATTTATGCGAGAGTCTGAAACTTTATTCGAGCAGAAGGATCTTCCTCTGCGCTCCTTCCTCATTCAAATGGCCGAATTGATTCGCACATGGTTTTGGTGTCTTCCCGTTGAAGGTCAGTCCAACACGGGAGAATCTGTGGCCGATGTCTGTCGTTTGGCCTCAGCCATCGCTTCCTGTCTTTGCAAACATCCAGATGCCACCCAATTCGGCTTGGTCGTGGGGGATCTCTCTGGAATTCAAAACTATATCTTCAGCATCGCCGTTTCGAATCAAAAAGGAGTCGCCAAACGACTGCGTGCTCGTTCGCTCTTTCTCACTCTGTTAACCGAAGTGGTAGGTCACCAAATTGTACATCAATTTGAGATGGACGTATGGAATATTGTGATGGATTCGGGAGGAAAACTCTACCTCCTTCTCCCCTGGTTCGACTCTGCTCCTCATTTACTAGAGGACATCCAACGAACACTTGATCGTTGGGCTCTCCAACAATACAACGGAGAGATCGTGTTGAATCTTGGGTGGTGTGCGGTGGACAAGGAACGAGTAAGCGAGGGAGACCACCTCTTCGCCCGGCTCAACGACTCGATCCTCACGCGAAAGGCGCAACCGCTCTTATCGGCACTTACAGAAGGATCGCAGTGGGACGAATCCGTCTGGTTGATCCCAGAATCGCTCAGCAAGCGTTGCAGCAGTTGCGCTAAATTTCCCGTACGAGTTCAGAACCTATGCGCCATCTGCGCTCGTGATGAACAGGTCGGGACGAAATTGCTGCATACGAAGTACATCTCCTTCCATTTTGCAAAGCAAGGGGACATCTCGTTCTTCGACAACTATTCGGTGCGCCTCCACTCCGAAATCCCTGTCCAGTCTGACGATACATACTTGGTTTGGTTGATTGAAGAAGACGCTTCTCACGTTGATCCCGTTGAACTTCCCCTGTGCTCGCATCCCATCGCGAACCATGTTCCACGGCAAGATGGGAGCATCATGGACTTTGATTGCATCGCCACACAGGGCGTCGGAGGAAATCAACTTGGGTATCTAAAAGCGGATGTTGACCAATTGGGGACGATCTTTTCCTTTGGTCTCAAAAAGGACGGGCACCACGTCCCTTTGACAGCGATTTTCAATTTGAGCACGATGTTGGATCTGTTTTTTTCAGCTTGGCTCCCCGCACGCTTGAAGGGAACCCATCCGCTTACCTATACCGTATTTTCAGGTGGAGATGACCTCTACTTGATCGGCCCTTGGGAGGAGATCATTCGCCTCGCGCTGGATCTTCGAGATCATTTCCGGAAGTACACGAGTTATCATCCGGAAATTACACTGTCCGCCAGTTTAACATTCGGCCCCGCTCGTACTCCGATTCATTTTCAAACCTCGATTGCCGAACGAGATCTAGAGAAAGCCAAAGAAACTCCCGCACTCGAACGAACCCAAAGCCGAGATCAGGTCACGTTATTGGGGGTTCCCATGAGTTGGGAAACGCTACAACGTGTCTTTCAAGAAGCACAAACCGTTCGGCAATGGCGTGAGGAGAAACGTATACCATCTGCTCTCCTGTATCGTCTTGCACATGCGAGCAACGAGTATCGTGCCTACCGAGAGGGCGATCCCTCAAAAGTCACGTTCGTTCCGCAATTGGTGTACACGATCAAACGCAATGTGCCGGCCCAAGATCATGAAGTACGCCAATGGCTCGCCCGCTTCGTCGATCACCAGTACTTGTCCCTCGACACTGTCAATCCGATCCTCTACATGGGTCAAATTATGCGGCTCATCTTGATGTACAACGAAGTTTCAGAGGAGGTTCATGACCATGACTCAACCACCACGCCAAGATAAAAATGGGAGCAGCGCAGGACCAAACGCAAGTCGCCCCCAATCGCGTCCTGCTCCTACATACAACAACGGATACAGCAGCGCCTATCTCGCCAAGGGCTACTACACTGATGATTCCAAAAAACAAATTCGGCGCGAAATCATCGTCGAGGATGCGGAAAGGATCGCCCATGCCCTGTTCTCTAAAAAAATGACGAGTACCACACTGTACCGTTTCTTCAATATCTTACGCGTTGCCTACGACCAATTACAGGCTGACAAAAAACGCGATTTCCGTGCAGTCGTCAATAAGATTGATATTTTGGAACCTGAAGCCAAGAAAGCGGTCCAGCGTGATGTCGCACCGCATATGTTTTTCAATTTCATACGAGATAACGTACGCCTCGCGAGACAGGGTGAAGAGAATCTGCGAGCATTTCTTCGTCACTATCAGAGCGTGATTTGCTATTTCCCAGAGAACAAGAAAAACTAACCGGAGGGATTCCCATGAAACTTAAACAAACCGTGAAATGCACCGCTACCTTATACTGCAAAACAGGGCTGCGGATTGGCGGAACTAAGGACAGCCTCGACATCGGGGCGTCCAACCCCATCGTCCGCCATCCGTTAACGCGAGTCCCTTACATCCCCGGCTCGTCAATCAAAGGAAAGTTGCGTTCGTTGCTGGAATCGGTACATTCTTCGAATAATACGGAGCGTGCTTGCGCTTGTGGAACATGCCCCGTCTGTAAATATTTCGGTTCGCTGAACTCCGCATCGCCTACTCGCCTCCTCGTTCGCGATGCGTTTATAACTGCCGATCATCTCTCCACTCTTCAACACGCAAACGAAGACTTTGGCATCAACTTCGTAGAAACCAAAACAGAAAACATGATCAACCGCAAAAACGGAAAAGCTGAAAAGCCACGGTCGATCGAACGAATTCCGGCAGGGACGGAATTTGAAGTGGAATTGATCATCCGTGTCTTTGAAGGTGATGATCCCTCTGAATCCCAAGCCTTGCTTGAGCAAGGCATTCGGATGATGGAAGCAGACTATCTAGGCGGTTCGGGTGGACGAGGTTATGGGCAGGTGGAGTTTCGAAACCTGACCTTCACACCGATCACATGGGATGAGAAGCGTTCATGATCATCGAATATCGCTTGCACTTCAACTCTCCTCTGCTGGGTCAACTCGACAGTGATACGCTGATGGGGGCAATGGCTTGGGCGATGGTTCGAACCGAGGGAGTCCCGGCACTTCAAGAGTGGATTCAACGCTGCCTCGACGACGATCCTCCCTTCGTCGTGTCGAACGGCTTTCCCACCGGCTATTTCCCAAAACCGATGCTGCTCCCCTTGAAGCGCACCGAAAGCGCAGACAAATCAAGCCAGCTTCAGGTCGCGCGCGAGAACAAGCGCTTCAAGAATCGCAGGTGGGTAACGAACGATGAGTTTCATCAACTCTTGCAGGGACAACCCTTGACAAACCATTCGGTCGTTGAGCCCTCCTCCTATTCTGGCACCCACGTTCATGCCGTCATTGATCGGACAACGGGTAAGAGCCTCTCAGAGCACGGACTTTATGAGATTCATTTCTCAGGATACCTTGCTGTGTCCCTCTATTTCCGACTTCTCGATCTAAACTGGGCGCAAAAAGTAGACAACCTGCTTCGATTTTTAGAAATGGAGGGGATCGGGGCACGAAAGTCAACAGGTCACGGCCAATTCAAAATTCTGTCCCATCAAGAATACGTACTGCCCGAGATACAAGAGAGCAACGGGTACGTCGTACTCTCTACGTTCGTCCCCTCGATTCGCGATTCCCAAGTGGGACGCTATCGGGTGAAAACGAAATACGGAAAAGTAGCCGAGGAATATTCGCAACAGGGCGTCCCCTTTAAAAAACCGTTGCTCATGATCGAAAGTGGTGCTAGCTTCCATGACTCCACTCCTCGTACCTATTGTGGACGGATCGTCACCGGCATCACCCCTCAGCGACCTGAAGTCGTCCAGTTCGGGTACGGTCTGACCGTCCCTGCACAACTTGCACTCGTAGAAAGGGACCTTACCAAATGAACTGCTCCTTAGAAATCTCCTGCACCCAGTTCACATTTGCGGTGCAAGAACCTGGGACTCTCCCTGCTATGAAAGGCTCTACCTGGCATGGCATCCTCGGTTCACGAATGAAGCAGCTTTTTTGCCTCTATCCGCACACCTCTTGCACAGGCTGCTCTCATCGCTCGGCCTGCGGGTACGTCGATTTTTTCGAACCTCACTTGCAAAGCAGTGAAGAACAAACCCCTTCCTCGTTTCAGAAGGGGTTTGTTCTTCGCGACATGACAGACATGCGGAAACAATTTCAGCCAGGGGATCTCCTCACAGTTGGGTTGGTGTTCGTCGGACGGATTCAAAAGTATCTGCCACTCCTCGTAGCTGATTTCAGCCGCCCGTTTCGGATCGGAAAAGTTCCATTTACCATCCAATTATCCGAAGTTCGTCAACTTCAATTCGCCAAACTGAGTGAGTTGGTTTTGTTCCGAGAGGGTCAGCTGATCCTTGCCCCAACCTCTACGAACACCGTTGGCCAGCTTTGGAAACTCGCGGAGGGGGTCCATTCGAACTCCGTGCAACTGAATTTTCTGACCCCGACGCGCATGAAAACGGCGGGGCGATTAAACAAGGCCCCCAACTTTGAACAGATTGTCCAAGCGTTGATCCGCAAACTGAACGCGTTTGCCGTACACTTTGGCGATGGACGAGATGTGATAGGAGCTGAGCACTATCAGGAATTGATGAAGAATTGCCGCTCTCTCCACGTGGTAGAGAATTCGCTGCGTTGGGTGGATTGGAAACGGTATTCTCGTCGCTCGGAGGAAACGATGACGCTTGGAGGGTTTATCGGCACTCTTACCGTGTCTGGAAACTTGAAACCTCTACTTCCACTCCTGCTGCTCGGTGAGTATCTACATGTTGGGAAACAGGCGTCCTTTGGACTGGGTCAATACAGGTGTCAATTTGTGTGAAACGAGGAGGGAGATTACTCGCATGAAGATGTTATTTGCCAACATCGGCAACCGCGATGTACAACTCAAGGAAACGATTCACTTTCCAGATGGTTCGGAGCTTACGAATGACGAGTTACTCAAAAACTGTCGCGCTCATGGCGAAAAACTACTTTCCCATGAGTCAATCTCGACACCGTTTCTGATCTATCCACTTCTGAGTAAAGCACTTCAAGATATCGTCAAACTTGGCATACTCCTGGACCGCGTGGTGTTGTTTTCCACGGATCAGCCGGAGGGTGTCGAGTTTCGAAGGACAGATACCCTGCATTTCGCCAAGCTGTTGGAGAAGTGGATCTCCGAGGAGTATGCAGAAGCTGTTCATGAAGTAGAAATTGTGCGCGTAACGGAGAATCCGTCGAGCTACGATCTCATGTACCTCAGATTTGAAGAGTACATGAATCACTTTTCAATCCGAGATGTAGAGACGGCGTACGTGTTGCTAAGCGGTGGAACGCCCGCGATGAACAATGCCCTGCTGTTCCTTTCGCATAAAATGTTCGACCAACGGGTGACCTGTCTGTACGTCAAGGAGTTTGAAGAGCAGCCCACGTACTTACGAATTGGGGAAACGATGCGCAAAAAAGACCTCTGTGAAAGCCTGAGGATCTTGATCCGTCGGCATGACTACCTCGGGGCGCGTGAATTGTTGGAGACGAATCGTGAGTTATTTCCCAAGGGGTATGACACGCTCCACCCACTGCTCACCTATGCGCATCATCGTTTGTGTTTTGATTTCAAAAAAGCAAGAGCTGCGCTTGATCCTCTTGCTGGCGACCCTCGTATGGAGTCACTCCAACGAAAAATCCCGGATGCAGAGAATGTACCGCGCTCTCTTGAAGAGTTGATCGGTCACGCCACGATTCTCTATGAGCAGGGGAACTATATTGACTTTTTAGGACGATTGTTCCGATTTCAAGAGGCTTGGTTGTCAGAAGTTCTCAAAAGGAAATTGCGGTTGCCTGTTAGGAAAAATAGATCGATTTCTTTACAACGGAAAGAGCTTAAAAAGGGGTTCCGTGGCAGTGAGTTCGATGGATATGTTGCGTCTGAATTCAAAAATAAATTGAGTTCTACTGCATTAAAACTAGATCGTCCAACCATGAGCACAATCATAGATTGGCATATCGAAAAGAACCACCCTGACCATAATCTTCTACAAAAACTCATGAGATACTCCCGCAAAATGGACAATCTCGCTACCCTTCGCAATGAAAGTCCGATTGCCCATAACTTCAAAGGCGTCTCTCATGAAGACCTCCAGAATAATTATGGGGGAGAGGACTTTCGCGTATTAGCAGATATGAGGGAGATGTATAGGCTACTGTTCGGGTCATTTCCTGAAACGTACATCTTTCGAGAAACGAATGATCTTGTCGAACAAGTACTCGTACATGCATAGCAAAAAGCGTCTGCCTCTGAGGAGGCCGCTGAAAAAGTCCAACATTTTTTCAAAACACAGACTTTCAGGGGTACTTGGATGTATCCCTTCATGCTATAAAAAGCGCTATGAGTCTACTAGAGGCCATGCGCTTTTTTAGTTTCGTGCTGTTTTTCAAAATAGGACTTTCAGCGGCCACACTCTGAGCAGGTGTTTTTTTTTTTGTGTGGTGATTTACTAGATTTTGTCCCCTGTTAGTCGGGTCTAGGATTGTGACTACGACGTCAACGCGTGGAGCTGCACACAACGGCCACAGTTTCAGTCCCCTATTTATCGGGTCTAGGATTGTGACGATATAGAACTTGTAGTCCGACCGATGTCTCTTGTGGTTTCAGTCCCCTATTTGTCGGGTCTAGGATTGTGACACCGCCAACGCCATTCTAAAGGAGTTCCGTACCAAGACGTTTCAGTCCCCTATTTGTCGGGTCTAGGATTGTGACTCGATTCGCGTAAAACAAAAAACATATAATTGAGAGGTTTCAGTCCCCTATTTGTCGGGTCTAGGATTGTGACAAACCAAGGCTTGTGAGGTCTGCGTGCATTTCGAATCCGTTTCAGTCCCCTATTTGTCGGGTCTAGGATTGTGACCGACCGAAATCCGCACATGAAATCCTAGATGTGATGCGGCTTCCAGCCCTCTCCGTTTTCATCTAGAACTCTCCATTTTTCGAGGATCGGTTTTTTGCTCAAAAACCCCCTCAATCCTCGAAAGTTGTTTCTCACATGGTTATTTTGCGTAAACCTAGTATAACTTATGTATCCATTGGTGAAAATAGATTTTTTTTACATACGAAAAAACCGACCTTCGTGGCCGGCCTTGCTCATTTTATGCGTGACCTCTTCCGTGAAATCATCGCAAGAGGGGGCATCTGCTGGATAGAACACAATATCACCGTCAGATTGTTGAGACACATTGCCGTCTGAATCGGTGAAACTCCTTTTTTAACCTTCCTTCGACCATTGGTTGGGAAGAGGCGCATAAATGTACTGCAACCATTTCCGTTTTCTTAATAGTCGGAATGGAATTGCAATGTAGCTCTATCCAGTTAGTTTCTGTTTCCCTGTTAGTCGGTCTTGCGTTGAGACGTTGCCGCGAACTGATCAATTTTGCCCATTCCATCAGTTTCAGTCCCCTGTTAGTCGGGTCTTGGGTTGAGACCAGGTCACGCAACGACCAATCCCACTCAGGCATCAAGTTTCAGTCCCCTGTTAGTCGGGTCTTGGGTTGAGACCCTACGACAAGGTGACGGTGAAGAGTGACGCAGTAATGTTTCAGTCCCCTGTTAGTCGGGTCTTGGGTTGAGACGGTGATTAGAATCCTGCATAACCCCCGCCCCAAAAGCAGTTTCAGTCCCCTGTTAGTCGGGTCTTGGGTTGAGACCAGTATGCTATCGCGAGCTGCTTGATGGAGTCCCAGAGTTTCAGTCCCCTGTTAGTCGGGTCTTGGGTTGAGACCACGGAAATGGCTTATCTCACCGCGTACGCCGCGCAATTGTTTCAGTCCCCTGTTAGTCGGGTCTTGGGTTGAGACGCGTAACGCAGTGCAGATGATGTCCATCCATAAATCCAAGTTTCAGTCCCCTGTTAGTCGGGTCTTGGGTTGAGACCAAAACCAAATCGTCAGACATGCCTGAGAGTTCTTAGAGTTTCAGTCCCCTGATAGTCGGGTCTTGGGTTGAGACAGTTTCGCTTTGGTGGCGAGCAGAAAATCATTGTCAGTTTCAGTCCCCTGTTAGTCGGGTCTTGGGTTGAGACTTGACCCAACACCAAAAAGATGCGGTAAATCTTGGTCAGTTTCAGTCCCCTGTTAGTCGGGTCTTAGGTTGAGACGACCCCAACTTTGGCGGCAACTACGTATCGATGGATGTTTCAGTCCCCTGTTAGTCGGGTCTTAGGTTGAGACACGCACGCCGATGTTGACCGTGGAAATCGGTGAAGCAGTTTCAGTCCCCTGTTAGTCGGGTCTTAGGTTGAGACTGGTAAGGCAGGCTTCAGTTGAGTACAAGGATATTCGTTTCAGTCCCCTGTTAGTCGGGTCTTAGGTTGAGACTTATATAATACGTGCGCTTGCGCGTATGCAATCGGGCGTTTCAGTCCCCTGTTAGTCGGGTCTTAGGTTGAGACGGCTGGTGCGGCTGTAGAGATAGGTACTGCTGCTATGTGTTTCAGTCCCCTGTTAGTCGGGTCTTAGGTTGAGACCGACCGAAATCCGCAAAAAGAAACCTAGCTGTGGTGCGGGTTCCAGCCATCTCAAATTCCACCTTGAACTCTCTATTTTTCGAGGATCGGTTTTTTGCTGAAAAACCCCCTCGATCCTCGAAAGTTGTTTCTCACATGGTTATTTTGCGTACGTCCAGTATAACTTATGTATCCCTTGGTGAATATAGATTTTTTACGTACATACGAAAAAATCCGACCTTCGTGGCCGGTGCCGCAAGTGAATCAAATCAAGAGCATGCGAAAAAAGGCACACCACTCTGTGTCGAGAAAGCGTGCCTTTTTCCTTCTTCCGTTACGGACCGGTCGTAAATCGGACAGGTGCCTTTGCGCAGCGTCGCTTCCACCACTCCGGAGCGAATCGCCCAGTTCGTCTGCCCCGAGCGGCGGTCGTACGACACGTCCATGAGATCGTCCATCAATTTGATCGTCAGTCTGGCCAATACCATGCCGAGTATTTCGACAAGGAGGCTAGACCAGACGCCAAACGTGTTCTTTCACCTCCCGGAATCCTTGGCGGTACAGAGCGGAGACGGGGAGCATATTCAGGCCCTTCAATTCGCGTTCGAGCAGTTTGAAGCCGCGTTGTCCGTCGGGGAGGTCGACTTTGTTGGCGAGGCAGAGATAACCGTGTTTGCGCTTGCCGAGCTCGGCGATTTGCAGGTCGAGTTCGCCGAGGTTGTTGAGGCCGCCCGCCTTCATGACTTCACTGGCGTCGACGAGATGGAGCACGCAGTCGGCACGGCGCAGTTCTTCAAGCGTTTGCGCCATCGCCTCGCGCATTTCCAGATCGGGATGGATGCCGTCGACGAGGCCGGTCGAGTCGGTGAGTTTGAGTTGGCGCATGCCTTTGCCGCGCGGGAGTTCGAGCGTGATCGATTGCAGCGAGCGCGTGTGATGCGCTTCGGTGCCGGAGAGTTCTTCGCGGGCGGCGCTGACGTTGTATTTGCGTTGACGGGTGGTGCCGTCCGGCAATTGGAAATAGACGTCCATGCGCTGGAGCCCGAGGTACTCCGCGAAATTGATGCAAAAGATCGTCTTACCGACGTTGGTTCTGCCAATCACGAGACAGTTCCTCATCTTTGGGTTCCTCCCCCATCACCAAGTCCTCCGGTTCGATCCGCATGAGTTCTTCACGGGACGGGCGCTCGTTGTCGAGCAGCCGTACGGCGTGCAGGCGAATTCCCCGCTCGATGATGTTGCGCACCATCCGGGCGTTGCTGAAATTGCGGCGTCCGACCCCTTGCAAGCTTTCGCGCAAGAAGGAGCGCAGTTTGACATTGGCTTCGTGCGACAGGCGGTATTCGCGCTGGCGGAGCATCGTGTCGGCAATCTGCATCAGCTCGTGCTCCGAGTAGTCCTCAAAGTGGACGGTGATCGGGAAGCGCGACGGAAGACCGGGGTTGGTGCGCAGAAACTGATCCATTTCCAAGCCGTAGCCGGCGAGGATGAGAATGAAGTCGTTTTTGTGGTCTTCCATGCTTTTGACGAGACAGTCGATCGCTTCCTTGCCGAAGTCTTTTTCGCCGCCGCGGGCGAGCGAGTAGGCTTCGTCGATGAACATGATGCCGCCGAGCGCTTTTTTGACATGTTCGCGTGTTTTTTGGGCGGTGTGCCCGATGTATTCGCCGACGAGGTCGGCCCGTTCCACTTCTACCAGATGACCTTTCGAAAGGACGCCAAGTTCACGCATCAAGCGAGCCAAGATGCGTGCCACCGTCGTTTTTCCGGTGCCGGGATTGCCTTTGAAGATCATATGCAAGACGATCGGTTCGGTGGCGAGTTTGGCGACGGAGCGTTTTTGCTGGATTTGAATGAACGCAAAAATCTCCTTGACCAAATTCTTGACTTGCCGCAACCCGATCAATCCTTCAAGTTCCTTGATGATCGTCTGGTAGCGCTGTGTATCGACAACGGCCGGTTGGCCTTTGTTTTCACGGCGGAGGGTGGAGGTCGGGCTGCTCCCGTTTAATCGTTTGAGCGCCTCGTTCAAGGCCACCTCGCCCTTGCGAAACTGATCCACCACATCCGGACCGTTGTCGCGCAAAGAAGGCGTCCTGTTTCCGCTCCTCATCACGTGATTTCCACCTCGCTTTTGGAGAGATTGGTATAGGGTATGTGTGGAGGTGGAAATAGGTGATTGCCTAGTGCGGAGGGTGGTGGGGCTTGTAAGATACTATTTCTGGACCGCAAGAATCATTCCTCGCGTACAAACTTCAAATCTTCTCTCCGGTCTCCGTGATGACTGCGAAAAACAAATCCCTGTATCCCATTGTCGACACAGCGCTCAAACTCAATCACGACGCAGTCGACTACGGGGTCGTGTGTATAAAATGTATCCAAAAAAACGACCGCCCTCACCACGGGAACGGTCGTTTTTTCATATCTTCTTACTTCTTGAGCGTCAAGAGGATTGCGTCGTTGAGGGACGCGCTGGTCTCTTGGACGAACGGGGGTTGGAGCATCGTGTAGTGGTTGCCTTTCACTTCAAACACAGTGAGTTCTCCCACTCGTTTGCGCCAGCCTTCCGCCGGGTTGAGTTGCGTGGACGGGACGTCCGACGCGCGGAACAGGATGACTTGCAGCTGCGGTGCAGCCACCGCCTCGTAGTTGCCCATCGCGTGGCTGTGGGCTTTGTAAACGGTGAACAGGCGCATCAGGTCTTCTCGCGTGAAGGAGATCGAGAGCTGCCCCGACTCTTGCGCTTGCGTCAGCACGCGCTCCAAGATCACGTGCGCTTCCTCTTGAGAAGCGGCTGCTTCGTCCTGGAAGATGCTCAGCAGGTCTTGGGCAAAGTCTGCCGCCACTTCCGATTCACTTCGTGCATTCCACTGCTCGCGGTTTTCAGGTGCGTAGCTGTCGAAGAACACCAACGGCTCCACGTCCTGCCCTTGTGCTTGCAGTTGGCGCGCCATCTCGTAGGCGACGACGCCGCCGAACGACCAGCCGCCCAGACGGTACGGGCCTTCCGGTTGCACTTGGCGCACTCCTTCCAAGTAGTACGCCGCCATCTCTTCCACGGTGTCGATCGGGTCCCCGCTTCCTTCCTCTACGCCGCGCGCTTGCAGACCGTAGACCGTCTGCTCCGGCAGACCGGATGCAAGACCCGCGTACACGTGCGCCATCCCGCCGATCGGGTGGACGAGGAACAGCGGAGTGCCTGCGCCTTTTTGGATCTCCACCAAGGACGGATGGAGCGGGCTCTCTCCGCCCTCGCGGATGAAGGCGGCGATTTGCTCGATGGTGCTCTCTTGGAACAGGCGCACCAGCGGCAAGCGGCATCCAAACTCCCGCTCAACGTCGCTGCTGAGCTTCACGGCGGTCAGGGAGTGCCCGCCCAGTTGGAAGAAGGAATCGCGAACGCCGATCTTCTCAGCGCCGAGCAGTCGTTCCCACATCTTCACCAGTCGGTATTCCGTGCGGTCGCGCGGTCCGACATAATCATTCTCGCGCTGCGTTTCCACCAAGAGCTGGCTCAAGGCGCGGCGGTCGACTTTGCCGCTTTCCGAAATCGGGAAGTTCTCCAAGCGGACGAACGCGGCCGGCACCATGTAGCCCGGTACTTTGTCCTGCATGTAGGCACGCAGGTCTGCCGCTTCGATGGAAACTTCCGGCAATACGGTGTAGAACGCGGTCAGGCGTTTCACGCCCGGCGTCGGTTCTTGGACGACGACCACGCCGCGCTCCAGCGCCGGGTGCTGTTCGAGATGCGATTCGATGTCGCCCAACTCGATCCGGTAGCCGTTCAGCTTGATTTGGTTGTCCATACGGCCGAGGATTTCCACCGTGCCGTTTGCCAAGAAGCGTGCCAAGTCGCCCGTTTTGTAGATGCGACGGGTCGTGCCGTCTGCAAAGGTGTGGGTGAGGAACGCTTTTTCCGTGAGATCCGGACGATTCCAGTACTCACGCGCCAACCCGACGCCGCCGATGTACAGCTCGCCGATCACGCCGACCGGCACGAGTTGTCGGTGCACGTCCATGATGTAGTACTCGTAGTTCGCCATCGGATGGCCGATCGTCACCACTTCGTCTGTCGGTTGCAGCGGATGGAGCGACGAGCAGACGGTAATTTCCGTCGGGCCGTAGCCGTTCCAGACTTCCACTCCGGCTTCCATGAGGCGTTGCACCAGTTCGAGCGGAATCGCTTCGCCGCAGACGACGGCGAGGAAGCGTTCCGGGTCCTTCCACCCTGCTTGCAACAGCATGTAGAAGGAAGACGGCGTTGCCACCATGTGCGTCGCGTTCGCTTCCGTGATCGTGGCAAGCAATCGCTGACCGTCGCGCGCCGTGTCGCGGGAGACGAGCACGATGCGTCCGCCGCTCGTCAGCGGCACGTAGAACTCCAAGCCGGAGATGTCGAACGTGACGGTTGCCGCCGCCACCCACGCGTCTTGCGCCGAGGAGCCCAGTTTCTCGCCGAAGGTCAGCATGAGGTTGATCAGCGAGTGATGCTCGATCGCCACCCCTTTCGGACGTCCGGTGGAGCCGGAGGTGAACAGCACGTACGCAAGGTGATGGCCGTGGGTGAAGTGTTCCAGATCGGTCACCGGCACTTGATCGGCTTGCAAATGTTCGATGCAGACGATCTGCGCGTCGGTCGACGGAACCAGCGTTTGCAAGTGCTCTTCGGTCAGAACGAGCGTCGCTTCCGAATCGTCCAGAATCATCGTGATCCGATCTTGCGGATGCTCCGGATCGAGCGGGACATACGCCCCTCCCGCTTTCCAGACCGCCAGCAGGGAGATGATCAGGCGCGGCGTGCGCTCCATGAACACAGCGACCAACGTTTCCGGTTGCACGCCCAGCGCTTGCAGGTGACGCGCCAAGACGTTTGCGCGCTCGTTGACTTCCCGGTACGTCCACGAATTTCCTTCGAAGGAAATCGCGACGGCGTCGGGGGTTTTTTGCGCTTGCGCTTCGAACAGGTGGTGGACGCATTGCTCAGCTGGGTAGCCCGCTTGCGTTTCGTTCCATTCCTGCACGAGCTGCGTTTGTTCCCCTTGGGTCAAGATCGGCAGTTCGACGATCTTGGTTTCCGGTTCGGCGCTGACCGCTTCGAGCAAGGTCACATAGTGTCCGATCATGCGCGCGATGGTCGATTCGTCAAACAGGTCGGTGTTGTAGCGCATCATGCCCACCAGTTTGTCGTCTTCCTCCGCCAGTGCCAGCGTGAGGTCGAATTTCGAGAGGTTGATCTCGAAGTCGTAGTCGCGGCCTTCCACGCCCGGCCAGTGCAAGCCGCTCGAAGGCGTGTTCTGGACTTGGAACATCACTTGGAAGAACGGCGAATGCGAAGTGTCGCGCTGCGGTTGCAGCTCTTCGACCAGCTTTTCGAACGGAATGTCTTGGTGCGCGTACGCTTGCAGCGCCGTCTCGCGCACTCGTTTTACCAGTTCGACGAACGTCGGCTCACCCGACAAGTCGGTTCTCATCACCAAGGTATTGACGAAGAAGCCGATCAATTCCTCCGTCTCGCGGCGCGTGCGCCCTGCCACCGGAGTCCCGATGGAGATTTGCGATTCGCCGGTGTAGCGGTGCAGCAGCGTCTGGAACGCCGCCAGCAACGTCATGAACAGCGTCGCGCCTTCTTGGCGGCTCAGTTGCTTCAAGCTCTTCGCCAGTTCCGGGGTGAGATCGAATTTCAGCTGTCCGCCGCTGAACGTTTGCACTTGCGGACGCGGACGGTCGTACGGGAGCGGCAGGCTCGAAGACGCGCCTTGCAGTTGTTGTTTCCAGTACGAAAGTTGCTCCGAGAGCACCGTGTCGCTCAGCGCTTCCTTCTGCCAGCGCGCGTAGTCGCTGTATTGGATGCCAAGCGGTGCCAGCGGCATCGGCTCCCCTGCCACGGCTGCCGAGTAGAGCGCGGTAAGTTCCTTGAGCAGGACGCCGACCGACCAGCCGTCGGAGATGATGTGGTGCATGTTCAAGAGCAAGACCGACTCCACCGCCGAGACTTTGACCAGATACGCGCGGACGAGCGGAGCTTCGTGGAGCGCGAACGGCATTTCCGCTTTCGCTTCGATGTACTGCTTCATGTCGGCTTCCGCGTTCGCGCTGCCTTGCACGTCGTACACTTCGAGCGGCAACTCCATCGTCGGGAGGATCAGCTGCACGCCTTCGCCCTCTTGCTCGACGAAGATCGTGCGCAGGACTTCATGGCGATCGACGACAGCCTGGAGGCTTTGTGCCAACGCGTCGATGTTCAGGTCGCCCGTCAGACGGAATGCGATCGGAACGTTGTAGACGGAAGAGCCCGGCATGATTTGCTCCAGCACCCAGAGGCGTTGCTGGCCGAAGGACATCGGCGCGGTGCCGTTGTGTTCCTCATGCTCCAGCGGCAGGAATTGACGCTGTGCCCCCTCTTCGCGGCGGCGTTGCAGTCGATCCGCCAAGCCGGTGATCGTCGGCGCTTCAAACATCGCAAGCAACGGCAGTTCGACGCCGAAGGTTTGGTAGATGCGGGAGATGACTTGAACGCCCAACAGCGAGTGACCGCCGAGTTCGAAGAACGAGTCGTGCACGCCGACTTGCGGCGTCTTCAGCACGTCCGACCAGATCGACGCGAGCAGTTCCTCATCCGGCGTGCGCGGAGCCGCGTAATTGGAGGAGCTGGAAGCGCTGGTGTCGGGCAGCGGCAGTTTTTTGCGGTCGATCTTGTTGTTCGGGGTCAGCGGGAATTCGTCCAAGATGACCACGTACGACGGAATCATGAACGCAGGCAAGCTTTGGCTGAGTGCAGAGCGCACTTCTTGGCCGTCTTGCAGGGTGTCGGAGGTGACGTACGCGACGAGGCGTTTGTCGCCCGCGATCACGTCGTCGCGCACCATGACGAACGATTCCTTGACGTCCGGCAGTTTCGCCATCGCGTCTTCGATCTCGCCAAGCTCGATGCGGTAGCCGCGAATCTTGACTTGGTGGTCGATCCGGCCGACGTACTCGATGGTACCGTCCGGCAGGAAGCGTGCCAAGTCGCCCGATTTGTACAGGCGTGCCCCCGGCGCCGGGCGGAACGGGTCGGCGATGAATTTCTCAGCGGTCAGGTCAGGGCGGTTTTTATAGCCGCGTCCGACCCCTTTCCCGCCGATGACCAACTCGCCGGTGATGCCGATCGGCACCGGATTCAGGTGCTTGTCGACGATGTAGCATTGGTAGTTTTCCAGCGGACGGCCGATCGGCATCTTCGCCACCCACTCCGGATGGTCGACGTGCGTTTCCGGGTTGTAGAACGTCGCGGTGACGGTGGTTTCCGTCGGGCCGTAGCCGTTCAGGAACAGCACGCGGTAGCCGACCATCTCATGCCACGTTTGGTAGCTCTGCGGCGAGACTTTTTCCCCGCCGGTGATGATCACGCGCAAAGTGTCGAGCTGCGAGAGATCCGTATCGCGCAGGGCGTTCACCCACTCGTGCAGGTACGCCGTCTGCATGATGATCAGGTTCAGGCGCTCCGCTTTGACCAGTCGCGCGAATTCGTACGGAGACGGCAGCGTGCGGTCCGGACGGAGCACGAGCGTTGCGCCGTTCATCCACGTCGGGAAGATTTCGTCGATGACGACGTCAAAGGAAATCGACGTGAACTGGAGCATGCGGTCTTCCGGTTTCAAACTCCACTGTTTGGTCAGCGAGTGCATGATGTTGACGCCCTGACGGTGTTCGATCATCACGCCCTTCGGACGACCGGTGGAGCCCGAGGTGAAGATCATGTACGCCAAGTTGTCTTCGCGCACGTCGACGTTCGGATTCACGCGGCTTTGCGAAGTGAATTCGCTCTCCCACTCCGTGTCGAGGCACAGTTTCGGAACTTGGGTTTCCGGCAAGGTGTCACGGATGTTGCCCTGCGTCAAGATGACGAGAACTTCCGAGTCTTCGATCATGAAGGCGAGGCGATCGCTCGGGTACGCCGGGTCGAGCGGCACATAGGTTCCGCCCGCTTTCATGACGCCAAGCACCGCGATCGGGAAGTTCAAGTTCGGCTCGACGGAGATGCCGACGGAAACTTCCGGGCCGACGCCGAGTTCGATCAAGCGATGCGCCACTTGGTTGGCACGCTCGTTGAGGTCTTGGTACGTCACTTCCATGCCGCGCCACGAAGCCGCCACGTTGTTCGGCCAGCGTTCCACCGCCCGCTCGAACAGTCCGTGCATCGTCAGCCCCGTCGGGTACTCGTCGTCCGATTGGTTGAACTCGTAGACGACTTGCTGCCATTCCGGCTGGGTCAGCATCGGCAGTTCGCCGATCTTGCGCTCCGAGTCGCTCACGATCGATTCCAGCAGGGTGTGGTAGTGCCCGATCAAGCGCGCCATCGTCGATTCGTCAAACAGGTCGGTGTTGAACTGCACCATCCCGTTCAGGCCGTCGCCCGTCTCTTCAAGCGCCAGGGTGAGGTCGAACTTGGAGATGTTCAGTTCGAATTCGTACTCGCGGCCTTGGACGTTCGGCCATTGCAGGCCGAGCGACGGCGTGTTCTGCAAGATGAACGACACTTGGAAGAACGGCGAGTGCGAGGTGTTGCGCTGCGGTTGCAGCTCTTCGACCAACTTTTCAAACGGGATGTCTTGGTGCGCGTACGCTTGCAGCGCCGTTTCGCGCACTCGTTTCACCAGTTCCACAAAGGTCGGCTCGCCCGACAAGTCGGTGCGCATGACCAGCGTGTTGACGAAGAACCCGATCAGGTCTTCCGTCTCGCGGCGCGTGCGCCCTGCCACCGGAGAACCGACGGAGATTTGCGCTTCGCCGGAGTAGCGGTGCAGAAGCGTCTGGTACGCCGCCAGCAAGGTCATGAACAGCGTGACGCCTTCCTTGCGGGAGAAGTCCTTCAGAGAGTCCGCCAGCGATTGCGGCAAGTTGAAGCGCAGCACGCTGCCGTTGAAAGTCTGCACTTGCGGACGCGGGCGGTCGAACGGCAGCGGCAGGTACGACGTGTCGCCGCTCAGTTGCTGTCTCCAGTAGGACAGCTGTTGTTCCAGCACAGTCTCGTTCAGCGCTTGTTTTTGCCACTCGGCATAGTCGCTGTATTGAAGCGCCAGCGGTGCCAGCGGCATCGGTTCCCCTGCCACGCCTGCGGTGTAGAGCGCCGTCAGTTCGCGGACGAGGACGGAGACCGACCAGCCGTCGGAGATGATGTGGTGCATGTTCAAAAGCAAAACGGATTCATCGTCGGCCGTGCGCACCAAGTACGTGCGGAACAGCGGCGCTTCGTGCAACGCGAACGGGATGTCGGCCGTCGCTTCGATCCACTGCTTGAGCTCGGCCTCGGTGTTCTGGCTACCGCGCAGGTCATGCACGTGCAGGGTCAGCGGCAACGACGGAAGGATCTCTTGGAGCGCCACGCCGCCCTGCTCCACGAAGACGGTGCGCAGGGATTCATGACGGTCGACGATCGCTTGCAGGCTTTGTTCCAGTACGTCGATTTGCAGGTCGCCTTTGAAGCGGAAGGCGACCGGCATGTTGTAGACGGACGAGGATTGCATGAGTTTTTCCATGACCCAGAGGCGTTGTTGGCCGAAGGACAACGGGGCGAACCTGTCGTTCTTCTTCTCAGCCGCTTGGAGCTGGATGAACTCGCGCTGTGCCCCTTCTTCGCGGCGGCGTTGCAGTTTCTCCGCAAGGCCGGTGACGGTCGGCGCTTCAAAGATCGCCAGCAGCGGCAGTTCGACGCCGAACGTTTGATAGAGGCGCGAGATGACTTGCACGCCGAGCAGCGAATGACCGCCGAGTTCGAAGAACGAGTCGTGAATCCCCACTTGCGGCACGTGCAGGACGTCTTCCCAGATCGAAGCAATCAGTTCTTCGTCCGGCGTGCGCGGTGCCGTGTAGTTGGAATTGCCGGCGGCGCTGATGTCCGGCAGCGGGAGTTTTTTGCGGTCGACTTTGTTGTTCGGAGTCAGCGGGAACTCGTCCAAGATGACCACGTACGACGGCACCATGAAGGTCGGCAGGTTTTGGCCCAGCGCGGCGCGCAGGACTCCACCGTCGGTGATCGTGTCGGAGGTGACATACGCGACGAGGCGTTTGTCGCCGACGACGACGTCGTCGCGGACGATGACGAGCGATTCCTTGACTTCCGGGTGTTTTGCGAGCGCTTCTTCGATCTCGCCAAGCTCGATGCGGTAGCCGCGAATCTTGACTTGGTGGTCGACGCGGCCGACGTACTCGATGGTGCCGTCCGGCAGGAAGCGCGCCAAGTCGCCCGATTTGTACAGTCGTGCCCCCGGTGCCGGGCGGAACGGGTCGGTGACAAACTTCTCGGCAGTCAGGTCAGGGCGGTTTTTATAGCCGCGTCCGACCCCTTTCCCGCCGATGACCAGTTCGCCGGTCACGCCGATCGGAACCGGCTGCAGGTGCTTGTCGACGATGTAGATCTGGTAGTTTTCCAGCGGCTTGCCGATCGGCATCTTCGCCACCCATTCCGGGTGGTCGACGTGCGTTTCCGGGTTGTAGAACGTCGCCGTGACGGTGGTTTCCGTCGGGCCGTAGCCGTTCAGGAACAGCACGCGGTAGCCGACCATCTCATGCCACGTTTGGTAGCTTTGCGGCGAGACTTTCTCCCCGCCGGTGATGATGACGCGCAGGGTGTCGAGTTGCGAGAGATCGGTGTCGCGCAGGGCGTTCACCCACTCGTGCAGGTACGCCGTCTGCATGATGATCAAGTTCAGGCGCTCCGCTTTGACCAAGCGGGCGAACTCGTACGGAGACGGCAGGTTGCGGTCCGGGCGCAAGACGAGCGTCGCACCGTTCATCCACGTCGGGAAGATTTCGTCGATGACGACGTCAAAGGAAATCGACGTGAACTGCAGCATGCGGTCTTCCGGCGTCAAGCTCCACTGTTTGGTCAGCGAATGCATGATGTTGACGCCCTGACGATGTTCGATCATGACGCCCTTCGGACGACCTGTGGAGCCGGACGTGAAGATCATGTACGCCAAGTTGTCTTCGCGCACGTCGATGTTCGGGTTCACGCGGCTTTGCGCGGCGAATTCGGTCTCCCACTCGGTGTCGAGGCACAGTTTCGGAACTTGGGTTTCCGGCAAGGTGTCGGTGATGTTGCCCTGCGTCAAGATGACGAGGACTTCCGAGTCTTCGATCATGAACGACAGGCGGTCGCTCGGGTACGCCGGGTCAAGCGGCACATAGGTCCCGCCCGCTTTCATGACGCCGAGAACCCCGATCGGGAAGTTCAAGTTCGGTTCGACGGAGATCCCGACGGCGAGGTCCGGGCCGACGCCCAGTTCGATCAAGCGGTGCGCCACTTGGTTCGCCCGCTCGTTGAGCTCGCGGTAGGTCACTTCCATGCCGCGCCACGAAGCCGCCACGTTGTCCGGCCAGCGCTTCACCGCTTGCTCGAACAGTCCGTGCATCGTCAGCCCCGTCGGATACTCGTCGTCCGTTTGGTTGAATTCAACGATCAGACGATGGAGCTCCGCGTCGGAGAGGAACGGCACGCGCGTTACCGGCAATTCCGGCGCGTGGACGACGCCCTCGACGAAGCATTGGAAATGCCCGATCATCCTCGTGATCGTCTCGTCGTCGAACAGGTCGGTGTTGTATTCGAAGGTCCCCGTGATGCCGTGTTCCCCCTCGATCACCGACAGCGCGAGATCGAAGCCCGCTTTGCCGTTGGAGCTGTACACCGGCGTCATCGTGCGATGTTCGGAGACGATCGGCGCTTCCGGCGATTGCATGAGGAACATCACTTGGAACAGCGGCGAGTAGTTCGTGTTGCGCTCCGGCTGCAACAGGTTGATCAGGTGGTCGAACGGCATCTCTTGGTGCGCGAACGCTCCGAGCGTCATGTCGCGCACGCGGCCCAACAGTTCTCGGAAGGTCGGCTCGCCGGAGAGGTCGGTGCGCAGCACGATCGTGTTGACGAAGAACCCGATCAGCCCTTCGAACTCCGTGCGGTTCCGGTTGCTGACCGGCGTGCCCAACACGATTTCGTTTTGGTTGGAGTAGCGGTGCAACAACGCATTGAACACGCTGAGCAAAGTCATGTACATCGTGACGCCCTCGCGGCGGCTCAAAGCGCGCAGACCTTGCGTCGCCTCAGCGGAGAGCGCAAACGACTGTGCCCTCCCGTTGAACGTTTGCACGGCCGGGCGCGGATGGTCGAGCGGCATCTCCAAGAGCGGCGGCGCGTCTGCCATCTGCTGCGACCAGTACGCTTCCAGTTCCTTCATCGACTCCCCTTGCAACAGCTCTTGTTGCCAGAGCGCGTAATCGGCGTATTGCACAGGCAGCGGGGCCAGCTTCGGCGTGCGGCCGGATGCGAACGCGTCGTACAGCGCGGAGAGTTCCTTGATGAAGATCGCTTTCGACCACTCGTCGTTGACCATGTGGTGGATCGTCATCACCAAGCGATGCTCTTCCGCTCCCAACGTAACCAGAACGGCGCGCAACAGCAGGTCTTCGGAGAGGTTGAACGCCTGCTCCGTCTGCTCGCGGCGCAATCCTTGCAACAGCTCTTCACGCTTTTCTTCCGTGCAATCGCGGAGGTCGAGCACCGCCAGTTCGAAGTGCACGTCATCGCGGATCACTTGCACCGGCTGCCCGTCCGCCATCGCGAAGTTCGTGCGCAACACTTCATGACGGCGCAGGATTTCGGTCAAGCTCTGCTCCAACAGCTTCGGCTCCCAGTTGCCCGCCAAGCGCAGTTCAAACGGGATGTTGTAGATCGAGTTGCCCGGATTCATGCGGTCGAGCAGCCACAGGCGTTTCTGCGCGTTCGAGACCGCAAGCGGCAAGGAACGATCTGCCGGCACGATCGGTTTGACGAGACTGAGGTGCGAGGCTTCCGTTTTTTCCTGCGGAGCTTGAATCGCTTCCGCCAGTTTCGCGACCGTCGGCGCTTCAAACAACGTGCGCAGCGGCAGTTGGAGGCCCAGCGCTTTGCGAAGCCGCGAGATAACTTGTGTAGCGTTCAGCGAGTGACCGCCCAGTTCAAAGAAGTTGTCATGAACGCCCACGCGCTCGACGCCCATCACTTGACGCCAGATCTCGGCGATCAGCACTTCCGTCTCCGTGCGCGGCGCGACGTACGTTTCTTGCGAGAGAACGGCAACCCCGTCGTCTTCCGGCAATGCCGCGCGATCCACTTTGCCGTTCGCCGTCAGCGGCAGTTCTTCCAACAACACGAACGCCGACGGAACGAAGTAGTCCGGCATCTGATTTGCCAAAAACGACTTCAACACGGAAGCGGGTTCTTCCATCGCAACGTCTTGATCCGCTCCATTTTGGAGAGCGACATACGCGACCAGACGCTTGCTGCCCTGCGCATCGTCTTTGACGAGAACGGCAGCTTGGGAAACTTGCGGGTGGCGCAGCAGGGCGTCTGCCACTTCGTTCGGCTCGACGCGGTAGCCGCGAATCTTCACTTGGTCGTCGGCGCGTCCCAAGAACTCCAACCGGCCGTCTGCCAAGCGGCGGGCGCGGTCGCCGGTTTTGTAGAGACGGACGGTCTCCCCGTCGATCTCCCGGTTGAGGAAGCGTTCGGCGGTGAGGTCCGGACGATTCCAGTACCCGCGTGCCACACCCGGGCCTGCGATGTACACTTCGCCGGACACGCCCACCGGAACCGGCTGCATCCGTTGGTCGAGCACGTGGATGTCGGTGTTCGCCAAGGGGCGACCCAGCGGAACGGTTCGCGACGAACGCTCCATCAGGGTGCTGCCGACTTCATGCGTCAGAACGCCGACCGTCGTTTCCGTCGGGCCGTAGTGGTTGATCAACAAGCACTCCGGCGCGAGGCGGCGCACGCGGTCAACCAGTTCCCAGCTCAACACGTCGCCCCCGAACACCAAGCGGCGTTTGGGCAGCACGCGGCGGGATTCGCCGCTCATCAGCGCTTGCAGGTGCGCCGGGACGATCTTCAACACGTCGACGTCGTGTTGTTCCATGTAGTCCGCCATCGCTTCGGCGTCGACCACGCGGTCTTGCGTCAACACGTGCAGCGTGCCGCCCGTCCAGAGCGCCGCGAACACCATCGTGTTCCCCAAGTCTGCCGCCAGCGTCGAGACGGTCGCGAAGCTCATGCCCGCTTCCACTTGCAAGCGCGGCAACACGCCTTGCACATACTGCAAGAGGTTGCGATGCTCGATGACGACGCCCTTCGGCTGCCCGGTGGAGCCGGACGTGTAGATCACGTACGCCGCGTCTTCCCCGCTTGCTCCGCTGACCGGATTCTCCGCAGAGTACGCATCAAAAAGGTCTGCATCCAACCGGACGACTTGCGCTTGATGCGGCGGCAAAGTTTCCGCCACGCTCTCCGTCGTCACCAGCACGGACACGTTCGAATCGGACAGCAAGTACGCGAGGCGCTCCGCCGGGAAGCTCGGCTCCATCGGCACATAGGCGCCGCCCGCTTTCAGAATCGCCAGCATCCCGACGATCTGTTCCACCGAACGCTCCACGCACAGGCCGACGAGCATGTCCGGGCCGACGCCGAGCGTTTGCAGATGAGCGGCGACGCGGTTGGCGCGCTCGTTCAGTTCGCGGTAGGTCAACTGCGATTGCTCACAGACGACGGCGACCGCATCCGGGGACAATTCCGCTTGCAGCGCCACGCGTTCGTGGAACAGCGGCGTGCCGTCGAATTCCTCTCGCGCCCCTTGCCAGTCGGTGCGCAGACGAGCTTGCTCTTCCTCTGCGAGCAGCGGCAACGACGAGATCGACTGCTGCGGATCGAGCAGCGCCCCGTCGAGCAAGCGGTGGAAATGGCCCACCATGCGCTCGATGGTCTCATGGTCGAACAGGTCGCTGTTGTACTGCAACCAGCCGCCCAGTTCCAGCTCTCCTTCGCTTCCGTGCTCGACGAGGGAAAGCGTCATGTCAAAACGCGAGATGTCGCTGTTGACATAGCGGATTTCCGTTTCGAGGTTCGGCAGCGCAAGCGGCTCCGGCGCTTTTTGCAGAACGAACAGCACTTGGAACAGCGGGTTGTGGCTCATCGCGCGCTCCGGGTTGAGCACTTCGACCAGTTTCTCCAGCGGGGTTTCTTGGTGTGCGATCGCGTCGAGCACGACCCCTTTGACCCGTTGCAACAGATCGGAGAACGACGGATCGCCGGACAGGTCGGTGCGCAGCACCAGCGTGTTGACGAAAAAGCCGATCATCGCTTCCAGTTCTTCACGGTTGCGGTTGGCGACCGGCGTGCCGACCCAGAGGTCTTCTTGACCGGTGTAGCGGTACAGCCACGTCTGGAACAGCGCCAACGCCGTCATGTACAGCGTGGTGCCGGACGCGCGGGAGATCGCTTGCAGCCGCTCGGTTTGCTCGCGGTTCAGCTTCATCGGGTACGTCGCGCCTTGGTACGAGCGCACAGCGGGACGCGGACGGTCGCTCGGCAGTTCGAGCAGCGGCAGGCGGCCGCTCAGTTTGTTTTTCCAATAGGCGAGCGACTCGTCCTCGCCGGTTTGCTTCTGCTCTTGTTCGCGCTGCCACACCGCGTAGTCGGCGTATTGAATCGCAAGCTCCGGCAACGAGGGCGTTTGTCCCTGTTGGAAAGCGGTGTAGCAAGCGGCGAGTTCCCGCAGCAGCACATCGGCGGACCAACCGTCCGACACGATGTGATGGCGAGCCAAGAACAAGCGGTGATGGTGCGTGCCGAGCTTGAGCAACTTCGCGCGCAGCAACGGGCCTTGGGCGAGGTCAAACGGACGACCGGCTTCCTCGCCCGCGAGGCGCTCGGCGCGCAGTTCGCGCTCTTGCTCCGTCCAGACCGTCAAATCTTCCAGCTCCAAACCCGGTGCGGCGGGCGGCAAAATCACTTGGGACGCAAGACCGTCCGACTCTTGGAACGAGGTGCGCAAAATTTCATGCCGGCGCACGATCTCCGCCAACGACCCTTCCATCGCTTCCACGTCCAACTCCCCGCGCAGATCGAGCACGATCAGCGGTTCGTTGTACAGCGAAGAGTGCGGGGTCAGTTGATCCAGGAAATACATGCGCTGTTGAGCAAACGACAGCGGGTAGGAATCGGCTTCTTGACGTTTTGCAATCGCAGAATGGCGGGAGGTTTCTCCCAGTTCCCCTTGTTGCTTCAGGCGCTGCGCCAGTTTTTCGCGCATCTCCGGCGAGAGATTGGCCAGTTTTTTGGAAACATCACTCATGTCTGTGGCACCTCGATTTCGATTAGTTCGCTTCCATCTCTTCCAACAGAGCCAGCAACAACGCTTCGTCGACCGAGTTCAATTGCTCGCCGACGATCAATTCCGCAAGTGACGCGACGGTGGACGCTTGGAACAAGTGGCGCATCGGCAAGTCGATCTGGAACGTCTGACGAATGCGCGCCACCAGTTTCGTCGCCAGCAAGGAGTGGCCTCCCAGAAGGAAGAAGTCATCGTGAATCCCGACTCGCTCCACTCCGAACACTTCGGCCCAGATGTCAGCCACCTGTTGCTCGGTCTCCGTGCGCGGCGCGACATATTCCCGTTGGGCGCTCACGGAACTCCAGTCCGGCTGCGGCAACGCTTTGCGGTCGACTTTGCCGTTGGGCGTCAACGGGAGTTCGTCCATCGCCACAAACAGCGAGGGGACGAAGTAGTCGGGCACACGCTCTTTTAAGGTACGGCGCAGTTCCGGGTCCATCGCGTTTCGGTCGCCTGCGTAGACGACATAGCCGACGAGACGCGCGTCTTCTCCCTCCGCCGCATGAGCGAGGACGACCGCTTTTTGCACGAGCGGGTGACTTTCCAAAATCGTTTCGATCTCTCCCAGCTCAATCCGATAGCCGCGGAATTTGACTTGGTGGTCGTTGCGGGAGAGGTAGGTCAGCGTCCCGTCCGCCTGGTAGCGAACCAGG
This sequence comes from Tumebacillus flagellatus, assembly GCF_000714935.1. Taxonomy (GTDB): domain Bacteria; phylum Bacillota; class Bacilli; order Tumebacillales; family Tumebacillaceae; genus Tumebacillus; species Tumebacillus flagellatus. The sequence continues at coordinate 57,099 of NZ_JMIR01000020.1, forward strand.
TCGCCCGTGCGGTAGAGGCGGGCGTTCGGTTCGCCGCTGAACGGGTTTTGAATGAAGCGCTCGGCTGTCAATTCCGGTTGTCTCCAGTACCCGCGGGTCACGCCGTCACCGCCGATAAAAAGTTCCCCTGCCGCACCGATCGGCGCGAGTTGACGGTGTTCATCCAGCACGTAGAGCGACGTGTTCGCAATCGGACGTCCGATCGGCACGGTCAATTCCGTGTGCGTCACTTCGTGCACCGTCGACCAGATCGTCGTCTCCGTCGGGCCGTACATGTTGAACAACCGCACCGGCCACGTCGCTTTGACTTGCTCCGCCAGTTGGACAGGGAGTGCTTCGCCTCCGAGCATCACCGTTTTCAGCGTGCGCAATTGACGGCGGCTGTCCGGGTTTTGCAGCAAGAGCCGCATCAGCGACGGCGTGCATTGCAGCATCGTCGCGCCGTGCTTCTCCGCTTGGTCGCCGAGGCTTTGCTCCGATTGTTCCGGCAAGCATCGTTCGCGCAACTGATTCAAGTAGGTCAGGTGGTGCAGGACTTCGTCGTTTTGCACCCCGAAGTCGATCAGGCAGGCGATCTCGTTGACGCCGATGGCGGCGAGTTTTTCCACCATGCTTTGGCAGGTTTCCGGCGTCCCGAACAGGCCGCTGGTTTCAAAGTAGCGCTCAAACGCGAACGTCATGATGTCCATGCGGTCCGCTTCCGACAACTGATCGAGCGGAATGTCCGGGAAACGGCTCTTGGCAAGGCTTTCGATCAAGCCGAACGAACTGCGCAGATAGTTTGTGAACGGTTCGCGCACCCTCTCGCGCACCGCGTCAAGGTCTTCGCCTACAAAGGTGTGCAGCATCAGCGTGACGGTGAAATCGGACGGGTCGTGTCCGTTCCCGACCAGCGCGGCGCGGTAGGCGGCGAGTTTCTCCGCCAGCTCTTCCACCGATTGCCCGAGCAAGTGAGTCAACACGTTCGCGCCGATCTTCCCGGCTCTCTCAAACGTGGCTTTGTTGCCCGCACTCGTCACCCAAACCGGCAACTCCTGTTGCACCGGACGCGGCAAGATGTTGATCTCCGTCTCCTCCCCCATCCCGTTGCGGAAGGTTACCCCTTCGCCGCGCCAGAGTTTCTGCACGGTTTCGATGGAGCGGAACATCTCGTGGGTGCGGTCTTCGAAGTTGTCGGGCGCGAGGACGAAGTCGTTTTTGTGCCAACCGGACGCGAAGGAAAGTCCCACGCGGCCTTTGGAGAGGTTGTCGACGACCGACCACTCTTCGGCGACGCGAATCGGGTGGTTCAGCGGAAGCACGACGCTGCCTGCGCGCAGTTCCACGCGCTCGGTGATCATCGAGAGCGCCGAGCCGATCACCGACGGGCTCGGGTAGAGACCGCCGAACTCGTGGAAGTGACGCTCCGGCGTCCAGACCGCTTTGAACCCGTGTTGGTCGGCAAACTTCGCGCCGTCCAGCAACAGTTGGTACGAGTTCCCGCCGCCCGATTCCCCGGCGACGCTGTTGAAGTACATCAAGCTGAACTCCATCTCGGCTTGTCCGGATCGGGCCGAGGAGTGCAACAGCGCCTCTTCGGAGATCAGCACCACTTTCGCGCCCCGGCTCAGCGTCCAGAACAGTTCCAAAACGGAAATGTCGAAGGAGATGCTCGTCACCGCCAGCAGCGTGTCCCGCTCGGAACAGGGAATTTTTTGATTCATGCCGGCGAAGAAGTTGAGGACGTTGCGGTGCTCGACCATGACACCCTTGGGTCGTCCCGTGGAGCCGGACGTGAAGATCATGTACGCCAGGTTCTCAGGCGCAGTACCCGATTCCACCGGTTCATCGCTCCACTCCGTCAGGTCGCAGCCATCGAGAGCGATCACCGCGCACGGGAGGCTCGGCAGGTCGCCAAGCAGCGAGTCTTGCGTGACCAGCACTTGCATCTCGGCGTCTTCCAGCATGTAGAGCAACCGCTCTTGCGGATAGCTCGGGTCCATCGGCACATACGCGCCGCCCGCTTTGAGAATCCCCAGAAGACCGGCGATCATCGAGAGCGAGCGCTCCATCCGAATCCCGACGCGCACGTCCGGGCCGACGCCGTGCGTTTGCAAGAGGCGTGCCACCCGGTTGGCTTGGCGGTCCAGTTGTTCGTACGTCCAAGACTCTCCTTCAAACACAACCGCAACCGCTTCCGGCGTGCGGGATGCCTGCTGTTCAAACGCTTGGTGGAGGCAGAGGGTCTTGTCGTACGGGACGGTCGTTTGGTTCCATGTCTCGACGAGCAGGTCGCGCTCCGCCGCCGTCAGCAGCGGGAGTTCGGCGATGCGTTGCTCCGGCTGCCCGACGATGCCTTGCAGAAGTTCTTGGTAGTGACCCGCCATGCGTTCCACCGTCTCGGCTTCCAACAGGTCGGTGTTGTACTCCAAGACCACCGTTAACCCTTCTCCGTTCTCCTCGACGTCCACCGCGAGATCGAAGCGCGACGTGCCAAAGTCCACGCGCACAGGCTCTGCGGAAAGCCCCGGCAACATCGGCAAGGCGGTGCTTTCGTTGTGAAGCACGAACAGGACGTGGAACAGCGGGTTGCCGTCGCCTTGGCGATCCGGGTTCAGAGCTTCGACGAGCTTCTCAAACGGAAGCTCTTGGTGTTCGTACGCCTCGGTCGTGATGCGGCGAACGCGTTCCAGCAGTTCCAAGAACGTCGGATTCCCCGACAGATCGGTTCTCAGCACCAGCGTGTTGACAAAAAAACCAATCATCGCTTCCGTCTCGACTTGCTGACGGTTTGCCACCAGCGTCCCGACGCTGATCTCTTCTTGCCCGCCGTAACGGTGCAGTTGCGCTTGGAACGCGGCGAACAGGGTCATGAACAGCGTGACGCCCCATTCACGGCTCAACGATCTCAACTGTTGCGACAACTCGGTCGGCAGTTCCACCGCCAACTTACGGCCCCGGGAACTCGTCTCGACCGGGCGCGGGCGGTCATACGGGAGTGCGACCAGCGGCGACTGACCGGCGAGGCGTTGCTGCCAGTAGTCGAGATGGCGCGGCATCGCGCGGTCGAGATGTTCTTGCTCCCAGAGGGCGTAGTCGGCGTATTGCAGACGTTCGACTTGCCCTGCGTGCGCAGTCTGCGAAGTCTCAGCTCCACCCGTAATTCCGGCATACCCTTCCGCCCACTCGCGCACCAGCACGTTCATCGACCATCCGTCCGACACGATGTGGTGCATGACCAGCAGGCAGACCTGCTCTTGCGGTCCGACGCGGTAGAAACGGGCGCGCAGCAGAGGCCCTTTTTGCAAATCAAACGGTTTGGCGGCTTCGGTTTTCATGTGCTGTTCCCAATCGGCCGCCTCGACCGATTGCCAGTCGAGTTCCGCCGCCTGCTGAACCGCTTGCATCGGCTCGCCGTCGCGCACGCAGAAGACCGTGCGCAAGATCTCATGCCGCTGCACCACTTCGAGCAAGCCGTACTGGAGGGCTTCTTCGTCAAGCTCGCCGCAAAAACGCCAAGCTTGCGCGATGTTGTACGCAGGGTTGCCGGGGTCGAACTGGTCGAGCAGCCACATGCGGCGTTGCGCGGAAGACAGCGGGAGAAACTCGCCCTCCGTCCGATCTGCCCGCTTCAACTCCGCAACGGATGCATCCAGTCGCTTGAACTCTCCGTTTGCAATCCCTTCCGCCAGCGCCGCCACCGTCGGGCGCTCCAAGAACTGGCGAATCGACAGTTCCACGCCAAACTTCTGGCGAATCCGCGAGACGATCTGCGTCGCCATCAGGGAGTGCGCCCCGAGGTCCAACAGGCTGTCCACAACGGACAACGAGTTCAGCCCCATCACTTCTGCGCAAAGCCCCATCACCTGCGCTTCTTCCGCCGTGCGGGGCGCAACGAGATCGGCGTCCGACCCTGCTGCTCCCAACTCCGGCTTCGGCAACGCTTTGCGATCCAACTTGCCGTTGGCAGTCAGCGGAAACTGCTCCAGCAGGACATAGCTTGCCGGCACCATATACTCCGGAAGCGTCCGTCTCAGCGCCTCGCGCAACTCAGACGGCGCAGGGTGATGCTCGCGCTCCGGCACCACGTACGCCGCCAAGAACTTCGCCCCCTGCTCGTCTTCGTGCACCAACACGGCAACTTCGCGAACCGATTCCACCTTCAGCAGATGCGCTTCAATCTCGCCGAGCTCCAACCGGAACCCGCGAATCTTCACTTGGCGGTCCACCCGGCCCAAGAACTCCAAGTTCCCGTCCGCCGACCAGCACACGAGGTCGCCCGTGCGGTACATCCGACCGCCCTCAAGCTCCGAGAACGGATCTGCCAAAAACCGCTCTGCCGTCAAATCGGGCCGCTTCCAATACCCGTTGGCGACCCCGACCCCGCCGATGTACAACTCCCCCGGAACGCCGTCCGGCACGGGTTGCATCTCGGCGTTCAACACGTACACCGTCGTGTTGGCGATCGGCCGCCCGATCGGCACAAACTGACCGGGCTGCAAGAGCCGGCGATCCAAGTACGCCGTGGCGACCATGCTGCACTCCGTCGGCCCGTACAGGTTGGCAAAGTGCAGATCCGGACGCTGCTCCATCAACTTCTGGTAATGCACAGGTGACAGAACATCTCCCCCGGTCAACAATTGGCGCACGCCGCGCAGGTCGTCGAGGTGGTGCTCAATCAATTGGTGCAACAAGCCGGTGGTGAGAAACAGCGTGGAGATTTCATGCTCGACGAGGTAGTTCGCAAACTCATGCAGCGCCGGAACACCGGGCGGGTACACGTGCAGTTTCGCGCCCCACAGCAGGCTTCCGAACAGCTCGTAAAACGAAGCGTCAAACGCGATCGACGCGAATTGCATCATCACTTCGTCCTCGGAGAACTTCGCATACTCGCTGCCGAGCACCAACCGTGCGATGCCGCGATGCCCAACGCAGACACCCTTGGGAACACCCGTCGAGCCGGACGTGAAGATCACGAACGCCGTATCTTCCGCTCTCGTCTCCACCGACGGAGGCAACTCCGAGCGTTCTCCTCCCAGAGACGAGTACGCGGCTTCGTCCAGACACAGCGCCCGCTCCGCCTGGATCAGACCCTTCTCCACCCATTTCGACTGAGTCAAAATCAATTGCGCTTGGGTGTCCTCCAGAATCAGCTGCAAACGTTCCTGCGGTGTCTGCACGTCGAGCGGCACGCAGATGCCGCCCGCTTTCAAGATCGCCAGCATCCCGATCACCATCTCAAGCGACCGTTCCGCGAACAACCCCGTCATCACGCCGCGCCCGATGCCCCGCGCTTGCAACTCATGCGCCAGTTGGTTGCTGCGCGCTTCCAACTCGCGATACGTCAACTCCCTCCCCGAAAAAACGACCGCGACACGTTCGGCCGACAGCTCGGCGCGCCGGGTAAACAACTCCGGCAGCGTCAGGTCCTGCGGAAACGCACGAAGCGTTTCATTGCGCGAAACCAAGATCTCCTGCCGCTCTTCTGCGGTCAGCATCGGCAGATCTCCGACGACCGCGTCGGGCGTGTCGCGCATTCCGGTGAGCAACGCTTGCAAATGCCGGAGCATGAGGTCGATGCGGTCGGCGTCGAAGCGCTCTCCGTCGCAGGAGATCTTCACTTTGAAGCCACGCGCTTGCTCCGTCCAGCACACCTGCAACTCCTGTGCGCCAAGCGTTCGCACCGCCTGCACGTCGCCGGAAACCGCGTCCTCGACGCGGTTCAGCACCTCGTGCACCTGCGGGCGGCCGGAGAAATCGACGTGCAGCTCTTGCCACGCTTGCTCTTCCTCAGCTTGTTCAACGAGATAAGCGAGGCGAACCGTCTCTTCCCGCTCGTCATAGCGGTGGAACAGCAGAGCGCAAGCGGTCACAAGCTGATTCCCAGGCGTTTCCGCGCCCTTGAAAACAGAGGCGGGGATGACCCGGCTGCGAGAGTCAAGCCGCCGGGAAGGAGCTTTTTTGGATGTCTGAGGCAGTTGAACGTTCATGTCCTGATGTACCTCCCTAGTCGATCAATCTCCATCCCACAAACGCCGCATCTCCTCAGACGTTTGCAACAGTTCTTCGAGCGTCCCTTCCGCGACCACGCGCCCTTCTTGCAAGATGATGATGTGATCGGCGCGGGCGAGCAGCGACGGGCGGTGCGTCGCGACCAAGCAGGTCACTTCTCCGCGTTGTTCGATGAGGCGTTCCCAGAGCGTTTGCTCCGTTGCCACGTCGAGCGCGCTGGACAGGTCGTCCATCACGTAGAGCTCCGGTTCGCGCACGAACATCCGGGCGGCGGCGCTGCGCTGGCGTTGACCGCCGGAGAGCATCACTCCGCGCGGCCCGACCATCGTCTCCATCCCGTTTTGCAACTGCTGCAGATCGTGATCGAGAACGGCGGTCCACACCGAGCGCTCCAACTCCACGCGCTCTTCCGGCAACCCCATGAGGATGTTGTCTTTCAGCGAATCGCTGAACAGGCGGGGCACTTGCGAGATGTACGCCGCGCGCGGCGGCACGAAGAAGTTGCCGGGGTCGTCCACCGCTTCCCCGTTCCAGCGCACTTCGCCGCTTTGTTGCGGCAAGAGGCCGAGAACGGTGCGCAACAGGGTACTTTTTCCCGAACCGACGCGGCCGGTGACAACCGTGAGGCTTCCGCGCTTCAGTTGCAGGTTGACGTTCTCCACCCCGCGCTTCGTCTCCGGGAACACGTACGTCAAATCGGTGACGTCGAGCGATTCAAAACGGTGTTCGTCGCGTTTTTCCACGTACGGAACTTCGGGGAACTCTCCCTTTAAGTACACGTCGCCGTGACGCACCAGTTCGGTGTCCGCCGCCCCTTGCAGCAACGTCGTCAACCGCTGTCTCGACACGTGCAATTGCTTGTAGCGGGCGGTCAGCATCCCGAAGCGGCGCGTCAGTTGGGCGATCCACGTCAGGTAGTACGTAAACGCCGCGAACTCCCCGACCGTAAACGAACCGTCGGTGATCGATCTCGCCGTCAACAGCAAGATCGCGCCGGTCCCCAAATCCACCACATTGGCAAAAACGGAACTGAGCAGGGAGTTGAACACGTTCTCCCGCACCGTCGCGCGTCCGCGTTGGTCATTCAACTCCCGGAAGCGCTTCGTCACGCGCTCTTCCGCGTGCGCCACTTGAATCGCCTGGACGCTTCCGAACATCTCGCCGATGTATTCGGTGACTTGTCCGACCGATTGACGGCTGATGCGGCGGTACTTGTCGATCCGCTTGCCCGCCATGTGCGCCGTCGCCGCAACGAGGATCAGCGGGAGGAAGACGACCAGCGTGATTTTGACGTTGATCAGAAGCATCAACACCAGCGACACGACGGCGAACACCGCCGCGCCCACGACGTCGAGCAGCCCGTGCCACGTCAGATATTCCGCCGACTCGTCGATGTCTTCGCGGAAACGGGAAATCGCTTCCCCCGACGAACCGAGCAACGCGCGCCCCGCCGGAAGTTTCAAGATGTGGGAGAGCAAGTTTTTGCGCAAGAGCGATCCGATCGAGTGCCGGAACGTTTCGTCAACATAGAAGTTGGCGAACATCAGCAAGATCCGGGCGACGATGCTCATCACGAGCAGCGCCACCAGCCACCACACTTCCGTGCTGACGCTCGACCCCCGGCTCAGTGAATCGAAATAATGATTGCCGACATACGCCGGGACGAGGAACAGCAACCAACCGCTGAGCACCAAGACCGCGTCGACCGCATAGAGGCCGGGGCGGAAGCGTATGAATTGCATGAGCATCTGCGTCGTCTTCATACCAGCACCCCTTCCATGCCTTGTCTCAACAGTTGGTAGAAACGAGATTCCGGATCATGAGCCAGCACTTCGCGCTCTCCGTGCTGCACGATCCGCCCGTCTTCCAAAATCAAAATGTCGTCGACTTGCTGCAGCGTCGCCAAGCGGTGCGCGATGATGATCCCCGTGCGGTTTTCCATCAACTTGCTCACCGTGCGGGTCAACAACTGCTCCGTTGCCGGATCGAGGCGCGAAGACGCTTCGTCCAAGATGACCAGCGCCGGGTCGGCCAGAAACACCCGCGCAAACGCCAGCAATTGCCCTTCTCCTGCAGAAAAACCGCCGCCGGATGGACCGAGCCGCGTGTCGAGACCTTCGGGCAACGCTTGATACCATTCCAACAGCTCCAACTCGGTGAACGCTTGCAAAATCCGCTCATCGGTGATCGCCGGGTCAAAGAACGTCAAGTTGTCGCGGATCGTGCCGCTGAACAACTGCACGTCTTGCGTCACCATCACGACGCGTTTGCGCACCTCAGACAAGCTTGCGTCCCGCACATCCACGCCGTTCAAGCGAACTCCTCCCTCGTTGACGTCATAAAAACGCATCAACAAGCGCGCCATCGTGCTCTTGCCGCTCCCTGTGCGTCCCAAAACGCCCAACACCTTGCCGGGAGCAAGCGTGAGCGTCACGTTGTGCAACACGCGTTCCTCCTCCGAGTATCCGAACGAAACGTTGTCGAGGTCCACTTGCAGGGCGCCGTCCGCGATCGAGCGGCCGCTGCGTTCGACCAGCGCGCTTTTCGTGCCGAGCAACTCGCTGGTGCGGCGGATCGAAGCGCTCGCTTTTTGCAAATCTTGCAGTTGCTGCGAAATTTGCTCAATCGGCGCGCGCAGCATGTTCACATACGCGTAGATCAGGTAGACCGTGCCCAGCGACAGCGTGCCGTTGGCATAGAGCATCGCGCCGAGCGCCAGTGAAAGCGCCGTGCCGAGCGAGAACATCCCGATCGTCGTCGACCAAGTGACGCCGGCGGCGAGAAACGCTCTGCGGTCTTTGTGCAAGCGCAGGCGGTTCAGTTCGTGCAGGCGGCGCATCACATAGGCGACGGCACCGTTGGCGCGCACTTCCTCAACCCCGGAGAGACGCTCTTCCAAAAAACCGAACAGCTTCGCGCTGGTCTCCCGCGATTCCGTCCAAAACGGAGTCGCGAAGAAGCGGATCTTGCCCAGCATAAACATCACGACGCCGGTAAACGCGATGAACGTCAAACCGATGCCCCAATTCGTATAAGTCAAGAAGACCAGCATGCCGAGGAGCATGAGGAAGTTGCTGACAATCCGCACCCCGAACTGCGAGAAAAAGTTGCTCAACACGTTGACGTCGCCGTCGATCCGCTCGATCATCCGGCCCGGCGTGTGGTTGTTGTGGAACTTGAGGTCCAAACGCATGCTGTGCGCGAACAGATCGCCGCGCATCGTGTTCGAAACCGTCCACGCCAGCGTGTCGCCGAGATACGTGACCAACACGGTCAACCCTTGCGTGAGAATCGCGACGCCGATGAACAACAGCGCGGCATTGATCAGAGAGTTCACCTGCCCGCTGCCCGAAGTCGCGGTGTCGATGAAGAAGCGCAAAATCTGCGGATTGACCAGTTGCAGTCCGCTCCCCATCAAAATGACCAGAAAGAGCAACAACACTTTGCCGCGATGCGGGAGCAGGTACTGACCCAGCATCTTGCGGTACTCCTGAAACGACATGCCCTTTCCCTCCCCTTCTCCTCTTACACGCTGTAGCCGACCCAAGTGCCGCGCGTTGCGCCTTGCGCTTCATAGAAGCGTTGCGCGGTCTCGTTGTCGCTTGCGGTCACCCATTCCATGAACGCGTAGCCGTTGTCTTTCACATAGTTCGCACACGCTTGAAACAGCGCTTGTCCCACGCCGTGCTTGCGCGCTTCCGGGAGGACGAACAGGTCGTTCATCACCATCGCTTTTTGCGCGCGCAGGGTGCTGAACGTCGAATACAGCGTCGCAAACCCGACCGGTTTTCCGTCCACTTCCGCGATGAACTGCAAGCCGCGCTCCGGTTGCAACTCCAGCGTGTCGAGCAGCGCGTGGAGCTTTTCGTCTGCCGGATGCGCCACTTCATAGAAATCGAGATACCCTTTGATCAACGGGAGCACGAGCGCGCGGTCGTCGCGCGTCGTCCGGCGTACCGTCACTGCCATGTTTCATTCCTCATTTCCTGTTTTGAATGTCTTGCACCACGCGACGGGCGATCTCCGGGGCGAGTTTGTAACCGCCGCCGTTCCAGCCCACCGCATACAGCAAACCTTGTACTTCGTCTGCCGGTTTCAGCAGCCCGCGCCCGTCCGGGGTGTACCCGTCGAAACTGCGTCTGCCGCCCGAAACCCAGGCGCTCTCCGACCATGGCAGCCGCTTGGCAGACGCTTGTCGCAAGCGCACTGCGTCATCGGCTGGAACCGAGAGATCAGGGTCGATGTCCCATTCGTCCACCGGCAATCCGACCAAGGACAGGCCGGACTGATCGGGGCGCGCGTAGATATCGGTCGTCTCATCGAGAAAAGCCGGATGCTCCACCGCTTCCTCCGGTCTCATCAAGAAGTGAATTTGAATCGTCTTGCTGCGCACCGGAAGTTGGATCCCCATCGGACGGAGCAACTCCGCGCTCCAAGCGCCCGCCGCCAACACCACGCACGACGTTTGAATCACGCCGCGGTTCGTCCGCACGCCGGTGACGCGTCCGTTGTCGTGGAGAATTTCCAACACCTGCGTCCCTTCCGAAGCGAGGGCTCCCCGGCTGCGTGCTTCCTTGATCCAGAAGCGCGTCGTCAACACCGGGTCGGCATAGCCGCCGTCCGGTTCGTAGACAGCACCGCCTACGCCCTGCCACTCCAGTCCGCCAAACCGCTCGGCTCCCTCGGAGCCGCTCAAGCTTTGCAAGTTGTGTCCCAACTTCGTCAGGCGCTCCACTTCCCGCTCCATTTCCGTTACCCGCTCCGCCTTCTCCAACATCAGCAACCCCGTGCGCACATACCCGATATGCGCACGAAGTTCCAGAAATTCGTGAAAGCTGGCAGCCGCGAGATCGGACAGAAACGAATCGGTGTGATACACCCGCAAAAAACCGCCCGACTTGCCGGTCGAACCTGCGCCAAACGTGGATTTCTCCAACAGCACCGCACGTCCCAATCCCGATCGAGCCACTTCATGCAAGATGGCGGCGCCGATCACGCCTCCACCGATGATCACCACATCAGCCGTCTGCATCGCTCAACGCTCCTTTGTAAACCCGCGTCGGCCGCATTGCCAGATCGACCATTCCATGCCGATCCGCTCGCCCTGCGCCGTAAACGAAACGTCACTCGACCCTCTCTGCAACAAGCGAAGAAGTTCCGGCCCTCGGACCTCCGGGTGAACCGCCAACGTCTTCCACAGCAAGTCGGCCGCCCGGTACGACGATTCTTCGTACGTCTCGTGAAACCCGAGCACATACGAATCTTCCGCCGCCCCTTCGCTTAACTCAAGGAATTCCTCGATCTTCGAGTCGTCGGAAGCCACGAACAATCCCTTAAACCCCCGCTCCCGCAACTCGCGCACACTCCGCGCACTGTTGAAGTGCGTCCCGGCAAAAAACACCGCATCCACCCGCAGCACGCTCTCGTCTTCCGTCTCCAGACGCCGGACGGCGAGCCCTTCCCACCGATCGGGAAATCCGGCCGCCATCGCTTGCCCGTAGAACGTATCGTCAGTGAGCACAGCAAGTGAACGGCACCCTCTCTCCGACACGAAGCCCAGCACCGCGTGCGCTTGCTGGCCGTCATGCGGGCAGAACCGCAACATCCAGCCCTCGCCCGCTGCGGTCAACTGTTCGTTGGTGGACGCCGGCGCGAGAAACGGAAGAGATGCATCTCTATATAGTGGAAGAACGCGCTTGGCACAAGCGCTGTTAAAATGGCCGATCACAGCCTCCACTTGTGCCTCCCGCATCTTCTGTGCCGCGACTTCTGCTTGCTCGGGAAGCGCCGCATCGTCAAAAAACAGCCACTCAAATTCAGGGCCTGCTTCCAGCGCCGCTTGTGCGACCCCTTTTTTCAGCAACTCCCCGTACGCGGCGCGCGGGCCGCTGAACGGCCCGGCCACCCCGATCTTCCTCATGCTCCGACCGTCTCTTCTTGTTTGGTCGGAGAGACCACCGGCTCAAAGTACGGCGCAAACGCTCCGATTCGGCGTCCGCCCGGCACCAAGTTCGGCGTGTCTTCCCAGCGGGGAGCTTCCGTCTCGCCGAGCTGTTCGCGCAAGTGCGCGGCAAACTGCGGCATGATCGGCGCGGCGATTTGAGCCAGCACTTTAACGGCGGTCAGCTCCAGCGCGATGCCCGTGCGGCGCTCGTCGTACGCCGCTTGGATGCCCGCCAAACAGTTTTGAGCTTGTCCGAAGGAGATCGCCGCGCGCACCAGTTCGCACAGTACGCGGCTTGCGCGTTGCGGCGAGAACGTCGGCGCTTCAAACGCTTCGGACGCTTCTCCCGCCAGCTTTTTCAAACGGAGGAAGAAGTCCTTATGCGCGGCGCTCCATGCACCGGCGTCCGGCGCGATGCCCCCGAACTCTTGGCGAACTTTCTCGCCGACACTTTGCAGCCAACCGTTCCACAATTCCACCAATTCCGCTTGCACGGTCGACGTAAACGCTTGGCGGGTGAAGTTGGTTTGCTCCGTTTCCGGACGGCTGTACGCGAGGAAGAAACGAACGGCATCTGTGGAGTACTCCGCGAGCAGTTGATCGCCCCACACCGCGTGATTGCGGCTCGTCGAGAACTTCAGTTCATCGAGGCGGTAGAATTCGTTGGTCACGAACGTTTGCGGCAGGCGAATCGAGGCATCAAACGCCATCCACAGCGCCGGGAACAGCACCGCATGGTAGTACCCGTTGTCGATGCCGAAGAACTGCACGATTTCCGACGACCCTTCGCTCCAGAACGTCTTCCAGTCTTCGGAGAGACCCAAGCGATCCATCAGCTCTTCTGTCGCCGACAGATACCCCGGCGCCATCTCGAACCAGACGTAGATGCGTTGGTCTTCGAAACCTTCGACCGGCACCGGAATGCCCCAGTCGGACACGTGCGACACCGCGATGTCCGGCAGCCCGTCCGCCAGCATGTTCAAGCAGACCGAACGCAGATGCTCGCCCATCGAAGCGGTTTCGTACCAGCGGCGCAAATTCGCTTCTTGGGTTTTCAGCGGGAAGTACAGACGCTTCAGCGGGCGCTCGGTCGGCGTGCCGCCGCATCCCTTGCAAACCGGGTCGACGAGATCGACGCAGTCGTTCGGGCGGCAGCATTGCTCGCAGGCATTGCCGTCCGACGCGGAGTTGCAATGCGGGCAGAGGCCGCGCACATGCGCTTCCGACAGGTGCGTGTCGCAGGACTCGCAGTACAGCGACGGCACTTCCTTCTCAATCAGATGGCCCGCTTCATACAAGCTGCGGAAAAACGCGCTGACACGCTCGATGTGGAATTTCGACCGGTCGGGACGCACGAACAAATCCATGTCGATGTCGGCGTTGCGGTAGGTGTTTTCAATGCGGCCCGCAAACAGATCGACCGTCTCGCGCGCCGTGCGGCCGGTTTGGCTCGCTTTGAGCGGCACGTAGCTTTGGTGATCGTCCGCGCCGGAGAGATAAAACGCTTTCACCCCGCGCATGATCAAGTACCGCTTGTACATATCCGCTCCGACGTACGGACCGGAGAGATGGCCGAGGTGCAAGTCGCCGTTGGGAGTCGGCGGCGTCGCCGTGACCAGTACGGAGGTCGGGCGGTTCGCCTGTTTGAGTTCCTCATGTTGCAGCGCTTCTGCCACCAGCTTCATGTCTTCCCACCACACCGTCAGGAACACGAGCTGTTCGGTGGCGGAAGTGTTTTTCAACGAGTGCTTCGTGAACGCCGGCATGTAGATCAGATCGCCTGCGCTGACTTCCGCCGTCTCATCGTCGACTTTCATCAACCCCGAACCGCGTACGATAAAAAACGTCTCGCCTTCGTGATGGTTGTGCGGGCTCGAAGTCTCCCCCGGCTCCACGACGCCGAGCAACGAGCCGAACGGCGGTTGCACAACGTCTTTCCACGGATACAAACGGCGGCATTGAATGCCGTACTCCTGAGTCACGGTGCTGTCTTGTGCGCGAAGAATGTACATGGTGTGTCCTCCCTACCAGCCAATGGTCACTTCGTCAGAGTTGATTACCGTGCGCATCTGTTGATGCAGCGAACGCAAGATCTCAGAAGCCCGATACGGCAACACCGACAGCAGCGTGTCGCTGAGGCCGTGCGTTCCTTCGTTGACGCCTTGGACGAAGATGCTCGGTTTGAAACCTGCCTTCGTCACGAGGCGGTACTCGCGCTCGATCTCGTAGCCGCCGTCCTCCACCGTTACCAAGAACGGCTCCAAGCTCTTCAAGAGCGGATGGCGCTTCGGACGGTCATAGCCTGTCGCCATGATGACTGCGTCGCTTTGCAGCTGAACTGTTTCTCTCGTCATTACATTTTCAAACATTGCGAAAACTTCCCCCGCTTGGGTCGACAGCTCTTTCAACTCCAAGAACGAGAGGATGCGGAAGCGGTCGACGCCGACCACCCGTTGGTCGTAGAGCATCTTGTAGATGCTGCGGATCAGCGAGGAGTCGACGACCGCGTAGTTTGTGTTGTAGTGCGCGCGGAGCATTTTTTCCCGGTTCTCCGGCGACAGTTCATAGAAGAAATCGGTCATCTCCGGGAAGAAGATCTGGTTGACCAGTTCACTGCCGTCCGCCGGTTTGTAGTTGAACGCCCGCATGGCCACGGTGACGTCCGCGTTCGGATAGGAGCCGACCAGATGCGTGAAGATCTCCGCCGAGCTCTGCCCGCCGCCGACGATCAAGAAGCGATACGGCTCTTCGCTGTTGGAAAACTGCTGGTTCAACCGATAGAGGAAGTTGTGCGAGTGGAACACGTTGTCCGCTTGCGGGACGTCCACCGTTGCCGGGAACGTGGGAGTGCCTCCGGAAGCCACCACGAGATGTCTTGTGCGGAACACGGAAGCTTGACCGTCCGCATCGGTAACCGAAACTTCCAGGTACTCAACTTCGCCGTCCTGCCCTGTCACCGGATGGATCGACGTGACCGTTTGTCCATAGCGCACGCAATTTTCAAAGTGCTGCGCCACCCACGCCATGTAGTCGTTAAACTCGATTCGGGTCGGGTAGAACTCCTTGAGGTTGATAAACTCGTCCAAGCGGTTTTGCTCCTTGATGTAATTCAGAAACGTGAAACGGCTTTTCGGATTTCTCAAGGTGATGAGGTCTTTCATGAAGGAAATCTGCATGTTGGTGTTTTTGATCAACATCCCCTCATGCCAAACAAAGCCAGGCTTCTGCTCCAAGAACAGCATCTCGAGGTTCCAGTCTGCGCCTGCGTTCTCCATCTCGTCGGCGACGGCCACCGCCAACGACAAGTTCGACGGACCAAAGCCAACTCCAATCAGATCGTACACTTTGCCCTCAAAAGCCATGTGCACCTCTCCCCGCGTTCATGATGTAACCCACTCGTTTCTGTCCATACTGCTGATTGAATTTTTTATTTTTATCACTGTTTCAAAATGATATCTAATAAAAATTTCTCTGTCAATGTTCGATACGATCAAAATTATTAAAAACCAACATTGTAAATAACTAAGGAGTTTACACTGAATAAAGTTATGCTTTGTTTTGGTTCCCCCCAAAATCAAACCCTTTGAAAGACTGCGGTTTCTCTTGCCTCGTCCGTTTTTCCCCATACAAGTTTATTCATGGATATTCACTGAAATATTTACAGAAAAAAATCCATTATTTCGATGATTAAAACTTTCGTCCGCATCATTTTCCCTTAGTTATCGTTTGGAAAAATTTATCTACCTGCCCGTCGCTTTTGTTATACTGATTAAAGGAACGAAATTTCTGAAAGGGATGTGAAGTCTTTTGGTGACCACAATTCTCACCGTCCTCATCTTCGTGATCATCGCAATTCCGGCCGCGCTGGCCATCCAGCTCTATTTCCTCTCGCGCAAAGCGCAGCACTCCATCATCCGCCAGCACCCGTACCTGGGCTGGATTCGCTACCTGCTGGAAAAGCTCGGCCCGGAGTTCCGGCAATATTGGTTCGATGACGACAATGCGGGGAAACCGTTTTCACGAGCGGAGTTTATCGGGTTGGTGTTTTCCGCAAAGTACCGGCAAGATTTGATCTCGTTTGGCTCCAAGCGCGACTTCGAGCAGCCGGGGTACTACATCGCCAACGACATGTTCCCGCTGCTGACCAGCGAACTGCGCGTCAACAACGCGGACGTCGTGCAGGCCAAGAAGTATGTCATTCATAAGGAAGGCATCTTCTCGCGCAAGGAGAACTTGATCACCGACGAATCCCCGAAATGGCTGTACGACGACGCCGACACCCTGCTCATCGGCGCCGACCGACAAACGCCGTGGAGACTCAGCGGCATGTTCGGCGCTTCGGCGACTTCCTACGGTGCGGTCGGCGAAAACTACATCCTCTCCACCGGCCACGGAGCCGCGATGGCAGGCGGTTCGTGGATCAACACCGGCGAAGGCGGCGTGGTCGAAGAGCACTTGGCGTCCGGCGTCGACGTCGTGGCGCAGATCGGGCCGGGGATGTTCGGCTATCGCGACGAGAACGGCCAGTTCTCCCTCGACGAATTTCGCGCCAAAGCCGCTCTTCCCAACATCAAAGCGTTTGAGTTAAAAATGGCGCAGGGCGCGAAGATTCGCGGCGGGCACCTCGAAGGCAGCAAAGTCAACGCCAAAATCGCCGCCGTCCGCAAAGTCCCGGTCGGCAAAACGATCAACTCGCCGAACCGCTTCCCCTTCCTCACCAACGCGGAAGAAATGCTGGAGTTCGTCCGCCTGCTCCAAGAAGAGGGCGGCAAACCGGTCGGCGTGAAGATCGTCGTCGGGCAGCAAGCCAAGTTGGAACAATTTTTCCAGACGATGATCGAGATGGACGTGTATCCCGACTTCCTCACCGTCGACGGCGGCGAAGGCGGTTCGGGGGCGACGTACAAAGCGATGGCCGACACGATGGGTCTCCCGCTCTATCCGGCGCTGATCACCGTCGTCGACACCGCGTTGCACTTCGGCATCCGCGACAAATTTAAGATCATCGCGTCCGGCAAACTGATCTCGCCGGACAAAGTCGCCATCGCGATGGCGATCGGCGCCGACGCCGTCAACTCGGCGCGCGGGTTCATGATGGCAAACGGCTGCATCATGGCGCTGCAATGCCACACCGGCAAATGCCCGGCGGGCATCACCACCACCGATCCGAAATACCAAGACGCGCTCGTGCCGGAAGAAAAGCAGTGGCGGGTCATGAACTACATCCTCTCGATGCGCTACGGCCTCTACGCGCTCGCCGCCGCTTGCGGTCTCGACTCGCCGCGCAAGTTCACCCGCGAGCACATCGTCTACAACAACCAATACGGTCACGCCGTGCCGCTGCATCACCTGTTCCCGTACCCGGAGACTCCGCCCCGCCAAACGGCAGAATCGGAAGTCAGCGCCTCCTAACCGCAAAACAACCGCACGAAAAAAGCCCTTCTCCCGAACCTCACAGGGTCGGCGAGAAGGGCTTATTACTTTAGAAAAAACTTACTTGGCCGAAGCGGTCGGAGCTTGCGGCAGCGGCGGTTGCTTGGGGCTTAGCGCGCTGAATCCTCGCAACACCACCGTGAGGAGCGGTGTCGCGAGCACCAAGAGCAGCCCGCCGCACGTGAGCAGCGTCAGAGCGCCGAAACGCTCTCCGATCATCCCCGCCGCGAAGTATCCGACGGCGAGCGCCACGCGAATCAGCGAGTTGACCACCGAATAGACACGGCCCCGCACTTCGTTGGGCGTGGATTCCGCGTAACAAGCCGAGACGGGCGTCAACGCGCCGCTGGCGAAGAAACCGGACAGTCCGTACAGCCCCACCAACAAGATCGGGCCCGGATGGAACTGGATCGAGAGGAACGTCAACCCTTGGAACATCAAGCCGCCGATGATCAAGAAGCGGCGGTCGATTTTCTTGTCCATCGACGAAATGATCGTGGTGCCCAAGATGATGCCGATCGCAAGGGCGGCAACCACGACGCTGTACAGCCGGTCGCTCGATTCCGCAGACATCTGCAACTGGGTCTTGCAATACAGCACCGAACTGGTCAACACGACCGATTGGGTGATCCCCTTCAGCAAGTTGATCATCGTCACATAGCGCAAGACCTTATGTCCGAACAGATACGACGCACCCTCGCCGAACGATTTAAAAAACGAAGGGCGCTGGGTTGGAGCGGCTTTCTCCGCCTGCTTCGGGAATTGGATCATCAGCGTCAGCGACACCGCGACCAAGAACGTCACCGTGTCGGCGAGAAACGAGGCGCGCGGACCGCCGAACAACGCGATCACGCCCGTCGCGAGGAACGGACCCACAATCTGCACCGTCTGGAACGAGCTTTGCGACAGACCGATGGCTTTGACGTACAGTTCACGCTCAATCAACTCCGGGATGACGGCAGATCGAGCCGGCGCAAAAATCGCTGCCAACGTTTGGGTCAAGAAGCACAGCACGTAGATGAACCCGACAGACGTGGAGAAGAAAATCATCGCGACGCAGACGGCCCGCAGCAAGTCCACTCCGATCAGCACCGTGCGCCGGTTCATCCGATCCACGAGAACACCCGCAAACGGCCCGATGAAAATCCACGGCACCGACTCGATCACAAACGTCAACGTCATCGAGGTGACCGATTGTGTCATGGAGTAAATCAACAGCGGCAAGGCGACGATCGTGAGCGCATCGCCCAGTTGCGAGACGGTCTGTCCCAGCCATAACAACATATAATTGCGGTTGCGAACAACATCCCGAAAAGCAGGGCCGTTTCCTGGAACAGTTTGGCTCAACTCTTCTCACTCCTTTGCATGTAACGACGAAGAGAAATGTAAAAATGAAGATACAGACCACCCGATGTGTCAGGCAGTCTGTATCTTCGAGAGGCATCTTACCACTCGGACAGGAGACGCATGGTCGCGACTTTGGTGAGACGCTTCGGGGTCAGGGTTACTTGCTTGGAGAGCTTCTCCGCGTTGACCACGGTCTCAACAGTTTCTTGGGTTTCTACAACCTCAGCAACCAGAACTTGTTGTTTTTCCATTTTATCACCTCCCTTCAAGGAAGTCATGATTTACTTACGGCAAGATTTCTACATATTTCAGAGGGAGGATCGCGGCTTGGTTCAAGACAGCGCCCTTCACGCCCGAATCGACCATGCAGAAGTGCGACTCGTACATCAGCGGAATCGTCGCCATCTCCTGCAAGGCGATGCGCTCCGCCTGCACGCACAACTCCATGCGCTTCCCTTCGTCCTCTTCTTGCAGCGATTGCTCCAGCAGGTCGTCATAATCCGCCTGCGAGAAATTCGCGGTGTTGAAGGGATGATCGGTCGAGAGCGGGATCAAGAACGAACCCGGGTCGGCGATGTCGGTATGCCAGGTCTCATAGAGCAGGTCGTACTCTCCGGCATCGAGACGCTGCAGATACTCGCCCCACGACAAGCGGACTCCGCGAACGGAGATGCCGAGCACCCGCGCCCAATCTTCGATGTAGGAGTTCACCAGACGTTCCATGTACTCATGGTCGAAGTACGTCAAGGTGAGTTCGGGAACCCCCGCTCCCTCCGGAAACCCGGCTTCGCGCAGCAACGCGCGGGCTTCCTGTTCGTTCTCCCGAATCATCCCCCGCACTTTGGGGTACTTGAGGATCGTGCTCGGCACCAGCCCTTCGGCCGGTTGAAGATGCGGCACGGCGCGGTCGATCCCCTTCTGCCGGTCGATCGCCAACGACAGCGCCCGGCGGACGCGAACGTCCTGCAACGGCGCGATGCGCTGATTCGGGGTGAGCACGATCGTCGCCAACACGGGCATCGGCTGCAGTTCCGGATCGCACTTCAACTCCTCATACCGCAATACCGGCGCGTGGTTGAGGAAGTAGTACAAGCGCTGACCGTTCGGCGAAAACCGCGTTTTGAACAGGCGCAGACGCTCATCCGCATCCATGACCGGCACATACGTCACCGCATCGAGTTTGACGTTCTCCGCGTCCCAGTAGTAGGGATTCTTCTCCAACCGCACCAAGGACGGATGGGCAGGATCGAATTCCGACGATTCCTTGAGCAGAAACGGGCCGGACGTGACGAGCGTGTCGCGCTCAAAGCCGTGTCGCTCTGCGTTTTGTTTCGAGACGATGCTGAAAGTCGGCGTCGCCAAGTAATCGAGGAAGTTGTGCATCACTTGGTTCAACTCGATGCGAATCCAGCGCGGCGCATCTTCCGTGACCCAGATGTCCACTCCTTCGAACTGGGGAATCCGCTGCAAACTGTACACCACATCATCCACCAAGACCGGCTCTCCGTCGGAGAAGCGCGTGTTCGTGCGCAGATGGAAGCGGAACACGCGGTTCGGTTCCACCACTTCCCACGTGCTGGCAATCCCCGGACGCACTTCGAGCGTTTGCGGATCGGGCACGAGCAACCCTTCGAACAGATTCGCGATGATGTTGCGCGTGACCACATCAAACGATTTCACCGGATCAAACGTCAGCGGCGTCACTTGCGTCAAAAAATTCAATGTTTTCATCGGCCCATCCGGCTTCTGATCTTCCCACCAATTTAACCACATGGTCAAAACGACTCCCTCATATCAGGTAAGTTGGTACAACTGGACTTCGTCCGCTTCGCGGCCCTCCTCGATCCGGAGCAGGATGCGTTCGGACAGCCACTGTTTGCCTTTTGACGGCGTGAGGAAATAGACCAAATTCACATAGAACAGCCAGCCCGACGGCGACAGCGTGTACCGCTCGGCGTCTTCCACCACCAGCCCTTGGTCGACCGCTTGCTGCAACGCGACCAACGTTTCTTCCGGAACCCGCGCCCAGTCGACGCGCGACTTCTCCAACACGCCGCGGTACGGGAAGTAGACGATCCCTTTTTCCGGGCAGTCGAGATTCTGGATCGTCGTGACGTCAAGCGTCCCTTCGTGCATCGCTTTGATGAACCCTTCCATCGAGTTCGGGTTGACCATCGTATACTGATGCACTTGCGAGATGGCGCTGGAGCCAAAGCCGATCACTTCGTCGCCTTTGTACCCGTAGAGCATGTCGTGGTAGAGGAACACCGGTTCGCGAACGATCACTTGGCGCTCCTTGGGCGGTTGCTGCACACGCGTGTAGCTGTAGCCGTTGATCGGGTGATAGCCCTTGGCGCGCATGTATTCGTCCAAGAACATGCGGTACGAGATCTTGGTCGCCGGCGACAGCGGAGTCAGCCCTTTTTCCTTGATCGAACGGTGCATCTTCAAGGAAGCGGACATGTTGTTGAGCGGATAGAAGTCGATCGTGGCGGTACCGAGCGCCATCGCGGCTTCCGCTTCTTCGAGCAGATCGTCGAGCGATTGCCCCGCGATGCCGTAGATCATGTCGACGTTGACGTAGTCGAACGTTTCAACGGCCCACTTCGCGACTTGGCGCACTTGCTCTACGCTTGACGTGATGTTGAACACTTCGCGGAACGTCTCGTTGAACGTCTGGATGCCGAAACTGACGCGGTTGACGCCGATTGCCTTCATCGCGGCGAGCTTCTCTTGCGTGACGCTCTTAACCTCCAACTCGAACGTGAATTCCTTGAGTTCGCTCAAGTCGAAATTCTCCCGCAGTTTGGCGCCGAAGCGGCGAATTTGCTCCGCGCTCAAGACCGAGGGCGTTCCCCCGCCGACGGCGATGATGTCAACCGGCACGTTGCCGATGCCGGGGAATTGCGACTTCCACGCCATTTCGAGGAACAGCGCTTCGAGGTACTGATCGATAAACTCGTGGTACGTGTACGCCGTCGAGCGGAAGAACGGGCAGAACGTACAGAGCGTGTCACAAAACGGGATGTGGAAGTACAGCGCCCGGTATCCGTCCTTTGAAACCGGAATCGTGCGCATCGCGTCCACCGTGTCCACCACATCGTCCTCGTCGCTTGGGAACGGATAGTACCAATTGTAGACGGGCAACTGCTGGTCGAATTTGAGCAGGGTCGGGAACGGGTTCAGGTTAAGATTAAGCATTGGCGATCTCCTCCGGGGATCCAAACACGGTCTGTTCCCACTTCTCCGGCAGCAGGCTCGGGATGTTTTGCTTCAAGAACGTCTCGTATTGCACGTTCGTCAATTCATACGTCGCCAATTGACCGCCGATGTTCTCGTGCATGAAATAGCGCACGCCCGGCAGGATGATGTCTTGCTCCAGCAAATTGTCCGGAATCGTATCGGCGAGGTAGACCGACCCTTGGTACAAGATGCGGCTTCCGGTCGGTTGATGCGACGCGGTGAAGATCGATTGGTCGTAGCGCAGCGCGCTGACCAAGTCGTACGCGTGCTGTTCCCCGGCGATCTCGAACAGGTCTTCCTCGGTGATTTCGATCGCCAAGTTGTCGCGCTCCGCCGGCGACATCGCTTGCACGCGCTGGCGGTATACCTCGAACAGGTCGACCGGCGAGATGTCCAGAGCGTTGATCAAGAAATGAATGGTGAACGGATACTTGAAGAGGCACATCGTGTAAAAGTCCACCAGAGCGGAGTAGTCGCGTTGGTCCATGTACGACTTCGAGTAATCGAGGAAGAAAAAGTTCGCGTAGATGTACGGGTTTTCTTCGATCGCGGTTTTGTGCTTGTCGTACAAGAAGTTCATCATCGACGTGTTCACATGATCCCAGTCCAGCACCAGCTTCTCCGATTCGCGCATCAGGCGGGTTCCGGTGTAGGGGCTGAGCAAGTTGATGAAGGACCGCCATGCGCCGTTGATCTTGCAGGCAAACGCCAAGCGCACCGTCGCTTCCACGTCTTCCTTCTCCTCTTCCGGGAACCCCAAGATGAACGAGGTCGTCGGCAAGATGCCGTTCTCCAAGCAGTGGCGCAGGGTCTTGTGGATCGCCGTCACTTTCAGGCGTTTTCCGATCACTTTCTGAATCTTCTCGGAAGCGCTTTCCACGCCGAAGAAGATGTAGTTGCAACCGGCAGCCGCCGTGATCTGACAGGTCTTCTCATCGAGGGTGTCGATGCGGGAACTGAAGCCCCAGTTGATCTTCAACCCGCGCTGCACGATCTGTTCGGCGATCCCGTGAATGTACGGTTTATTCGACGACAGATTGTCGTGCATCAAGTTAAAGTGCGTCACGCCGTACGTGTTGTGCAGGTACGCAATCTCATCGACGACACGCTCCGCTCCCATCACGCGGTACTTGCGCTCCCAGACGATGCTGGTCGAGCAGAACACGCAGTCAAACGGGCATCCGCTGCCGGCGTAGATTTGCATATAGAGGTCTTTGGAGTGATCGATGTACGACTGCATATCCACGAGATCGTACGCCGGGCGCGGCGAGAGCGTGATGTCTTTCATCAGCGGGCGCGGCGGTGTTTTCACCGGATTCCCTTCGCCGTCGCGGTACGCGATGCCGAGAGTTTCGGACAAGTCTTCGTCAAACTCCAGCTTGCCGAGCAGTTCCGGGAACGTGATCTCCCCTTCCCCGATCACGCAGCTGTCCACAGACGGAAAGCTGTTCAGCGTTTCCTCGGGACACAGCGAGACGTGCGGCCCGCCAAACGTGATGTGCACGTGCGGAGCGCGCTTTTTGATCTCGTTCGCCAAGTCGACGGCGAGCACATAGTTGCTGCACATGGCGGTGATCCCCACAAGATCGGGGCGGTTGCTCAAGATGTCCTCGGCTGCGCGCGCGGCAAACTCGGGGCTGTCCCAACTCGGGTCGAGTTCTTTGAGATAATCATAGTCACAGATGACCGGATGATGTCCGACCTCCCGGATCGCCGCGGCCAAGATCAGCAAGTTTAACGGGTATCCGTTAAAGCCGCTCCCGGACAGCAACGGCCTTACAAGTGCAACTTTCATCGGCTTCCACCTCCAAGTAGGTTTGTGGGCACTGTCTGGCGCAACTTCATCCGCAAGAGGCGTTGCAACGCCACGCCTTCGCGCAACTGTTCCAATTGTTCAATCCCGTCGAGCGTGGCGTACGCTTCCTGCCACCGGCCGTCCAGCCACGCGTTCCAAGCGACCAGATATTGCCGATACGCCTCGTAGCCGATCCCGGTGGTTTTTTCCTTGTTCATGCGAAACACGCGGGGCGTGTCTTGGAACCTCTCTTCCAAGCGCGCCGCCAACACGCGGGGCGCTTCCGGCGCCGAGTAGATCAACGCGCTCAACCCGCCGTCGCTCTTCCCCGGTCCGTAGTAGCCGGACGCGTCGGGATTCTCCAGAAATTGCTTCCCAAACGGCGTGCCCGGATAGATGCGCACCCCGACGTTGTAGTAAAACGTGAACCCGCGCTTCGCATGCTCTTTCATCCGTTGCATCGCATACGCCAGCGTCGATTCGTCCTCTCCCGGTCCGCCGAGCAAGATCCCCGCGTACAGCTGGATATGCCCGATGTACGGTTCAAACGCGTCGAGGATCGCTTCCAAGTCCTTCTCGCGGAAGTTCTTATGGTAGCTTTGCAACACGCGATCATCGAAATGGTCGAACGCGAACTTGAACCGGTACAACCCGGACTCCACCAGCAGGGGAATCGCAGCCGCTTCAAACGGCCTTGCGTTCAAATACGCGGTCCACAAAATCTCATGATGCAAGTTGCGGCGAACGATCTCCTTCGCCAGCCCCGTCAAACGATCCATCGGGACGTTGGCTTCCGAGTCCGCGATGTGAAACACGCGAATCCCGTAGCGGCGCAGCGAGAACTCGATCTCGTCGACGACTTGCTCCACCGACCGAAAGCTCATGCGCATCCGGTTGACCGACTCGACGCAATAGCTGCACGCCAGCGGACAGCCTTGCGCACCGCGCACCGGCTCGGGCAGATAGTCGCGGACGTTTTTGTACGAGAACGCCCACGTGCGTTTGATGCGCGGCGTTTGCGTCAACACGCGCGTTCGCGCCGCATCGTTTCGCCGCACCGCTCCGCCTTCCCGCCAGAGGGCGCTTGGCAATTGTGACCAGAGTTCACGAAACTTGCCGTGATCGCCGGGGTCGGCTCCCAACACGTCGGAAGTCCAGGCCTCGCACAACTGCGAGATCGCCGGATCTGCCGCGCCGTAGATGCCGTACTCCAGTTGCAACGCATCCAAAAACTGCTCCGGTGACATCCCGAACGCCGCTCCGCCGATAAAAACCGGCCCGCGAAACCCGCGCAACGCCTCCGCCACCCGCCGAACTTCCGGAAACATCTCCAACGTATCGACCGACTCGGGATCTCCGTCCAACGAGTGGATGATCAGCGCGTCGTCCATGTTGCGAAACGAGATGCCGATCATCTGCGGTTGAAAGCGGTCGACCAGCTCTTGCAAACCGCGCATCGGGTCGAGAAACTCCGTGAACGGATTGGTCAGTTTCGTCACGAACCCGCTCTCCCGGCAGATGCTGTCGAGAATCTCCAGCCCGTACGGCCCTGCCAACAAGTCGATGTACGGATTGGCGTAGACCCACAGGATGCGGCCCGACTCCCGAGGCGGAGTTTGGAGATCAAAACAGACGCGGTCTTGCACGATCCGTTTCTGCTCGTCACCGAACACCCACTTCCCTGCCGACCGCTGCAACAACGGACGCTCGCGTCCTTCCTGCCGACGGTCATCGGCCCAACCCAACAGCACATCGGAAAACGCTTGCAAAAGCGCCTCCCTCGAACAGCCGGAAGCGAAAATCACGTTCCGCCACCCGTGCTCCCACTCCGGGCTCT
This sequence comes from Tumebacillus flagellatus, assembly GCF_000714935.1. Taxonomy (GTDB): domain Bacteria; phylum Bacillota; class Bacilli; order Tumebacillales; family Tumebacillaceae; genus Tumebacillus; species Tumebacillus flagellatus. Next base: position 82,689 of record NZ_JMIR01000020.1, read on the forward strand.
CCCCGCACACATGGAGATCGGCAGGCCGCCCCTCCACGGTGAGCGAGTCGCAATCGACAAGCAAGATCGGTTGGGTGCGGGAAACGCTCAATCCCGTCAACCGAACTTGGTTATTTGAAATTTCAGTCATGATCGGCTGCGCTGAAATAGTTTCATCGAACACCAGATTCAGCCCAAACGCCGTTGCAAGTTCCGTAAGGGGCGCGACGGGACAGTCACCACGGCCCAGCCATTGCACGTGAAGAGTATGATCTCGTGCCTGTATCGGTTCCAGTCGTCCTTCACCACCCTTTGTTTGTAGTTTATATATATGACTGAATGATCAAAACATGTTTTTATTTAAAAAAATATTATCATATCAACCAACTTTTTGGAATCCCTATTTTCTAAATATTCAAAAGGAATATACAAACAAAAAAAGCCGCCCGCATCTGCGGACGACCTCTTGCCTGCTGTTATCAATTTTGTTTGCACGCTTGCCTTACGCTTGCACCAACACCGTGCGGAAGAATTCCAGCGACTGCGCCAACGCGTCGCGCGCGGCGTCGACGTTGTAAGAAACGCGGGTGTCGTTAAAAAACGCATGACTTGCGCCCGGGTAGATTTGGTATTCGAACTCTTTGCCCGCTTCTTGCATCGCTTTGGCGTAGTCCGGAATCATCGCGTTGATGTTCGGGTCGTTTTCGCCGAAGAAGCCCAGCACCGGGCAGGAGACGTTCGCGGTGTTCTCCGGGTTCAGACGGCCGTAGAACACGATCGCGCCGCCCAAGTCGGTCTGATTCGCCAGCGCTGCAGAGAGCATGCCACCCATGCAGAAGCCGACGGAGCCGACTTTTTGCCCAAAGCTGTGTTCGTAGGTCTTCAAGAAATCAACGGTGCCCTGCAGAATCGAGAGGAACACCGGACCGTTCGCCGCCATGCCGCCAAACAGCGCCATCATCGTTTCCGAAACTTCCGTGCGGGTCGGCTCCGGCAGTTTCGCCAGTTCTGCGGCACGCTGTTCTTCATCAAACCATGCGCCGTGCGGAAGGGAATCGAGGAATTTCTTCGCCGCTTCGATGCGGTTCTCTTCCAGACCCGGTTTGCGCTTGCCGCCCTCTGCGTAGAGATCCGGCGCCACCGCGAGATATCCCGCTTCGGCAAAACGGCGTGCCACATGACGGATGTGCTCGTCGGTGCCCCAAATCTCTTGAATCACCACGACGACCGGAAGCGGAGTCTTGGCATTCTCCAAGCGCGCGGTGTACAGGCTGATCTGTTGGCCGCCCTGTTCCACTTGCAGCCATTCGGTATGTAACGTCATCAGTCTCTTCCTCCCTCATGGTTGTACTCTTTTTAGAATGCCATAAACTCCCTGCGTCGTGTTTGTCGATTGTGTTACGAAAGTTGATTTTTTCGCGGTCGAAGAAACAGCAAGAGCAACAGCGGCACCAGCACGCCGTACACCGCCATGACGGCCGGCCACGCGTAGTTGAGTTTCAGCAATTGGATCGAGTTTTCAAAAAACCACATCGAACACGTCATCGCCATCGCGCCCACCCCGGTCGTCAGCCGTTGGGCGGACGCGCTCGGGAACACGCGGTGCAGGCCGTGCGAGACGATGTACACCCCGTAGCCGATCTTGGTGACGATCGAAGGCAGCCAAATCGAAATGACGGCGATGTCAAAACGGTCCAAGAAGTCGGTGATGCGAATCTGGCGGATCAACTCGATGTTCGGATACATAAACCGGGAGCCGATGTGCGGTCCCAACGTCAACAAGTCCAACGCGATGAGCAACGTCAAGAAAAACACGCCGCCGCCAAGCCCGATCAGCCCGTTGCGCATGTTGAAGATCTTATAAGGCAGGATGAACGGCAAGATCAGGATTTCGGTCAGATAGCCAAACGCCATCCACCCGCTTTTCAGCACTTGCGGAATTCCGCTGTCCAAGACCGGTTTGAAGTAGCGCGGCTCAAACTCCTTGGCGGTCAACAGCGGCAACGTCAACACGACGAGCAACAGCAGCGGCAGGTACAACTCCGTGATGCGCCCGAGCATCTCGATCCCGCCGCGGGCAATGAAAACGATCGTGACGGCGACGAGGAGCGAGATTGCCATCAGCGGCGTTTTTTGCAGGAGCTGGATGTTCACGAAGTCGGTCAACATCCGCAAGTCGCGGCACAAGATGAAAAAAATCAACAGCGTGTACAGAAGCACGACGCCTCGCCCTGCCACCTTGAAGCGGCGAACCAACGCTTCATAGAGGTCAGACCCTTCAAAGCGCTTGGACACCCGAATCAACATCCACAAACACACCGCCACGACCGCGCCTGCCAGCAGATACACCAACCAGGAATCTTGCCGGGAGAGGCCCATCAGTTGGGCCGGGAGAGAAATCAAGGTCGCGTCGAAGCTGATGCCCGCTCCCATCCACATCGCTTGACGTTTTGAGATCCGTTCCATAAGTGCGCTCCTTTACTCCCCGCTCACATTCAAAAGCGCGACCGGGGCCAGCAAGTGTTCCAGCCACGTCGACGGCCGCACGGGGGTTGCGACCGCTCCGAGATAGATCCAGATGCAGCAGGAGAGCCCCAGCATGGAAAAGTAGAGCAGGCGCGTGCTGCCGGGCTCTCGTTTGATCAACCGCCATTCCAGCAGGAGGACGAGTCCGATCGTCAGAATCGCTTGCACGATCACGGTGTTCATCGCTTGATCTCCCCTTCCTTGTACCCGAACGGCAAATTGATCGAGCCCGTGTGCACGATGTGAATCTGCGAAATCACCTCGACGCTCATCGCTTCATAATGCGATTGCCAGTCTTGGCGGAGCTTTTTCCATTGATCCGGGAATTCGCGGTAGACAGTGTCGCCAAAGCCGATCGGGTCGGATTGGTACTCCTTGCGCAAGAGATCGATCGTGTGCAGGATCGTTTTTTGCATCTGGAGGTCCAGTTGCATCTCCAGCGCTTCCAGATTCGATTGCGCCGTCATGTCATAGTCGGACGAGTTTTCCAGCACCGACCCTCTGCCGCGAATCTTCAAGCGCATCTTGAGTTTGCCGCCCTGAAACTCCGGATGGATGTCGGTGTCCACGTTTTGCAAGAGAACGGAGATTTCCCCCTTCCCTTTGGGGGCTGGCAAGACGTATAGAGGTTGCAGCGCTTGGTTCATGACGACGAGCATGCCTTTGGAGTCGTCTTCGTTCAAGATTCCGGCGAGTTTCCCTTCTTTGAAGACCGCCATGCCGCTGAGTTTGATCGTGGTTTTTTCCTTGCCGGAGCCGGATTGCGTTTTGGCGACTTCAAACGCGGGGGCGATCGGATCGATGCCGTCGGAGAGCAACGTTTCGATGAAGTGTTTTGCCGTGCGCGGTTTGCGCATTGAATTCTGCGCCAGTTCGCGCATCATCTCCGCCGGAAACTGCTCGATGCTCTGCTCGGTGTTCAGCACGTTGCGCGTCTCGCCCTTCGTGATCATCACAAACGTGCCGAGGCGGTTTTGCGGGATGCGGGCGATGATGTCCATGTATTGCTTGACGCCTTCGCGTGCCGCTTCTTCGCCGATCAACAGCACGCGGCGGTGTGCGTAATACAGTTGGCGGGACAGCGAACTCTGCTGCTTCTCGTTGGCTTCGCGAACCGTTTTGCCCGTCATCGATTCCACGTACCAAGATTTCTCCCCTGACGTGCCGCCCCCGCCGCCGCTGCCTCCGATGCCGCCGAGTTGGCTGGGCAGCGGCACTTGGATCGAGACGCGGTAGTTGTCGCCGACCTTGTCAAATCCCGTGGCCATCACAAACGCCACGTCGTTGATTTCGCGGCGGTCCCAACAGCCGGCGAGCACCAGCGGCGCGAACAGGAACCCCGCCAGCCACGCGCGTTTGGCTTTCATCAGGCATCGCCTCCCGATCCGTTTTCAGGCGACGGTTTGAGCGAGCGCAGGCGTTTGCGGTTTTTTTTCGAAAACGTGCTGGGGCGCTTGGTTTGGTTCCACCACGGCGTGCGCACCAGGATGTCTTTGAGTTCCGTTTTGTTAAACGGAGTGATGCCGGAGAGGTACGGCACGCCAAACGAGCGCAAATGGCAGAGATGCACTGTCAACAGCATCGTGGCGATCACCAATCCGAAGACGCCGAACAACCCCGCCGCCACCATCATCGGAAAGCGCAGCATCCGCACGGCGATGGAAGCGTTGTAACGGGGAATCGTAAACGACGCGATCCCGGTCAGCGAGACGATGATGACCATCGGCGCCGAGACGATCCCCGCCTGCACCGCCGCTTGCCCGATCACGAGCGCCCCGAGGATGGAGACGGCTTGGCCCACCGTCTTCGGCAAGCGAATCCCCGCTTCCCGCAACGCTTCAAACGCGATCTCCATGATAAACGCCTCCACGATCGCCGGAAACGGAATGCTCTCCCTCGCCGTCGCGACCGAAAGCAACAAACTCGTCGGCAGCATGTCTTGGTGAAACGTCGTCACGGCGATATAGAGCGCCGGCAAATACAGCGCGAGGAACAAAAACACATACCGGAGCCACCGGAGCAAATTCGCGACGATGTAGCGTTCGTAATAATCTTCGCTCGCTTGCAAAAACTGCCAGAACGTCACCGGCCCGGTCAGCACAAACGGCGTCCCGTCGACGAAGATCGCAAACCGCCCCTCCAACAGCTGCGCGGCGATCGTGTCCGGCCGCTCGGAGTACTGCATCTGCGGAAACGGCGAATAGGGCTGGTCTTCGATAAATTCCTCGATGTACGCGCTCTCCAGCACCCCGTCGATTTTGATGCGCTCCAGCCGTTTGTGCACCTCTTCGATCACGGCGGGGTCGACGAGGTTCTCCATATAGCACAACAACACCCGCGTCTTGGTGTGTTCCCCGATCGAGAACGACCGGGTTTTCAGCGACGCGGACTTGATCTTAAAGCGCAACAGCCCGAGGTTGACGGAAAGGCTTTCCGTAAATCCTTCACGCGGCCCGCGAATCACCGCTTCGGTCGCCGGTTCTTCCACCCCGCGCCGCGTGCCTCCGGTCGCGCTTAAGATCAGCGCTTCGGGGCACCCGTCGAGAAACAGCACCGCGTTGCCGTCGAGCACGGCGTTGATCGCGTCTTGCTGCTTGTCGATTTTCAGCACTTGTGAAAGTGTGATCACGCGTTGCTCCAAGTCTTGCGTGCTGGTTTCGTCCACTGCGTCCAGCCTTTTTACATGGAGCAACAACGGCTTCAGCGCGTTCTCATGCAGGTCATCCGCTTTGATCAACGCGTCCAAAAACACCAGAAAAGCCCGTTCCTGTTCAAATTCGATCTCGCGAAACACAAGGTCAGAGCAGTGCTTGAACGCATTGACAAACAGCTCGTGATTCTCCTCCAGCGCAGAAGAGAGTTTTTCATCACCCGTATGGGATTTGCGTATCGAGGAAGATTGGGTCATCTCGCCCACCCTTTTCTGAGAGGAAGTCAAGGGGATTATTCCCAACCCGCTGGAAAAACATGCTCAAAAATAGGCTTGCTTTTCCTTCTCAAATGCTCTATAGTGACTCCTAGCAGGTTTGCTGGTTTTGATGATGAAAAAGCCTCGACCGAGGACAACGCTCTCAGGCGAAGACCCTCCAGAGAGAGAATGCCACAGGCTGCAAGCATTCTCGGACCCTGGCCTTGGAGATACCCCCTTGGTAGCTGTTTGAACCAACCCGGCGCTGATTGTTTTTGGGTCGCGATTCGGAAGTAATTCAAACCGGTTCCCCGCCGTTATCGGGTACTGAGGGTTTGCAGTGTTTGTTAGTGCCTTTTGGCCTGCCTGCAAATTGAATCAAGGTGGTACCACGTGAGCATACGCTTTCGTCCTTGCAGAGTTGTTCTGCATCGGGACGGAGGCGTTTTTTTATTTCCCAAAGGAGGTTGCAAGCATGTCGAACGCAGTACAAGAAATGATTCAAATTCAACTCAAAGACGGCTCGGTCAAGGAGTTCGCGTCCGGCACGACCCTGCTGGACATCGCAGGTTCGCTGTCTTCGAGTCTCAAGAAAAACGTCGTGGTGGGCAAACTCAACGGCAAATTGGTCGACCTGACCACTCCGGTCACCGAAGACGCGAAAGTCGAGCTCTACACCTACGAAGACGAGGAAGGCGTTGACACCCTCCGCCACTCTTCCGCGCACTTGATGGCGCAAGCGGTCGCCCGCCTCTGGCCGGACGTGAAGTTCGCCATCGGTCCGGTGATCGAAGACGGTTTCTACTACGACTTCTCCGGCCGTTCCTTCTCGCCGGACGACCTTCCGAAAATTGAAGCGGAGATGGCGAAGATCGTCAAAGAAGACCTGCCGATCCGCCGCGAAGAAATTTCCCGCGAAGCTGCTCTCAAAATGTTCGAAGAGCGCGGCGACAACTTCAAAGTGGAGATCATCCGCGATCTGCCGGAAGACACCGTGCTCTCGATCTACCACCAAGGCGAGTTCACCGACCTCTGCACCGGCCCGCACTTGCCGTCGACCGGCCGCGTGAAGCAGTTCAAACTGCTCTCCATCGCAGGCGCGTACTGGCGCGGCAACTCGGAAAACGAAATGCTCCAGCGCATCTACGCGACCGCATGGCCGAAGCAAGCGCAACTGGACGAATACCTGCAGCGCCTCGAAGAAGCGAAGCGCCGCGACCATCGCCGCATCGGCAAAGAGCAGCGCCTGTTCACCTCCGTCAAGGAAGTCGGCCAAGGTCTGCCGCTCTGGCTCCCGAACGGCGCGAAGATTCGCCGCTCCATCGAGCGCTACATCGTCGACCTCGAAGAAAGCCTCGGCTACGATCATGTCTACACCCCGCATCTCGGATCGGTGGATCTGTACAAAATCTCCGGTCACTGGGATCACTACCATGAAGACATGTACCCGCCGATCAAGCTCGACAACGAAGAGCTCGTGCTGCGCCCGATGAACTGCCCGCACCACATGATGGTGTACAAATCCGACATGCACTCCTACCGCGACCTGCCGATTCGCATCGCGGAACTCGGGATGATGCACCGCTACGAAGCGTCCGGCGCGCTCTCCGGCCTGCAGCGCGTGCGTGCGATGACCCTGAACGACGCGCACATCTTCTGCCGTCCGGATCAAATCAAGCAAGAGTTCAAGAAAGTCGTCCAGCTCGTTGAGCGCGTCTACAAGGACTTCAAGATCGAAAGCTACAAATTCCGCCTCTCTTACCGTGACCCGAACAACACCGAGAAGTACTTTGCGGACGACGAGATGTGGGAAAAAGCACAAGCGATGCTGAAAGAAGCGATGGACGAACTCGGCGTCGAGTACTTCGAAGCAGAGGGCGAAGCGGCGTTCTACGGCCCGAAGCTCGACGTGCAAGTCAAGACCGCGATCGGCAAAGAAGAAACCCTCTCCACCGTCCAGCTCGACTTCCTGCTTCCGCAGCGCTTTGAACTGGAATACATCGGCGAAGACGGTCAGAAGCACCGCCCGGTCGTCATCCACCGCGGCATCGTCTCCACGATGGAGCGCATGACCGCGTACTTGATCGAAGTGTACGAAGGCGCGTTCCCGACCTGGTTGTCTCCGGTGCAAGCGCGCGTCATGACGATCTCGCAAAACCAAGTGGAGTACGCGGAACAAGTGGTGGAGTACCTGCGCTCCAAGAAAATCCGCGCCGAACTCGACGTTCGCAACGAGAAGATCGGCTACAAGATCCGCGAAGCTCAAGTCGGCAAAATTCCGTTCATGCTCGTCATCGGCGGCCAAGAAGCGGAGAACGCTTCCGTCTCCGTCCGCCAGCGCGGCGAAGGCGACAAAGGCGTCATGAAGTTTGAAGAAGCAGCTCAGTTGATCCTCGAACAGATCGAATCGAAGAACTAAGCTTTCGAAAAAAGCCTCGGGTCGCGCCGCCTAGCGCGTTCCGGGGCTTTTTTTGTGAATCGAAGAGCGAAATACACCCCTTAAAAAGAGCCTCCGTGTGCGTCCGGCATCATCCGAGACCTTTTTTGCGAGTCGACTCGCGAAGTCTTATCCACCAAAAAGCCCCGGGCGCATTCAGCGTCATCCGGGGCTTTTTGGGGGAATTCGGTGTGCGGCGTCGCGGGTCAGCGACCCCACCATTTTTGCCACAGAGACTTCTTGCGGCGTTTGTGACGTTCTGCGCGGCTCAAGGTCGGAAGCGGCTCTTGGCGCGGGTGAAACCGGCCGTCGGTCGCGGCTTGTTCCGAACCGTGGAGGGCTTGCAATTCCTCTGGTGTGATGCGATCTGCGTCGTTGACGGCGAGTAGGTCCTTCACGTTTCGTCCCCCTAAGCGGAACCGACAAGTTTAGCTTAGAGGTATTCTAACACTTGGCAGTTCCCCCCATCAAGCAAACGTTCTCCCGCTAGCGGCGGAATCCGTCCTTCACCACCAACTGCGTCAACACGTCCGCATCTTTTCCGTTGATCTGGTACTTGATCTTGCTGACATTTTGGAAGTCGGCAAACATCGTCTGGTTGACCGAATCGACGAACATCGTCTCCGTCGTGCTCCCTTGCAGCCGGGTCACTTCGTCGTTGAAATTCAGCGTCAGAACGCCGTTCTCCACCGTCGCCCCCAGCAGTTCCACTTTCGCCGGAACGGTGGCGATCGTCTGCGCCTGCGGGTTCGACTCTTTCAACAACCCGAAGATCACTGCGGCCCGCTTGGAGTCGCTCGCCATCTTGGCGATCGTCACCGTCTCTTTGACGAGCTTGGTGGCGTTCTGGTCCGATTTGTAGACGGCAACTTGGACTTGGTCGGCAGGCGGGACATCCGGCCCCTTCTGCACCGGAGCCGGTTCCGTCTGGGCCGGCGGCGGGTTCGGGATGACCGCCGAGTTGGAGGGCGGCTGGCTGGTGCCGGACCCTTGGGACGACTGGTCGGGCGGTGTCCAATCCTTCACATCTTTGGAATTGGAAGTCTGGCTCCCGCACCCGGCCAGCGTGAGGGCGAGCAACAACGGCAAGATGATTTTTTTCATATTCAAACACTCCTCGTTTCGCAGGTTGCTGTAGTCAATTCTTGCCCTATTCGACGTAAACATGCTGCGAAACGTTTCAAATCTCCGCGAAAAAATTCATCTCCAGACCTGACGCAGATACCGCACCCGCGCCGCCAGATAATACGCCAAGAAGCAGAGAATCGAGATGCCCACGACGAGGAAGTACGACTGCCACACAGCGCCTTCCACCGCCAGCAGGTTCATAAAGTCTTTCATCGCCACCGTCGAGTGCAACACGGCGACGGCAAACGGCACGAAGAACAACAGCATCAGTTCCACGCTCAACACGCGGCCCGCTTCTCCCCGCTCAAACCCAAGCCTGCGCAGGGACGCGAACTGACGAGCGTCTTCCTCTTGCTGCGCGAACAAGCGGAAGTAGATCGCCGAGCAAGACGCGAGGAAGAACAGCGTGGAGACGAACAGTCCGGCAAACTCCATCACTTCCAACACTTGGTGCACGCGGTCAAACACCGTTTGCGTGTCGGTGACGAACGCGCGTCCTTGCTTCACGTCGTCCGCAGCCAGTTCGTACACAGCGTTCATCGCCGGTTTGATCTCTTGCCAGTTCGACACTTGCCAGCCCGCGCTCGTCCAGAGACTCTCCGGCAGGGCGGCAGCTTTGACTTTTTGGAAGTCAACATCTGCCATCACCAGCACGAAATCGCTCGGCATCGACGATTCGGTGTTGAACGTGCGGGCATCATACTGACCGTCGATTTTCATATTCCACGTCGAAGCGCCGCTTTGGACCACCACGTCATGGCGCGGGTACAAGTCTTCCTTCAAGGCGATGGGGTAGGACACGATCAAGCGAGGTTCCCCAGGGGTTGCCGGAGCCGGCAGTTTGTAATAGTCGCGCAAGTTCTCGTGCGCCTGCATGATGTGTTTCGTCCACGAATCGAAATCTTCTTGACGCATCGCCCAAACCCGATTGGGCTTGGAACCGTCCGCCGCTTGCACGTTGACGAGGACCATCGGCGCTTGCAGTTCGTCGCTCGCGTCAAACCCGTTGCTTCGCAAAATCTCCCGCACTTTCTCCGGTTTCGCGGCGAGGCGGTCCGCCTGCGCTTCTTGGTAGATCACGTTCACGGAAACCGGATGAACCCGCGCCGTGTTCAACTCGTTGATCGACTGCGTGCCGGTCACGGCTCCCATCCCGGTGAGGACGATGGCGCAAAGCACCGTCACCAGCGTCAACATCCGGGCGTGATCCGTGATCCGGTACGTCAAACGCGAGACGACCAGCAGCGCGAGACCGCTCAACGGGCGTTTGCGAAGCGCCGTCAACACCCAGACCAGCGCTTGCGAGAACAGGAAGTACGTCCCCACTCCGATCAGAATCAAAATCGGGAAGAACGTATAGGTCAGAGCCAAACTCCAGAACACCGCCAGATAATAGGCAGCGCCCAGCGAGAGAACCGCCAGCAACACGCGCCACAGCGACGGCTTCGGCGCTTTTTGCCGGGTGCGGGCGCCGAGGATCAGCGCTTTCGGCGTGCGAAGCGACATCCGGACGGCGAGATAGAGGCTTTCCAAAACAAACACCGCGCCAAACAACAACAGGGTCGATCGGAACACCGCGCTCGGCAGCGCAAACGGAATCGGTTCGGAGACGGAAATGATGTTGCCCATCGCGAGCAGGAACATTTTCCCGAAGATCAGTCCGAGACCGATGCCGATCGTGAGGGCAGCGGCTCCGAGCAACAAGCCTTCGACGAAGATCATCCGTCCGACTTGAGCGGGTGTCATGCCAAGCGTCAGAAACAGCCCGAACTCCCGGTTCCGGTAGCGCATCATCGAACTGTGGAAGAACACGATGAACACGACGGCAAACGCCCCGACGATGTATCGGAATGCGTCAATGATGTACCGCACGTTGGCGTTCATATGCCCTTCTGCCACATACGGATTGTGAATGAACAGCGCGAAGATAAAAAACACCGTGACCGCAAGCGATGCCGACGCCAGATACCCGGCATAACGGCGAGCGTTTCGCCAGCCGTTTTTAAAGGCGAGCCGACGCCATTCCATGCGCGCTCCCCCCTTCCAGCACCGCCAGCGTGTCGAGGATTTTTTGGAAGAAAGCTTGGCGGTCGCCCACACGGTCGATCTGCGTGTACACTTGACCGTCCTTGATAAACACCACACGCTTGCAGAAGCTCGCCGCAAACGGGTCGTGCGTCACCATCAAGATCGTCGCCTGCCGCTCGTCGTTAAGCTTCTGAAACACGTCGAGCAGCGCGCGCGCCGAAGCCGAGTCGAGGTTCCCCGTCGGTTCGTCGGCGAGCAAGAGGCTCGGGTTGTGCACGACGGCGCGCGCCACGGCGGTGCGCTGTTGTTGACCACCGGAGACTTCATACGGGTATTTGTGCATCTGCTCGTGCAACCCGAAGTAGCCGAGCAGATTCTGCACGCGCTCCAAGACGGGACGCCCCTTCTGCCCGTCGAGGGTCAGCGGCAGGCCGACGTTCTCGGCGAGGGTGAGCGTGTCGAGCAAGTTGAAGTCTTGAAAGACAAAACCCAACTGGCGGCGGCGGAACAGAGCGAGTTCCTTGGAACTCATCCGGTTGACGTGATGTCCGTTGATTTCCAGTTCGCCGCCCGACGGTTTGTCGATGCCGGCGAGCAAGTTCAAGAGCGTCGTCTTGCCGCTGCCGGACGGCCCCATCACGCCGACGAACTCTCCTTTTTCCACTTCGAGGTTGATGCCGTTGAGGGCGCGGGAGAGCACGCCCCCGGCTTTGGCGCCGTAGACTTTGGTCAACGAGCCGGCTTTTAAGATCGTCATGTTTGCATTCCTCCTGACTGACTGCTTTCTACAGCCAGTATCGCACGCACCGACCTCTCCCTGCCCGCTCGCAACCTTACACGACCTTACAGAGTTGTCATGTTTCGCGCCACTTCGTAATAGCCGGACTTCGCAAGGCGCAGCGTCACCGTGGTGCCCTCGCCTTCCACCGAGTGCAGTTCGACGGTGTGGCCCAGTCGCTGTGCGGCGGTTTTGACCAAGTACAGCCCCATGCCGGTCGCCCGTGAGTGCGTGCGCCCGTTGCGGCCGGTGTAGAACGGTTGAAACACATAGCGGACATCTTCCGCCGGGATGCCGATGCCAAAGTCTTGAAACTGCACCTCCACCGCGTCTTCCCCGTCTCGAACACGCAGCCAAAACGACCCCGGCACGCGCTGGCCTTCCGCTGTCTTCGAGCCGTACTGCAACGCGTTGCGGACGATCTGGTCGCAGAGGAAGCCGAACCACTTGAGATCGGTGCGCACGAACACTTCCTCGCGGTCGCATTCGATCTTGGGAAACAGCCGGTAGCGAATCCATTCGGTCTTATGCTCGTTGATGATGCCGCGCAAGAGCGCGAGCAGTTCCACCGTCTCCATGCGGGAATCGAGCGAGAACTCGTGCAACCGCGCCGTCTGAAGCATCATGTTGATCGACTGATCAAGCCGGTTGCGCTCTTCTTGCAAACTCGCGGCGATGCCCGGCTGTCCCTCGCCTTGCAGTTCACCCTCCAACAGTTGTATGACGGTGAGCGGCGTTTTCATCTGGTGCGCGAATCGGTTGACGAACAGTTCGGTAAACTTGCGCTGTTCTTCAAGACCGCGCAGTTCTTTCTCGTAGGAATAGTAATAGGCGTGCAACAGGTCTTGCAGGGCGCGCTGCTCTCTGGTGCGCGCATCGTCAAGAGTCAGTGCTTCTTCCAACACCCTCTCTCCGTCAAGCCTCGCGTTGACGGCAAGGTAAAACGGACGGCGCTGCCAGTAGTCGATGCCGAGATGGAGAACCAGCGGAAACAGGCCCAGCCCCGCTCCGTAAAGCAAGATGGCAAGCGAGTAGTTAACATGTCGAGACGTTATGTAAAGGCAAAACAGCGCAAGCAACAAGCAGATGCCGACCAACCAGAACAGGATCAAGCGCGCTTGATCGAGCAGATAATCCCGCAGGGTCAGCTTCATGCCGCTCGCCCGCTTTCCAGCAATCGCCCTGCCAACCATCGTCCCGACCAATTTCGTCCTTCCTGCGCTTCCATCTTCATGCGCCTCCTTCCACTTCCAAGCGGTAGCCCTGTCCGCGCACGGTGACAATCGCCGTCGGCAGCCCCAACTCCTCCAGTTTGCGGCGCACGCGGGCGACGTTGACGGTCAGCGTGTTGTCGTCCACGAACTGCGTATCGTCCCACAGGGCGCTCAACAAGTCTTCGCGCGAAACCACTTTGCCCTCTGCGCGGATCAGTTTTTTCAGAAGTCCGGCTTCCGTGCCGGAGAGCGACAGGACGGTGTCGCCGGAAGTACGCGGGCAACGGATCGTATGGCGGTGCGCGTCCAAGATCAAACCCTGAAATTCGGTTTCTTCGTCGCCCGCGGCAGGTTCTGCGTATTCGCCGTACGTGCGCCGAAGCAGCGCGCGCAGTTTTGCCATCATCACCTCCGGGTGAAACGGTTTCGTGAGGTAATCGTCACCGCCGCTCTCCAGCGCCAACACCATGTCCATCTCGCCGCTGCGGGCGGAGAGGAACACGATCGGCACTTTCGATTGCTGACGAATGCGGCGGCACCAGTAGAATCCGTCGTAGTACGGCAAATTGATATCAAGCAGCACGAGATGCGGCTTGCACGCGAGCACCTCGGCGTCGATGCTCTCCAAACGAGCGATCAGCGACACCTCGAATCCGAAGCGCTCCAATTGCGTTTGCAACAAGTCCGCAAGCTTTTGATCATCTTCGACAATGCAAATTTTGTAAGGTTCCATACCTCCAAGTATAGCAAAAAAACAAGAGGAGAGAGCGACCCTCTCTCCTCTTGCTTCTCTCTTCATCCCCGTTAGATGTCATAACGGTTGCGGTGCTCCACCAAGTCGATTGCCCCCAATACCACATGCGCCAGACCAAAACCTGCAATTCCCCAAGCGATCGCCGGGTCCACCTTCTTGGTCGCGCGCAGTGCAACGCCTGTGGTCGTGACTACAGTGCCCAATACCGTCGGGATCAACCCTTCACGCACATTGTTCATGCAGCACAGCCCCCTTTGGATGTCAGAGTTCCCGACTAGTGTCTTCCAACGGAGCCGTTCTATGCGCCGAACGGCGTCTCAGCGCGATAACCCGTAGCGCTCCAACGCCTGTTGCAACGTGGCTTTCGTTACCACGCGGTCGGTTACTTTCACGCGACTGCCCCGCCCTCCCGCCGCCTCGCAGCTGCACAACCCGTTCGCCCCGGCGTTGTCGAGTGCGATTGTGCGCGTCCCCCCGATTTCTTATGTACGACTGAGGCGGGAAACTAGTCCCCGGATTTCCAAGGAAATGAGATTATTCGCACAAATCGCCAAAAAAGAGCGCTCCGCGTCGGTTTTCGCCGAGGAGCGCTCTGGTTTTACTGTCTTAGACAAGGGCTTACTGGGGAAGGACCCACGATTGAGCCACGGAGATCAGTTGTTTTTTTACCGCGGCCGGATCGGCGTCTTGATTGGCGTAGGCGGTCGACAGCGTGTACGCGAGGCACATGTCGTTGCCGCTGTCGGGGCCGAGCAGCACGAGCCAGTATTCATGCGTCACCGTGTCATCGTTCGAAGCCGCCGGCATCGTGCGCTCCACGTCGAGCAACGTCGCTTGGCCCGCCGGAAGTTTGATTTCTTCCCGGCTTTTGACGATGGCGTGATTTCCGACGACGCCGTTCACATCGTTGACCCCGTCCGACTTGACGACGTTCAACGTTTCCAGGCGCAGGTTGACTTTGTCCGACAGTTTTTCATAGGACGGGGAGCTGATTTTCTTGCCGGTCGGCAACGTGAGTTCCGTCGTCCACTTCACTTGTTGCGGCGTGTCGGGGGATGCCGGAGCTTCGCCGATGGTAGAGACCAGCCAGCGGTTGTCGTAGCGATGGACGGTCAGAACGACGCTCGCCTGCCCCGCCGGGCCGGTCGATGTCGCGTAGTTCATCACGACGCGGTAGGTATAGGTGTTGTCATCCACTTGCTGTTCGTCGGTCAGTTCATACCCGTCCACCCACGGCGAGGACACGCCGGTCACCCAGTTACCGCCCGGCCCGAAGTTGGTGCCGTTCTTCTCGCGCAGTTCCGGCGACCAGACTGCGAATTGCTCCGCGCCGTTGCGATGTTGAACGCCCTCCGCCCACGTCTTGGCAGCCTGTTTCGGCGTGGTCGGAGCCAGCGCGTCCTCTAACAGCTGCACTTGAAGTTGGAGGAGCTTGGCGTTCGTGTTGTCGACGATCACTTGTTGCTGTTCGCCGTCCCATTTCACGTCTGCGCCCAAGCTTTCCGCGATCGCGCGAATCGGTGCGTAGGTGACATCGCCCTTCATCTCCAACGGTTGGTCGATCGTCTTGCCGTTGACGATCAGTTTCAGCGGGGTTGCCGCAAACGCGGTGGTGGCCAGCACGCATAGCAGAACTCCGGACATCAAGAAAGCGGTACGTTTTTTCATGGAATAAGTTCTCCCTTCGGTTGTTAACTGCTTGTTATTCAATTAGACGCAAGACGAGATTGCTAGGTTTCACGATTTCAAACTATTTTTGCAAGAAAAAAACCCGCGCAATCGGCGGGTTTTGTCTGATGCAGCAGAGGATGGTGCTACGCGCTCTGGTAGTAGAGCGACTTCTTCTCATAGAGCAGTTGCGCCACTTCATGCGCCGGAACCGGACGGGAGAACAGGAAGCCCTGCATCTCGTTGCAATGTTGGTTGCGCAGGAATTCGAGTTGCGCTTCGCTCTCAACCCCTTCGGCAACGACGGTGAGCTTCAAATTGTGCGCCATCGCGATAATCGCGGTGACAATCGCCGCATCGTCCGAATCGCCGGGGATGTCGCCGACGAAAGAGCGGTCGATTTTCAGCGTGTCGATCGGGAACTTCTTGAGGTAGTTCAGCGACGAATAGCCCGTCCCGAAATCGTCGATGGAAAGTTGGACGCCGAGGTTTTTCAGCGCGTGCAGCTTGTCGATGGCGTGGTTGGCGTTTTTCATCGCCAACGTCTCCGTGATCTCCAAGTGCAGGTACTGCGGGTCCAGACCCGTCTCTTCCAGAATCTCCGCCACCGTGTCGACCAAGTTCGGCTGTTCAAACTGGCGGGCGGAGAGGTTGACGGCGACCTTGATCGGCGGGAACCCGGCCTCTTGCCACGCTTTGTTCTGGATGCATGCGGTGCGCAAGACCCACTCGCCGAGCGGCACGATCAACCCGACGCTCTCCGCCACCGGAATGAATTGTCCCGGCGGCACCAGTCCGCGTTCGGGGTGCTGCCAGCGAATCAACGCTTCCGTGCCGATGATGTGTCCGGTTTCGATGTCCACTTGCGGCTGGTAGAACAGCACGAATTCTTCATGATCGAGCGCGTGGCGCAGCGCCTTCTCGATTTCGAGCTGTTCGAGGATCATCTGGTTCATCTCCGGCGTGTAGAACTGGAAGTTGTCTCGTCCGCCCTCTTTCGCCGAGTACATCGCCGTGTCGGCGTTGCGCAGCAGCGTTTCGGCGTCGGTGCCGTCTTGCGGGTAGACGGAAATCCCGATCGACGCGGTGACGAGGAATTCGCGGCCCTCGAACAGCAGCGGGGTTTCAAACAGCTTCAACGCCTGCTGGGCGAGTTTGGCCGCATCCTCGGGGGATTCCAAGTCGGGCAGCAACATCGCGAACTCGTCGCCGCCCATGCGGGCGAGCAAGTGGTTTTCCGAGAGGGATTCCAGCAAGCGGCGGGACACTTCGCGCAGCAAGCGGTCGCCGGTGGCATGTCCCATCGAATCGTTGACGTTCTTGAAGCGGTCGAGGTCCAAGAACATCACGCCCACTTTGCTTTCGGTGATCTGCGCCATGTTCAGGGCTTGTCCCAGCACATCGGTGAAGTGCTTGCGGTTCGGCAAGTTCGTCAAGTCGTCATGATACGCCATGTGTGTGATCTGACGCTGCGAACGGTCTTCCACTTCCGAAATCAGATTGCGCATCTTGACCGTCATCACGTTGATGTGCTCGGCAAGCCACCCCAGTTCGTTGTTCTCGTGGATTTCCAATTGCCCGCTGAGGTCGCCCTCGGAGACGCTCTGCATGAACGCCTGCATCTCGTTGAGCGGCTTGAGGCGGCGTTGGGCGATGAAGCGCACCATGAAGTAGATGGCGAAGAACGACACTACAAACGAGAGCAACAGCACGAAGAGAAAGCGCAGTTCCAACGCTTGCTGCTTGTCCGTGTTGGTGACGATCACAATCGCGCGCGAATCGGAGAGCGGAATGTAGAACTTCTGGAGTGCCCGGCCGTCCTTGGTGAAGTCCACGCGCTTCTCTTTGTTGTCCTTGAGCAATTCGCTGAGCATCTTGTGGTCTTCCGAAAGCTCCAGCGAGTTGCGTCCGTAGAGAATCGGCAGGTCGGTGTCAGGAGACGTGACCAGGTTGTCTTCGCCCTTGAGATACGCCGGGACGTTGATGACGCCGATCTCCTCAATCGAGGAGTTCTGTTTCGTGATCCGGTCGATCATCTGTGTCGGACCGGTTTGGAATTCCAAATAGAGAATGTCTTGGTCCATCACATACGGGTTGATCATAAACGGCGTAGATCCGTCATCGTAGTACGCGTACTTGTAATAATGGTGATTCCACTCGGCTTTCGAGATCGGACCGGCCCAATAGTGCTCGTCCGAATAGCCCATGTTCACATCGACTTTCTGGCCGGCCATCAATTGATTAAACGCAGTGTACCATTCGCCCCAATCCTTGGTGTTCAGCCCGATTTCGCTGACGTCGGACGATTGGACGATCTTGATGTCCGCGCCCTCCTTCACAAACAGCGAAATCCCGTTCAGCCCCCACTCATCCCGCAAGCGGAGCAGATCGTTGCGGGTGATCTGCTGCAAGGTCTTGCCTTGCAGTTCCTTGGATATCGCCTTTGAAGCGGTGAGCAATTGCATGTCGATCAAGTGCTCGGTGATCTTCGTGGATGCGTTGGTCGATTCCATCGCGTTCGTGATGACTTCTTTCGTCGACTGCACATCGGCGTTCAACTGCTCCTCCATGCCGACCTTAAAATACAACAACGTGATCACAGTCGTCAGGACTCCGACGATGCTTAACGCAATCGCAATTCTCTTCAAGATCTGCGAGGTGAGCATTCGACGCTTGTTTGGCAGGACTGCAGTACCTTTCATCTCCCGGCTCCCCCATTTCTTGACGCTTCTCTCTATTTAGCCTAAATTAATATTTTTCTTTAATTTTACCATCACTCGCGTTTGCATTCAATATATCTTACGCACAAAAAAAGTCACCAAGGGAAAAATCTTCTTGGTGACGAATGAGCCGTTCTGTATTATTGAGCGGTATATCCGCCGTCGATGACCACCGCTTGCCCGGTGATCGAGCGGCCCTTCTCGCTGGCGAGAAACACGGCGTATTCGGCGATCTCTTCCGTGTCGAGCAAGCGGCGCTGCGGAACCAGCGGGTAGATGACTTCCTCCAAGACGTTCTCCAGTTCCACGCCGCGCGTGCGGGCGAGATCTTGCAACTGGTTGCGCACCAGCGGCGTGTCCACATAACCGGGGCAGAGCGCGTTGACGGTGATGCCCAGCGGCGCGCCTTCAAGCGCGGCGACTTTGGTCAGGCCGATCACGCCGTGCTTGGCGCTGTTGTAGGCGGCCTTGCCCGCGAACCCGACCAGGCCGTTGATCGAAGCCATGTTCAGCACACGGCCGTAGCCTTGGGCCTTCATGATCGGCCATGCGTGCTTCACGCCATAGAACGGGGCGGTCAACATGAGTTTGATCAACAGCTCGAACTTCGCAGACGGGAATTCTTCAATCGGTGAGACATGCTGCATCCCCGCGTTGTTGACAAGGATGTCGAGACGGCCGAATTCGGCTGCGGTGCGCTCGATCGCCGCTTGCACTTGCCCTTCGTCGGTCACGTCGCACGCGAGGGCGAGCGCTTCAAATCCCGCGTCGCGCAATTCGGCGACCGCCGCTTCCGCCGCGTCGAGACGCAGGTCGGCGATGGCGACTTTGGCTCCCTCTTCCGCAAATTTGCGGGCGATGGCAAATCCGATGCCGCTGGCCGCACCGGTGATCAAAGCAGAACGAGTGGCAAGTTGTTGGGTCATGGATGATTCCTCCTATAAGTGGTTTCCAAACAACAGAACGGACAAGACCGGGGGATGCCCGGCCGTGTCCGAATCTGGTTGTTTCTCGCTTAGTGGGTGGTGAAGAAGTCCCACATGATCCGGGTTGCATCCGGACCTGCCGGGTCGGTGTAGCTGCCTGCGCTGCTGCCGCCGGACCACGCGTGGGTCATGCCGGTTACTTTGTAGTATTGCATCAACTCGGCACCGCTTTTGTCTTTGTAGACATACTTGGTGTAACTGCGGCCGCCGGTAACCGTACCGGTGGTCGTGACATCCGCCGTCGCGTCAACCGAATCGTTGTCCAAGCCGTCGTCAATGTAATCGTTCGTTTGCGCCCATTGGCCGATCACTTGCGTCGCGTTGACCGGATAGACCGTGGTGTCGCTGGTGCCGTGGAAGACAATCACCGGCATGCGGTGTTTGCGCGAACCCATTTCGTAGTACGCATCATACCCGGTGTAGTACGGGTCCGGGCCGCCGTACGTCATCGCGCTGATGCCGCCTAACGCCGTATCCGCCGCGTTGTACTCCACGCCCGCCGAGATGCCGATGGCGTGGAACACGTCCGGATACGTCGCCCCCAAGATGGAAACCATGCCGCCGCCTGCGGAGAGCCCCGCCGCGTAGACTTTGCTGCTGTTGATTTTGTAAGAAGCTTTGACGTTGTCGACCATGCCTTTGATGATGTCCGCTTCGCCCGCTGCGCCGCGGTGCTGGTTGTAGTCATAGAACCAGTTCCAGCACATGTTGGTATTCGCCCAGTAGTTCATCTCCGGGTACAGCACGATGAAGCCCTTCTCTTCTGCAAGCGCATTCATGCGCGTCCCGGCAGCAAAATCGTCCGGGTTTTGCAGACAGCCGTGCACCATGACCATCAACGGCACGGTGGCGGCGCCGGTGTAGGTGCTCGGCACGTAGACTTTGTAGTAGAAGTTGCTTCCGTAGTAATACTCTGTGAAGGTCCCGGTTCCTGCGTACGATGCTTTCGGCGTCATCGAAACGAACGCCGAGAGAAACACGAGGACCAGCGCAAGGATGCCCAGCTTGTGAAACACGTTTTGTCTCTTCATCAAAATCCCTCCCTCTGTTTTTATCAGATTTTAATGAACTTTCAAACTCACTCTACCAAACGGTTGTTACAAGACAGTTACACAAAAAAAAGGGGGGCTCAAACCCCCACTTTTTCCTGCACCCAAGCCTTGAGGTCCGCCAGCAAGCGTTCCGGCGCTTCAATGTTCGGTGAATGGCCGATGCCTTCGTAGAACAGAATCTCGCTGCCCGGAATGCTGTCCTTCGTGCGCTGCGTCATCTCAAGCGTGATCAGCGAATCCTGCGTGCCGAACACGATCAGCGTCGGCACGTTGGTGTTAGCCAAGAGCGGACGGTAATCGGTCTCGCCAAGCGACGTATAATTCGGAACGCACGTGGGACCTGCGATCATCGCGTCGTCGACCAGCGTTTCGAAGAACTCGCCGCTCGCCTTCGTGGGAATCACCGCCGCCAGCGACATCTTCATGAGGTTGCGGTCTTGGATCATCATCTCGATGAGCGGTTTGCGCTCTTCCGGCGTGACCAAGCCTTCTGCCGGAGCGGAGTTGATCAGCACCATCCCCTCCAACAACTCAGGCGCGGTGACCGCCAACTGCATCGAGACTGCGCCGCCCAGAGAGTGTCCGACGACGGTGACTCTTTTCAAGCCGAGTTGTTCGAGCAGCCCTTGCACGTCGGCCGCGTACTGCGCAACGGAGTTGCCGCCCGCCGGTTCGCTTTGGCCGCAGCCGCGCAAGTCGAGGCGCACGACGGTGAATTGTTCCGCGAGCGGTGCGAACAGATCGTCCCACCAGCGCGAAGAAGCGACGTTGCCGTGGATCAGGACCAGCGCGTGTTCCCCGCTGCCCGCTTGTTCATAGTACAGATTCGCGCCGTTTACTGTCAGATGCGGCATGGCGAGATCCCCCTTTGTACCTCCATTTGTCGCGAATCGTCCCGAGAATCCCCTTGGGGAAGAACATGACGATCACGATGTACAAAATTCCGAAAAACAGCAACCAACGCTCCAAGAACGGATACTGCGTCGAGAGCGACGACAACCATTCATGCGCGAACGTGATGACGCCCGCCCCGACAATCGGGCCGAACAGCGTGCCGACACCGCCGACGATCGTCATCAAGAGCGCGTCGATCGTGCGGTCCATCGCAAACACATTGGTGTTGACGTACTTTTGCAACACCGTCCACAGCCCGCCCGCCATCGCCGCGACGCAGCCGGAGATCATCAGCGAAGCCAGTTTGTAGCGCAGGACGTTATAGCCGAGCGACTCCACGCGTTGTTCATTCTCGCGGATCGCTTGCAAGGTCCGGCCGAACGGCGAGTTGACCACTCGGCGCAAGAACAAGTACATCACCGCCAAAAACGCGAGCGCAATGAAGTAAAATTTCACACGGTCATTGAAAAATGTCGGCACGCGGACATACGCGATGCCGTCGCCGCCGCCGGTGAAGGAACTCCATTTTTCCGAGATGATGAAGAACAGTTGGGCAAACGCCAAAGTGATCATCGAGAAATAGACGTCCTTGACCCGCAGCGACAAAAACCCGATGATCAGCGCGATCACAGCCGCTCCGACCACAGCGATCAAAATCGCCGCCCAGATCAAGTTCGGCTGCTTGGTTTTGGAGAGCAAGATGCCGACGGAATAAGCGCCAAGACCGAAGAAGATCGTATGACCGAACGAGACGATGCCGGTGTAGCCGAGCAGCAAGTCGTAACTCATCGAGTACACCGCCATCAAAAACACCGATATCAGCATCGTCAGCAGAAATTTCGAAGAAGAGACGAACGGGACCAAGCACAGCGCGACCAACACGAAGCCGAGCCAAAGGTTGTTATTGAAAAGTTTCGCTCTCATGCCGCCGCTCACCTCCGCACGCCGAGGATGCCCTCAGGCTTCCAGATCAACACAATCGCCATCATGGCGACCGAAATGGCCATCGCCACGTCCGGCAGGTAGTACGCCATGAACGTCTGGACGATCCCGATCAAGAGCGAGCCGAGAGCCGCGCCCGGGAAGTTGCCGATTCCGCCGATGACGATGACAATAAACGCGTTCAGTTGGTTCGCCATGCCCAAGTCCGGGTTGAGCGAGCCGAACGACGGACCGGCGACCACGCCGCCAAACGCCGCAAGCCCCGCGCCGAACGCGAAGACCAGCGAGAAGACGCGGCGCACGTTGATGCCGAGCGCCTGCACCATCTCCGGGTCTTGCACACCCGCGCGGATGATGATGCCGTAGCGGGTGCGCGTCAAGAGCAAGTGCACCCCGATCAACACCAGCAACCCGATGCCGATGGTGAAGATGCGGTAGATCGGAAACGGATCGGACAGGATGTCCACGACGCCGGTGAGCGCCGCCGGTTTGTCAAAGCCCAGCAAGTTCGGGCCCCAGACCATCTTGATCCCTTCGGTCAAGATGATCATCAACCCCAGCGTCAACAGAATTTGCGCCACATGGTTGCCGTAAAACGGCCTCACGAACAGCCGCTCCATGATCCAGCCGATCACGATGCCCGCCACGGTCCCGGCGAGGATGCCGAGCAGAAAACTTCCGGTGGCGTTGTACACCGCCAAGCCCACATACGCGCCCCAAGCGAAGACCGCTCCGTGGGCGAAGTTCAGGACGCCCATCAGCCCGAAGATCAACGACAGGCCGACGGCGATCAGGAAGATCAAACTTCCCAACGCCACCCCGTTCAAAAGCAAATTTAAAGTCAGCGACACGTGACTGACCCCCTTTCCCTTAGATGGCGATGCCCAAGTATTTTTTCTTCAGGTCTTCATCGCCGCGAATTTCCGCCATCGTGCCTTGGTAGACGGTGTGCCCGTCGTCGAGGATGTAAACATCGTCGCCGACACCGCTGGCCATGAGGAAGTTCTGCTCGACCAACACGATGGTGGTGCGTTTTTTCAATTCCATGATCGCTTCCATGACTTTCTCGACGACGATCGGGGCGAGGCCCTTGCTCGGCTCGTCGATCAGGAGCAGCTTGTTGTCGTTGACAAAAGCGCGCGCCATCGAGAGCATCTGCTTCTGTCCGCCGCTGAGGTTCCCGCCCTTGCGCTTCCACGCGATCTTGAGGTCGGGGAACAGATCCAGCACAAACTCTTGACGCTCTTGCGTGGCGGCATCGAGCTTGCGGATGGCGATCTTCATGTTCTCTTCGACGGTGAGGTCTTTGAAAATGCCTTGGTCTTCCGGCACGTAGCCGATGCCAAGCCGTGCGATCGCGTGCGGCGGCAGGCCTTGGATCTCCTTGCCGTCATAGACCACACGGCCCTCGCGCGGCGGTGTCAATCCCATGATCGAGCGCAGAGTCGTCGTCTTGCCCGCGCCGTTGCGCCCGAGAATGACGGTGACGCGACCCGGTTCGACGGCGAGGCTCACCCCTTGGAGGATGTGAAATTGGTCGATGTAGGTCTGCAAGCCCTCAACCCGTAACAGCGTCATCGTATAACCCTCCCAAGTAAGCCGTCTGCACCAGTTCGTTGCTCATGATCTCTTCCGGCGTGCCGTGTGCCAGCAGTCGGCCGTTGAACAAAACCGCCAATTGGTCGGAGAGGTCGAGCACCATGTCGATTTTGTGCTCGATCAGCAAGATCGTGTGTTCGCCGGACTCTTTGAGCCCGCGGATCACTTCGATGATCGCCGGCACTTCCTCCAGCGACATCCCGGCGGTCGGTTCGTCGAGCAAAAGCATCTTCGGCTCCAACGCCAGCAAGATCGCGATCTCCAACTTGCGCTTGTCGCCGTGCGACAGGTTTTTGGCGATCTGCTCCGACTTGCCGTCAAGATGGACTTTGGCGAGCAGGTACCGCGCTTTTTCTTCGTAGTGCTTGAATTTCTTGTAGTGCGAGAACAGCCGGAAACTCCCGCCGCCCACCGCTTGCGCCGCCATGCGGACGTTCTCCAGCACGGTCAAGTTCGGGAACACGTTGGTGATCTGAAACGAACGTCCGATGCCAAGCCGCGTGCGCTCATGCACGGCAAGCCCGGTGATGTCGCGACCGTTCATCGCGACCGTCCCGCCGGTCGGACGCAATTGCCCGGACAACAGGTTGAAAAACGTGGTCTTCCCCGCCCCGTTCGGGCCGATGATCGAAGTAAAGGTCTGCGGAGCGACGGTGAAATCAACACCGTTCACAGCCACATGCGCGCCGAACTGAATGGTCAGCCCGCGCGTTTCCAATATCGGTTGCGCCACTGCGCCACCCCCTTAGCAAAAGTGCCCTGCCGACGGACGGCAGGGCTGTTGGTGCAAAGCCTTACTTGCTGTTCGTAATCGGCGGTGCCGTATCTTCCGGGCTCATCTCTTTGATCAGCGTCGGAACGAGGTAATCAAAGCCGTCCTTCTTCTCCAGTTTGACGATGTACATCGGCTGAATCGCTTGGTGGTCTTCCTTGCGGAAAGTGTAGTCGCCCTTCGCGCCGTGCACGGTCATGCCTTCCAGAGCGGTCACCAGTTTGTCGCCGTCGGTGGAATGCGCTTTCTTGATCCCTTCGACGATCGCGATGCCCGCGGTGAAGCCCCCTGCGGTGAACAGGTCCGGCGGAGCGTTGAAATCCTTCTGGTGGTGTTCAACCAGCCAGTCGTTTTCCTTGTTCTTCGGCAGGCCGTAGTAGTACGCGGTCATGCCTTGCAGCCCTGCTGCACCGTCGCCCATCGCTTTGATGCCGGCGATGTCCGGGATGCCGGTGGTGACTTTCATCTTCTCCGCCACTTTCAGCTCGGCGATTTGCTTGAACAGCGCAGCGCCGCCGGAGCCCGCCCAGGAAATCAACAGCACGTCCGCTTTGGACTGGATGGCTTTCTGCAGGTACGGGGTGAAGTCTTGGGTGTCGGCCGGTACGTATTCTTCCTCGGCGATCTTGCCGCCCGCTTTCTCGATCGTGCCCTTCCACGCCGCGTTGCTCGATTTGCCGAACACGGAGTCGGGAGCGAGCGCGACGAACGTCTTGCCCAAGTTTTCAACCGCGTACTTGCCGCCGGTCAGCGAGTCTTGAGACGAGTTGCGGCCCGTGCGGAAGATGTACTTGTTGAAGTTCTTGCCGGTGAGGTCGTCGGCTGCAGCCGGGTCGATCATGTAGATCTTCTTGTACTCTTCCGCCAGCGGTGCGATCGCCGCGGCGACAGAGGAAGACGCGGAACCTTGGAGGATGTCGACGTTGTCTTCCTCCAGCAGTTTGCGGGCTTTCTTGATCCCGTCGTCCGGTTTGCCGCCGTCATCTTCGATGATCAGCTGCACGTCGCGGCCTTCGACTTTGTTGGTGCCGCCGGTCGCATATTCGATGCCCAGTTTCAGGCCGTTGAGTTCTTGAGTGCCGTAGCCTTCGAGCGCGCCCGATTTCGAAGTGACAACCCCGATTTTAATCGGTTCTTTGCTTCCGCCGCCGTTCGAGTCGGTCGTGGAAGCGGTTTCTTTGGAATCGGAACAGCCTGCCAAGAGCATGGACAGAGAAACGACAGAGAGAATCCCGGCCTTGGCCCAGTTGCTTTTTTGCATCACATTGCCCCCTAGATAAGTTCTGAATTTTGTCATAAATCTACCGCACAGTCGTTACACAGGAGTTACAAATGCGGAACTTCTGAGTTGCACCCCCTGCACAACGCCCCTCCCTGTCTCTTAGCCCCAGCGGATGATGCAGGAATCCCACGCATAGCCGATGCCGGCAGAGACGAGCCCGACGATGTGGCCCGGTTGGATGCGGCCGCTCTCCAAGCCGAGTTCCAGCGAGAGGATTTGGTCGATTTGCCCGATGTGCCCGTACTCCGACAAGTAATACGTCTGGTCGTCGGTCAGCCCGAAGTGCTTCAGCACATAGTCGTGAGCGGAGCGCTTCATGTGCAAGATCGCGAGGTAGTCGAGATCTTCGTTCCCGTACCCGCTCTTCTCCAGCGCCCGTTCGATCACGCGGGTGAAGTTCTGCATCGACTTCTGCTCCAAGCGCTGCTTCATGCCTTCCGGGTCCATCACGTCGAGGTAGTTGAGGCGATTCTCAATCGCTTCGGCCGTGATCGGGTTCTTGGTGCCGCCCGCGACGACGGCGACGTCCTCGGAGAACGAGCCGTCGGTGATGATGTGCGATGCCAACAGTTCGTTCTGCTCATGGCCCTTCTTCAAAATCACCGCTCCGCCGCCTGCCGCCAAGTTGTACATGAAGCGCGTGCGCGGGTTCGTGTAGTCGATAAAGTCGGAGTTGCGGTAGCCGCCCGCGAGCAATACGGTGTTCACGTCCGGGTCGGCGGTCATCATGTCCTTGGCGATCTTGAGCGCCATCACCATCGTGCCGCAGCGCTGCTGAACGTCAAACGCCCACGCGTTGACGGCGCCGACCGCTTCTTGGAGCTTGATGCCCGCCGTCCACAGCGGGTATTCCTTATGCTCTTCGCCGATGTAGATGACGAGGTCGATGTCCTTCGGATCGACGTTGCCCTTCTCCAACGCTTTCTGCGCCGCCCAGATGCCCATCTGGCAGGTGTGGTCTTCCGGACCCGGCAGCGGCTTGCGGGAGAAACCCATCTTGGTCTCGATGATCTCTTGCGGAATGCCGCTGGCGGCAGAAATTTCAGCTGCGGTTTGGAAGTGTTGCGGTATATAGACACCGGTGCTGACGATGCCGATTTTCATGACGGTACAATCTCCTCTCTCTGGTGCAAGGTAGCAAGGTACGCTCTCACACTAGCAAAACAGGGTTGCACAGAAGTTACTAAAATCCTGAACCGAGCGATCAAAAAAGCAGTTGACCGCACCTCGAGGCCAACTGCTTTTTTCTTATACCCCGCCGCGCACGTACAGCACTTGGCCGGTGATGAAGCTCGCTTCGTCGGACACGAGGAAGAGGACGGCGTTGGCGACGTCCTCCGGCTTGCCCGTGCGTCCGAGCACCGACTGCTGTGCGCCGTACTCTTTGAACTGCTCGAAGTCCACGCCCATGCGCGCCGCCGTTTCGCGGGTCATGTCGGTTTCGATGAAGCCCGGCGCGACGGCGTTGACGTTGATGTTGTAGCGGCCCAGCTCGATCGCCAGCGTTTTCGTGAAGCCCTGCAAACCCGCTTTGGCGGTGGAGTAGTTCAGTTGGCCGCGGTTGCCCAGCGCCGAGGTCGAGGAGAAGTTGACGATCTTGCCGTACTTCTGCGCGACCATGTGCTTTTGCGCTTCCTGCGAGCAGTAGAACGCGCCTTTGAGATGCACGTTCATAACGGTGTCCCAATCATCGTCGCTCAGTTTGTGCGTGAGGTTGTCGCGGATGACGCCCGCGTTGTTGACGAGGATGTCGAGACGGCCGTACGTGTCGACCGCTTTGGCGATCAACCCTTGCACGGCGGTGCGGTCGGTGATGTCGCAGGCGTGCGCGATCGCTTCAAAACCTGCTTCGCGGATCGCGGCGGCGCTATGCTGTGCGTTGTCTTCCGAGATGTCGTTGACGACGACCTTCGCTCCTTCTTGAGCGAGGCGCAGAGCGGTCGCCGCTCCGATGCCGCGTCCGGCTCCTGTTACGATGGCTGCTTTGTCTTGTACGCGCATGAAGGAAATCCCCTTTCTAAAATCCCAACCTGAAAAACCTTATCCCCAAGCGATCGCGGTTCCCGAGACGGCTTCTACGCCTTTGTCGGTCACCGCGCGGACGGAAACGGTAAGTTTGGTGCGCTCGTTCTCGTTGATGCGCTCCCGCACAACGCCTTCGCAGGTCACGATGTCGCCGGGGCGCACCATGCCGGTGAAGCGCACTTGAAACTGCCCGAGCTCGCCCGCCGTGCCGATCCAGTCGGTCAGCATCTGGCCCGCAAACGCCATCGTCAGCATGCCGTGCGCGATCACGCCGCCAAGCCCGACCGATTGAGCGAACTCTTCCACGGTGTGAATCGGGTTGAAATCGCCCGACGCCCCCGAATACATGACCAACTGCGTCTTGGTGACAGGAGGTTTGGTCAGAGTCGGCAGTCGATCGCCCACTTGGAAATCACGAAGTTCCATGCGTGTCCCTCCCTCTCCGTCATCGGATGATGATCTTCATGATGTTGTGGTAACAGGTCTCCCCGTGCTGGTTGATCCCGGTTTGCTCCAGCGTGACAAACGTCATCTTGCCGGACTTCCCGGTTTTCTCGTAAACGTCGGTCACCTTCATCGAGCTGGAAATGACGTCGCCCGCGTACATCGGCTTGCCGTAGTTGAACTCCTGCTCGCCGTGGATCAAGCCGTCCGTTTTCAGATCGAAGCCTTCGAGTTTGCCGTGGTCGAGCGTCAGGGAGAACGTCGGCGGCGCGACGACGCGGCCGGATGCGTCTCCCGTGCGGTAAAGCGGGTTGGGGTCGCCGATCGCCTCGGCGAATTTGCGGATCGCGCCCCGCTCCACGTCATTTGCCACCGGAGTCGAGGATTGTCCGACAATCTCTGCCAGCCGTTGCATCGAATTCCCTCCTTAACTCGTATAGCCGTCCGCTGCGATCAAGCGCTCGGCGATGCGGCGTTTGCGCTCGATCTGGCCTTCCGGGTAGAAGCGGGCGAATTGTTCCCCGATCCGCGAACGCAGCGCCCCGACGCGCTCGGCGTTCAAGAGCCCCGCCAACACTTTGCGCGCCAGCATCTCGCTTTGCAAAAACGCATCTTCCACGAACGCGACGGTGAGATCGCGCTTGAGTGCGGTCTGCTCTTCGCCTTGTTTCTGAACAGCTTGCTCCGTGCGAAGCAACGCGCTTTCCATCGCGTACAGCTGAATGCCCAGTTCCGAAAGCTTCATCACGATCTCCTGCTCCGCTTCCAACTTCTCTTGGAGCTCTTCATACGCAAGCCCCAGCAACCCGAGGAAGACGCGGCGCACGGTGTTCACCATGCCGCGCTCGCGGGCGAGCGGCCCCTCTGCTTCCGGCGCAACGCCTACCAGTTCCGCCGTCGCTTTTTCAATCGCATCCGGCACGGGGAGGCTGCCCGCAGACGCTTTTTTCAAAAGCAGCCCCGGCACGAGCAGGCGGTTGACTTCGTTGGTTCCTTCGTAGACGCGATTGATGCGCGCGTCGCGGTACATCTGCTCAATGCGGTACTCGCGCATGTAGCCGTACCCGCCGTGCAGCTGCAAGCTCTCGTCGACCACCGCTTGCAGGGTTTCCGAGCCGAACACTTTGCAAATCGAGCACTCGATGGCGTATTCCATCAGTGCGCCGGCGATCTTGCGGGTGTCCGTTTCGGCGCAGAGGCTGCCGAGTGCGCTCTCCAGCAGGTGCGCCGTGCGGTATTCCAGCGATTCCATCGCATAGATGCGCGCCGCCATGTCGGCGAGTTTCTCCTGCGAGGCGGGGAAGCTCGCCAGCGGACGGTTGAACTGCACGCGGCTCTTGGCGTAACGCAACCCTTCCGCAAACGCGGCTTTCGAACCGCCGAGCGCCGCCGCGCCGAGGTTGAAGCGGCCGAGGTTCAGCACGTTGAACGCGATCACATGTCCGCGCCCGACTTCGCCGAGCAGATTCTCCACCGGAACGAGGCAGTCTTCGAAGAACACCTGACGCGTCGACGAGGATTTGATTCCCATCTTGTGCTCTTCCGGACCCAAGGACAGGCCGGGGAAGTTTTTCTCGACGAGAAAGGCGGTGAATTTCGTGCCGTCGACTTTCGCGTACACGATGAACGTGTCGGCGAATCCCGCGTTGGTGATGAACTGCTTCGTGCCGTTGAGAATGTAGTGCGTGCCCGCGTCGTTCCGTTTCGCCGTGGTCTTCGCCCCCAGCGCGTCCGAACCGGCGGAGGGTTCGGTGAGGCAGTACGCGCCCAAGTATTCGCCCGACGCGAGCTTCGGCAGGTATTTCGCTTTCTGCTCGTCCGTCCCGAAGTAGGTGATCGGAAGCGTCGCGATGCCCGTATGGTTCAAGTGCATCACGCTGTAGCCGCCGACCTGTCCGATTTCTTCGCCGACGATCACTTTGGTGATTTTATCGAGGCCGAGGCCTTCATACGCTTCGGGAACGGAGTGTGCGAGCAGGCCGAGTTCGCCCGCTTTTTTCAACAGCGAGACGGTGAAGTCCCAGTCTTGGGATTCGAGGCGTTCGTTGTGCGGGAGAACTTCCTTCTGCGCGAAGTCGCGCGCCAGTCGGCGGATCATACGGTGTTCGTCGGTGCAGTCCTCCGGGGTGAAGACCCCGCCGCAGCGGATCTCTTCCAGCAGAAACTGCCCGCCGAGTCGGGTCTCTTGGTGCAAAGTGGTCATGTTCGATCTCTCCTTCTCTTACATCGCAGACGCGCCGCCGTCGATGAGCAGCACTTGGCCGGTCATGCAGGCGGAAACTTCGGAAGCGAGGTAGACGGCAAGCCCTTTGAGGTCTTGTTGGCTGCCAAAGCGCTTCATCGGAACGCCGGCGAGAATTTTTTCACCGCCGTATGGGAGCACGGCCTCGCACATCTTGGTCGCAAACGGAACAGGTCCATGACGTGCATGAGGCGTGCTCCTTCCCCGCTCTTCCGAACGGTCGTTTGGGTGTTGAGGAAAAACTTCCGGGGTTACGCGTCGCGCAACGCCCGGCGGAGAATTTTACCGACAGCAGTTTTGGGAAGTTCGGCGCGGAATTCGTAGAGGCGCGGGATTTTGTACGCCGCCAGCCGTTCGCGGCACCAGTCGTTGAGCTCTTCCTCCACCCCGCTCGGGTCGATGCCTTCGCGCAGGACGATCACCGCTTTGGCGGATTCGCCGCGGTATTCGTCCGGAACGCCGACGACGACCGCTTCTTGGACGCTCGGGTGTTGGTAGAGCACTTCTTCGATGTCGCGCGGGTAGACGTTGAAGCCCCCGGAGAGGATCATGTCTTTTTTGCGGTCGACGATGTAGAAGTAGCCGTTTTCGTCCATGCGCGCGATGTCGCCCGTGTAGAGCCAGCCGTTGCGCAGCGTGTGGGCGGTGTCTTGCGGCATGTTCCAGTAGCCCTTCATCACTTGCGGGCCTTTGATCACCAACTCGCCGATCTCGCCGACGCCTTGCACGTCGTCGCCGGTGCCGAGATCGACGATTTTCGCTTCGGTCGCCGGGATGACGAGGCCGATGGAGCCGGGGACTTTCGGGTGCGTCGCGCGGTTGCTGTGCGTGACGGGCGACGCTTCGGAGAGGCCGTAGCCTTCAAGGACGTTGGCGCCGGTGCGCTGTTCGAACTTGTGCATGACTTCGACGGGCAGCGGCGCCGACCCGCTGTTGCAGATTTCGATGCAGTCGACGTCGTATTGCTGTGCGTCGGGGTGGTTGGCGATGGCGACGTACATCGTCGGGACGCCGGGGAAGAAGCGCGGTCGGTGGTGTTGGATCGTCTTCAGCAGTTCTTCGAGTTCAAAGCGCGGCAAGAGGATCATCGACGCGCCGGTGAACACCGCCATGTTCATCGCGACGGTCATGCCGTAGACGTGGAACAGCGGGATGGCGGTCAAAATTTTATCAACGCCGCCCGCGATATCGCTTCCGATCACCGCGAGCAATTGGTAGGTGTTGGCGACGAGGTTTTCGTGAGTGAGCATCGCGCCCTTGGAGCGTCCGGTGGTGCCGCCGGTGTATTGGAGCACGGCGACGTCCTCCGCCGGGTCGAGGATCGCCGGTTCCGGGATCTCCAGGTCGCGGGCGAGAGCTTCGTCCCAGAGGACAACGTTCGCCGGACGTTCTGCGTCTGCCGGGAACGGGGCGAACGACGCGAGCAAAACAGATTGGAGCGCTTGCACAGAGGCGTTGTCGACGAGCGCGGCGTAGAGGCGGTCGAAGACGACGAGCGCTTTGGCTCCGGAGTCGGTCAGGGTATATTCCACCTCACGCGGCGTGTACATCGGGTTGACCTGGACGACGACCGCCCCGAGACGGGCGCAGGCGTAGAACGCGATCACATAGTGCGGGCAGTTCGGCAACATGATGCCGACGCGGTCGCCCTTGGCGATGCCCTGCTCCGCCCAAAACGCCGACAACCGCTCCACCGCTGTCAAAAAATCACGGTACGGAATCGTCCGGTCATAAAAATACATCGCCGGCGCATCGGGATAGGTCTGCGCGGTTTTCACGGCTGCTTGATAGAGAGAAATCGCCGGAATGAAAAGCGCTTCCCCCACAACATGACTGATCTCCTTGGACACGTGAGTTTTCCCCCTGTCTGGCAAGCTTGATCATTCTACTACTCTATTCTATTCGTGAATATTCGGATACTTCCCTTTTTTCTGGACTCGTTTCTTGACCCGAGAGTGCAACTATTTTCGAAAGTCGAATAAAAAACAGCCGACTCGCGGGAGTCAGCTGCTTTGTTGTTGGACGCGCTATCGGCACTTGGGATAGGAAGAACACCCCTTGAACGGCCCGTACTTCCCTTGGCGGTCCACCAAAGGGCTGCCGCACTTCGGGCATTCGCCGGCTTGGAGTTTCGCTTCCTGCGCTGCTTTTTCAGCCTGGATCGTCTGAACGTGCTGCTTGCGGGTATGACGGTTGTCAAGGTTCGCAGCTTTCAGCCGCTCCTCGATCTGCGCAACTTGCACGGGGGTGAGCACAGGCTGCTTGTATTTCGCAATCGCCCGATGCAGCTCCAAAACCGAGAAGATCTCGCCGTCGGTATCCTCCGCTGTCTCAATTTTGAGCTTGGCTCGGCCTGTGAAGACGACGAAGTTGAACATCTTGATCTCGCCCATGTCGTGCAAGAGATGCTTCAAGGCTTGCACATGCCCGTAGTTCTGGTGGAGCGGGTTCTTAAAGTTCGACTTCTTCGAGCCCAGGTATTGCGTCCATTGCGCCCGACGATCGTCGCCATAGATCGTGCCGCCGTAGTCCTTGGTCTCTAAGACAAAGATTCCGTAGAGAGAGACGATCACATGGTCGATCTGCGTTGTTTTGTCTTGCTGACCGGGTTCGTGTTGATGACGCGGCAGGAGCAGATTGTGCAGAGAGCGATACGCAACTCCGTCCAGTCGGCTCAATTCCTTGCGTACGAGTTTCTCTCCGATCACGCCCTTGCGACGTTGGCTCCGTTTCCGTTGTTGCAAGAGGACCGGAACACACACAATAAGAAGCAAAATGAAAAACAACAAAAACATCACGTAAACTCCCCTGCCCTTTCAAGAAAACCATCACCAAACAAAAATAACACAAATCCAAGAAAGTTAACAGGATAGTTGTGATTCTTTTTTAATTCACGAATTTATTCCTTTACCAACCGCTGATACAACTTCACGGTCTCCTCCATCGGCTCCAGCCCCAATTGCTCCTCCAACTGCGCCACGCAGGTTTTGTACGTGGAGATCAAGAGGTTGCGTTTGCCAAGTTGAGCGTAGCAGTTCATCAGCATGCGGTACGCGGGCTCCCAGCAGGCATCGAGGGCGAGGATCGCTTCGGCGCACTTGACCGCCGTTAAGAGATCGCCTGCCTCGTAGCGGAGCGTCGCGAGCACTTCCTGCGCGCGCAGGTGCAGCGTGCGCAAGCGCTCCCGCTCGGCGGCGCACCAATCCAGATACGGCGAGTATTGGAGGTAATCGCCCCGGTACAGCGCAAGCGCCGTCTTGAGATCGCGGCACGCCGCAGCGCTCTCTCCCTGCTCGGCGGCCGCCAAGCCTTTGGCGACCAATCTCTTGAACTCGTCCGCGTCCACCCAGACCGCCGCTTGCCGGTTCAAACGATACGCCGTGTCCACCCGCTCCACAAAAAACGACTCCGACCTCGCCTCGCGTTTGGGCTCCAACGCGTTGGTCAGCGCGTTCATCGCCACTTTGAAATCGCGGTTCGCCGTCTTCTCATCGACATCCGGCCACAGCAGGTCGTAAATCTCATCGCGCTGCAACAACTGCCCTTGGCGGGTGACGAGCAACTGGAACAACTGCTTGGACTTCTCGCGCTTCCATTCCTTGCGCCCGACTTCCTCCAAGCCCCGGTACACTTCAAAATGCCCTAGCGTCCGCACGCGCAACGTATACCCCGGATGCTGTTGAAAATGCTTGCCGCCCATCAGCTTCAGCACGCGGTCTGCACCCGCAAGCTTCAGCTCGTCGCGCGCCGCCAGCAAAAACGGCAGCGTCATCTGCGCATCCGGCGGTCCCAACATCGTCCGGCGCAGGAAGAGGTACTCAAAGCCGTTCGCTTCCACGCCTTGAAGCAACTCCCGCACCGTCGCGGCAAACTCCTCCTGACGCCCGTTGCGGTGGTAGAGCATCGACAGCCACAACCGCGAATTCGCCACGCCGAACGTGTCGCCGCACGCCGCAAATCCGCGCTCCGCTTCCCGAAGCCACGTCAGCCCTTCTTCGTCCTGCCCCCAAGACGTATACAAACCGCCGATCGTCACCCGAATCAGATTGGCGCACCACATGTCCTGCACGTTCAACGCCAACTCCAACCCGGCGAGCGCGTACGCCTGCGCTTCCTCCAGTTCGCCTTGCATCCCCGCCGTGTGACAGAGACCCATCAGCGCTTCGACTTTGCCGCGCTCGACGCACAGCGATTCGCTGATCTGCACCGAGTGCCGGTACTGCTCTTGCGCCGTCTCCAAATCTCCCGTCAACGCCGTCGCATGACCCAATCGGATATAGCCGACCATCTCGACAAACGGCGAATGCAGTTCTTGCCCGACCTTGATGCCCTGCTCCGCAGCCAGACGCGCCGATTTCGTCTCGCCGATCATCGCGTCGATCAACGAGAGCAACAGCGGCATCTCGCGGTGCGACTTCGCCGCGCGTTGCTTCTGTCCCGGCGCCCGCTCGCTCTCCTTGCCGAGAATTTCAAGCGTCAACTGCCGGGCTTCTTGCAGACGCCCCGAGCGCAGATGCAAGCGCACGTCCAACTCGTCGCGCTCCACGCCCGGCACCAACTCGTTGGCTTGCAGCAAGCACGCTTGCGCTTCTTGCAATTGCCCGCTGTTCGTGTGGTTCTCCGCCAGCAAGCGCAACAGCGCCGCCCGCTCCTGCGGGTAGCCGTCTTCCAACACGCCGAGCGCTTTTTGCAGCCACGGCGTCGCTTGGCCGGGCTGGATCGTGTCCAGGTACACTTGCGCTTGTCCGCGATAGACGCTGCTTCGGCCGAGGGGGTCGTTTTTTTGAATATACCCGCCCTCGGCCAGCGTGTACCAGTGCACCGCTTCGTGGAAGCGGGACATCACCCGGTCGATCTCGCCGCGCCACAACAGCAGCTGCGGGTTCCTCCCCAACTCCGAACTCGGCAAGGAGTCAATCCAGCCCTTCAACAGCTCCAACCGCCCGTTTTGCAAACAGTCTTGGCCGCTTTCCAGCAACAGTTGGACCACCAATTCGGCGTCGCCCGCTTCGTTGTAGTGCCGCAGCGCTTTTTGCAAATCGCCCGTTTCCGCATAGTAGCCCGCCGCGCGGCGATGCAGATCCGCCCACTGCTCCGGCGACAGCACCTGCTGCGAACGCTGTTGCAGAAACTGCTGGAACAAGCGGTGATAGCGGTACTCCCCGCCCTCCGCCGACACGGTGACGAACAGCCCGTTGCTCTCCAAGCCCTTCAGCATCTCTGCCGAATCGCGGCAGTCGGTCAGCAAGTCGCACAGCTTGCCGTTCATCGATTCCAGCAGACACGTCTGCTTCAAAAACGCCCGCACCTCATCCGGCTGGCGGTCGAACACTTCCTCGGCGAGATAATGAAACAGCGGCACGCCCGCCTGTCCCTGCGACCGCCACAAGTTCGGCCACTCCACGCCGCGCTCCATGCCCTTCCACACCATCTGCAACGCGATGATCCAGCCCTCCGTCTGCTCCCGCAGCTCTTCCGCTTGTTCCATCGTCAAGTCGATGCCGTACGCCTGTCGGAACAATTGGTCAATTTCAGCGGCCGTAAACGCGAGATCGCGCTTGTCGATCATCAGCAGATCGCAGGTGGCTTGCATCCGCTTGACCGCTTGCGTCTCCAACGTTTTGCGGCTGCCGAGCACGAGATGCACATGCGCGGGCAGGTAGCGGATCAGCGCATCGGTGACCTGACGAATCTCCGGCACATGCGCCACGGTGTGAAAGTCGTCCAAAACCAAAATCGTCGGATCGGGCGCCCCTTCCGCCAAATCGTTCAAGAGCAGCGTCAAACACGGCTGCAACAGAGCCGTCGTCGGCTCCCCCTCCTCCAACAAACTCCGCGAACGGTCGCCGAGCGCCGGATCGATCGCTTTGACCGAGCGAATCAAGTATTGCATGAACAGAAGCGGGTCGCGCTCGCCCTCTTCCAACGAACACCACGCCACATGATCAAATTGCGAGCACAGATGAGTCACCAGCGCCGTGCTCTTGCCATACCCGGCGTCCGCTTGCACCAGCGTCACCGGATAATCGATCACCGAAGCAAACAACTCATCCAACCGGCGGCGTTTCAGGCATTGCTGTTTGACGCGGGGCGGGACCAACTTGGTTGTCAGCACAAACTGTCCGTCTCTCATCGGAAACCTCCCCCTCCTCAAAAAAACAAGCATACCCGCACCCAGGATCGGGTGCGGGTTTCCTGCGTTTACGCAGTCTCGTGTTGCGTGTGCAGGTGTACAATCGCTTTCTTATCAATTTTGCCGACAGACGTCTTCGGCAGTTCGCGCACAAACTCCCAGCGCTTCGGGATTTTATATCCGGCAAGCTTCCCGCCGCAATATTCCTTGAAAAGCTCTCCGTTCGCCGCGGCCCCCGGCGCGAGCACGACCACCGCCGTGACGACCTCGCCCCACTTGGGATCCGGCAATCCGACCACCGCCACTTCCGAGATGGACGGGTGTTGCTCCAGAATATGTTCCACTTCGAGCGGATAGACGTTCTCGCCGCCGGTGATGATCATGTCTTTCTTGCGCCCGACGATGTAATAACAGCCGTCGGCGTCCCGACGGGCGAGGTCTCCCGTGCGCAACCAACCGTCGACCAGCGTCTCGGCAAAGACTTCCGGCTTGTTCCAATACCCGGAGAACACGTGCGGCCCCTGAATCCAGAGTTCGCCCGTCTCACCGGCCGGCAAGTCGCGGCCTTCGTTGTCGACGATGCGCACTTCGTTGTGGAACATCGGCACGCCGACAGAGCCGATCTTCTGCTTGGCGCGGTCGGGGTGGATGTAGAAATTGTTCGGTCCTGCTTCGGTCAGCCCGTAGCCTTCTTTGAACGCCAAGCCCTTCGCCCAGAACGCTTCATAGATCGTATGCGGACACGGCGCGCCGCCCGAGAGGAACGTATGCATGGTGGTAAATGTCGCCGCCTGAAATTCAGGAGACGTGACCAACAGATGGTAGACGGTCGGGACGAGCAACGCGATCGTGCAGCCCTCGCCCTCCAGCACGTTCAAAATCCCCGCCGGGCTTAAGTCCCGCGACACGACCACCGTGCCCCCGGCGTGCAGCACCGGCGTGGTAAGCGCATTCAAGCCGCCCGTGTGAAACATCGGCATATAGACCGGCGTCACATCATGCTCCGTCAGCCCCCACGAAAGCACCGAGTTGATCGAGTTCCAGAGAATCGCCCGGTGCGACAGGATCGCGCCCTTGGACTTGCCGGTCGTGCCGCCCGTGTAGATGATCGCCCACGGGTCCTCTTCGTCAAGCTCCACAGGCAAGGGGACTCCGCCGCCGACTTCGGTCGCCGCGATCTGTTGATAGAGCGGCTCTTCGACGTGCAACTCGATTGCAACTTCCGCGATCAACTCCCGCGCCAACTCGGCAAACGGCTCAAACGACACCAGCACCGCAGGCTTGCAATCGTCGAGCACATACGCCAATTCCGGCTTCGAAAACCGATGGTTCAGCGGCACGAACACCGCGCCGATTTTGGCGCAGGCAAACAGCAACTCCAAGTGTCCGGCGGAGTTGAGCGCCAAAAAACCGACACGGTCGCCCTTGCGGACGCCGTGCTGCTGCAAATACGCGCCCAAACGCGCAGCCCGGGCGTCAAACTGCTGATACGTGAGCCGCAACCCCGTCTCCACCTCGACGAGCGCCAACTTCTGCGGCGTCAGGCGGGCCCGGCTCTGGAGCCAGTCGGTCGCGCGGCGCATTAGAGCGTCAAGCCTCCGTCCACGCTGAGAACCGCTCCGTTAACGAAACTCGCATCATCGGATGCCAGGAACAGATACGCTTTGGCGATGTCGTCCGGTTGGCCGAGACGGCGCAGCGGGGTTTTTTCCTCCATCATGCCGAGGACTTTCTCCGGCATCTTATCGGTCATGCCCGTCATGATAAAGCCCGGCGCGACCGCGTTGACGCGGATGCCCTTCGGCCCGAGTTCCTTCGCCCACGACTTGGTCATGCCGATGACGCCGGCCTTCGCCGCCGCGTAGTTGGTTTGGCCGATGTTGCCGTAGAGACCGACGACCGACGCCGCGTTCAAGATGACGCCGGAGCCCTGCTCCATCATCACGCTTGCCGCCGATTGCGTGCAGTTGAAAACGCCGGTCAAGTTGATCGAGATGACCTGATCCCATTGCGCGGGGTCCATCTTCACCAACCACCCGTCGCGGGTGATCCCGGCGTTGTTGACCAAGATGTCGATCGCGCCGAACTTCGATTTCGCGGTGTTGATCAAATTCTGCACATCCTCGCGGTTCGAGACGTCTGCGCGGACGAATTCGGCTTCCGCGCCGAGCGCGTGCAGTTCTTCCAAAGCGGCTTGGCCTGCTTCTTCGTTATAGTCGGCGATGACGAGTTTGGCTCCGTTTTGTGCAAACAGGCGTGCGGTTTCTTTGCCGATGCCGCTTGCACCGCCGGTGATGATCGCTACTTTATTCAATAAGCGCATTGAAAAAACCTCCTGAAATCACTTCACGTGTGTACAAAACATTGTAACAATTCGTGTTGCAGAAGAGTTGCACCCCGTTGCAAAAACGAAATCAGCTTCGAAAAAAAGCCGCCCTCACCAAGCAGGGCGGCACTCTTGCTCCATCCAAAACACAAACTGCTCAGGCTGCCACGCGTAGCGATACCACGCGCCGCCCGCAAACAACCGGCCGCCGAGGACGTCCAACCATTCCCCGCCGTGGACGCGCGACGCGATTTCCAGTAAAAAAGCTCCTGCCTCTTCACCGTCCATCCCCGCCGCCGCGATCTCCGGATGCAGCAAGCGCCCCAATCCGTCGGTTCGCCAATACGTTCCGAGCGCATCCTCTGCCACCTGCACCACGCGCACGTCCTCTGCCTGACCCAACCCGTTTCCTTGCCGTTCCATCAGCTGAAGTTCCGCCATCCCGCAAACACCTTTCTACCAAACAGGTTTCGAACTCTCCGCCTCATAGCGGTACTTGGTCAGCACGTCCTTGCCCCCGGTGACGGCGATCACCGTCCCGGTGATAAATCCGGACGCTTCGGCGCAGAAGAACGCGATCGTCCGCGCGATGTCTTCGCCCGTCCCGACGCGCCCAACCGGAGTCGAATGATCACCGGCAGAGCTGGCGTCCTCGATGTTCGCTTCCTTCCATTCGCCGATGATGTCCCCCGGACAGACCATGTTCACCGTAATGCCGTACTCCGCTTCTTCGAGCGCCATCGTACGGGTCAGCGACACCAAACCGACTTTCGCCGCCGCGAACGCCGAGCGGAACATCCACGCCGGAGCGGTATCCGCCCGGTCAAAACCGAAATTCAAGATGCGCCCCCAGCCGTTTTCGCGCATGTGCGGAATCACGAGTTTCGACAGATAGAACACCGATGTCAAATTGCCGTTGATCATCGCGTTCCACTCGTCCAACTCATACTCCGCCATCCGTTTGCGCTCCGGGATGTACGGGCCGGCGTTGTTGACGAGAATGTCCAGGCGGCCGAATACTTCCAGAACCTGTCCGACCAGCGAGCGGCAGTCCGCGGGATCGGACACGTCCGCCTGCACCGCCAAGGCGCGCACCGGATATTCGCGCTCCAGTTCGCGGGCGAATTGGAGCGCCGCGTCCCGGTTGGTTCGATAATTGATCACGACATCTATGCCAAGCCTGGCGAGTTCCAGCGCCGTGCGTTTGCCAAGCCCTGTGGAACTGCCTGTTATCAATGCGACTTTGTTCAACACGAGGTTCCTCCACGAGATCAGACTGCTTCTCTTAGTATCCCCCATCCCTTGACAAAAAACAAGAACCCCTGTCGTGCGGGGTTCTCCTCTGTAACATTTTCATCTTACGGCGCGACTACTACTCGCAGAGAAACACCGATTCCGTGTACAAGCGCAGCGACCGCCCCCACTCTTCGCGCAAGGAATCCCAACGCCCTTCGTCGAAGGTGGAAGCGAGCAACAAATCGAGCGGCACGCGCAAATTCAACACGCGGCCTTCGACGATGCAACGGGTGACCCCGGCCGGCATGACCCGCTCGCGGAGCACGATCTCTTCCAACTCTTGAACGCTCCACGCCGGATAGCAAAAATGCACTTTGCCCTGCCCCGGATTCCCCGACCATTGCGAAAACCGTTGGACAGGCAGTTTCTTCGTGTACGAGTCGACAATTCGATGCCACGCGGTCAACCGTTCCTCCAAATCCACCGTGCGCCCCGCCGGATAGAGAAAACAGCGCCCGCCGTACTCGTCCACCACTTCCGCCAGAGCGAGGCCGTCGCCGTTCTCCTGTGCCCACTCAATCTGCGGGTCTTGCTTCAACGGCTCCAGCCAGTCGCCGTTGGGAAGCGCGTGGCTCCACGATTCCAGCGCGAACTGTTCCGGCTTGACCACCTGCAACACCGCCCGTTTGCACCCCAGCGCTTCCAGAGCGTGCGTGCGGTGCGCCCCGTCTAAAATGACATACGAACCGTCTCTCATCTGCATGGCGATCGGCGGGTGGCGCAACACGCCCTCCATGCGAATGGCATAACACGTGACATCGAGACGATGCGGCTCGTACTCTTCATGAAATCGGATACGGTCGAGATTGACCACCTGCAAGGTATTAACACCTGTCGCAAGAATCACAAGGTTCAACTCCGTCATTGTTCTCCGTGTTAAACTAGATGTGTGATTTAATTAAATTACGTTTCTTCTTATGTGTCAAGGTTTGATTTCGGGATTTAGGAGGTTCACCGTGAAGAAAAAAGGGATACGGCTCGTCCTCGCGTTGTTTTTGGCGGGTCTCTGCTATGTCGTTTGGCAATATCACTCCATCGAAACGTACGCCGATGCATTGCAACCGGTGCACGCCGACGCGATTTTGATTCCCGGCGCCGAAGTGCGCGGCACCGAACCCAGCCCCGCGTTGCGGGAGCGTCTGGACATGGCGCTGCACCTCTACCAACAAGGGTACGCAAGACACCTGATTCTCTCCGGCGGGCACGGCAGCGGCGAGATCAGCGAAGCGGAGTGCATGCGCCGCTACCTCGAAAAAAACGGTGTGCCGCACGACGCGCTCTTGCTCGAAGACCAATCGCACGACACCCGTGAAAATCTGCAAAACTCCAAAAAAGTCCTCGAAGCAAAGAATCTGCACACCGTCCTGATCGCCACCCATCGTTTTCACCAGAAGCGAGCGCACCTGCTCGCCGAACAAGTCGGACTCGATGCGGTCGGCGGCTACTCGGAACCGAGCCATGCGATGATCGAATCATACTGGACACTTCGGGAAACGTTGGCAATGATTAAAGCGTATATCGGAAACTAGCGCACGCCCCTCTATTTCCCAGTTGTTCACAATCGAACCGCAGGTGTACACTACAGGTACCAACTATCACCCTTTTACCCCATTCGGCAGAGGCCCCCCTAGCCTCTGCCCCTTTTTCCCGAACCAGTAAAACCAAGTGCATCACCCAAAAAGCCGAGTTCGCATGGCGTATGCGAACTCGGCTTTTTTGATTCCTTTTTTGGTTCATCGACAACGGCTCAGGCTTTCACCAGCGCACGGACTTTGTCGATCGTGCCGCCGCCCAAGCAGACTTCGCCGTCGTAGAACACGACCGCCTGACCGGGGGTGACCGCTTTTTGTTTCTCGTCAAAAATCACTTCGCAGACGCCGCCGTCCATGACGTGCACCGTCACGCCTTGGTCCGGTTGGCGGTAGCGGAATTTCGCGGCGCAACGGAACGTCGTGCCGATCGGTGCTCCGCTGACCCAATGCACATCGGTGGCGAGGAGCGATTCGGAGTACAGCGCCGGGTGGTCCTGGCCTTGTTCGACGAGCAGGACGTTGTTCTCCAAGTCCTTGCCGACGACAAACCACGGCTCGCCGGAGCCGCCGATGCCAAGCCCTTGGCGCTGGCCGAGGGTGTAGTACATCAGGCCCATGTGCTCGCCCTTCACTTCGCCCGCCATCGTGCGCATCTCGCCCGGCTGCGCGGGAAGGTATTGACCCAAGAACTCGCGGAAGTTGCGCTCGCCGATGAAGCAGATCCCGGTGGAATCCTTCTTGCGGGCGGTGGCAAGGCCGGCCGCTTCGGCGATTTCGCGG
Organism: Tumebacillus flagellatus; assembly: GCF_000714935.1. GTDB lineage: Bacteria > Bacillota > Bacilli > Tumebacillales > Tumebacillaceae > Tumebacillus > Tumebacillus flagellatus. Next base: position 125,134 of record NZ_JMIR01000020.1, read on the forward strand.
ACTTTGGGCTTGGGCAGCTCGCCGATCGGGAACATCGTCTTGGAGAGCTGGTATTGGTTCAATTGGTTCAAGAAGTAGGTCTGGTCTTTGTTGGTGTCCACGCCGCGCAGCAAGCGGTGTTTGCCTTCGTGGAAATCGACGCGCGCGTAGTGACCGGTCGCGATGTAATCGGCGCCCAGGTCTAGCGCGGCATCGAGAAATTCCTTGAACTTGATCTCGCGGTTGCACATCACGTCCGGGTTCGGCGTGCGGCCGCGCTTGTACTCGTCGAGGAAGTACTGGAAGACGCGGTCGAAGTACTGCTTCTCAAAATTCACGGTATAGTACGGGATGCCGATCTTCTCGCACACCCGGCGAACATCGTTAAAGTCTTCATCTGCTGTGCAATGGCCGAATTCGTCGGTGTCGTCCCAGTTTTTCATGAATACGCCGATCACGTCATACCCTTGCTCTTTGAGGAGGTACGCCGTGACAGAGGAATCCACACCGCCGGACATGCCGACCACGACACGAGTTTCTTGCGGAGTTTTCGTCATGATCTGCACCTTCATTTCTCTGTAGTGTCCTCCATCATATCATAAGGAGTTCCACAGATTCCATACTCGATAAAGTTGACAAGTTCCTGCATCACAATTTCTTGCGGATATCCGTCTTGCTCCAACGCAAATGTATAGTAAGCCATCTGGTCGATCAGCGTCGTGATCATCATCGACACCAGCTCCGGCGTGCACGGGCGGAACCCGCCGTCGTGTTGCTGGCTTTCGCGAATCAAGTTGGCGACGCCGACTCCGAGATGGTCGCGAATCGTCTCGTACTTAAACTTGTTGAACACTTGCCCGCCGCCGCAGCGAAACACAGAAAGCAGTTCCTTCTGCTGTGCGAGCAGGTGGAAGATCGCGCGGACGATGTTCTTCATCGCGCCGGGGCCGAGGGGCTCGCCCTTGCCGAGAATCTGCTCCACCTGCTCCCACAGCAGGTTCATCACCCGCGAAAAAACGGCAGACAACACCTGCTCCAAATTCTCAAAGTACAAATAAAAAGTGCCGCGCGCCATCTCGCACGCTTTCACGATGTCGCTTACGGTGGTCTGCTCGTACCCTTTGACGGCAAACAGATGGGTGGCTTCAGCCAGAATGCGTTCGTACCGCTCTTCTCTCTTGGCCACTTGCATGCTTCTCACCTCCTTCTGTCACTTCACTTGCACTATACTTCTCCCCTGACACAGTGTCAATAAAAAAAGAGCAACCCGCCGGGCGAAGCTTCTCCCGGCGTTGCTCTGTGCCCTGCTTACTCGTTGGAAGGCGGGTTCGGATGCGCGTGGTGCGAAGCTCCTTCGCGCATCCGGGCTTGCGGACGCGGCGCGATCGAACCGTCAGGACGCAGCGGTGCAAAATCATCCTTGGCCTTCGGGTTGTCGAGACCTTTCGGACCGCCGAAGTTGCCCGGGTGGTTGTCTTTGTTTCGCATGAGGATGCCCCCTTTTGTATGAGTCTAGAAAGTAGCATGCCCCATGCAAAAAGACCTGATTCCTTGGAGGAATCAGGTCTCTCTATTTGGTGGGCCCAAGAAGATTCGAACTTCCGACCTCACGATTATCAGTCGTGCGCTCTAGCCAA